>DATLJB010000001.1:0-4054 GCA_035539075.1 Terriglobia bacterium
GCTCAGCAAGATGTGGGTGCTGCGCCGCATCCTGATGCCGATGGGCGTCACCGATGCGATGGAATTCCTGCTCGACAAGCTGAAGCATTCCAAGACCAACGACGATTTCTTCCAGTCGATGAACCAGTAAGCATCGGCGGAGCGAAACAGGCGAGGGCGGTACCGGACGGTGCCGCCCTTTGCTTTTTGCCGCACAGAAGATGCGGCCGCCGCAACAATTGCCAAGCGGGCCAGTGCAGGGATCTTTAGGATAGGCGCGGTCGAAACGGATCGATCACCGGGGAAAACCGGATCGAGGGCAAGGGGGCGCTGCGGTTTCGAGGATCGCGGCGGTGTCGATGACGGATCTTCTATCGCAGCTGGATTTCACGCCGGTCCATGCGGATTGGTTCATCTGGATCGTCGTGGCGACTTTCGGTGCAGGCCTCGTGCGGGGACTGACCGGCTTCGGCAGCGCCATGATCATGATCCCGGTACTGAGCGCTTTTCTCGGCCCGGTGGTCGCGGTGCCGATCCTCAACCTGGTCGATGCCGTCACCAGCCTGCCGATGCTCCCGCCGGCGACGCGGCGCTGCCGCTGGCGCGAGGTTGTCCCGCTCTTTGTCGGCGCGGCCCTGCTCATGCCGCTCGGCGTCCATCTGCTGCGGGTGGTGGATCCGGTTCTGCTGCGCCATGTGATGGCGGCGCTGATCTTGCTGATGGCGATCGTCATGACCTTCGGGCTGCGCTACCGCGGCGAGCCCAATCGCCTGGTCAGCCTGGCGGTCGGCGCTGTTTCCGGCCTGCTGTCGGGCGCCATCGGCCTCAGCGGCCCGCCGGTGATCCTGTTCTGGCTGGGCGGGCAGGCCAATGCCGTCACCGCGCGGGCCAATGTGATCGCCTATTTCGGCCTGATGACGGTCGCGCTGATCGCTACCATGCTCTGGAACGGCCTTTTCACCGGCCTGGTGGTGGGTCTCTCCTTGATTCTGATGCCGCTTTATGCCCTGGGGCTGGTCCTGGGCGCGCGGGGCTTCCGCTTCGCCAGCGAACACGCCTTCCGCTATGTGGCCCTGGCGCTGATCGCCGCCGTCGCCGTCTTCAGCCTGTTCAAGTGAAGGGGCAGGGTTTCTGTCCGGTTTGCGCAAGATTCTCCAAGTTTCGCAACCGCCGCCGCATTAGCGGTACTGGCATCGCGCTCTATTGTTGTTTTGAAGAGAGATGGGTTCCACCTAATGCCATCGGGCTATAGGTTGTAGAAGAGAGCCGGGACGGAACCGAGTGACTGGACGCAGACAATGCCGTTAAGGACTTTGTTCAGCAACGCCTCCATGGCGATCTATGACTTCCGTTGCGCCGCAGCGGTGGGTGAGCAGCCCTATACGGAATTGCATCGCAGCTTTTCGCTCTCTTATGTACGCTGCGGCGCCTTCGGCTATCACTGCCGCGGCAAATCCTATGATCTCGTTCCCGGCGCTTTTCTGGTGGGCTATCCCGACGACGAATATCAATGCAGCCACGAACATGTCTGCGGCGATGAATGCCTGTCCTTTCATTTCGCCCCGGCGCTGTTCGAGAACCTGAGCGACAAGGCGGCATTGTGGCGCACAGGCCGGGTGCCGCCGATCTCCGAACTGATGGTCCTGGGGCAATTGGGCCAGGCGGCGGCCGAGGGCCGCAGCGATCTCGGCCTCGATGAAATCGGTCTGATGCTGGCGGCGCGCTATGTCGATCTGATGGCTGCGGCGCGCGGTAGCGCTCTCGGGCGATCCCGCGCCAAGCCGTCGGCGACCGACCGCCGCCGCGCGATCGAGGCGGCCGGCTGGATCGCCGACCATGCGGAGGAGCCGGTCACGCTGGACCTGGTGGCGGCGCAAAGCGGCCTCAGCAGCTTTCACTTCCTGCGCGTCTTCTCACAGGTGCTCGGCGTCACGCCGCATCAATATCTGATCCGCTCGCGCCTTGCCCGGGCGGCGCAGCTGCTGGTCGAGGACATGACCAGGCCCGTCACCGCGATCGCGCTCGATGTCGGTTTCGAGGATCTCTCCAATTTCGTCCGCAGTTTCCATCGCGCCGCCGGCCAGTCGCCGCGCCGCTTCCGCCAGGCGGCGCGCGGTGGAAGCGCCACGCGGCGCAGAGCGGCCGCAAGAATCACCAAGAACGATTGGCTGTAGCCCGCTTAGCCTGAGCGCTCCTTCCACCCAAAAGAAGCGAGTGCCAAGATGTATGATCATATCGGCTTACAGGTAAAAGACGTCGCCGCCAGCACCAGATTCTATCAGGCGGCCCTGGGCGGGTTGGGGCATGTCCTCGGCTCGCAGGATGAGAATGGCGCGGGCCTCGGGCCCAAGGGGGCACCAGCCTTCTGGCTCTATAAATCGGCAAAGGCGAAAGGTGGTGGCCACATTGCCTTTGCCGCGGCGAGCCGCAGCGCCGTCGACCGCTTCTACAAGGACGGGCTCAAGGCCGGTGGCAAGGATAACGGCAAGCCGGGGCTGCGCGAAGATTACAGCCCGACCTATTATGCCGCCTTCCTGATCGATCCCGACGGCAACAATGTTGAAGCGGTTTATCTCGGCGCCTGAGGTCGGCGTGCCGATCGCGGCCGCTGACACGGTTTCGTCATCCCACTATAACAGTCGCGTCATGGCGGGGCTTTAGGGTCGATCTGTCGAAAAGCTGACAAGAGGGAGAAGGGTGGAGATGCCGCCGTCTCCTCCGGTCGGATTTTTCGCGCATTTCGCCTAGGGCCGCACCTTTTCACTGATCGGGAAAATCCGCCATGACGCAAGCCATCGATACCACACGTCGCCACACACTTCGGCTTCTCGCCGGCGCACCCCTGCTGCCGCTCGCCGGTTCGGTCGCGGCCGGCTCCTTTGCCGGCTCGCTGCTGTCCTCGACCGCCCTCGCCGCAGCGACGTCGAAAGTGGTCTCGGCCGATTTCGTGTCTATGGCGGCGCCGGGTCTCGATGATGCGGCGGCGATGGCGACCACCACGGTCGGCTCCAGCGTCGCCGTCAAATATGCCGACGGCACGACGCAGGATCTCAAGCTGCACTACGATCCCTTCTTCATCAGCGGCGCTGCGGTGCCGGACGGCAAGGGCGGCACGGTGATCGCCGGCGGCTATTACGACATCAACAGCAAGCCGATCCTCGACCAGTCCTCGGGTGAAGCCACCAAGCCGCAATTCTTCTCCGACTGCCCGGATGGCATGAGCCTGATCAGGCTCGATGATGCCAAGGTCGAGGGCGTCACCGGCAACCCCGTCTTCGCCGTGGTACAGTTCGAATATACCAGCAAGGATGCCGCCGGCGGCGACATGTATGGCAAGCTGCCCTCGCCGATCGCCGTGCTGACCCTGGACCAGCACAAGGAGACCGGCGCCCTCAAGCTGGTCAAGTATGCCAATGTCGATACCTCCGGCGTGAACGGCCTCTGGATCACCTGCGGCGCCAGCCTCTCGCCCTGGAACACGCATCTCTCCAGCGAGGAATACGAGTCGGATGCGACCAAGATCGCCGATGACAAGCAGTTCCATGCCTTCAGCCAGAATCTCTACGGCGATCCCAGCAAGGCCAATCCCTATCACTACAACCATCTGCCGGAAGTGACGGTGAATGCCGACGGCACCGGCAGCATCAAGAAGCATTATTGCCTCGGCCGCATCTCGCACGAGCTGGTGCAGGTGATGCCGGACGAGCGCACCGTGCTGATGGGCGACGACGCCACCAATGGCGGCCTCTTCCTGTTCGTCGCCGACAAGGCACGCGATCTCAGCGCCGGTTCGCTCTACGTCGCCAAGTGGAACCAGAAGACCGAGGAGAATGGCGGCTCGGCCGATCTCACCTGGATCCTGCTCGGCCATGCCACCAGCGACGAGATCAAGGGCCTGGCCGACAAGCTGAAGGCGGCCGACATCGTCGAGGCGAAATGGGAAGACCCGAATGACGCCGGCTTCACCAAGATTCCGTTCGGCGGCAAGCCGAACTGGGTGAAGTTCGTCCCCGGCCAGGAGAAGGCCGCGGCCTTCCTGGAGACCCATCGCTACGCGGCCTTCAAGGGCGGCAGC
>DATLJB010000002.1:0-14485 GCA_035539075.1 Terriglobia bacterium
TTCCTTCTGCTCGATCACCGAGCATGAGGGCCGCATCATCCAGAGCCGCTCGGAGAAATCGATCCTGAGCGAGATCGAGGTCATCCGCGACAAGACGCCGGGCTTCACCGGCATCATCTCCGATATCGGCGGGCCGACCGCCAATATGTACCGCATGGCCTGCAAGGATAAGCGCACGGAATCGCTCTGCCGCCGGCCGTCTTGCGTGTTCCCGGATATCTGCCCCAATTTGAACACCAGCCATGACTCGCTGATCCAGCTCTACAAGAAGTCGCGCGAGCTGCCCGGCATCAAGAAGGTCATGGTGGCCTCCGGCGTGCGCTACGATCTCGCGGTCAAGAGCCCGGCCTATATCAAGGAACTGGTCGAGCATCATGTCGGCGGCTATCTGAAGATCGCCCCGGAACATACCGAGGATGGCCCGCTCTCGAAGATGATGAAGCCCGGCATCGGCTCCTATGACAAGTTCAAGGAGCTGTTCGACAAGGCCGCCAAGGACGCCAAGAAAGAATACTTCCTCATTCCCTATTTCATCGCCGCCCATCCCGGCACCAGCGATGAAGATATGATGAACTTGGCATTGTGGCTGAAGCGCAACCGCTACCGCGCCGATCAGGTGCAGACCTTCCTGCCCTCGCCCATGGCGCTGGCGACGGCGATGTATCATTCCGGCTACAATCCGCTGCGCCCGGTGCGGCGCGGCGTGTCGGAAGAAGTTGCTGCGATCAAGGGGCTGAAGCAGCGCCGCCTGCACAAGGCCTTCCTGCGCTATCACGATCCGGAAAACTGGCCGCTGCTGCGCGAAGCCTTGAAGCGCATGGGCCGGGCCGATCTGATCGGTCCCGGCAAGCATCAGCTCATCCCGGCCTTCCAGCCGGCCGGCACCGGCCATAGTGGTGGCGAAGGCCGACGCTTCGGACGCAAGCATCAGGCGCAAACCTTCAAGACGACAGGCCTCGGCCGCAAGTCGGTCTGAACGCCCCTACTGAAAGCCGTCCTGCAATAAAGAAAACGCCCGGTCGCACCTGCGCCTGGGCGTTTGTCTCTGGGCGATGGCCAGCCGGCCGCGCCTGCCGATCTTATTGCAACGGCTTGGCATCCATCGACGCGACGCCGCCCACCAATCCGCCCTGGTTGGTCATGTCCTTGTTGCCCCAGGTGACATGCGCCTTGTCGACATTTACGACGTAGCAGTTCTGCTTGCCGGCAAGCAGGCTCGACCAGGTGATGCAGACATCGCCATTCTTATCCAGCATCCAGGTGCCGTGATCGCTCTTGTTGCGGTTGTCCTGATAGGTGACCATGCCGCCCGGCAGGAAATAGACCCGGAACGTGGCGCCATCGGAAGCCTTGCCCACCAGCGTGTTGCGCTGCACGACGTTGATGAAGTTGGAGCCTTTCAATTGCTCGGCATTGCCGGCAGTCGGCCAGGCAAAGGCAATGGATGCGAAAGCCAGCGCCAAACCCATGAGACCTTGGATCTTCATCTTCCCCTCCTGCAGAATCCGACCGGTATGGCGGATCGAAACGACGCGACAAATTGACAAGCGGGCGAGCCGCCGAAGCCTGGATGCGGGATAGGGACTGAATAGTGAACGCTTATTGGTTGCAAGGCAATAGAGGTGCGTCGGCCGGCTCTGCCACCCGCATCGCTTGGCGAGGCGGGTCGGCTTGGCTCTGCGGAGCCCGGGCCGGGCGGCTAGGCGATGACGGCCTGATAAACGGCGTTGCGCACGGCCATGGGGAAGCGGCCCGTCATGCCGGCCACGGCCGTATTGGTGAGACCGATGACGGTGAGCCCAAGAGCAGGATCGACGAACCAGGAATGTCCGTAGACGCCACCCCATTGCAGCGTGCCAGCGCGATGCGGCGCCGATGCCGCCACCGGATCGTTGAGGACTGACCAGCCATAGCCGAAACCCCAGCCGGGATCGCGCAGATCGACCGGGAGATCGCCGATCTGGCTGCGCGTCATTTGTGCCACGCTGTCTCGCTGCAGGATCGGCGCACCGCCCGTGCGGATCGTCTCCAGGAAACGGGCGAAGTTCTCCGCTGTTCCCAGCATGCCTGCACCTGCCGAGGGAAAGGAGCCAGGATCGGCGAAGCGATCCGGCGCGACGCGTATGCCCGATGCGCCGCCAAAAGGGATGACGGCGGTGTTGCCCAGACGCACAGGTTCCGGGATGGCGTCGCCATAGGCGACCGCGAGACGCGCGGGATCGCGGCAGACGAAATCGGTGTCGTGCATTGCCAATGGTGCGGTCACCAATCGCCTGACCAGGTCCGGCAAGGCTTCGCCGGTCAGCCTTTCCAGCGCGGCCCCCAGGACATCGAGCGCCACTGAGTATCCCCATTTCGTTCCGGGCGGATAAGCAAGCGGAATCTCGGCGATGCGCGCGAGATTATCCGAAAAACCGCGTCCGGGCGCATCAAGTCCGTCGGAAATGCCGGCTGTGGGATAAGGTCCGTCGGAAGGCTGCAGGAAGCCATAGGCCAATCCCGCCGTATGGGTCAGCAGGTGATGGATGGTGATCACCGGCACCGTCCCGTCAGGCAGACGGGGCCGGAAGGCCGGCAGATAAGCGTCGATCGGATCGTTCAGGCCGAGCCGGTCTTGCTCGATGAGGCGCATCACGGCTGCAGTGACGATCGGTTTGGTCAGCGAGGCAAAGCGAAAAATCGCATCTTCCCGCATCCGGCGGCCGGCCTCCCGATCGGCATAGCCGGCAGCGCGCGCATAATGCAATTCACCGTCCCGCAGCACCAGGAGCACGGTGCCGACCAATGCCTTCTCCGCCAGGAACTGATCGAGCACGGCGTCGAGACGTTCAGTAAGACCATGGTCATCGCGTTTGTTCTGCACCTTCATGACCTCCTCTCAATCTGGTCGCGCCGTTCCCGGCAATAACCGGGCAATGAGCCATTCAGTGATATCGGCTCCTTCAATGCCGATATAATCAATTTGCGGCAAATGTTCTTTATCGCCGTTATCCCGCGCTATCCGGAATGTTACAGCAGGCGATTTCCCATCGTCTGCATGTCAGGGAATGCAAAACCTGATCGCCATTGGGGAATTTTTCCGATAGAAGTTTGGGACAGCAAATCGCTGAGGCTGGGCGGTTTGGCTGATATGACCGATTAAGCCGGGTTTCTGACGATATGCAATCTGTCGATATGCGAGCCGAATGGAGAGGTGCTTGCGCGCGCCCATCATGACCCTGACGTCAGCGTTGCTGACCTTGGCCATGGCCGCGGCGTATGTGATCGGCAGCGACTGGCCCGCGACGCGCCGGCTGGAAGGCCAGTTGCTCGATCTACGCTTTCAGATGCGTGGCGCGAACGTGCCGTCACAGGATATCACCCTGATCGCCGTCGATGAAAAGAGTCTGCAGCGCTATGGTCGTTGGCCGATCGGCCGCCGCCTTTATGCCGAACTGGTCGACCGCCTGTCGGCGGCCCGGGCACGCACTGTCGTCTTTGACATGCTGTTCAGCGAGCCGGAACTCAATCTTCCGGCCGAGTTGCGCGATTCGCTCGCGAAGCTTTCCGCCAGCGCTGGCGACACGGCGCAGCGTGCAGCCATGACGCAGCTGCTGACACGCACCACGCCCGATGACGATCTGGCGGCGGCATTCAGGAAGGCCGGAAACGTCATTCTGCCCTTCAGCTTTCGCCCGGATTATGCGCCGCCGGCCGCCGGCGTGCCGAACGCATCGGCTGCGGCGGGCGATGCCCTGGCCAGGCGATGGGCTTTCAATATCGTCAGCGGCAAGCCGCACCCCTCATTCAATGCCCCGCTGCCGGTCGGGTTGTTGCTGCCCGTGGCAGAACTCGGCGCTGCGGCTGCCGGCGCGGGCCATGATGCCGGTATCTTCGATGCGGATGGCGCCCTGCGCTATGACTATGCTGCCGCCGGCCTCCAGGGAAGCATCTATCCATCGCTATCGGTGCGCGCCGCCGCCGCCTATCTCGGCATAGACTGGGCGAATGTGCAGCTCTATCTCGGCCACGGCATCGCCATGGGCGATTTGCATATCCCGCTCGATGAACGGAATCGCATCGTCGTCAATTACGACGGGCCGGACCGGACCTTTCCCACCTATTCGCTGGTCGACGTACTGGACGGAAAGGTGCCGGCCGAGGCGCTGGCTGGCAAGCTGGTTCTCATCGGGCCGACCAGTGCCGGCATCACGGACTTCGTCCGCACGCCCTTTGCCGACCAGTTGCCAGGGATCGAGCGCTACGCCTCGATCATCGACCACATTCTCCACGGCGGGGCGGTGCAAAAGCCTGACTGGCGCCTGCAAGCCGATCTCGCCGCGATCATCCTGCTCGGCTTGCTGGTGACGTTTACTGCGCCGCGTTTGAACCTGGCGGCCGCTCTCGGCATTGCCGCTGCGGCCCTGCTGGCCTGGATCGTCCTCTGCCAAGCGATCTTCGTCAGCCAGCAGCTGTGGCTCAATCTGCTGTTTCCCGGCGCAACCGTGGTCGTGACTTTCGCCAGCGTGGTGCTAATGCGGGGCATTGCCGAGGAGCGTCGCCGACGGGCGGTCGAGGCGTCATTGCGGCAGAGCGAGGAGCGCTATGCCTTGTCGGCGCGCGGCGCCAATGACGGCCTCTGGGACTGGGATCTGGCGCAGGAGCAGTTCTACACCTCGCCGCGCTGGCACGATATCGTGGGTCTTGCGCCAGAACAGGCGAGCGGACGTATCGGCGACTGGTATAACCGGGTGATAGCCGACGACCTGGCTTCCCTGCAGGCCGCGATCCAAGCGCATCTCGCCGGGACGACGGCGCATCTCGAACAGGAGTTCCGCCTGCGGCATGCCGATGGCAGCGAGCGCTGGATGCTGGCCCGCGGCCTGAAGGTCACCGACGCGGCAGGTCGCCCGATCCGCATGGCCGGGTCTATGACGGATATCACCACCCGCAAACAGAGCGAGCAGCAATTGCTGTTCGATGCCCGGTTCGACCGGCTGACCGGCCTTGCCAATCGTGCCGCCTTTCGCGAAAGAACCGGCTTCGCCCTGCAGATGATGGCAAGCGATGCGTCACGCGATGTCCTTGTGGCGATCATTGATCTCGACCGCTTCAAGGACATCAATGACAGCCTTGGACTGGGCAGCGGCGATCAATTGCTGATCTCGGTCGCGCGCGCCCTGCAGCAGGCCCTGGGTAGCCAGGATACCCTGGCCCGCCTCAACGAGGACGAATACGCCGTCCTGAGGCTGTTCGAAGGGGAGGTCGACGCTGCAGTGGCGCGGCTGGTGGGAACCATCCAGGAAGCGATCACACGCCCCTTCACCATCGACGATCGTGTCGTTGAGATCACGGCCAGTATCGGCGTCGCCGTCGCCAGCGAAGCCAAGACCCGGTTGGCCGAACCGCTGATCTCCGACGCCAATCTTGCCGTCTACCGGGCCAAGGCGCAGGGCCGGGCGCGGGCGGTGAAGTTCGATCCCACCATGCAGCAGAGCGCCCTGAAGCGGCTTGATCTGGTCGGCGATCTGCGCCAGGCCGTGGCCAGGGGCGACGAGCTGGAGCTGTTTTACCAGCCCATCATGCGCTTGGCCGATGGCGGCATTCATGGTTTCGAGGCGCTGATCCGTTGGCGCCACCCGCAAAAGGGACTGGTTTCGCCCGCTGATTTTATTCCCTTGGCGGAGGAGACCGGGCTGATCGTGGAAATCGGCCGCCGCAGCATCCGGGCCGCCTGCCGGCAAATCGCGGATTGGCAGGTCACCACAGGCTTTGCGCCGCAGGTCGCAGTCAATGTTTCCGGTCGGCAATTGGAGACGGAAGCGATTGTCGATGATATACGTTTAACGTTGGACGAAACGAAGATCCCGGCCGACAGGCTGAAAATCGAGGTCACCGAGAGCATGGTGATGGATAATCCGGAGCGGACCCAGGCCCTATTGGCCCGTATTGTTGCCCTGGGCGTCAAGGTGTCGATTGACGATTTCGGCACCGGCTACTCATCTTTGTCGCATTTGCATCGTTTCCCCTGCCATACCTTGAAAATCGATCGTTCCTTCGTCGTGCGCATGACGGAGAACCGCGAAGGCTTCGAGATCTGCAAGGCGATCGCAAAACTGGCGCAGATCCTGCGGCGCGACGTGGTGGCCGAGGGGATCGAAACGCCGGCCCAGGCGGACCATCTGCGCAATTTGAATGTCGAATACGGCCAGGGCTATCTATTTGCCAAGCCGATGCCTTTGGCCGAGGCCACGGCTTTCCTGCGCCAGCATCTGGGCTCGGCCATCAAGCAAGCGGTGGGGGCATAATGGTATCCGGTCCCGTCGCCGCATTGCCGAATTTGCGCGATGAGCGGCTGCTCAGGCTCTACGGCTATTGGCGGGACAAGGCCGCCGGCCGCCGCATGCCGTCTTATCGCGATATCGACGCCTTGGACATGAAGGCCTGGCTCGGCAACCTGGTGCTGGTCGAATTCACCGACAGCCTGTTCAACTACCGGGTCCGCCTCGAAGGCACCCATATCGAAGATTACTATGGGGATCGCCGTACCGGCCACGGGGTCGAACTGGTGACCTCGGCGCAGGAGCGCGAGCTTCTGGTGCGGCAATATCGGCCGGTCTATGAAGACGGTCGGCCCGCTTATTACGAGGCGGCTTTCGAGAACAGCTACGGAATTTTTTCACATCAGGCGAAATTGCTGCTGCCGTTGTCGCCCGATGGCCAGCGGGTAAACATGATTCTGGCCGGGATCTATTTCCTGTAGCGGCAGATAGATCTCGGCAGTTCTGTTTGGTTCTGCAAAACCCCAGCGTCTCGACACACAAACGTGTGGTAGCAATTCGCTTTCGCTGAGGTCGGGCTTCTTGTAGCTTGATCGATACGAGAAGCTATTCCCGATGTGACATGCGCCGCCATGATCTGCCGCCCAATCCGATTTCCGGCGTCCATGCCGGCTCGGTCGAGCCGACGACGAGCTTTTTAAGCCCGCGTGTCCAGCGTCTTTATGAATGGTGGCGGGAACAGGCCCTTCCGCCGACCGGTCTGCCGCTTTGGCGCAACTTCGATATCGTCGAGCATCGGGCGCTGGCGCCATATCTCTTCGTCGTCGAGACCCCCGCTGACGGCGCCTTCCGCTTCCGCCTGCTGGGCGAGGTGGTGATCGGCATGATTGGCCGGAACGTCTCAGGCGAACTGGTGGCGAACCGGCCTAGCGAAGACTACGGCCACGAACTCTATCAGTACTACCAGTCGATCGTTGATGCCCGCCAGTGCCGCATGTGCCGCGGTGATCTGGATTTCATCGGCAGCACGCATCGGCGATTTGAATCGATTGATTGTCCGGCGGCCGATGATACGGGCGCTGTCACGCGTATCATCGGCATCATGGACTATATCGATTGACGAGGCCGCCAGCCGGCGGCCCGCTGCCTTATTTGCGCGCCCCGCCCTTGGCCGGGGTCGGCACTAGGTGCGACTCGATCAGCCAGATCTGCTGATCGACGCCACGCGACACTTCCGTGAAGATATCGGCGGTATCGGCATCGCCGAAGCCGGCTGATTCGTCGATCGCCTTGCGGGTCGAGGTGCCGAAGTCGGCCAATGCCGTGGTGACGGCCTCGATATGCGCCTTGCTGTCGGCAATGCCGAGCGGATAGGGCTTCAGGAAGGACTTCTTCACCGCCGTCTGTGACGTTCCCTCCGCGGTGCCGCCCAGGGCACCGACGCGTTCAGCGATCGTGTCGTAGAAGGTGATGGTTTCAGCCGCCACCCGGTCGAACAGTTCATGGATGGCGATGAAATTGTCGCCGCGCACATTCCAGTGCGCCTGCTTGATCTGGCCATGCAGGTCGATGGCAGAGGCCAGATGCTCATTAAGCAGGGCGATCGATTTCGCGCGAATGTTTTCCGACAAAGTGTTCTTGGTGCGATACATGACGATCCGTCGTCCTTTCTGCGGGAAGTTTGGACAGGTGGTTCCGGGCTGGATAAACCGGATGATTATCCGGTCGTATCTGGGGCGCCTATCTTTTCTCCCCTGGTTTGCGCGGTCAATGGTTGTATTGCCGGTAGGCTGCGACGATCTGTGCGATCACCTGAGACTATCGGCAGGACCAGGTCCTTGCCCTTATATAAGCTCGATCCGTGCCGCCTGTACCAGCGGCTTGACGTAAAAAATCGTTAAAGGTCTAGCTTCAACCTGGCCGAGCGCGAGCGCGAGCAGCAGACCGTGACGCAGGTGTTGGAGTCCTTCTCCTCGTCGGTGAGGATCTGGTCGCGGTGATCCGGCTCGCCTTCCAGCACATTGACGATGCAGGTGCCGCAAATGCCCTCCTCGCAGGCGCTGGGGATATTGATGCCGTTGTCGCGCAGGACCGAGAGGATGCTCTCCTCGGCCGGGACGGTCAGCACCTTGCCGGAACTGGCAAGCTCGATCTCGAAGCTCCGGTCGCCGCCGGCAGGGACTTCCGGCTTGGCGGCGGGATCGGCGCTGAAGGCTTCGAAATGCACCCGGTCGGCGGGCCAATGGCTGGCGGCCGCCTTGACGGCGTTCATCAACCCGGTGGGGCCGCAGCAATAGAGCCGGGCATTGGCGGGCACGTCCTTCAACAGGGCCTTGACGTCGAGCCCCTTGGCCGGATCGCCACCGTCATGGATGAAGGCGACGCGCTCGGCAAAATCGGTGCCGGAGAGACGCTCCAGATAAGCGGTCATCTCCTTTGCCCGCGTGCAGTAATAGAGCTTATAGCCCTTGCCGAGACGGTTGAGCCGGTGCGCCATGGCAAGCAGTGGGGTGACGCCGATGCCGCCGGCGATCAGGATATAGCTGGCGGCATCTTCCTTGAGTTCGAAATTATTGCGCGGCAGATCGACGGTGAGGAGATCGCCGACCTTCACGCCCTCATGCATGAAAGTGGAGCCGCCGCGGCCATCAGGCGCCCGCAAGACGCCGATCTCGTAACGATGGGTCTCGCTGGGATCGTTGCACATGGAATATTGGCGGACGAGGCCGTTGGGCAGATGCACCAGGACATGGGCGCCGGCAGAAAAGGGGGGCAAGGGGGCGCCGTTCGGGCTCACCAGTTCGAAGCCCTTGATGCCGCCGGCCTGCGACCAGATGTCGGCGACGCGCAGTTGCAATTGTTCCATGTCCCGGCTCGATCCCTATCTTCATCTGCCCGTCCGTGCGGAGACGGGCGAGTGCCATTTGCTGCCTATTTTCTATAGGGCCGGACCGGGCCCGGTCGAGGGGCGAAAGCGGCATGAAACATTTCCGGCGCGACGAATATTTCTCGTCGCGGCCCCCGATCACGGCAATGGACGATATGCCGATCCTTGGTCATACTTCCGCCCTGCACGGCGCGTCCAATCGGCGCCCTTTCGCAAGACGTCTCATCGGACACGGCCGGCGCTCAATCCCGGCCAGAAAGCGGTTCCTCATGACACAGGTCGATATTCGCCCCCTCACGCCGGATCTGGCCGCGGAAATCCGCGGTCTGGATTTGCGGCATCCAGAAGCGGCCGTGCCGACGATTCGCGAGGCGATCGCCCGCCATGGCGTAATTTTCCTGCGTGACCAGGAATTGACCATCGACCAGCTGCTCGCCGCCACCGCGGCGGTCGGGCCGGTCCTGCGCGTGCCCTTCGTCAAGGGTATGGACAGCCATCCCGATGTCATCGCCGTCCTCAAGGAGGCGGACGAGAAGCGCATCTCGACCTTCGGCGGCACTTGGCACAGCGACTTCTCGTTCCTGCCGGAGCCGCCCAGCCTGACGCTGCTCTATGCCTCGGAACTGCCGCCGGTCGGGGGCGATACGCTTTGGGCCAACCAATATGCCGCCTATGAGGCCCTGTCGCCCGGGCTGCAACGCCTGCTCGATCCGTTGCTGGCGGTCCATACCGGCTGGCCGCATGGCACCAATGGCCCCGGCGCCGATGCGGCGGTCAGCCGCTCGGTCCGCATGGTGCGCAACGATCCCACTGCCGATCGCGAGGAACTGCATCCGGTGGTGCGTGTCCATCCCGTCACCGGCCGCAAGGCGCTGTTCGTCAATCCCGTCTACACCCAGCGCTTCGACGGAATGACGGTCGCGGAATCGAAGCCGCTGCTGGATTATCTCTACCAGCACAGCATCCGCGCCGAGTTCACCTGCCGCTGGCGCTGGCAGCCGGGCACGCTGGCGATCTGGGACAACCGCTGCACCCTGCATCTCGCCATCAACGACTATGACGGGGCGCGCCGGCTGCTCTACCGCACCACGGTGGCCGGCGAACGGCCGATCCCGGTCGGTACTGCACAGGCACCCGGGCAGGGGCAGACACCGGTCCGGCAAGCCTCGTAATTTCGATTTTTCAGGTGGTGGAAACGGCAGGGCGCATGCCCGGCCGTTTCTTCTTTGCACCCCAGAAACGATCGGCCGCCAGTTTCAGCGGGACCATGGCGAGGCCAGCTGCCAGCACCCACCAGCACGGGCGGATGTGGAAGGCAAAGCGCAGATCGGCAAGCAGGATGCGGCTGCCGCCCAATCCGGTCGCGAATTGGTACCAGGCGGCTTCGCCGAGCGCGGTTGCGAGACCGGCTGCCACCGCCAGCACCGTCAGCTGCCACAGCGCCAAGGCGCGCTCGTCATTCCAGCGATAGGCTAGGCGGTAGAGCATCAGCCAGTAGAAGAAACCGGTGGTCAGCGCAGCTTCAGTGACATTGGCCTTGGACTGCAGGAAGAAATGGAACAGGCCGAGCACGGCGATCGGATAGACTAGGTAATGCAGCCGCTGCCAGTTCCTGCCGCCCAGCCGCCGCATCATGCGGTCGGTCGAGGTGGCGGCCAGCGCCAATAGGCCCAGCAGCGTCACGAAGCCGATGGTCAGATAGAAACGCAGCAGGATCTCGCTGGCGACGAAGCCGAGCCGGAAATGCTGCTGCACGACGTAGATCGTCAGATGGATGGCGGCATAGGCGAAGGCGGCGACGCCCAGCATGCGGCGCAACAGCATCAGGCGCGGCCAGACGCCGATCCGCCGCAAGGGCGTGACGGCAAGCGTGATCAGCAGCAGCCGGATCGCCCAGAGGCCGATCTGATGCAGCGCCTCGGTCACCGGCATGGCGCCCAGCGGCAGCGCGCCAGGGCCGATTGCACTTCCGCCGATCCCACCGCCGATCCCACCGCCGTTGGCGGAGAGAGCGTCGCCGGGGGTGAGAGGCAATGGGGCATGCAGATTGGCAAGAAACCAGGCGACGGCAACCCAGAGCCCCGGTGCGATCACACCCAGCAGGCAAAGCGTCTTGAGCCATGAGAACTGCCCGGCCCGGTCGAACCAGGGAAGGCGGCGCCGGGAGAGCGAAAGGGGCGAGGACAAAAGAGGCTCCATCGAGAGCTGCGATAGGCGACGATCACGCGAAGCGCGCCGGATCGGCCATGCACGGTTTCCTGCCGCTCCGCCTGTCCGACGTTTCCTGTCCGACGCTTCGTGACGTTATTCGTGGGGCCGTCGGCTGAGGTTACGCCGATGGAATTAGCGATACAATATCAATAGTTTGCTGCCTATCCAAAGGCGAAGGCGTCCATCCGCAGAAAGCCGAAAGTGGTACTACGGTGGAGATGTTGAGCGGTCGCCTTTTCGCCCCCCGCGCCACAAGCGACGAAGAGCGGCAGCAGATGTTCCTCGCTGGGATGATGCGCGGCGGCATAAGGTGCCTGCCGGCGATAGGTGAGCAGATCGCAGGTGGCGCTGCGCATCAATCGCTCGGTCATCCAATCAGCGAAGGCATCGACATCGGGTGCCGCTGGACTGTCGAGGCGCTGGCCGCGAAAACGCGACAGGTCATGGGTGAGGCTGCCGGAGCCGACGATCAGCACATCCTGCTCGCGCAGCGGTGCCAAAGCGCGGCCAAGCTGCAAATGATGGGCGGGGCCCAGGCCCTGCTGCAGGGATAGTTGCAGGACCGGCACATCGGCCTCGGGGAACATCAGCATCAGGGGCACCCAGGCGCCGTGATCGAGGCCGCGATGGTGATCGATCTGGCAGGCAAGGCCCGCCGTGCACAGGAGATCGCTGACGCTCTCCGCCAGTTCGGGCAGGCCGGGCGCGGGATAGGTCAGCTGATAGAGCGCTTGGGGGAAGCCGTAGAAATCGTGGATCGTCTCGTTGGCGGCGACGGCGCTGACCGCTGGCGTTGCTGTCTCCCAATGCGCGGAGGCGACGAGAATAGCCCTCGGCTTTTTCAACTGCAGCCCGAGATCGACCAGGAAATCATGCGCCGGGCAACTGGTCAGGGGCAGCGTTGGCGCGCCATGGCTGAGAAAGAGGCTCGGTTGCATGTTCTGCTTCCATCGGTGAAGGGGGCGGCGGGGGCACCGGTGACGGCGCCCCCGCGTAATGGCAATTCAGGGAATTCAGGCGGCAATCGCCTTTTTCTTGACGCTCGGCGCCAGCGCATAAGCACCGTCACCCAGCAGCGCCTGGACCAGAAGGGCGACCGCCCAGAAGCCGGGATATTCCCAGCCGCCATTCTGGTTGGTGAAGAAGAAGCCGGCATGGATATGAACGGTGACGATGGCACCCAGCAGGATGACGCAGCCGGCCAAAGCGGCGATCCGGGTCTGCACCCCCAGGATCAGGGCGACGGCGCTGACCAGTTCGACCAGGATAGTGAGATAAGCAAGGGCGCCGGGCAGGCCGATGCTTTCGAAGAACTGAGCCGTGCCGGCCGGGGTGAAAACGAAGATTTTCAGGCTGGCATGGGCCAGGAAGAGGGCGCCCAGCGTAAGTCGCAGCAGCAGGGCGGCATAGGGAGCGGTACGGGAATCAATCATGGCAGTCTCCAATCGCGACCCAGCACGGCCCCATGCCGGTGGGCGACCACACAGATATCCTCGAACTAAAAACGCATAGAAAGAACCATAATAGGTGACCAATTATGCATTTTCGCATAATATCCCTTCATGCTCGATTGGGATGACCTCCGCCACTTCCTCGCCATCGCCCGCCAGGGCAGCCTCTCGGCTGCTGCCCGCAGCCTCGGTGTCCGGCAATCCACCATGGGCCGGCGGCTCGCCGGGCTGGAAGAGCGCACCGGCGCGACATTGCTTCAGAAGACGCCGCGCGGCTATGTGCTGACGCCCGCCGGCGAGGCGATCCTCGGCAATGTCGAGCGCATCGAGAGCGAGGCCCTGGCGATTGAGCGCGTGATCACCGGCAAGGACATCCGCCTCGAAGGGACCATTCGCGTCACCTCCGTCGAAACCCTGACAGCGGAGATCCTGACGCCGATGTTCCACGCCTTCCAGGAGGCTTATCCCGGCATCAGCCTCGAGCTCGTCACGGATTCGCGCAATCTCAGCCTGACCAAGCGTGAGGCGGAGGTTGCCCTGCGGCTGTCGCGTCCGACCCAGCACGAACTGGCCGCACGGCGCGTCACCGATCTTGCCGTCGGCATCTATGCGGCACAGAGCTATCTCGATCGCCACGGCTTGCCGGATTTTGCCGCCGGCGCGCCCGGCCATCGCCGCATCCTGGTGCAGGAGGACCTGATGCAGGTGCCGGATATGCAATGGTTCCAGCAACTGACCTCGCAAGCCGACATTGTCCTGCGCAGCAACAGCCGCTTCACCCACGTGGCGGCGACGGTTGATGGCATGGGGCTCGCCTGTCTCGCGCGCTTCCTAGGTGATGCACGACCGCTAGTGCGCCTGGAAGTCCCCGTGCCGCCGCCCCTCCGCGAAATCTGGATGGTGGTGCACCAGGATATCCGGCACATGCCGCGCATCCGGGCCTTCACGGAATTTCTGACAACCGCGCTGAAGCAGCGGGCCTGGCAGCTCAATCCAACTTAGCCGGTTGACTTATCCGGCCGGCTTAACTGGCCTTGGGGGCATCAAGCAGGCGCAGCCGGTAGCCGACGCCGGGTTCGGTCTGCAGATAGGCCGGCTGCTGCGGATCGTTCTCCAGCTTCTGGCGCAACTGGCGCACATAGACCCGCAGATATTCGACATCGTTGCGATGCGCCTCGCCCCAGACGGCAGTCAAAAGCTGCTGGTGGGTGATGACCTTGCCGGCGTGTTCGGCCATGAAGCGCAAAAGATCGTATTCGCGCCGCGACAACCGCATTTCCTGGCCGCGCAGTTTCACGGTCCGTTGCAGGAAATCGATGCTGAGTTCGCCGCTCTGGAAGACCGGCCCGGTACCCTGGGCCTGCAGGCGATGACGCAAGGCCGCGCGCACGCGGGCCAATAATTCGTCGACGCCGAAGGGTTTGGTGATGTAGTCGTCGGCACCGCTATCGAGCGAGGCTACCTTGCCGGCCTCGTCATTGCGCACCGAAAGGACGATGATCGGCACGGCGGATTGCGTCCGCACCTCGCGGATAACCTCCAGCCCGTCGCGATCGGGCAGGCCGAGATCGAGGATGACGAGGTCGGGCTTGGTCTGCCGCAAAGCGAGCAAAGCCGACGCGGCGGTTTCCGCCTGCTCGACATCGAAACCCTCCGCCGCCAGCGAGCTCTTCAAG
>DATLJB010000003.1:0-28313 GCA_035539075.1 Terriglobia bacterium
TGGTGGTTGTTTCCGACGACCCCGACCGCTATCACGGCCAGGGAACGTTCCCGGCGATCGCGAAGATCTATCACCGCAGCGAGATGGACCGCCTGCAACTGGAGCTGCGCGAGACCAAGGGCGTCACGATCCTGCTCTATGACCAGACCTGCGCCGCCGAGAAGCGCCGCCGCCGCAAACATGCCGGCGTCTCCGCCCCCATCCGCGCCTTCATCAACGAGAAGGTTTGCGAGGGGTGCGGCGACTGCCACAAGACGTCGAATTGCATTGCCGTCGAGCCGGCCGAAACCATCGACGGCCGCAAGCGCCGCATCAATCAAACCGCGTGCAACAGCGATCTCTCCTGTGTCGACGGCTTCTGCCCGAGCTTCGTCACCATCGAGAATCCAATTATGCACAAAACCGAAGCGCCGGTATTGGACGAGGTTGAAGCGGCACATCGCGCCAGCCTGCCCGATCCCCTGGTCAGCCTGCCGATCGACCGCACCTTCGGCCTCCTCGTCACCGGCATCGGCGGCGCCGGCATCGTCACGATCGGTTCGCTGCTGGCAATGGCGGCTCATCTCGAGGGCAAGGCCGTACGCTGTCTCAACTTCACCGGCCTTGCACAGAAGAATGGCGCCGTTCTCTCCCATCTGCAGATTGCCGCCCAGGAACGCCAGCTCGATGTGCCGCGCATCCAGGAAGGCGAACTCGATCTGCTGCTGGCCTACGACCTCGCCGTGGCGGCGTCTCCGCAGGTGCGATTGCTCTGCGACAAGCAGCGCACGGTTGCCGTCGGCAATCTCGACCTCGCGCCGACAGCCGATTTCGTCACCCAGCCCGATCTCAAGATCGATGCCGGCCTCCACCGCCGCGCCGTCGATCGCCGCTGCAAGGCGGAGCGATCGATCTATCTGACGGTCAGCGAGTTCGCCGAGAAGCTGTTCGGCGATACGACCGCCGCGGGTGTGATGATGATCGGCATGGCTTATCAGCGTGGCCTGCTGCCGCTCGGACGCGCCGCCATCGAACGGGCGATCGAGCTCAACGGTGCCGCCATCGACCTCAATCGCCGGGCCTTCCTCTGGGGCCGCATTGCCGCCGACGATCCGGCCGCCGTGGCACCCTATCTGCTGACGCATGTGCCGGTCCATGACCTGCCGCTGCCGGACCTGGTCCAGCGCAACAAGGAACAGCTCACCGCCTATCAGAACCGCGGCTATGCTCAGCGTTACGCCGACCTGGTTGGCAAGGTGCAGGCGATCGAGGCGAGCCTCTCCGGTTTCAGCGGCGGCGACGGCGATCTCGCGCTGACCCGGGCCGTGGCCAAGGGCTATTACAAGCTCCTCGCCTATAAGGATGAATACGAGGTGGCGCGGCTCTATAGCGAAGACAGCTTCAAGGAGAGCCTCGCTGCCACCTTCGATGGCAGGCCTGCGCTCACCTTTCACATGGCCCCGCCCCTGCTCGCCCGCATCGATCCGGCAACCGGGCGGCGGCGCAAGATCAAGCTGAGCGGCGCATGGCTATTGCCTGCCCTGCGGCTCCTCAAGCACGGCAAGGTGCTTCGCGGCACGGCAATCGATCCCTTCGGCTGGCAGCAGGACCGGCAGCTTGAGCGGCAGATGATCCGCGACTACGAAGCGGATGTTGAGCTGATCCTGTCGCATCTGACGGCCGAGAGCTTGGCTACGGCCGTCGACCTGGCCGCCTTGCCGCAAGAGATTCGCGGCTTCGGCCATGTCAAGGCAGCGTCTCATGAAAGGCTGGCCGGCAAACGCGCCGCGCTGCGTCAGAAACTGGAAACGTCGACGCCGTATCGCGCGGCCGCAGTGGAGGTCGGCTTCCAGGCTTGAATGAGCCCAACGCTCACCCCCGGGTTTGACCCGAGGGTGCATGCCGGGCCGCACACAGGTGCTGAAATCACGCCGTCTCGTTGAACAGTTCGCGGCCGATCAGCATGCGGCGGATCTCGCTGGTGCCGGCACCGATCTCGTAGAGCTTGGCATCCCGCAACAGGCGGCCGGTGGGATAGTCGTTTATATAGCCGTTGCCGCCGAGACACTGGATGGCTTCCAGCGCCATCCAGGTCGCCTTCTCGGCGCAATAGAGAATGGCACCGGCTGCATCCTTGCGCGTCGTCTCGCCGCGGTCGCAGGCCTGGGCCACGGCATAGCAATAGGCACGGCAGGCGGAAAGCGTCGTATACATATCGGCGAGCTTGCCCTGCATCAGCTGGAAGGTACCGATCGGCTGGCCGAATTGCTGGCGCTGATGCACGTAAGGCAGCACCGCATCCATCGCCGCCTGCATGATGCCGATCGGCCCGCCGGCCAGAACGGCGCGTTCGTAATCAAGGCCGCTCATCAGCACCTTCAATCCGGCACCTTCATCGCGCAGGATGTTCTCTTCCGGCACCTCGCAATCCTCGAAAACGAGTTCCCCGGTATTGGAGCCGCGCATGCCGAGCTTGTCGAGCTTTTGGGCGACGGAGAAACCCTTGCTCTTGGTCTCGAAAATAAAGGCCGTCACGCCCTTTGTGCCGGCGCTTGCATCGCTACGCGCATAGAGCACGATGATATCGGCATCGGGCCCGTTGGTGATCCACATCTTGGTGCCATTGAGGATGAAGCGGTCGCCGCGTTTCTCGGCCCGCATGCGCAGCGAAGCGATATCCGAACCTGATCCGGATTCGCTCATCGCCAGCGCGCCCACATGTTCGCCGGAGATCAGCCGCGGCAGATATTTCTGTTTCTGCCGCGCCGTGCCGTTGCGCCGGATCTGGTTGACGCAGAGATTGGAATGCGCGCCGTAGGAAAGCCCGACGCTGGCCGAGGCACGGCTGATCTCTTCCATGGCCACGACATGATCGATATAGCCCATGCCGCTGCCGCCGAACTCTTCCTCGACGGTAATGCCGAGCAGCCCCAGGGCCCCCATCTTGCGCCAGAGATCGGCGGGAAAATCGTTCTCGCGGTCAATCTCGGCGGCGCGCGGCGCAATCTCGGCCGCGGCGAAACTGCGCACCATTTCCCGCAGCGCCACGGTTTCTTCGCCGACATTTAAATTGAGCTGCGGATAATCCATGCCTCACCTCACGCGATCTCGGATGTCCTTGAACATAGCATCACCGGACCCATTATCCGATCACATCATGCGGCTGTCGCAGCACCTCGACAAAGAAAAAGGTGAGCGACATCGCGATCGCTCACCTTCCAATCCCTTGCTGCGCCGCGAAAGCGACGCGGTAGCTTGCGCCGGACTTACTTCTTCTTGAAGCGTTCGATTGCCTCGACGATCAGGCGCTTCGCCTCGGTGGCGTCGCCCCAGCCGACCATCTTCACCCACTTGCCGGATTCGAGATCCTTGTAGTGAGTAAAGAAGTGCTCGATCTGATGCAGGGTGATTTCCGGCAGGTCGGAATAGTTCTGCACCTTGGCGTAACGCTGCGTCAGTTTCGGCGAGGGAACGGCGAGAATCTTCTCGTCGCCGCCGGCTTCATCCTCCATCTTGAGCACGCCGATCGGGCGCACATTGATCATGGCACCCGCCACGATGGGCCGTGTATTGGCAATCAGGACGTCGATCGGATCGCCGTCATCGGAGAGCGTGTGCGGCACGAAGCCATAATTGCCGGGATAGCGCATCGGCGTATAGAGAAAGCGATCGACGACCAGGGCGCCGGAATCCTTGTCCAACTCATACTTGATCGGTTCGCCGCCGATCGGCACCTCGACGATGACATTGACGTCTTCGGGCGGGTTCTTGCCAATGGCAATGGCTGCGAGATTCATGGTCTTCTCCGTGATTGCCGCCAGGATTCTGCGGGTTCCCGGCCGCTGATATGACTAAAATGTGTCGATCGCCCGGCCAAGGCTGGCGGCGGGGAAAGCGGCCCCTCTATAGGGCCAGGAGACCGATTTGTCGATTGCGGATGTCGCAGCCGGCCAGCCGTCCTCCCTCCCGAGCCGACCAAAACGTGTCAGGCAAGGAAAATATCCTATCAGCCGCGGAAGACGCTCGGCCCTGCGGCAATTTCACGCAAGAAACCGCGCAAACGGTCCCGCTCAGCCGATCGTCATCAGGCTGGCATTGCCACCGGCGGCAGCCGTATTGGTGCTGACGGAATGCTCGGCGACCAGCCACTCCAACGGGTAATCCGCGCTCCCCTCCGCCAAAGACAACCGATCAAGGCCGTAAACCGGCACGATCGCGCCCTCGCGCTGAGCCAGCTTCTGCGAGACCACATGCAGCGCGTCGCTATCGCCCTCGAACAAAGCGACATCCGCTTTCGCCTGGTCGGGCTCGCCGGTCACGGTAATGGCATCACGCAGATCGGCCGGCAGAGCCGCCAGGATTGCGCGCGCCTCTTCCGAGGCGGCAACCACCGCCTGATTGCCGGTCGCCAGGGCGGCACCGATCTGCAGCAGCAGACCCGTCTCGGATTGCGCGAGGCACAGCACCTTGCCCCGTGCCGTCAGGCCATAGAGGTTGCGTTCGCCCACGGGGCCCGGCAATTCGATAACGGCCTCGTAAGGCGAGGCCGCCAGATAGGCGCGGCAGCGCGCGGCAATCGCGGCCTTGCTTTGCTTTTCCAGCCAGGCAGCGAAAGCCTCGGCCAGGGCCGGTCGGTTTCCCTTGGTCAGCACGCCGTCAAGTGGCGGCGCCGAAGCCAGCAACCGCCGCAGATAAAGTGGGCCGCCCGCCTTGGGTCCCGTCCCCGACAGGCCATGGCCGCCGAAGGGCTGCACGCCCACCACGGCGCCGACGATATTGCGGTTGACGTAGATGTTGCCGGCGGCGATCCGATCCGTGACATAGGCGATGGTCTCATCGATCCGCGTATGCACGCCGAAGGTCAGGCCGTAGCCGCTGCCATTGATTTCGGCGATAAGCCGGTCAAGGTGGTCGCGGTGATAGCGCAACACATGCAGGACCGGCCCGAAGACTTCACGTTCCAATTCATCGATGCTGCCGATTTCAATCAGCGTCGGCGCAACGAAAGTGCCGTGCCGGCAGGTATCGGGTAGCGGCAATTGCTCCACCGCATGACCGCCTGCGCGCATCTTGTCGATATGACGGGTGATGATGCGCCGGGCTTCGTCGGTGATCACCGGGCCGATATCGGCGGCAAGGCGGTCCGGATTGCCGACCGAAAGCTCGGCCATGGCACCCTTCAGCATGGTTAGAACACGATCGGCGACATCTTCCTGCAGGCAGAGGATGCGCAGCGCAGAACAGCGCTGACCCGCGGAATCGAAAGCGGAATTAAGCACATCGAGAACGACCTGCTCGGGCAGCGCCGATGAATCGACGATCATCGCATTCTGGCCGCCGGTCTCGGCGATCAGCGGCACCGGCCGGCCATCGGGATTGAGGCGCTCGGCCAATTGCCGCTGGATCAGGCGCGCGACTTCGGTCGAACCGGTGAACATCACGCCGCGCACCCGTGCATCGCCGACGAGCGCGGCACCGACTTCTCCCGCCCCCGGGAGCAATTGCACGGCGCCAGCCGGCACACCGGCTTCGTGCAGGATTTGCACCGCCGCCATGGCGATCAGCGGCGTTTCCTCGGCCGGCTTGGCGAGCACCGTATTGCCGGCAGCGAGAGCCGCCGCCACCTGGCCGGTGAAGATCGCCAGCGGGAAGTTCCACGGGCTGATACAGACCACCGGGCCCAGGGGCCGATGCGTGTCGTTGGAGAAATGATCACGCACTTCGGTCGCGTAATAGCGCAGGAAGTCGACCGCTTCGCGCACTTCGGCAATGGCGTTGGGCAGCGATTTGCCGGCCTCGCGCACGATTAGTCCCATGAGGCCCGGCATGCGCTGTTCCATCAGATCGGCGGCCCGCAAAAGATCCGCGGCGCGGTCGGCCGGCGGCGTCGCCTGCCAGATCGGCGCCGTCGCCACGGCATGCGTGAGGGCGGCGTCGACCTGTGCCGTGGTGGCGTCAATGCACAGACCGACGAGATCGCGATGATGCGCGGGATTACGGATTTCACGGCTCGGTCCCGGCTGCGGTCCATCCGCGAGCAGCGGTGCTGCCCGCCAGGAGGCGTCGGCCCCCGACAGCAAGGCCGAGGACAAGGACGCCAGCCGCTGCTCGTTGGAAAGATCAAGGCCGGCGGAGTTTGCCCGCTTGCCGCCGAAAAGATCGCGCGGCAAGGCAATCGCCGCATGGGGCGCACCGATCGGCAGGCTGATCCGGACCTGCTCCACAGGGTCCTTGATCAGTTCATCGACCGGCACCTTCTGATCGGCGATGCGGTTGACGAAAGAGGTATTGGCGCCGTTTTCCAGCAGGCGGCGCACCAGATAGGCCAGCAGCGTCTCATGGGTGCCAACCGGCGCATAGATGCGGCACGGCCGATTAAGCTTCTCGCGCCCGACCACCTCTTCGTAGAGCGGCTCGCCCATGCCATGCAGACACTGGAATTCATACTGGCCGACATAGAAGTTCTCGCCGGCCATCGCGTGGATGGTCGACAGCGTCTGGGCATTATGGGTGGCGAATTGCGGGAAGATCGCGTCCGGCGCGCCCAGCAATTTGCGCGCGCAGGCAATATAGGAGACGTCGGTATGCACCTTGCGGGTATAGACCGGGAAACCTTCCAACCCGTCGACCTGGGCGCGCTTGATCTCGCTGTCCCAATAGGCGCCCTTGACCAGGCGGACCATCAGGCGATGGTTGCTGCGGCGGGCGAGATCGATGACGTAATCGAGCACGAAAGGTGCGCGCTTCTGATAGGCCTGGACGACGAAGCCGATACCGTTCCAGCCTGCCAGTTCCGGCGCGAAGCACAGGGCTTCCAGCAGATCCAGCGAGATTTCCAGCCTGTCGGCCTCTTCCGCGTCGATATTGAGGCCGATATCATAGCTGCGGGCGAGCACCGCCAGTGACTTCAGCCGCGGCAGCAACTCGCCCATGACACGGTCGAACTGCGCGCGCGAATAGCGCGGATGCAGAGCCGACAGCTTAATCGAAATCCCGGGCCCTTCGTAAATGCCGCGCCGGCCGGAAGCCTTGCCGATGGCGTGGATCGCCTGCTCGTAATCGCGGTAATAGCGTTCGGCATCGGCCGCCGTGGTGGCAGCCTCGCCCAGCATGTCGTAGGAATAGCGGAAGCCGCGCAACTCCATCTTCCGGCTGTTCGCCAGCGCCTCGGAAATGGTCTGGCCGGTGACGAATTGCTCACCCATCATCCGCATCGCGATATCGACCCCGCGCCGGATCAACGGCTCGCCGCCACGCCCGATCAGGCGGGTCAGCGCCGCGGACAGGCCGGATTCGCTGGTGGTCGATGTCAGCCTGCCGGTGACGACCAGCCCCCAGGTGGCGGCATTGACGAAAAGCGACGGACTGCGGCCGACATGGGATTGCCAATTGCCCTCGCTGATCTTGTCGCGGATCAGGGCGTCCCGGGTCGCCTTGTCGGGGATCCGCAGCAGCGCCTCGGCCAGGCACATCAGCGCGACACCCTCCTGGCTGGAGAGGGCATATTCCTGAATGAGACTTTCGACGCCGCCGCGCTGGCCCTTGGCCCGCAGCGCCTCCACCAGGATTCTCGCCTGCTTGCGCGCGGCCTCGATGATCGGCCTTGGCAGGCTGGCTTCGCTCACGAGGTATGGGAGGCATTCCGGCTCGGGGCGTCGGTAGGCTGATGTGATCTTGGCACGCAACACGGTCTGCGGCTGCACGGTCTGGGCAAATTCCAGAAAGGGCTGGGCCAGCTCGCTGGCGCCGGCGCCATCCTCGATCTCGACCCCATGGCGGTCATCGCCCCCGGCGATATCTTCGCCCCGCTCAAGACGCTCGAGGACAGTGACGATCGCCTGCTTTATCAGCCAATGAGAGGACTTCCCCTGCCGGTCGGCAGCGGCCTTGAGCCGAGCGCGGAGATTGTCGTCGATCTTGACGCCGATTGTCGTGGTCGCCATGCGCTGCCCCCGGTTGCGATCACCTAATACTTAGGTTGCGACAAATCTACCGTCGGCGGCGAACAGGCGCAACCATCATAATCGCACCGACGTCGGGCTATAACTTATTTCGCAAAAACAGCGCTCTAGATGCTTTTTCGCAGAAAAGCCTGCCGGTTAACGATTCGCCTTAGCTAGAGCAAAAAAATCCATCAACTCATTGAATTTAAACAAATTCAATGAAAGATTCACTGCTGTGGGGCGGCAGGTACCTGTTCTTCCGCGCCGGGCGGTAGTTTGAAAACTTGTCCGGGATAGATCAGATCGGGATTGGCGATCTTCTCCTTATTGGCCTGGTAGATGACCGTATATCGCAACCCGCTGCCGTAAGTCGTGCGGGCCAAGCGCCACAGGCTATTGCCGGGTTGCACCACGACCTTACCGTCGGTCGCGGCGACGGATGTCGGCGCCTGTTCGAACGGCAGTTCGACGCGCGCGGTGACCTTTCCACCGTCATCCGTCTGATCGACCCGCAATTGATGCAGTCCCTGGGCGACGGCCTCCGGCGGCACAAAAGACCAGTTGCCCGTCTCATCCGCCGTGGATTGCCCCAAAAGCTTGTTATCAAGATAGATATTGATGACGGCTTTCGGTTTGGCGGTACCCGCCAATACCGCACGCCCCTGGGCATCGTAATCCACCGTAGCCACCGCCAGTTCGCCCGGCTTCCCGGCGCCGCTCGGCATGGTGAGCACGCGGGTCGGGCCCTGGCCCGACTTGGGCACTTCGATGGCAAGGGCGCCGGCCGGCACCTGCGACGGCTGGCCGGCGATATCTTTGGCTGGCGCCGGCTGGATGATGATCACCGAGTGGTCGGATTCCGCCACCGGACCGCTGCCCGATTGCGCCCGCAGGGTCAGGCTATGCTGTCCGGCCGCCATGGCGCTGTTGGGCAGCAAAACCCATTGCCCATTGCCGTCAGCGGTTGCCGTTCCGATCGGCTGACCGTTATCCATCAAGGTCACTTCGGCATTCTTGTCAGCGCGTCCGGCAACGACAGTGTCGCCGTTCGGATTAACCCGCACGACGTCGAAGCTGGGCTTGACCGGGACAGTCGCCGCTGGTGTCGCCGCTGCCGTCGTCTGGGAAGACCCGGCCGCGCCCTGCCCGGCCGACTGGCCGGTTCCACCGCTGCTGTCGGTTGCCTGCCCGGAGGAGCTTGCCGCCACGGGCGGCGGGTTGTCATCCGTGTCCGATTCGCTGAGCACGTAGACCAAAACTAAGCCGGCCGCCACAACTACGGCGCCCATCGTCCCGATTAAGGCCAGGCGTGCCATCTCAACCCTCTCAACTCGTACCAATCAATCCGATGCCGCGGCGCTCGACCGCGCTCAAGGTTAACCCTCCTCCCAGGCCGTGACAATCGCATAGCAAGCCGGCTTGCCGCCGGCAGGCGGGCGACGGAACCCGATCCGAGCGGGTCGCGGAGAAAGATCCCTGCCGGCGCTTCTTCTTGACCTCAAGCGCCGTTGCGCTAGGGTCTGCGGATATAGAGAGAGGGTTGTTTCAATCAAATGGCGCTGACCAAGTCGATTTGCGTTTACTGCGGTTCCTCCTTCGGACATTCCCCCCGTTTTGCTGAAATTGCGGCCGATCTCGGACAGGAAATGGCCCGCCGGGGAATCCGCCTGATTTATGGCGGTGGCCGGGTCGGCCTGATGGGCAAGGTGGCCGACGCCGTCATGGCCAATGGTGGACAGGTGACCGGTATCATCCCCCAGCATCTGGAGGATGACGAGGTCGGCCATCGTGGCCTTACCGAGCTCAAGGTGGTGGATAGCATGCACACCCGCAAGCGCATGATGTTCGACCTGTCCGACGCTTTCGTCGTCTTGCCCGGCGGCTCGGGCACCTTGGACGAAGCGTTTGAAGTCATCACCTGGCGGCAGCTCAGACTGCATGACAAGCCGGTCGTCATCGTCAATATCGACGGCTATTGGGACAAGCTTATTGCCTTGTTCGACCATGTCATCGAGACGGGGTTTGCCAAGCCAGCGACGCGCCAGCATTTCTCCGTGGTGAACAGCATCGGCCGCTTGTTCGACCTGCTGGCACAGCAACCGGACACTGCCGAAGTCGACCATCCGGAACGGATCTGACGACAAGCGGTTCTCGTGCTTATTTCCGACCGTTTGCCAGTGCCAGGCCTGGGATTCCTTGCCGGGAATTCCCTGGTCGGAATTCGCCAGCCTGGAAATCACCTGGGCCCGGCGCTAGACTTCGGCCTCCCCGGCCGATTGGCAGATACCAAATTCCCGCAACTGCTTAAGGAGCGCTTGCCGTTATGAGCAAGATCAAGGTCAAAAATCCGATCGTCGAACTTGATGGCGACGAGATGACGCGCATCATCTGGAGCTTCATCAAAAACAAGCTGATCCTGCCTTATCTGGACGTCGATCTGAAATATTTCGACCTCGGCATTGAGAGCCGCGACAAGACCCAGGACAAGATCACGGTCGATGCAGCCAACGCCATCAACCAGCATCGGGTCGGCGTCAAATGCGCCACTATTACGCCGGACGAAGCGCGGGTGAAGGAATTCAACCTGCAGCAGATGTGGAAGTCGCCGAACGGCACGATCCGCAACATCCTCGACGGCACCGTGTTCCGCCAGCCGATCATCTGCAGGAACGTGCCGCGTTTGGTGCCCGGCTGGACCCAACCGATCGTCATCGGCCGTCATGCTTTCGGCGACCAGTATCGCGCCACCGATTTTGTCGTGCCCGGCAAGGGCAAGCTCACCATGCGCTTCGAGCCGGAAGACGGCAGCGCGCCGATCGAGAAGGAAGTGTTCAAGTTCCCCGGCGCCGGCGTCGCCATGGGTATGTACAACCTCGATGAATCGATCCGCGGCTTCGCGCGGTCCAGCTTCAATTATGGCCTGACCCTGGGGTGGCCGGTCTATCTGTCGACCAAGAACACGATCCTCAAGGCCTATGACGGCCGCTTCAAGGATCTGTTCCAGGAAGTCTTCGATAAGGAATTCGCGGACAAGTTCAAGGCCAAGGGCATCACCTATGAACACCGTCTGATCGATGACATGGTCGCCAGCGCCCTGAAATGGTCCGGTGGCTTCGTCTGGGCCTGCAAGAACTATGACGGCGACGTGCAATCCGACACGGTGGCGCAGGGCTTCGGCTCGCTGGGCCTCATGACCTCGGTGTTGCTGTCCCCGGACGGCAATGTTGTCGAAGCGGAAGCCGCCCACGGCACGGTCACCCGGCATTATCGCGAGCATCAGAAGGGCAAGGAAACCTCGACCAATCCGATCGCCTCCATCTATGCCTGGACGCGCGGCCTCTGGTATCGCGGCAAATTCGACAATACGCCGGACGTGCAGAAATTCGCTGAGACGCTGGAGAAGGTCTGCGTCGATACCGTCGAAGCCGGCTTCATGACCAAGGATCTTGCCTTGCTGATCAGCCCGGATCAGACCTGGATGACGACGACGCAATTCCTCGACAAGCTCGACGAGAACCTCAAGAAAGCGATGGCATCATGGAAATAACCCGCCGCACATTCACGGCGCTCACCCTCGCGGCGGCCACAACCGCCGCCGCCGCTACCCTTGCGCCACAGATGGCCCAGGCCGCCGATGATCCGGAAAACACGTTATATATGGATCTGAAGGACGGCCGCGTCGTCATCCGGTTGCGGCCCGACATGGCGCCGAAGACCGTTGCCCGCATCAAGGTGCTGGTGCGCCAGCATTTCTATGACGGCCTCACCTTCCATCGCGTCATCGACGGTTTCATGGCCCAGGGCGGCGACCCGAAGGGCGACGGCACCGGCGGTTCCGGCCAGAACATCCCGGCCGAGTTCAATGCACTGAAGCATGAGCGCGGCACCCTGTCGATGGCCCGCGCCCAGGACCCCGACAGTGCCGACAGCCAGTTCTTCATCTGCTTCGCGCCGGCCCCCTTCCTCGACGGCCAGTACACGGCCTTCGGGCAGGTGGTTCAGGGCATGGAATTCGTCGACAAGATCAAGCGTGGCGATCCCAATAACAATGGCGTCGTCGACAATCCCGACAAGATGATCAAGGTGCAGGTCGCGGCTGACGTGAAGTAAACCCGCCGCAGTTTTGAACCAAAGGGCGCAGCCTGATCGCTGCGCCCTTTTTCTGTCCGCAGTCAACGGCGCTTGAGGCTGATCCCCTGACCTGCGCTTGCCGGCTGCGGCAACTTCCGATGCTCTTGGCAGATCGCCCGCAGGCGCTGCAACGTTTCCGGCCGGAAGGACATGATGCGTCGCTGGCCGAGATGGAAGCCGATCGCCTTGATCTCGTTGGTCGCGGCCACAAACCCGGCCGTGCCATGTATCATGGTATGAAATAGACGCAGCCGCTTGTCATCAACTTCCAGAAGCTGCGTCGTCACGCGAACGGGATCGCCGAGCCTGAGTTCCTTGACATAGTTAACATGGCTTTCCAGCACGACCAGTTCGGCGCCTTCGCGCTGTTCGAGGCGCCTGCCCTCGTTGGCGTAATGCCAAAAGGCACCCGTCGCCTCGTCACAGACGAGAACATAAAAGGCGACGTTCATGTGGTCGTAGCCGTCAATCCATTCACGTTTGATGACCGTGTCGTAAAGGCTCAGCGCCGTCGTCATTTCGACTCCATCACTTTTTAGCGCCAATACGCTGACATGGATTGGTCACTTTGAGGAGTTGTCTTTCTAACCGGACTGCAACCTTGCCTTCGCCCCCGCCAATTCCCATTTGCAGAGTCATATGACGGAAACCGGAAGCCAATATTTCTGCCGAAACTGACACGCAACGGTCATGATCTGCCGGCTACAAGCAGATCATGATGCCGGATCGACCGGATCCGCTGCGGCACGCGATTGACCGTCCGCGGAATGCATCGATCATAACGGAGTGCCAATCCGAGACATGAGATGGCCCAATCCCTTTGTCAGTCTGGCTGGCATCGCCCTGGGCTCTCGTCTGGCACCGCGCCTGGACCAGGCCATCATCACGGGGATTGGCACCATGCTGCGCCCGGTCCGGGCCTGGGCAGCCGCAGAACTGGCCGAGGGCGATCTCGACAGATTACGTAATCTCCTTGCCCTTACTGCCGATCCGGCACGCTATGGCAATCGCACCTTGATCAAGCATATGCAAACCGTGTCGGCGCGTGCGGAGCTGGCGCGCCTGGGGTGGGAATCGGCGCTCTTTGGCATGCCGGGTAGCGGCGAGACCGGCCGCAACAGTCTGAATGCCAGCCCGTTGACGGCAGCGACCGCGGAGGCCATGCGGCACCGCGCCGAGCGCAATCTGCACCGCATGAAGCCCTTTTTCCTGCCCTTCGCCGCCGCACCGATGTCGCCGGTCGGCGGTCCGCCCGCCACCCCTGCCGAGGCCGTCAAGCTGCTCGGTCATCTGACGCGCCGGCCGCCCTTCGATCCCGAGGTCCTCGGCCTCCATATCCTGCAGCGTAGCCTCGTCATCCCTAATCAGGCCGTGCGCGCCAAGCGCCGCAGCACAGCCAAGAGCGGCGACCCCTATGACTTTCGCGATGCCGCCGATGCGGATCTGCTGCAATTCGATGCGATGCTGGACGAGTTAGCATCGAAGCGCTCCCGCGCCGGCCGCAGGCAACCGCCGCATTTTCCGACCGTTACGTCCTGGCTGCGCTGGCCGGCCACTGACGGCTGGGGCTATGCGCGCGTCATCGAGCCTTTGCTCGCAGGACAACAAACCGACTTTGTCGATACCGATCGTCTTGCCGGCGACATACCGGCGATCGTCATCTGTCACGGGCTGGGGGTGGAATATGAGACGGCCGGCCCGCCGATCCATTTCGCCCTGGCTTTGGCACGCCGTGGCTTGCGCGTCGTGCTTGCCGAATTTGCCGGGCACGGCAAACGGCGAAAGCCCGGCTTCTACGGCGGGGAGGCCTTCATGCGTGGCCAGCCGGTGGCTGGCGTGCTGCATCTTCTGGAAGCCAGCGACGAAGCGGCCCGGTTGATCGCCTGGTGCCGCGCGCAGGGATCCCGCTCAGTCGCCCTCGCGGGCAGCAGCCTGGGGGCGATGACGGCGCAGCTGGCGGCGTCGCGGGCGGCCGAAACCATGAATGGAGACGTCTTCCTGCCCGATCAGCTTTTGCTGGTAACGCCGACGGGCAATCTGGCCAGCCTGGCCTTTTCCTCTTCGATGGCACAGGCAGCCGGCCTCGACGCGGCGGTGGCCGCTGCCGGCTGGAGCGAGGAGAGCTTCGCACCCTACGCCGCGCTGGTCGAGCCAACGACCGAACCGCCCATCGACCCCGCTGCCATTTCGATGGTCCTCGGCACCGACGACACGGTGACGCCCTATGCTGACGGCTTGGCCCTGGCCCGCGCCTGGAAGATCCCCGAGAGTAATCTGGTTATTGCCGGCCGCGGCCATTTCACCAGTTCGATCGCCATGGTTCTGCCAGGGTCCGCGCTCGATAAGCTGGCCGGTGCCCTGCTGGCCGGCCAGATCAGTTAGTGCTTCACTGTGGTCCCCACTCCGTGCCGCATTAATCTCGATGTGACTAATCCGTGACGCAGCACCGGATTAAGGCAAAATTCCCATTTTTTGCATAAAGCGCGTTGCCATTCCGAGACAAGCCGGTTAAACGCACTCGCATCTAGGGCAGGTCACAACGATGACATGCCGCTTCCATCAAAGCTGTCGCTCGGAACAGGGGAACGGGCACGACAGCCGTGACTATGAAGATGACGACGAAATTTGAACGATCGAACCGGTCGCATTCCCCGCTATCCGACCGAAGCCAGGCGGACAACAAGCTCGCTGACACTGAGACGATCCGGCCGCGCCAGAGCCCGCAGGCCATCAGCCGATCGGCCGACGCCGTCTATCTGTCAGAGTCTCCGAACCAGACCGACGAAGTCGAAACCGTCATCCTCGGCGATATCAGCCTGGAGCTGCTCGGCGGCCTGCGGCGGTTGATAGTCCATCACCGGGATCGACGCTGGCAGCAATTCTATGATTATTGGCTTCAACTGGCCGAGACGCGCGGTGCCTTGCCGAGCCGGCAGGCGATCGATCCGTTGCAGATGCCACGCGGCTTGATACCCAATCTCTTCATGACGGAGGTGGTGTACGAAACCGGCAATCGCCCGCGTTTCCGCTTCCGCCTGCTCGGCCAGGAAATCACCGAACAGGAGCATACAAAGCCGGGACAGTATGTTCATGAACTCGGCGGCTCCCAGGGAACCGCGCCGCTGGAGACGCAATATCTGGATTGCCTGAAGCGCCGCCTGTGGCTGCGCCACACCGATCTTTCCTGGGCCAATCGGCAGAAATCCTTCATTCGTTATGAAGTGCTGCTCTTGCCTTTGGCGCGGGATGGCCGCGACATCGACGCCATGATCGGCCTGGCAATCTATCAGAATTAGAGTGCGGCGGCTGTCACGACCGCCATATGGTGGACGCCCTGCTCGACGGGCGACAACGCGTCCCGCTGCCGCATCAGCGCCGGGACCCGGTGAGCTTCTCTTCTCACAGCTACGCCCTAAAAGCAGCAGGTCCTCCCGGCACGGCCGCCGGCAGGACCTGCTCATCACTCCTGCAGACCGACCAGATCGGAGCGGCCGGTCTGCAGTCTTTTAGTCGGGTAATCGGGCAGTCGCTTACGCGGCGTGCTTGGCGCCTGTCTTCACCGCCTTCAGCTGCTTGGCAGCCTCCGCTGTCGTATCGGCGGCCTTCTCTTCCACCTCGCTGCTCAGATCCTCGCTCTCCTGCTGCAGATCCTCGAAGCTGGCGCGGGCGAAATCGGCACAACATTGCTGCAGCTTCTGCCCCAAGGTGAGCCAATGCTGCGAACGCGCAGTCACCCCCTCCAGCCAAGCGCTGGCGATACGTGACTCAGCCGAAAGCATCTCGGCCGGTCCCTGGCTGCTCATCAATTCCTGCACGGATTGCGACAGACGCTCGCCAGTCTGGCTGAGAACCTCTATCTGCTTCTCATAGGTATCCGCGTAAGCCCGTTGCATTTCTTCGGCAAAATGCTGCATGCGCATCGTTTGTGCATCAATAAGATCAGTCATGGCGTTACCCGGCCGCTGCCAACCGCCCGCAAGCGTGCTTGGCCAGGGGAAGAACATCTTCTGGTTCTGATTCATTGTCATGCCAACCATCCTTTTCAGAAAATGCGGATCATTCTTTGCCTGTGCATCCGGTCATTCCGTCGAGTTGGCCAGGGCCACACGCCGTTTATGCCGGATGTCTGTCGAGGAGCGGTATTCGAACGGCTCCCGCATCGCTCCCGAAGTGTCGAAGAACAGATTGTTTAATCCCTGCCGTGCCGTCCCACCGCGTTGACGGTTCGGACGCCTCTGGTTCCTCGATATTTTTTTATTATCAGCTAAAACCCGATATTGGATTTTGATCTAGGTCACGACTTTGATCCGGGGCTCGATTTGATCCGGTCCCGATACTATCGCGCCCTTCGGCAGGGCATCTAAAATAATCCTACCACGTAGCGCGACTGCGTCAGATGATATTTTCTATACGTATTCCCATGCATAGCATCATGCGCAGATCGGCGGCTCCCCGATCGCCGCTTTTAGCCCAGCGCCTGTGCAAGCGAGACACGCTGCCAGCGGCAAATCAGCAACAGCGAAGGTGCGGCAGAGAGCCACTCTTACCGATAACGCGACATGCGACGTCCCGATATTCGCATGCGAAACACGCGCGATCGTTTTTTGCCATCGTTCCCGGTTTGTCGCCGAGCCGTAGGCCGGCTGTCATCAAGATCGGTTAAAACGACGCGGCAACATCACTGCCACGCTGAGTCGGATGACAGTTCAATGACTGCAATCGCAACACCGATCCTGGCGCCACCGGCCTTGCCATGCCGCTAGGCCTTACCGGATCGCTCAGCACACGGCGCAAATTCATGCGGTTGGGTAGCTTGTCGCTGGCAGCCGGCTTTCTCGCCGGCACGGGCTGGGATGCTTTGGCACCGGCCGCGAGGGCCGTCAATATTGGCCTCTCGCTGCCCGGCTCCAGCCGCCAATATGGCTGGCGCAACGGCAGCCCCTTTGCCCTCGGCGTGGCCTCGGGCGCGCCGCGCCCGGATGGCTTCACGCTGTGGACCCGCCTCGCACCAGATCCGCTTCTGGCCGAGGCTGAACAGGGCAGCGCTTCGGATCTCGGCTTGGCGGGCTTATCGCCGAAATCCGGCGACATTGAGATCGGCTATGAGGTGGCGGCCGACCCGGAGATGAAACAGATCGTCCGCAGCGGGGGTGCCGTGGCGGAAGCTGCCTATGCCTTTTCCGTCCACCTCGACATCGCCGGGCTGGCTTCCGGCCGGCCCTACTGGTTCCGGTTCGTCAGCGGCGATGCGGTCAGCCCGATCGGACGCGCCGTCACTTTGCCCGGGCCGGGAATACCGGTCGAACGGATCAAAGTCGGCGTTGCCTCCTGCGCAAATTACGAGCGGGGCTATTTCAGCGCCTATCGGCATCTCACGGCCGAACGGCCTGACCTGATTCTTTTTCTCGGAGATTACATCTACGAGAAAACCCATCCCGGCGACGCCCTGCGTCGGCATAGCGACGGCGTTGCCGCCGCCACATTGGCGCAATATCGCCGGCGGCACGCACAATATCGCCTCGATGCCGACCTGCAGGCCCTGCATGCCGCGACACCCTGCCTCTTCACCTGGGATGATCACGAGGTTCAGAACGACTATGCCGGCGACTGGTCGGAGAGCTTCGACGATCCGGCCGCCTTCAGACGCCGACGCGCTGCCGCCTATCAGGCTTTCTACGAACACATGCCGCTTCGCGCCGCCTTATCGCGCCCCCATGGGCCGGAAATGCGGCTCTATGACAGCGTCGACATCGGGCGTTTGTTGCGCGTCCATATGCTCGACGGCCGACAGTATCGCAGCCGCGAGGCCTGCTACGGCCGCGCCGATGGCGGCGGTGGTCATGTGGAAACGCCCCATCGCTGCCCCGAACTGCTTGACCCGGCGCGCAGCATGCTCGGCGCGGCGCAGGAGGCTTGGCTTTATGATGGGTTGAAATCGAGCCAAGCCCAATGGAACATTATCGCTCAGGATGTCTTGATGGCACCCTTTCTGGAAGCGCAGCCGGCGCCCGAACATGGCTTCGGCTATGCGACCGATCGATGGGATGGCTATCCAGCCAACCGTCAAAGACTGCTCGAGCATATCCATGCGTCCCGCCCTGGCAATCCAATCGTCGTCTCCGGCGATATCCATTCCTTCTGGGCGAATGATCTTCACCTGAAGCCGAGCGATCCCGCCTCCCCGCTCGTTGCGCACGAATTCGTCGGCAGCTCGATCACCTCGCATGGACCGGATTACGGCAGCCTGATGCGTAATATGCGCGACAACCCGCACATCCGGTTTTGCGACAGCCGCCAACGCGGCTATATGCTGCTGGAGATCGAGCAGCATCGCCTGACGACGCATTTCCGCACGATTTCCGATGCGGCTGACCCGAATGCGACGCTGGCTACGCTGCGCAGCTTTGCGGTCGATCCCGGTTCACCTCTGCTGCAGGGCGCTTAGCGGCCCGATCGGACGAAGCCAGATCATGGGTTCTCGCGCCCCGGGGAAGCATCACCTCGGCGCGGAGAATGCGGCGGCGGCCGCCGGCCTGCTCCGAGGGACATGGCTGCCGCGTTCCGCTTGCGGCCGATTACCTCCGGCGTCCTTTCAACCCTTGTATCGCTCCCTCGATTAGGCGCAACATGGAAGCGATAGGCAATATGGGTGACATTGGTGGGGTGGTAGTGAATGCCGCGCGATATATCGTGCGGTCAGTATGGCTGCTCCCTGAACGCCCGCCAGTTGAACCTAATCAACATGCGGCTCCGGCCAAATCGCGGACCGTGAACCGTTGTACAGGTGTAAGGAGGGAGGAATGCCGCAAAGACGCCGTCCGTTGCCGCATCGCCGCCGTGATCCCCAGGATGAAGCCGTGCTTGCCGCTAGCGCAGCCGTGCATTCGATGATCGCGCTCTTGCATCAAACCGGGGGCGTGCCGCAGGGTCTCTGGCGCGATCCTTATGCGCTTGGCTTCATTTATTGTGTGGTCGGTGGATTTTCCGTTCACGCCGGCACCGAGGAAGATGACCTGACCGATGTCATCACCGACAGCTTCACGGAAGTGGCGGGGCCGGACGGCACGGATATCCTGCTCTGCGCCATCGACCTGATGCTGGATGAAGACGCCGATTTCATCGCCGGGCTGCAGGCCGGCGACAAAGTCGTGGCGGTGGCACTCGGCTATCCGGACTATGACAAGGATGCCGATGTGATCGATGCCCGCAAACGAGGGCGCGATCTGACCAGCCTGATGGAGGAATGGCAGACCGCCGAGCAAGCGGGCCTGCTCCATCCCGACGAAGCCGCCGTGCTCTATCTGCAGCAACGGCTGTTTTGCCACGAGGTCCGCAAGCGCCTCCGCGCGCCGCGGCTGCATTGACCTGGATGCGAGCGGCTGCGGCCTCGCGCGACGGGCGAACCAGCCAATGCCCGACAGGTTAGAGAGTAAAGATCTGTTAATAAAATACTTCTAGCATCCGCTCGAGGAAGCTCTGGCTCGGCATATCTTTATGTCGTGAGGAGGCATGTGGTCGATTGGCTGTCAATGTTCGGCTGTGATCGCGCAAGCACGAAGCGGCCGGGGCCGACCAGCGCCGGAACGCCAGGGCGTCTCGTCTCAAAGGATGCGTCGCCGCCGGCGACCAACCGGCCGCCTCGCCGTTTTCATTTTTCAACCTTGCATTTGTACCTGATTGCTGCGGCGCTGCTGCTGCTGACGGACGCCGGCCAGTTGCGCGCCGAGGAGGTCAGGCTGGCGACACTGGACTGGCCGCCTTATACCAGCCCCACCCTGCCCCATAACGGCATGATTTCCAAAATCCTGGAGGATGTCGCCCAGCAATCGGATTATAAGTTGAGCTTCGGCTTCTTTCCCTGGGTCCGCGCCATGCGCACCGGTCGCGATGACCCTGCCTATGCCGGCTACTTTCCCGCTTATTGGACGCCGGAACGCGCCCAGACTTGCAATTTTAGCGAGCCGATCGGCATTGGCCAAGTCGGCCTCGTGCAGCGCCGCGACAGGCCCGTCAGTTGGAGCAAGCTGGAGGACCTCTCCGTTTTGACCATTGGCGTTACCGCCGGCTATTCGAACGGCTCCGCCTTCGATGCCTTGGTCGCCGATGGCTCCCTGCACGTCCAGGCGGCACCGGCCGACATCGACAATCTGCGGATGGTCGCCCGCGGGCGTATTCCTGCCGCCGTGGTCGAACGCTCGGTGTTCGATTATAGCTTGCTGACGGATCCCGATATTCAGCGGCAACCGGCGGATCTGCAGTTCAATTCCCGCCTGATTGCCGAATTGCCCCTCTATGTGTGCTTCAAGAAAACGCCGCAGGGCGCGAGGTGGAAGCAGATCTTCGACGCCGGCCTTAAGAAAATAGACCTTCTCGGCGCGCAACGCGCCTATCTCGCAATGCTGGTCGCCTCGCAATAAAAAACGGCGTGGCGCGCCACTTCATGGCGGCAGCCATCTCAACCGCCAAACACAAGCGCTTGAATTTGCAGTTATTCCCGGCCAAGCGTCGAAAGTCGCGACGGTTGAGGCTTAAAGCATTGATTCATTTTCTGCTGCCTAGTCTTTGAACTGGCGGCGACCTCCTCGCCCGACCACAGGAAACGCGCAAATGAGGCAGTATTGGCCGGGAAGATAAGCACCGATCGCAAGCAGAACGAAGCGTTTCCCTTTTTCCTCTGGGCCAAGGGATACGCTGCGACACGCCCCGCGAGCCGGTTCGAAATCAGCGGCATCCGCCTCGCCATTGCCTTCACTGCCTTCGTCCTCCTTATCATGTGGCTCTCCGTCGCCAGCTTCGCCATCCGGGATTGGAGCAGCGTCCGCGCCGAAGCGGATCACGACCTCACCGGCACCGAAAGTGTCCTGCAAGCCCATATCGAGCGCACTTATAGTGCGGCGCGCAACATGCTCGCGCTGATCGACGACTGGCTGGCAACGCGCTCCAGTTCGGCGTCGGATGAAACACTCCCAGACCTTTTGCAGTTGATAAAAACGCTGCAGAGTCACGACGATCAACCAATCTCCATCCGCCTGATCGATGAAAACGATAAGGTAATCCGGTCGCTGCCTGAACGCGACGGCCCAACGGCCATCTATGTCGGTGACCGGGACTATATCCTGGCCCTGCAAAACGCCCCCGTCGGTACGGTCTATGTGGGCTCTCCCATTGCCAGCCGGATCGACGGCAGAACCGTTCTGCCGATTGTGATCCGCGCGCAAACCAATAAGTTCGGCATCAAGTATGTGTCGGCGGTTATCCAGCAGGCCTTTCTGGCCGAGGCTTATGACAAGCTTCTGACTGCGGCGATAGCCACGATCGGCGTCATCCGCGCCGATGGCACAATCCTGTTCACGCTGCCCGAAGCCAGCCAGATAAGAGATCAACTGACGAGCCAAGTCACCTCGGCGATCGCTATGGCCTCCACCATTTCGACCACGATGCGGCGATTTTCCTCGACGAACGGCCCGGCGATCACCGTGGCTTCGGCCAAGCTTGCCAGCGAACCCCTCACGGTCTTCGTGGCGATGAGTGAAACAGAGATATGGCAACGTTGGCTTCTCCTGGTCATGCTGCCGGGCCTGTTCGCCGTGATAGCATCCGCCGCCGTTCTTGCATTCGCGCATTGGCTGATCCGCCTTATGCAGAACAGCGCGCGGGAATCCGAAAGGCTCGCCGCCGCCTTGGCCGAGGCCCAGGCCGCCAATCAGTCGAAGCAGCAGTTTCTTGCCAATATGAGTCACGAGCTGCGCACGCCCCTCAATGCAATCATCGGCTTCTCCGAGCTGATGGCGGCCGAGAAAATGGGGCCCCTCGGCAATGCCAATTATCGGCACTATATGCGCGATATTCTGGATGCCGGACGTCATCTCCTGTCGATCATCAGTGAAATCCTCGATACCGCGAAGATGAATACGGGGAAGATTGAAATCGGCCACAGCTTGATTTCTCTGGCCCAGGCACTGGCCGAGTGCGAAGCCGTTCTGCAACCGCGTATCGCCGCACAGCAGGTGATTCTTACCCACGACTTGCCCGCCGCCCTGCCCGAGTTACGAATGGACCGTGGGCATCTGAAGCGGATTCTGCTGAATCTCCTGGGCAATGCCGTCAAATTCAATACACGGCCCGGGCGTGTCGGTATAACAGCGAAGATGAATGGCGACGGCGCCCTGCAGCTGATCATTTCCGACACCGGGATCGGCATTCCGGCAGGTCGTCTCGACAACTTGTTCAGGCCGTTCTCTCAGGTGGAAGACAGCCTCAGCCGCAATTACGACGGCGTCGGAATCGGCCTTGCCAATACGCGCATGATCATCGAGGCCTATGGCGGCTCCGTCTGGCTGGAAAGCGAAGTTGATCGGGGAACCGTCGCGCATGTGATTTTCCCGGCCAAATGCCTCGATATCGGCCAGTCTTGATCCGCTGATTTCATTACGCTGTAACCTCAATGGCACGGCGCGGCCCCGCAGCCGCGGATCGCCTAACAGGGTGGACAACAGGCCAGCTTCGCGTATGGTTTCCGCCGCGGCCGCCTGTCGGCGGCGCGATCCATGAGGCCATACATGACGCAGACTCTTTGGACGCAAGTCGACGAGTATATCTGTGAGCAGCTGGTGCCTGAGGACCCCGCGCTGACGGAGGCCCTGCGGGACAGCAGGGCCGCGGGCCTGCCGGATATCGCCGTCGCACCCAACCAGGGAAAAATGCTCAACCTGATCGCGCAGCTACTGGGTGCCAAACGCATTCTGGAGATCGGCACGCTGGGTGGATACAGCACCATCTGGTTGGCGCGGGCTCTGCCGCAGGACGGCCGCCTGATCTCCTGCGAATACAATCCGAAGCACGCCGAAGTGGCCTCTCGCAATCTCGCGCGCGCCGGCCTCGCCGGCAAGGTGGAGATCCGCGTCGGCCCTGCTCTCGCCACCCTGCCCTTGTTGCAGGCCGAAGAGCTGCCGCCTTTCGATCTCGTTTTCATTGATGCCGACAAGCAGAACAATGCCAATTACGTCCATTGGGCATTGAAGCTCGCGCGCCGGGGCAGCGTGATCATCGTCGACAATGTCATCCGAGGCGGACGAGTGATCGAAGCGGACGGCAAGGATGAAATGGTGGAAGGTGTCCGCCGCATGAACGCCATGATTGCTGCCGAGCCACGGCTGGATGCAACCGCCATTCAGACCGTCGGCAGCAAGGGCTATGATGGCTTCACCATCGCCCTGGTCCGCGAATAACGCCTGTTTGCTCCCGCCCCTCCGCGCATAGGTCTTCGTCAATCGGACGTTCTGCCCTCTCGATACACGCGCGCTGCGTCTCCATCACTCCAGAGGCGATGGAAATGATGGACAGGCCCCTGGCCATGGCCCACGGAAAGCCGGTCTCCCGCAGCGATAGCTCCGGTGACAAAATCTTTTGCCATCGCGACCGCAAGGGCAATATCCCTCGCCTGCGGCAGATATGCGGCGATGGCCGAGGACAGCGTGCATCCGGTGCCGTGCGTATTGGCGCTTTCGATGCGCTGCGCTTCGAAGCGATGGCTACCATCTACCGACAGCAGCAGATCGGGACTGGTTGCACCGCCAAGATGCCCCCCTTTCAACAGCACGACCGGACAGCCCAGCTCTCGCAACTGTCTCGCCGCTTCCTCCATCATCGGCCAATCCGCGGCTACGGGCTGGTCCAGCAAGGTCGCTGCCTCCGGTAGGTTTGGCGTCACGATGGAGGCCAGCGGCAGCAATTCGCGGCGCAAAGTTTCTATCGCCGCCGCATCAAGCAGCGGATGCCCGCTCTTTGCCACCATCACCGGGTCGAGCACGATCCATCTTGGCTGCCAGAGGCGCAGGCGATCCGCGACCACAGCGATAACCTCCGTGTTCGCCAGCATGCCGATTTTCACCGCATCGATCCGCAGGTCGTCGAAAATCGCGTCTATCTGCTGGCCGATAAAATCCGGAGACACGACTTCGACTGCGGCAACGCCACGCGTATTCTGCGCGGTAAGCGCGGTAATGGCTGCGGCGCCATACGCCCCGAGAGCCGAAAATGTCTTGAGATCGGCCTGGATGCCGGCCCCGCCGCTGGGATCGCTGCCGGCAATGCTGAGGATATTGTGGATCATCGCGTTTTCCTTGCCTGCTCAATTTTCTGACGCAGATCATGGCTGACAAGCTTCGGTTCTGCCGCGGCGCAAATGGCGGAGACGACGGCGATGCCGTCGGCACCGGCGCCTATGACATCGCCCGCAACCGACGGAGAAATGCCGCCAATCGCCACGACTGGCAGTTCGATAGAAGCGCGCAGCAGGCTGAACTGCTCCAGCCCCAGAGGCGCTGCTGCGTCAGCTTTCGTGGCGGTGGCGAAGACCGGACCCAGGCCGACATAGTCGACGGCAGTCACGTCAAGCTCGTCGACCTCCGCCTGGCGGGCGACAGACAGGCCGAGAATTTTGCGCGGGCCGAGAAAGCGTCGCGCCAGATCGGCAGGCATGTCCGATTGGCCGATATGCAGCCCATCGGCATCGACCGCCAGGGCGAGGTCCAGCCGGTCGTTGACGATGAAGGGAACCTCGCATTGCCGGGCCAACGAGGCAAGAAGTGCGGCTTCGGCAATCGCCTCTCGCAACGGCACCTGTTTGGCCCGGTATTGCAAGACGGTGATGCCGCCCTGCAAAGCGGCCGCCACGGTGGCGACGAGGCCGCGCGCGCCACAGAGTTCGCGATCAGTCACCAGATAGAGCGACAGGTCGATGGGATTGGGTCGGGTCTCCGGTCGTCTCATGCGACCCTCGCCTGCGCACAGATTTCGGCGCCGCTCAGCTCATGCAGCCCATCCAGAAAGGCGACCTGTAGCGAGCCGGGCCCTGTGGCGCGCGTCATCGCCATTTCCCCAGCCACGCCCATCGTCACCATTGCCTGCGCCGCCGCGATGAGCGGTCGCTCGGAAACCGCGAGAAATGCGCCGATGAGAGCCGTTGCGGTGCAGCCCATACCGGTCACGCGCGTCATCAAGGGATGGCCATTGGCAATTGCCACGACCTCGCTGCCGTCCGTCACATAGTCGACGGCGCCACTGACCACGATGACGGCAGCCGTGCCGCGCGCCAGGATCCTCGCCGCCTCAACCGCCTGCTCGGCCCGCAAAAGGCTGTCCACCCCTTTGCCGCCGCCGACCTGCCCCGCCAAGGCCGCGATTTCCGAAGCATTGCCGCGAATGACGGCGGGTCGATTCTTGATCAGGTCGCGGGCAAGGCTGGTCCGGTATTGCAGGGCGCCTGCCGCCACGGGGTCCATGATCCAGGGACGGCCCGCATCGTCGGCGGCCCTGGTTGCAAGATGCATCGCCGCGGCGATCGAGGTGGAAACCGTGCCGAGATTGATCACCAGCGCATCGGCGATTGCCGCCAGTTCCGCGGCTTCCTCCGTGTTCTCCACCATTGCCGGCGAAGCGCCCAGGGCGAGCAAGGCGTTGGCCGTGACATTGCCGACCACCAGATTGGTGATGTTATGGATCAATGGACGTCGTTGCCGGATCGCGGCAAGATTTTCAGGCAGCGTCGCCAGGACAGCATCGATCATCCATATCTCCCTTCGAGCGAAGGGACGACATGAACGGCAGCAACATCCGAAACTGGAAGAAAGCAATCGCCGACATGTGCAACAATCCCTTCGCTGGCATGATCCAGATCAGGTTCCGCGGGTATGATCTCAGTCCACCGATGATCGGCAGACACCCCGTGTCACAATGTCGGCGAGTTTAGAGGAATGCGCTTGGCTGTCAATCGCTGCAGCCCAACATCAATCGGCCGTGCCGTGCGCCGCTTTCAATGAGGCAACGCTGACGGTCGTGCGAGAACAATGTGGCTGCCGCTTATCGATACCTCGCCTGTATCCAGGCGACGAGACAGATTCAAGACCAGATCTCACCGCCCGCATCCGCCGTGGAATCGCCCGGTGCGACACGCCGCTGCACCACGAATCCGCTCTGCCGGATATGTTCGACCACGGCTTGTGCCAAAATGCGCGCAAGCAGATCGTCATCAACCTCGCCTTGCATGGACCGGCCCAGCATCACGCGGCCGATCATCCCGTCACGCGGGCCGATCAGGCGGCGCAATGTACTCGGCCGCAGATACTGGCTGAGGATGAAATGCAGGCTGGCGGCCAGTTCGGCCTTCACTTTCGGTTCGGTCTCACTGCGCGGCGGGAAGACGGGCGATGGGGCCGGCAGGTCCATCATGAATTCAGTATCGGCAGGGTCAAGACCCGCCTGATATTCCCCCGAGAGGGCCAGGAAATCGTGGTCTCCAAGCTCCCCTGGAACGAGCCGGTCATCACGCGTGTCGCTGTCGATCATGCTCATATCTGCTCTCCCGCTGGATGAGAACAAAAGAAGAACATAAATCTTGCGACATTGCAAGCGATCGGAATCTCATGCGCTCAAACAGCGCCCTCCGCCTTTTCCGTCACGGGCGCCTCGAACCGCCGGCTGCAGACCAGCCCGACGATCGCCAGCACCAGCAACGCGAACCCGCTCGCCAAGAGGGGCAGCACCAGGCGGGCGGCCTCTGCCGGAACGATATCAGCCTTGCGATTGAGGCCGTGGAACACAAGAATCAACAAGCTGCCATCGAAGCCGGCATGCAAAAGTACGGCGATGGCATAAGCGAGGATCAGCCAGAACCATCTTTGCGAAGATTGCCATCTCCAGGCCAGAAGACAGCCGGCGACCATGCCGAGAAGCGCATGGATGAGGCCGCCGAAGATTCCCCGCGTCGCGGCGAAGGCGACGAGATGACTTTGAAATTGCGGCATAGCGCCGAAGGCGACCACGTATAGAAGACTTTCGCAGACGGCGAATCCGAGCGCCGAATACAGCAGCATCTCGGCCGGGTCGCTGCGATATTTTTGCCATCGACCAAGCCATAGAAGCAGGCCGACCACGACACCGATCTTCACCGCTTCCTCAGGCAGCGCCGCATAAATCAGAGCCAGCCTGAACATCGTCGCGAAATCGGTCGCCGCCTGCAGATTACCAAACAGCAACTCGGCAAATCCGTGATCGATCCCGCTGAAGAAAATGCCGGCAAGGACGACTGCTACCAGGCCAGCGCTTGTGGCAAAGGCGAGCCAGGCGAGACGAAGGTCGAGGCGCCGGCGAAAGAGCCATCTGACGAGCAGGCCATAGAGGGCCGTTACGCCAATAACGCAAATCGCGGGAATCGGCAAACCGATCAATTGCATGATATCAGCCGCTCCTTTTCATCGCCATCGAGCAGAGGCCGTTTCAAGTCGACAAAAAGAAAACGCGCCATCGGCAGATAGCGCGCTTCCTTGCCGTCGATGGGCGTGCGTCACGCCGCAGTCGCAATCATTTCGCTCTAATCATGCGGCCTGTGCCGTTCCGCCCAGCACCCGCTCGATCGCCGCCAGGGCATCGGCTGCCTTGCCGGCATCGGGGCCACCGGCCTGGGCCATGTCGGGACGCCCGCCGCCGCCCTGCCCGCCCAAGGCGCTGCTGCCGGTCTTGACGAGATCGACGGCACTCAGCTTGCCCGTCAGATCGGCGGTCACGCCGACCACCAGCGAGGCCTTGCCGGCATCGTCGGAGATCAGCACCACGACGCCGGAACCGATCTGCTTCTTCAGCTCGTCGGCCATCGCCTTCAACTCTTTCGCCGGAACCCCGCTGAGGACGCGCGACGCCAACGTGATGCCGCCCACTTCCTTGGTACCGCCGGTCTGTGCCGCACCGCTGCTACCGGCACCCGCCAGCGCAGCCGCCTTGCGCGCCTCGGTGAGATCGCGCTCCAGCTTCTTCTTTTCCTCAACCAGCGAGACGATGCGATGGGCGAGATCGGAAGGAAGCGTCTTCAAGGCCGAGGCCGCCTCGGTCAGCAGGCGCTGCTGCTCGGCGATATAGTGCTCTGCCGCCGCGCCCGTCATCGCCTCGATGCGGCGCACGCCAGAGGCTACGGCACCTTCGCTGATGATCTTGAAGAGGCCGATATCGCCCATGCGGCGCACATGCGTGCCGCCGCACAACTCAGTCGAGAAGTTCTTGGCCTCGTCGTCATTGCGCCCGCCCATGGAGACGACGCGGACTTCGTCGCCGTATTTCTCGCCAAAAAGGGCCAAGGCGCCCGCTTCGATCGCCGCATCCGGCGTCATCAACCGCGTGGTGACTTCGTCGTTCTTGCGGATACGGTCATTCACTTCCTGCTCGACCACGGCGATATCCTCGGCCGTCAAGGCGCGCGGATGGCTGAAG
>DATLJB010000004.1:0-25775 GCA_035539075.1 Terriglobia bacterium
TTGTAGCCGCGGCGGTATTCGAACTTATCGACCGCCTTCATCAGGCCGATATTGCCTTCCTGGATGAGATCGAGGAATTGCAGGCCGCGATTGGTGTATTTCTTGGCGATGGAAATCACGAGACGCAGGTTGGCCTCGACCATTTCCTTCTTGGCGCGGCTCGCCTCGCGTTCGCCCTTCTGCACGATATTGACGATGCGGCGGAAATCTCCCACCGGCAACTTCACCTGGTCGGCGATCGCCGCGATCTGGTCGCGCACGTCCTTGGCGTCGTCCTTGTGCTTGAGGACGAAGTTCTTCCAGCCCTTGGAGGTCAGGCGGCCGAGCTTGGCAAACCATTTCGGATCGAGTTCCGAGCCGTAATATTTCTGCAGGAACTCTTCGCGCTTCACACCGGCTTTCTGGGTGAGGCGCAGCAGCTGGCCTTCCAGTCCCATCAGTTTGCGGTTGAGCCCGTACATCTCGTCGACCAGGGCTTCGATGCGGTTGTTGTTGAGCCGCACCGAGCGCATCAGATCGATCATCTCGAGCTTCATCTTCTCGTAAGCTTTTTCCGAGCGCGGATTGAGCTCCTCGCCGGCGAGAATGGTCTCCAGGCGCTTCACCTGGACCTTGTCGAGCTTCTTCTGGAGGGTGGCAATGTTGTCGAAGGTTTCCAGGAGCTGCGGCAGCAATTGCTGCTCCATGGCCGCCAGCGACATGTTGTTCTCGTCGCCTTCGCCCTCGCCTTCGGCACCCTCGCCGCCTTCGCCCTCGGCAGCACCTTCTTCCTTCTCGGCTTCCTCGTCCTCGAACTCGGCGGCGCCCTCGCCCAGGAGTTCCTCGCCCTCGCCGGGCACGCCGCCCATGGTGGCATCGAGATCGATGATATCGCGAAGGAGGATTTCGCCGGCCTTCAGCCGGTCGCGCCATTCCAGGATGGCGCGGTGGGTCAGCGGACTTTCGCCGATGCCGCCGATCATCATGTCGCGGCCGGCCTCGATGCGCTTGGCGATGGCGATTTCGCCTTCGCGCGACAGCAGCTCGACGGAGCCCATTTCCCGGAGATACATGCGCACCGGATCATCGGTGCGGCCGACCTCGGCATCGTTCAGATTGCCGGTGACCCGGCCTTCCTCATCCTCATCACCATCGTCGTCATTGTCGGCCTGAGGCTCGCCGTCTTCGGCTTCCTCGTTATCGACGACATTGATGCCCATTTCGTTGAGGAGAGCGAGCGTGTCCTCGATCTGCTCCGAGGACATCTGCTCTTGCGGCAGGACGGCATTGAGCTCGTCATAAGTGACGTAGCCGCGTTCCTTCGCCTTAGCCAGCATCTTCTTGACGGCGGCGTTCATGCCGTCCATCAGCGGACCTTCAACGCCGTCTTCACGTGGCTTTGCCGGTTCCGATTTGGCCGAGGATTTCGCTGCCATTGACGCCACCTGTTTCAAAAAACGCAGTTCCGATATGCCCGCCTGCAGCCGCTTAGAACAGGCCGCGCAGGCTTAACTCTTGACCACCTGACCGAAAGCATCGCGGTCGATGTCCCGTCGCTTGCTCTCCGCTTCCAGCGCGAGACGCTGGGCCGCTTCGAACCGCGCCAGATTTTCTTCGGTCATGCTGTTGGTCAGAGCCGCCGCAGCCTCGGCCAGTTCGGCCAGGATGTCGGGCTCACGCAGCACGGCCATAACGTGCAAAAGCCCCTCTTCAGCAGACTGCGGGTCTGCCGAACGAAGGGTAAACCGATAATCTGCCGTGCGCGCCAAAAGGCCGTCCAAAACAGCAGAAAATCCCTGATCCCTCAGATGGTTCTGCAAAGCGGCGGCGTCAAGTCGCGGATATCGGGCAGCGAGGTCTATAATGGCGCCTCGAAGCTTGTCAAGGTCGGCCACCAGTCCGGCGCCCGAAGGGTTTCCGTTGCTGTCGTTTACCGGCATGCCACCGGGGAAATGCAGCAAGGCGACGGCTTCGCCGTGTCTGTGAACTAGATCGGGATGGTTAATCAAAGTTACAAGCACTTTTTCATAAGCCAAGCGGCGTGTGCTTGCGACCCCTTGGCGGGCCGGCAGGCCGCCGGTTTCGACGAGATGCGTCGAGCGCGCCCAGCGGGGCTGGTTGCGTCCCATGCCGGCATTGGGCAATTGGTCAAAGCCTGGTCGGCTCTGGCGAACGAACGAGCGATCGACGCTAATATTCCCGCTTCCCGAGCCTTCGCGGCGGCGCCGGCCGAACACCTGGTCGAAGCGCTCCAGCATCTCTTGCCGATAAGCGTCCTGGATGGATTTGTCGCTAATACGGCCGACCGCGGCCAATAGATCACGTTTGAAACCGCTGCGCCGTTCCGGCGTATCCAGCACCCGATCCGCCAGCGCCATGCGCCAGAAGACCTCGACCAGCGGCTCCGTCCGATCCAGGATCTGGCGCATCGCCGCCGGCCCCTGGGCCTTGATGAGCGAATCCGGATCCTCGCCCGCTGGCATCCAGGCAAAGCGCAGGGAAAGGCCTGGCTTCAAGATCGGCATCACCCGTTCGGCCGCTCGCGCCGCCGCCTTCTGGCCGGCGGCATCACCGTCGAAACAGAGGATCGGCTCCGGCACGAGGCGCCAGAGGAGTTCGATCTGCTCCTCGGTCAAAGCCGTGCCGAGCGGCGCCACGGCTTGCGGAAAGCCGGCCTGAGCGAGCGCGATCACATCCATATAGCCTTCGGTGGCAATCACTTCGTTCTTGTCGCGTGCCGGCTTTTGCGCCAGCGAGAGCCCATATAACACGCGGCCCTTGTGGAAGAGCGGGGTCTCCGGCGAATTCAGATATTTCGGCTTCTCGTCGGTCAGGATCCGCCCGCCGAAGGCGATCACCTGGCCGCGCCGGTCGAGGATCGGAAACATCACCCGGCCACGGAAACGGTCATAGGTGGCGCCGCCCTCTTCCGGCTTGATCAGCAATCCGGCCTCGACCGACAGGGCTTCCGGCACCGCCTGCTTTTCCAGATGCACCTTCAGGGCGGTGCGGCTGTCCGGCGCGTAACCGAGGCGGAAACGCTTGAGCGTTTCAGGTGTGAGGCCACGCTTCTTCAGATAATCGAGCCCAGCCTTGCCGCTGCTGGCGCCGAGATGCGCCTCGAAGAACTTCGCCGCCAGTTCCATCACGCCGGTGAGGGTCGCCTGATGCTCGGCGCGGTCGCGGGATTCCGGGCTTTCCTGGGGAACGACAAGACCGGCTTCGCCGGCCAGCTTCTCGACCGCATTGCGGAAGTCGAGGCCATCGCTGTTCATCACGAAGCCGATGACATCGCCATGGGCGCCGCAACCGAAGCAGTGATAGAAGCCCTTATCCTCGCTGACCGTAAAAGACGGCGACTTTTCGTTATGGAAAGGACACAGGCCGCTGGCTTCATGGCCGCGACGAATCAAGCGGACCTTGCGGCCGACCACATCGGTGATCGAAACGCGCTGCCTCAGTTCTTCGAGAAAGGATGGGGGAAAGGCCATCCGGCTAGCTAACCCCGCTCGTTGCCGTCCGCTTCTGCTTGGTCCGCGATATCTCTGCCGTCAGCCGAGCTTCTGTTTGACCTGGCCGCCCGCCTTGGCGAAATCCATCCGCCCGGCAAAACGTTCCTTCAGGGCAGCCATCACCTTGCCCATGTCCTTGATCGAACTGGCGCCAAGCTCGGCCACCACCTGGTCGATCGCCGCCAGGGCCTCGGCCTCCGACAGCTTCTTTGGCATATAACGTTCGATGACGTTGATTTCGCCCTGTTCCTTGTCGACCAGTTCCTGGCGCCCGCCCTGCTTATAGAGTTCGATGCTCTCCTGGCGCTGTTTTACCATCTTTTGCAGCATATCGATGATGCCGGCCTCATCGATGCCATCGGCAATCCCTTGCGGCCGGGCGGCAATATCGCGGTCCTTGAGGGTCGCCAGCACCATGCGCAGGGTCGAGGTCGTCTCCGGGTCACGCGCCTTCATCGCGGTTTTCAGATCGTCGTTGAGACGTTGCCGCAGCATCTTTCACCCACTTTCGGTCACGGATAAGCGACGGAAACTACACCCTTTCCCCGCCCGCAAACAACTGGATCAAGCGCCTTTCCGCCTTTCATCCCCAGGAAGTTCGCATTCATCCACAGGAATATATTCTAAGGAAACGGAGGCCGGAATCGATTGACGGTGGGACAGTGAGAGCGTAGAAGAGGCACTCAGGACATTTTGTCGTATCTTGTCGTAAATCGTCGTCAGTGGATTTTGCATGCGGCCCGAACAACAACAGGTTCTGATGGATTGGGCGCGCGCCGTCGGGCTCACCCAGATGCATGGCCGCAAGGCGATTTATGAGCGCTTCTGCGCGCTGGTCGAGCCGCTGGGCCATAAAGTCCCCAGCCTTCCCGCCATCGATAAATGGATCGAACGCGGCGTCATCCCCTGGCGCTGGCAGATCGTCCTCAGCGACCTGCGACGGCAGATCGAAGGCGATATCCCGGAAGGCGGCCAGGACGCGCCGCGCCCGCCGACTTCCGCCGACGAACTTCCGCCTCCCGCCCAGCCGATCACGGCCGAACCGCAAACCGAACGGACAAAACCGATGAGCAGCATCCCGACAAGCGCGCCTGCGACGACGCCGATCAGTGGCGAACGGCCCCTGCATACGGCCATGCTGGTCCTGGCCGACGGAACGGTGCTGAAAGGCCGCGGCCTGGGCGCGGCGGGCGCGGCGGTCGGCGAGGTCTGCTTCAATACCTCGATGACCGGCTATCAGGAGATCATGACCGATCCCTCCTATGCCGGGCAGATCATCAACTTCACCTTTCCCCATATCGGCAATGTCGGCGCCAATGCCGAGGATATCGAAACCGTCACCCCGGCCGCGCGCGGCTGCGTGCTCTCGGCTGATATCACCGAGCCCAGCAACTGGCGCGCCGCGCAGCATTTCGACGCCTGGCTGAAGAGCCATAACCTGCCGGGCATCGCCGGCATCGACACGCGCAAGGTGACGCGGCGCATTCGCGACGGCGGCGCCCCCAACGGCGTCATCATCCATGATCCGGAAGGACGCTTCGATATCCCGGCGCTGGTCGCCGAGGCCAAGGCCTGGCCGGGCCTCGATGGCATGGATCTCGCCAAGGACGTAACCTGCCGCCAGACCTATAGCTGGGACGAGACCACCTGGTCGCTCGGCCAGGGCTATGGCAAGCAGACCGCGCCGAAGCACCGCATCGTCGCCATCGACTACGGCGCCAAGCGCAATATCCTCCGCTGCCTCGCCGCCGCCGGCTGTTCGGTGACGGTGGTGCCGGCGACGGCCACCACGGATGACGTGCTGCGGCACCGCCCCGATGGCGTGTTCCTCTCCAATGGCCCCGGCGATCCGGCGGCGACCGGCGCATATGCCGTGCCGGTCATTCGCGACCTCATCAACCAGGGCCTACCGGTCTTCGGCATCTGCCTCGGCCATCAGATGCTGGCCCTGGCACTCGGCGGCAAGACAGAGAAGATGGCGCGCGGGCATCGCGGCGCCAACCACCCGGTCAAGGACCTGACCACCGGCAAGGTCGAGATCACCAGCCAGAACCACGGCTTCCAGGTGATGCAAGAAAGCCTGCCTTCCGAGGTGAAGATCACCCATCAGTCCCTCTTCGACGGCTCCGTCGAAGGCATCGAGCTCAGCGGCAAGCCGGTCTTCTCGGTGCAATACCACCCGGAAGCCTCGCCCGGCCCCGAGGACAGCCACTACCTCTTCGACCGCTTCGTCGCGAAGATCGAGCAGCAGAAGGCCGGAGCCTGATCTTGCCGGCAACTGAGCGGCAGCTTCCCCCCACCCTAACCCTCCCCCGCAAGGGGGGAGGGAATGGTGGTGCTTTGGCTGCCAGCCGTTCATGTAAGAATTCGTCAGACAGAAATTCTTATTTGAAGGAGCCCGCACAGGCTCCCTCCCCCCTTGCGGGGGAGGGTCGGGGTGGGGGGTGACACATGCCATCGACCCGTGCCCGTGATCTGCGCAAGAATCCCACTGAAGCCGAGAAGAAGCTGTGGTCGCTTCTGCGACTGAAGCAATTTGATGGCCACCGTTTCCGCCGGCAGGCCCCGATCGGGCCATACATCGTCGACTTCTTCTGCCCTGCAGCACGCATCATCATCGAAGTCGATGGCGGTCAACATGGTGATGCCTTGAAATACGATGAAGCGAGAACAGCCTGGCTTTCTACCCAAGGCCATCGCGTCATCCGCTGCTGGAACAACGATATTCTAAAAAACCCGGATGGCGTGCTCCTGCGCCTCCGCGAAGCTCTTGACAAGACGAGTGACGATCATGCCGAAGCGCACTGACATCAAATCCATTATGATCATCGGCGCGGGTCCGATCGTCATCGGCCAGGCTTGCGAATTCGACTATTCCGGGGCCCAGGCCTGCAAGGCTTTGCGCGAGGAAGGCTACCGGGTGATCCTGGTCAACTCCAACCCGGCTACCATCATGACCGATCCGGATCTGGCCGACGCCACTTACATCGAGCCGATCACGCCGGACGTCGTCGCCAAGATCATCGAGAAGGAACGGCCCGATGCGCTGCTGCCCACTATGGGCGGCCAGACAGCATTGAACACGGCACTTGCTTTGCACAAATCCGGCAAGCTCGCCGAGCTCGGTGTCGAGATGATCGGCGCCAATGCCAAGGCGATCGACATGGCCGAGGACCGGCTGCTGTTCCGCGAGGCGATGGACCGCATCGGCCTCGACAGCCCCAAGGGCGATCTTGTCTCGACGCTCGACGAGGCACTGGATGTCCTGGCCATGGTCGGCCTGCCGGCGATCATTCGCCCCTCCTTCACGCTTGGCGGCACCGGCGGCGGCATTGCCAACAGCCGCGAAGAATTCATCCGCATCGTCGAAGGCGGCCTCAAGGCTTCGCCGGTCGGCGAGGTGCTGGTCGAGGAATCGGTGCTCGGCTGGAAGGAATATGAGATGGAGGTCGTGCGCGACCGCGCCGACAATTGCATCATCATCTGCTCGATCGAGAACATCGATCCGATGGGTGTCCATACCGGCGATTCCATCACCGTCGCCCCCGCCCTCACCTTGACCGACAAGGAATACCAGCTGATGCGCAACGCCTCGATCGCGGTGTTGCGCGAGATCGGCGTCGATACCGGCGGCTCCAACGTGCAGTTCGCCGTCCATCCGGAAACCGGCCGCCTGATCGTCATCGAGATGAATCCGCGCGTCTCGCGTTCTTCCGCGCTGGCCTCCAAGGCGACCGGCTTCCCGATCGCCAAGGTCGCTGCCAAGCTCGCCTGCGGCTATACCCTGGACGAACTCAACAACGATATCACCAAGGTGACGCCGGCCTCCTTCGAGCCGACCATCGATTACGTGGTCACCAAGATGCCGCGCTTCACCTTCGAGAAATTCCCCGGCGCTGAGCCCATCCTCTCCACCTCGATGAAGTCGGTCGGCGAAGCCATGGCGATCGGCCGTTCCTTTGCGGAATCGGTGCAGAAGGCCCTGCGCTCGATGGAAACCGGCTTGACCGGCTTCGACGAGGTCGAGCTGCCTGAGGACAAAGCCGAAATCCTGGCGCAGCTCGGCAAGGCAACGCCTGACCGCCTGCTGGTGATCGCCGAAGCCCTGCGCCGCGGCCTTACCGTCGAAGAGATCTGCGGCGTCAGCAAATACGATCCCTGGTTCGTCCGCCAGGTCGCCCATATCGTCGAGGCGGAAGCGGCGATCCGGCGCGACGGCCTGCCGACCACCCGGGCCGAGATGCTGCGCATCAAGAAGATGGGATTCTCCGATGCGCGCCTCGCCAAGCTCACGGGCCGCAAGCCTACGGATGTCACCGCGCATCGCCACAAGTTGGATGTGCGGCCGGTCTATAAGCGCATCGACACCTGTGCTGCCGAATTCGCCTCGGCGACACCCTATATGTATTCCTGCTACGAGGGCGACGGCATCGATCCGGCGGAATGCGAAGCCGAGCCCAGCGGGCGGAACAAGGTGATGATCCTGGGCGGCGGCCCGAACCGCATCGGCCAGGGCATCGAATTCGATTATTGCTGTGTCCATGCCGCTTATGCGCTGAAGGAAGCAGGCCATGAGACCATCATGGTCAATTGCAATCCGGAGACCGTTTCGACCGATTACGACACCTCCGATCGCCTCTATTTCGAACCGCTGACGGCCGAAGACGTGATCGAGATCGCCCGGGTCGAACAGCGCAGCGGCAAATTGCTCGGCGTCATCGTGCAGTTCGGCGGCCAGACGCCGCTGAAGCTGGCCCATGCCTTGGAACAGGCCGGCATCCCCATCCTCGGCACCTCGCCGGATGCCATCGATCTTGCCGAGGACCGCGAGCGCTTTCAGAAGCTGCTGCACAAGCTGGAACTGCGCCAGCCGGCCAACGGCACGGCGCGGTCACTGGAGGAAGCCGAGCAGATCGCCGATCGTATCGGCTACCCGGTGGTCATTCGTCCTTCCTATGTGCTAGGCGGGCGCGCCATGGAGATCGTCCACGAGCCGGCCGGCTTGCGGCGCTATATGCGCAAGGCGGTGCAGGTCTCGGGCGACAATCCGGTACTGATCGATTCCTATCTGCAGGATGCGATCGAGGTCGATGTCGATGCGCTATGCGACGGTGAAGCCGTGCATGTCGCCGGCATCATGGAACATATCGAGGAGGCCGGCATCCATTCCGGCGACAGCGCCTGCGCCCTGCCGCCGCATACCCTGCCGCTAGTGGTGATCGCCGAAATCCGCCGCCAATCGGAAGCCTTGGCGCGCGGCCTCAACGTCGTCGGCCTCATGAACGTGCAATTCGCCGTCAAGGGCACCGACATCTACGTGCTGGAAGTCAACCCGCGCGCCAGCCGCACCGTCCCCTTCGTCGCCAAGGCGACCGGCACGGCGATCGCCAAGATCGCCGCGCGGGTCATGGCCGGGGAGAAGCTCGGCACCTTCGACCTCAACGCCCGGGCGCGACATCATGTCGCCGTCAAGGAAGCCGTCTTCCCCTTCGCCCGTTTCCCCGGCGTCGACATCATCTTGGGGCCGGAAATGAAATCGACGGGCGAAGTCATGGGGCTCGACGCCGATTTCCCGCGCGCCTTCCTGAAAGCGCAGATGGGCGCAGGGCTGATGCTGCCGCGCAGCGGCAGCGTCTTCATCTCGGTCAAGGACAAGGACAAGGCGGCCATCATCCCGGCGGCAAAGAAGCTCCTGGAAATGGGCTTCGACGTGCTGGCGACGCCCGGCACGGCGGCCTTTCTGCGCAACCAGGGCCTGGCTGTCCGCGCCATCAACAAGGTGCATCAGGGCGGCCCGCACATCGTCGAGGCGATGCAGCGCGGCGAGATCAAGCTTGTCCTGAATACGGTCGCCGGCGCCAAGGCGATCGAAGACAGCTTCGATATCCGCCGCACCGCGCTGATGGGCAGCATTCCCTATTACACGACCCTGTCAGGTATCCTGGCGGCGGTGGAGGCGATCGGGGCACTCGCCAGTGGAGACCTTGAAGTTGCGCCGCTTCAGTCGTACTTTAAACAGGCGTCCTGAAAGCCAGGATTGCCAGTGCAGCCGGGACGGGCTGCCAAACCATTGAAAGCCCGCCCTTTTTTGGCCCCGCCGGGTGCTGTTTCCGCTTCGTCCGCGAAGCTTGAAGCCGCCCGAGGGGTTTGTTTTGCTGTTTTGGGTTAGAAAGCATGTCGAAGATCCCAATGACGGCGGAAGGTTTTGTCCGTCTGGAAGAGGAACTGAAACACCTCAAGGGAGTGGAGCGCCCGGCTATCATCCGTGCGATCGCCGAGGCGCGCGAGCATGGCGATCTCAGCGAAAATGCCGAATATCACGCCGCCCGCGAGCGCCAGAGTTTCATCGAAGGCCGGGTCATGGAGCTGGAAGACAAGATCAGCCGGGCCGAAATCATCGATGTCTCGAAACTGTCCGGCAAACAGGTCAAGTTCGGCGCCACCGTGACGGTGATCGACGAGGACACCGACGAGAAAACGGTCTATCAGATCGTCGGCGAGGACGAAGCCGATATCAAGGCGAAGCGTCTCGCCATCACCGCACCTTTGGCCCGCGCCTTGGTCGGCAAATCGGTCGGCGACACCGTCGAGGTGACGACGCCCGGCGGCTCGAAAAGCTATGAGATCGCCAAGGTGGTCTTCAAATAGGCGCCCCTGCCATTTTCCGATGAAAAGGCCGGTGCAGATCGCCGGCCTTTTTCTTTGCTGCTATCCATATGCAGCTTCTGGCAAACAAGAGAAACATCCCAATGGCCATCCCGACAAAGACGCCCGAGGTTGAAATCCATGATGTGCAAATCCGCGACGTGGTGATCCGTGAGGCAGGCCTCGCTGACCATGCCTTCATTCGTGCCCAGGCACCGCGCTTGGCCGGTATCGCCAACCTGCCGGGTCGACCGGCCGCGGCCATTCAGGCTTTTCAGGACGCCTTGATCGAAGCGGCTTTGACATCGCCACCCGCCGGCAGCCGCACGTTGATCGCTTGCATGTCGCCGGAAACACCATTGGGCTTCATCCATCTGGAGCCGGCAGCCGATCCGCTGCTCAATACGCCGGCCGGCTATGTCTCGATGGTGGCGGTTGCGACGGGCGCCGAGGGTTGCGGCATCGGCCATCTCCTGATGCAGGCAGCCGAAGCCTGGGGACGAGAGCAGGGCTTCACCTGCCTCAGCCTGGACGCCTTTGCCAGCAACCGCCATGCGCGGGCGTTCTATGAGAGCCAGGGATTTCACGAAGATTCCGTGAAGCTTTATAAATTGCTGGATTAGGCGACGACCGCCAGATCGGCAGCGGCGCGCGCCATCAGCCAGTCGACAAACGGCCGCGCGCGTCGCCGTGTCGCCGCGTCGCCGGATTCCAGAACATAATAGCCGAGGCCGGTTTCCAGGCGCCGCTCATCGAGCGCAACCAGTGACTTCTCCTGGAGGGCGTCGATCACCAGGGGCGAGCTGGCCAGTGTGATGCCATGCCCCCGCTCGGCCGCGAGTAACGTGAGATGGGAGTGGTTGAAATGCTGCCCCGCCGCCAGATCTCTCATCAATTCATCTGATGGCAGATCGGCACCGATGAAATCCCACCATTCACTCCATGATGTACCGAGATTGTCGTCATGGAGCAGAGGCAGGCTCCGCAGGAGATCCGGCCAACTGGGATCTCCGCCGGGCACATCGAGTTTCGGGCTGACAACCGGGAATATTCGTTCCGGCAGCAGTAACTGCCCAGCGGTATTGCCCCAGTTGCCATCGCCATAAAGGATCGCCAGATCCGCTTCGGACGACCTGAAGCTCTCTGTATATTCAAATGTCACGACCTGCACGCCAATCCCACCGCTCTTCGCAAGGAAGTCCGGCAGACGCGCAACCAGCCATCGACTGGCAAAGGAATCGGTGGTTTGCACCGTCAACACCTGCCCCCGGCCGCTGCGCCCCATCTCCACTTTGGTGCGCAAGGAAAGGTCATCGAGCAGCGCCGAAATATCGAGCAAATAGCGCCTGCCGGCATCCGTCAGACCCGCTGACCGGGCCGTGCGAGTGAACAGGCGAAATCCCAGCCAGGCTTCAAGTGACCGGATCTGATAGCTGATGGCGGAAGCCGTGACGTTGAGTTCTTCGCTGGCAGCCTTGAAGCCTCCCAACCGCGCAGCGGCCTCCGCCGCGATCAGGGCATTCAGTGGTGGCAGTTGGCGCTTCATGGTGTTGCCCAGCCCAAATTGCGTTCAACTAAACAGAAAAAATCTTTGTTTGTAAATCCTAGGCACAGCCGGGAGATTTGCCTGCCAGGGCGGCGAAGGCGTCATCACAGGAAGGAACCGGCATTCATGCCATTTGGAATTCTGGCCGCCGTTTTCGCCACGCTCGCCTGGTCGTTGAACTTCGTCGTGCCCTTCGTCATTGGCCGCTACACGATCTTCGATCTCGCTTTATTGCGATTTGCCGTCTCCGCATTGATCGGTGGCTTTATGCTGGCCGGCCGGGCGGCGGCCTTGCGGCGGTTATCGATGCGAGACTGGCTGACGACGAGCTTCCTCGCTTTTCTCGGCTATGTCGGCTATTTCCTCGCGGTCACAGCCGCGGCGCTTTGGGCGGGGCCGGTCATCGCACCAGCTTTTCTCGGCCTGGTGCCGATCGTTGTCGCATTGGCCGGCAACTATCGGCAGTCATCACTCCCCTGGCCGCGCCTCGCCATTCCACTTGCCGTCATCCTTCTCGGCCTTCTGCTCGTTAATCGCGCGCTCATCCGTCCCGGCCAGGAAGCAGATGGCCAAATTCTTCTGCTGGGGATTCCTTGCGCCATTCTCGCTGTCCTGTCCTGGACCTGGTTTGCGCTGCTCAACCAGCGGGCATTGGCGCAGCGACCGACGATGGATTCCGTCGCCTGGACGTCGATGATGCTGATCAGCGGCGGCGTGCAGATGGGCCTGTTCCTGCCGGTCGGCATCCATGCCGGCCTCTTCGGCCTTGCCAGTCTGGGGGCCGGATGGGCCGAGGCCCGCAGTGTCTATCTCTGGGGCACGATACTGGCAGTCGCGTCATCGGTGATCGGTGTTTGGGCATGGACCGTTGCCAGCAGGCGTTTGCCGGTAGCGCTGGCGGCAAAGCTCGTTGTACTCGAAACGGTGTTTGGCGTGGTTTTCGGTGCAGCAGTGCGGGATCAATGGCCAGGACCTGCCGAGACGATCGGCATGATCCTGCTGGTCATCGGCGTCGTGATTGCCATTCGAGTGTTTTACGTGCGATCGGATCGCCACGAGGCCATCAGCGCGATCGATGTGTAAAAATGCCGGAGAACCTGCCTTGGATGGACAGTCCCTCAGCTCACTCGCTGCCGTCGCGTTCGATCACCAGGATACGCGCGGCACCGATGGGATGGGCGACATGGGCGTCGCCCGTGCCGGCATGGAAAATGTCGCCGATACCCATCCGCGCAATATGTTCGCCAGCCGCATCGCGATAATGCATGTCGACCCGGCCATCAAGCACGATGAAGACTTCCTCGCCGTCATTGACATGCCAATGATAGGGCTGGTCGGTCCAATGCAGCCGCACACTGGTGCCATCGATAAGCGCTATATCGCGCGCACCCCAGGCACGGTCGGCGGTGAAATCCTTGGCATGGATCAACTGCATCTGCGGCTCGCTGCTTGCTGACGGAACGACAATCAGCCGACACTAGGTCGTCCGACGCCTTGTCAGCAAGGACGGCAAAGCGGCAAATCCTGCCATCAGTTAGGCAGGCTCACGCGCGATCGTGCTTCAGCGGTCATCCTTATCGAACGGATTCTTGCCGCGTCTTGTATAGAGGCGCAGCGGCACGCCATCGATGCCGAAAGTGTCGCGGATGCCGTTCAGCAGATAGCGGTGATAGGAATCCGGGAGCTCGTCCGCCATCTGTGCGAAGAGCGCAAATGTAGGCGGCCGTGTCTTGATCTGCGTCATATAGCGGATCTTCACCCGCCTGCCGCCGACCAGAGGAGCCGGATGCATCTGCTGCACCTCGCCCAGCCAACGATTGAGCTGTGCCGTCGGCACACGCTTGTTCCAGCGCTGATAGACATCCAATACGGCATCCATCAAACGGTCGAGATTGCGGCCGGTCATGCCGGAAATGGTGACGACCGGGATGCCACGCACCTGCGGCAGGGAGAGATCCAGCCGGTCGCGCAGTTTCTTGAGGGCCTCGTTCTTGTTCTCCACCGCATCCCATTTATTCGCGGCAATAATGAGGGCGCGCCCCTCGTCGATCACCGAACGGGCGATGGTGAGGTCCTGCTTCTCCAGCATATCGGCGGAATCCAGCACCAGCACCACGACATGGGCGAAGCGGATCGCGCGATCGGTATCGGCACCGGACAGGCGCTCCAGTTTCTCGACCACCTTCGAGCGGCGACGCAGGCCGGCCGTGTCGATCAGGCGGATCGGCTGGTCGCGCCATTGCCAGTCGATGGCGATGGCGTCGCGGGTGATACCGGCCTCGGGTCCCGTCAACAGACGGTCCTCGCCGATCAGGCGGTTGACGAGCGTGGATTTGCCGACATTGGGGCGGCCGACGATCGCCAATTGCAGATGCGTCGGCACCTCCACATCGTCATCCGGCAGCAATTCCAGCTCGGCATCCAAAGCGGCGATGGCGGCATCCTGCTCGGCCGCCTCGCGCTTGGCATAAGGTTCGAGGGCATCGTAGAGATCGCCCATGCCCTCGCCATGTTCGGCGGAAATCGGAATCGGCGCGCCAAGCCCCAGCGAGAAGGCCTCCATGGCGCCAGCCTGGCCGGCATGGCCTTCGCTTTTGTTGGCGACCAGGATGATCGGCGTTGTGCTCTTGCGCAGCTGGCGGGCGAAATATTCATCCAGGGCTGTCAGGCCGGCGCGCGCATCGATCACCAGCAGGGCCACATCGGCCGAGGCGATCGCCTGTTCGGTCTGCTCGCGCATGCGCGCTTCCAGACTGTCGTCGCGCACGTCTTCCAGGCCGGCGGTATCGATTACGGTGAATTCGAGATCGCCCAGCCGGCCGGAGCCATAGCGGCGATCGCGGGTGACACCCGGGCGATCGTCGACGATCGCCAGGCGCTTGCCGATGAGGCGGTTGAAGAGCGTCGATTTGCCGACATTGGGTCGGCCGACAATGGCAACGGTGAACGTCATGTTTCCAATATCTACCGATTAGCAATCGGCATCAATGATCAGGCCATCGGCAAAGCCTTTGCCGATGGCCTGAAGCGTTATTCGGTTGGCCTTCGGCATCAGCCGAGGGCCGCGTTATCTCGCCGCGCTTATCTCAGTGCGATCAGTTCGGCATCGTCCGACAGGATATAGACCGTCTGATTGGCCACCACCGGCGGCAGGTGGGTCGGCGCCGGCAATTCCATCTGCCCCAGGATCTTGCCCGTATAGGGCGAGATCGCGACGGCGTGGCCTTCCGACCCCGTCACCAGCAATCGGTCGCTGACCAGAACCGGGCCCGACCAGTAGATCGGCGACTTATGCGTTTCCGGATCTTCAAAACGCGGCAGGTTTTGCACCCACTTGATACGGCCATCCTGGCGCTGCAGGCAGATCACCTCGCTCTGACTGGTCAGCACATAGACGAAATCGCCCGCCACCCAGGGGCTCTGCGTGCCGCCGATACTGGCATCCCAGAGGCGGCCGCCGCGCTTGACGTTGATCGCCGTCATGACGCCGCCATTGCTGACGGCGATCAGCAGGTCGCGGTCGATGACCGGCCGGCCGCGAATATCGGTCAGCGTCGCCGTGGCATCGCCCCGGGTCTTGCCGGCCAGATTATCGCTCCACAGGCTGCGGCCGGCGATGACGTCGAAAGCCAGCAGGTCGCCCGACGTATAGGCCGCCACCACGACATTGCCCTGAACCGCCGGGGTAGCGCCGCCGAGAAGGCCGGCGGCTTCTTCGACACCGGCATTCGACCACAGGCGCCGCCCGTCATCGAGCGCATAGACAACGAGCTGGTTGTCGAGCGTCACCACGAAAACCCGGCCGTCGCTGACGGCCGGCGGCGAACGCAAGGCAGCGGGAGCAGGTGCCTCCCAGACTTTCTTGCCGCTCTTAGCGTCCAGTGCGAAGACCCGGGCGAAGGGCGTGGTGACGATCACCTTGCCTTCGGCAACCGCGACGCCGCCGCCGAACAGGCTGTCATCCTCGTCGTCGGGCGTCAGATCGACCTGCCAGAGCCTGTTTCCATTGGTGGCATTGATCGCACTGACGCGGCTGTCGGCATCCATCGCATAGGCGATGCCATCGGCGATGACCGGCTCCGCCAACAGCTTGTTGGAGGAATCGGCGGAAGAGCCGATATCGGCCGACCACACTTCATGCAGCGCCTGATCCCCGGCGGCTTCCAGGTGATACATGGCATGGGTCTGGTTGCCACCCACCTGAGGCCAGTCGCTGTTCACATAAGGCTTCGGCAAACGCACCTGGACATCGGCCAGCGAACTGTCGGCATCGAGGGTGCGATCGAGGCTGAGCACCGAGACACGTTCGCCCGGCAAAGGCACCTTGGTCTTGTCGCAGGCGGCCAAGGCCAGAACGCCGGCGAGGCCGATCAGGGCGGCGCGCAGCGCCGTTGCCGGCCGTGATGCGGAACCGGACCACGACGTCGGTTCCGCCAACCCCGCCTCACGCCGCTCGGCGCTGTTATCGTCCTGGTAATCCGGTCTTGTCATGACGCTGCCCTAAACTGCTTGCCGCCCAGTATGCTGGTCTTTGTATGCTGATCTGCGGTCCGGCCATCTTCACGGCAGCCGGCCCTTGGTTTGCGAAGGATGATGCTATTGCACGCGGTCCAGCAATTGCTGCGCACGCAGGGCCGCATTCTGGTTGCCACCCACCGGGGCCGCGGCCAATTGCTGAAGCTGCGTGAAGGTTTCCTTGGCCTTGGCCTTGTCGCCGGCCGCGAGCTGCGCAAGCCCGGTAATCTCCAGCGCCGAGAGCCGATAGGCGTTGCCGGCGGCGGTGAAGGGCTGCACAACCTGCAGCGCATCGGCCGGTTTGTCCGCCTGCAGCTTCAATTGGCCGGCTTCCATTGCCGCCATGCCGCGCATGGCCGGATCGAGCTTGCCGTCCTGGGCGACGGCGCTTAACAAATCGGCGGCCTTGGCGGGATCCTTCTGCGCGGCGCTGGCGGCCAATTCCAGGCGCGCCAGCGCGCCGTAACCACCCGGCTGACCGGCGATCACATCAAGCTTGGCGGTATCCTTGGCGTCTTTCTGAACTGCCTGCACCGCCTCGACGAAAGCGACGCTGTCCTGTTCCTGCTTGCGCTGGCTGTATAATTGCCAGCCCCACCAGGCAGCGGCGGCAAGAACCAGCAGCAGGGCGCCGCCGATCACCAGATTGCCGTACTTCTTCCAAAACTGGCGCGCCTGATCGGCCCGCAATTCTTCATCGACTTCACTAAAAATATCAGCCACGCCAAACCTCTTGCGGCTGTTACCGGCAGCCGTTCCGTTCCCCGGGACGCTATGGGGCGGCGCGCCGTTGCGCCAAATCCCGTCCAAGGGCGAATTTGCGCGCTACCATAGCGACATAGCCGCTCATCGTCAAAGCGCGAGAGGAGTCAAAATCCTGACCGAATCGGACGGATTTTCAGCCTCTTGGCGGCAGGCGTCGCTGTCTGCCTTCCGCTTTTGGCGGAATCTCGCCCGCAGTGGAACGATTATTGCTTATCCACCAGGCAAGACGTCCAAGACCGGAGCGAGGACAGATCATGAGTCTTTTGAAACAATGGCAGACAGGCGGCACGACCGCCCTGTTCCTTGCCCCCTTGGCTGCCCTGCTCTTATTGGGCCTGGGCGGCTGCGAAATCACTACGGCCGGCGCGGTTTACGGTCTGGTCGAGGGCTCCAGCCTCAACCAGACGGGCAAGACCGCCTCCGATCACCTGGTTTCTTCCATTACCGGCGAGGATTGCAACATCCTGCGCTATCAGAAAACCGGCAGATATTGCCTAAGCTCGGCCGAACTGGCGCAAATGGACGCGGCGGAAAAACGCGATAGTGCCGGCTATTGCTACCGCCACCTCGCCCAGGTGGTCTGCTATAGCGAACCTGATACCAACGCCAGTCCGGAAACCCGCGTCCACTGATCATGCGGATGGCGCGGTGAGCCCCTTATTCGCCGCCACTCACAGTGTCTTGAAAGCTTGATCAACTGGACGTCCGGCGCAATTTGCGGAACACTTGTAGCGTTAAGGAAGTAGGATCGAGTCGGTCGTCGCACCAGGCCAATGACCCACTGCCGGATCAGGTCAGGACATTCCCGACCGCGATCCCGGCGCGATCTGCCCGTTCATCGGAGGCTGATGTCCCAACTGGTCCTTCTGGCAGATTATCAACGCAAAGGCCGGCGCGTTTTCTTCAACCGTACCGACCTCAATTTGCTGTTGGCGATCTATAGTCGGCAGGTCGGCCGGGGATTATGGCGGGATTATGCGATCGATCACCGCAGCAATATGGCGATCTTCTCGATCTATCGCCGCAGCCAGGAACAGCCCCTTTTTGCGATTAATAAAGTCATCCTGAAGGGCGGCAAGGATGCGAATTATATCCTATTGTCGCGCAACCGGCAGCTTGCCTCTAGCCGCCAGCTCGCTGATGTGATTGAAACGCTCAGCCGTCAACTGGCGGTCGTTGAATAGCCATTCACCCCTATCCCTAGACTTTGCATCAAAATCTTGAGGATTGTGCCTAGCTATCCACAAGATTCTGCATAGCAGCTCTTGCCTCTCAGCATGTTGTGGAGTGAAATGGTCTTCACACACAACATCTCGGGCCACCCGCGACATTCAGGAGGCACCCTATGGAATGGACGGAACAGCGGATCGAAACCCTGCGGAAACTCTGGGGACAGGGTCAGACCGCCAGTCAAATCGCTGCAATTCTTGGTGGGATTACCCGCAATGCGGTCATCGGCAAGGCGCATCGCCTCGGCCTGACTGGCCGCCCCTCGCCGATCAAGCGTGAGGCCGGCAGCGCCAGCGCACCGGCGCGACGCAAGGCAAGCAGCGCCCGTACCGAGCGGCCGGTCCGGCCGGCGGTGATGGCGTCCAGCACCCAGCCGGCCAGCCCTTCGCTGCATCAAGGGGTGCTGAATGCGCCCACCCAGCCGTCGCCAGCCCATCAGGCGCGCCCGGCGGCACAGTCATCAGAGCCTGCGGCACCCTCCCGGCCGGCGGTCGCCAGCAATCCGCAGCCGAGCCGGGCCCATGGCGGCAGCAAGAGCTGCTCCTGGCCGGTAGGCGACCCCAAACAGCCGGGGTTCCACTTCTGCGGCGAGCCGGCCGAGCCCGGCCGGCCCTATTGCCCCAATCATTGCCACATGGCCTATCATCGGAAGTCGGAGGCGGCCTAACCGCCAGATTGCGCATCCGTCGCTTGCGACGGCACCAGCAGGTGCAGCCGAGGCCATGATGCGCGGGGGAAGACCGGCCGGCGATCGCAAGATCGCCGGCCGTTTCATTTTGCTGTCGGGGTGGTGGCATTGCGGAAGCTGCCGGCACCAAGCCCCGCCATCTATGCAGCCCTCGTCAGCGGCGATGCGCGTTGACGCAGGCCGGCGGAAGGTGCATGAGCAGACCGGCTCGCCGACATTCCGCCTCTTCGGGCATGACCCTGATGTTGACCATCGATCACCCTGTCTATCAACCGCCCGCGCTGCGTAAATGACGCGCATCCTGACCACCGTCTTCTTCACCTTCATCTGCTACATGACGGTCGGCATCCCATTGGCGGTCCTGCCGGTCTATGTGCATGACGATCTCGGCTTCGGCACGGTGCTGGCCGGTCTTGTCATCAGCGCGCAATATGCGGCGACCCTGCTGACGCGCCCCAAGGCCGGATATATGTGCGACCATGTCGGCCCCAAACAGGCGGTGTTCTATGGGCTGATCGCCTGTGGCGGCAGCGGCATCCTGATGATGATCGCCGCTTTGCTGCAGGGACAGCCCGAGCTCAGCTATGGCGTTCTCCTCGCCGGGCGGCTGACGCTGGGATTCGGCGAAAGCCTGGTCGGTACCGGCGCGATCACCTGGGGCATCGGCCAGATGGGCCCCCGTCATACCGCCCGCATCATTTCCTGGAACGGCATCGCCACCTATGGCGCGCTGGCGATCGGCGCGCCGCTCGGCGTCAAGCTGGTCGAATACTGGGGCTTCGCCGCGATCGGCGCCAGCATCCTGGTTCTCGCACTTTGCGGCATCCTGCTCAGCCGCTTCAAGGCCGCGACGCCAATCATGGGCGGCGAAAAGCTCGAATTCATCCAGGTCTTCGGTCGCGTGTTTCCGCATGGCATGAGCCTGGCGCTCGGCGCCAGCGGCTTCGGCACCATCGCCACCTTCATCACGCTCTTCTATGCCAGCCGCCATTGGACGGATGCCGCCTGGTGCCTGACGATCTTCGGCGCCAGTTTCATCGGTGCCCGGCTGGTCTTCGCCGGCACCATCAATCGCTATGGCGGGCATCGCGTCGCCATCGTCTCCTTCACGGTGGAGATCGCCGGCCTGATCCTGCTCTGGCTGGCGGCGACGCCGGGCATGGCCCAGTTCGGCGCCGCCCTGACCGGCCTCGGCTTCTCGCTGGTCTTTCCGGCCTTGGCGGTGGAAGCCGTCAGCTTGGTGCCGGCGCCCAATCGCGGCGCGGCGCTGGGCGCCTATTCGGTCTTTGCCGATCTCTCGCTCGGCGCGACCGGCCCGATCGCCGGCTTCATCATCGGCAGTTTCGGCTATGCGGCGATCTATTTCAGCGCCGCGATCGGCGTTGCCATCGCGCTCGGCCTCGCCATCCTCCTGCATCGGCGCAATCAGCCCACAGGCGCCGCGACGCCTTGAGCGGCAGGTTTCAGTGCCAGCCGATCACAGGCGCTCGCGCATCTCCTCCTTGCGCAAGGGCGAAGCGAGGTAGCAGCCGAACTCCTTGGGGAAATTCGCACCGACGCGGGCATGGACCTTGCCCTGGCGGCCGAAGAAGGTCATCTCGTCATTGATCGGGCACAAAGCCTCGTGCCAGATATTGGCGTGAATATAGAGTCCCTTGCCGCCATCGAACCAGAAGGTGGTGAAGCTTTCCGGCGTGATGTCATCGCCCGGCAGCGCCAGGGTGACGACGAAAGGACCGGGTTCCGTCGGGAAGAACATCTGGCCGCCATCGGGATGATAATTGGCGCGCCACATCAGCAATTCGTTGCGCGGTCCGCTGGCCCGCTCGTAATTCACCTTTGACGGCAACTGGCTCCAGCCCAGCACATAATTGTCATCCACAGCGTCATTGCGTGCCCGCAAGGCGTCACCCTGCCAGCGAAAGGCGAAAGGTCCCTCGGTGGTGCCGCCCTGGTCGCCGGTACCGGCCTCGACCTGCCGCCAGCCTTGCGACGGCCAGCGCGTGATGTCGATCTTGCGTGCGTCAGGATGATCGATGATCTCGCCATAGCCTTTCAAATTCTCCGGCGTGCCGCGCACCAGCGGCAGGCGATAGACCGGCAGGTCCGGCATGGTCTCGGCATCCGGCCGCAGATTGGGGCCGGATGCGGCAACTTCGATGGTTCCGTGCATGGCGATATCCCCGCAAAAAATCGATGCTCCACTCTCGACTCAAAATAACCATCAGTAAAATTAAAAAGATCAGACAAAAATCATAAGAAAATTTATAGTGCACGGATGCGTTATGCCCAGCTCCGTGCCTTCGATGCCGTCGCCCGCGCCCGCAGCTTTTCCCGCGCGGCGCAGATGCTGGGGCTGACCCAGCCGGCGATTTCGGTCCAGGTGACGTCGCTGGAGCGGGCCTATCGGACCGATCTCATCATCCGCAGCGGCGCGCAACTCGGCCTGACGCCGGAAGGCGAGGCGCTCTTTGCCCTCACCCGCCAGATGTTCTCCACCGAAGCCGAGATCGAGGACCTGCTGGAATCGACTGAGGCCCTGCGGCGCGGCCATCTGCGGCTCGGTGCCGACGGGCCTCATTTGGCGCTCGATCTCGTCGCGTTGTTCCGCCAGCGTTATCCGCTGATTACCATGGAACTGGTGCTGGGCAATGCCACGCAGACCTTGAATGCCGTGCTGCAATCCTCGGTCGATATCGCCATCGTCGCCAATCCGCCGGCCGACCTCCGCCTCGCGCGTCAAGCCCTCATCACCCAGGACATGATGGTACTGGTTCCGCGCGGTCACGCCTTCCAACCGCGCAAGCAGATCAGCCTCAAGGATCTCACCGATCAACCGTTGATCTTCCGCGAGCACGGTTCCAATACCCAGCGCCTGCTGGAGGCAGCCCTGAAGAAAGCCGGCCTCAATCTGCCGCCGGTGCTCACCGTCGGCAGCCGCGAAGCGATGATTGAGGCCGTCTCCCGAGGGATCGGCATCGGCTTCATCTTCAACCGCGAGCAGAATGAGGACCCGCGCAGCCGGGCCGTTCCGCTGCGCGAACTGCGCGGCTCCAGCCGCATCATGCTGATCCACCTGAAGCCGCGCCGCCGCCGCCGCGCCGTGCAGGCGCTGCTCGAGGTGGCCAAGAGCTTTACCTGACAGCGCGGCTGCTCAGTGTCCGCTGTCGGCCGTCTTTGCGGCGATGGCAACGCCCTCGGATACCGTCAGTTCGGCGAGCGCGCCGTCGCCCCGCAGCGATTCACGGAAACGGAAGGCACCGGACAAAGCGGTTCCCACATTCAATAGACCGAACAATGCGATCAGGCCGCCGGCGCCGATCAAATGAAGCAAGGGCGTTGCGACCAGGGTCGCGACGACGATGCCGAGATTCTGCATGACGATACGCAGGGCGAAGATCTTGCCGACATGATCCGGCGCGGTGGTCCGGCGGATCAGTTCGAAGAAGGGGATGTCGATCATCGGACTGCCGAGCCCGGCCAGGACCGCGCCGATCGACAGCCAGGCGATATTGGGCGCCAGAAGCCAGGACATATAGCCAAGCCCCATCAGGCAGCGCCCGAGCAGCATGGTCAGCATGACCGGGAGCTGTTTCATATTGCCGAGGGCGAGGTTGCAGAACAGCGATGCGGCGGCATAGATGCCGATGGTGATGCCATATAGATCGAGGCCGCCGCTGCTCGACTGGGCGGCGCTCGATTGCAGCAGCAGGCTGAGACCGATCATGGCGCCGATCATCCAGGAAGCGAAGCCGAGCGCCGTTCCCAGCAGGTTGAACCGCAGCCAGGGATGCGTCACCGCCATGCGCACGGCCAGGCGCAGATCGCTCAGCCAGTGCGGCCGCGCTACCGCCGAAGGCCGCGCCGGTAGGTGGAGCTGTCCGGCCTTCAGCAGGGTCGCGATCGACACAAGAAAGGTGACCGAATCCAGGGTGAAAAAATGAGTGACCGGCAGGAAACTGGCGCAGAGTGCGATAATGCCGCTGGAGCCGATACGGGCCACCCGCTTGGTGCCGTCGGTCAGGGCATTGAGGGCACGCAATTCGGCGGCGCTACGGGCGAGGCCCGTCATCGCCGCCTGCAGGGTCGGATCGAAGATCGCACCGAGGGCGGCCATCAGGATGGCGATGCCATAGACCAGCGGCAGGCTGAGCGGCAAATGCAGCATCTCGGCCAGCGGCAGGATCAGCACGGCGATGGCGCGGATCGCGTCCAAGCCGATCATCAGCCTGCGGCGATCAAGGCGATCGGCCAGCGAACCGCCGATCATGCCGGCCAGCATGATGCTGAGCGCCTGGGTTGCCACCAGATAGGTCGCGTTAGCGCCAACTAGGCTGACGGCAAACCAGGCGAGAGCCACACCATAGAGATTGTCGCCGATTACCGAACCCACCTGCCCCGCCCAGAGCCAGGCGATACGGCGGTTGGCGAGCGGGGCGAAGAGTCTCATGAACAATCCGGCGCATTGGACAGCCCGGCCAGTGGCACTGGCCGGGCGGGTTTGCCCTCACGCTTCCTGGGCAGGAACGACAAGGCCGCTTTCGGTAAATTCCGGGCTGGCGAGGCGCACGAAGGTCTCGGTGATCTCTTCCGGTAACGGCCGGGTTTCGGGATTCTCGCCCGGAAAGGCCGCGGCGCGCATCTTGGTACGGGTCGCGCCAGGATCGATCAGGTTGGCGCGGATCGGCGTCACATTCTGCACTTCCTGGGCATAGGACCGCACCAGGGCTTCAAGCGCCGCTTTGCTCATCGCATAGGCCGACCAATAGGGACGGGGATTCTGCGCCGCACGACTGCTGACGAAAATCGCCCGGCCGGCGTCGGACTGGCGCAACAGCGGATCGAGACTGCGCAGCAAACGCCAATTGGCGGTGAGATTGACGTCCAGCACCTGCTGCCACTGTTCAGGCTCGATATGGCCGACCGGTGTGATGGGACCCAGGACGCCGGCATTGCCGACCAGGATGTCGAGCTTGCCGAAGCGTTCATAAAGCGCGGCGCCGAGACGGTCGATCGCCTCGAACTCGCGAATATCGAGCGGCACCAGCAAGCTGCTTTCGCCGCTGATACTGCGTACGGCATCGTCGACTTCTTCGAGCCCGCCGACCGTTCGGGCCGTCAGCACCAGCTTGGCGCCTTCGGCGGCGAAACGCTTGGCGACGGCGGCACCAATGCCACGTGAGGCACCGGTAATCAGGGCAATGCGCCCTGCCAGCCGGCCGGAAGCGGCAGGCTGTTCCGCTGCCGGAACGCTCATCAGGAGGCCTTGTCGGTGACCAGCAACGAGAGCTGCGTCACCTTGTTGCCGCCGCTCTGATCCGTCAGCGTGGTGGGATAGTCGCCGGTGAAGCAGGCATCGCAATATTGCGGCTTGTCGGCGTTGCGGGCGGCGTGGCCCATCGCGCGATAAAGGCCGTCGATGGTGACGAAAGCGAGGCTGTCGACGCCGATGATCTTGGCCATTTCCGCGACGTCGTGCTGGGCCGCCAGCAGCTTGCTGCGCTCCGGCGTGTCGATCCCGTAGAAGCAGGAATGGCTGGTGGGCGGGCTGGAAATGCGCATATGCACTTCGGTGGCGCCGGCAGCGCGCATCATTTCGACGATCTTCTTCGAGGTGGTACCGCGCACGATGCTGTCATCGACCAGGATGATGCGCTTGCCGCGCACTTTTGCACTATTGGCATTGTGCTTCAGCTTGACGCCGAGATTGCGGATCTGGTCGGTCGGCTCGATGAAGGTGCGACCGACATAGTGATTGCGGATGATGCCGAGCTCAAAAGGAATGCCGGATTCCTGCGAGAAGCCGAGCGCCGCAGGCACGCCGGAATCCGGCACCGGTATGACGACATCGGCGTCGACGCCGGATTCCCGCGCCAGTTCGGCACCGATGCGCTTGCGCGCTTCATAGACGCTCTGCCCGTCCATAATGCTGTCGGGCCGGGCGAAGTAGATATATTCGAAGACGCAGAAGCGCTGGGTGGTCGGACCGAAGGGCCGCAGGCTGCGCAAGCCGTCCTTGTCGATCACCACAAGCTCGCCGGCTTCGATATCGCGGACGTAATCGGCGCCGACGATATCAAGCGCGCAGGTTTCCGAGGCGAGGATATAGGCGCTGCCGAGCTTGCCCAGAACCAGCGGGCGGACGCCCAGCGGATCGCGGACGCCGATCAGCACGCCATCGGCCAAAGCCACCAGCGAATAGGCGCCTTCGATCTGATGCAGGGCATAGATCAGGCGATCGACCACATTGCCGCGCAGATGGGTCGCCATCAGATGCAGGATGATTTCGGAATCGGTGGTCGACTGGAAGATCGCGCCGCGCTTGGTCAATTCATCGCGCAAGGCGTAGCAGTTGGTGAGGTTACCGTTATGTCCGACCGCGAAGCCGCCGAATTGCAGATCGGCGAAAAGCGGCTGCACGTTGCGCAGCCCGGCGCCGCCGGTGGTCGAATAGCGGACATGGCCGATGGCGCTGGCGCCGGTCAGGCGGGTGATCACCGATTCCTTGGAAAAGTGGTCGGCGACATGGCCGGTCGAGCGATAGGCGTGGAATTCGTTGCCGTCGAAGCTGACGATGCCGGCCGCTTCTTGGCCACGATGCTGCAGGGCATGTAGGCCCAGCACCGTATGGGCGGCGGCGTCATCGTTCCCGAAGATCCCAAAGATGCCGCATTCCTCTTTCAGATGGTCATCGTCAAAAGGCTGCGTGGTCATCATCGCGGGGACGCTCCGGTTCTCCAAGGGAGCCTGGCCTGGCTCCGGTTACCGGCATTGTTGGCTTCCTGCCAAAGGCTGCAGGAAAGCCGGCCGGCGGTCACTGAGCCCCCTGTAACAGGCGCTCCATTTCCTTGCGTTCGGCGTCCTTATACCCCGAACTGTCACCTTGTCCACCCGC
>DATLJB010000005.1:0-227642 GCA_035539075.1 Terriglobia bacterium
GCAGGGTCGCCTGGCCGAACATCCGCAACTGGCGGAAATCGCCCGCAAGCATGGCGCCGCGCCGGCGCAAGTGGCGCTGAAATGGCTGCTCGACCAGGAAGGTGTTGCCGCCATCCCGAAGGCGCAGCGGCGCGAGAGCCAGCAGGCCAATCTCGATGCCTGGAAACTGACGCTGGACGATGCCGACCGCCGGGTGATTGCCGGACTGCCGAAGAACCAGCGTCTGGTCAATCCGGGCTTCGCGCCGGCCTGGGATAAGCCGGCCGCCTAAGCTCGCCAACCTCCAAGCCTCCGCCACCGATCCCGCGCAGCCGGATCGGCAGCGCTCCCGCTTTATCTGAATGGAGATCATCATGTACGCCATTACCGGAATCACCGGTCAAGTCGGTGGTGCCGTCGCACGCACCCTGCTGGCCGCGGGTCACCCCGTCCGCGCCGTCTTGCGCGACCGCGCGAAGGCCGCCTTCTGGTCGGCGAAAGGCTGCGACGTCGCGCTGGCCGACATGACCGATCTGCCGGCCCTCACGGCTGCCTTCAGGGATACGGCCGGTGTCTTCATCCTGCTGCCGCCGGTCTTCGACCCGCAGCCTGGCTTTCCCGAGGCACGGCAACTGATCGATACCGTGCAGCGGGCCTTGGCGGCGGCGCGGCCGCAAAAGGTGACCTGCCTCTCCACCATCGGCGCGCAGGCAAAGCAGACCAATCTGTTGAGCCAGCTCTCGCTGCTGGAACAGGAGTTGAGCAAGCTGCCGATGCCAATCGACTTCCTGCGGCCCGGCTGGTTCCTGGAGAACACGCTATGGGACCTGGCCCCGGCGCGCGACAACGGCGTCATCCACAGCTTCCTGCAGCCGCTTGACCGGAAGATCCCGATGGTGGCGACGGCCGATGTCGGCCGCACGGCCGCTGAATTGCTGCTGCAGGACTGGCGCGGCAAACGGGTCGTCGAGCTGGAAGGTCCGCGGCGCGTCAGCCCGAATGACCTCGCCGCCGGCCTTGCCAAGGTCCTCGGCCGTCCGGTCAGGGCGGAGCCGGTGGCGCGTGCAAGCTGGGAGGATCTCTTCCGCGGTCAGGGCATGCGAAACCCGCTGCCGCGCATGCGGATGCTGGACGGCTTCAATGAAGGCTGGATCGATTTCGAAGGCGGCGCCGCGGCCACCGTCAAAGGGACGGTCGGCTTGGAGACGGTGCTGCAGGAGCTGGCGTCACGCGCCGGCTAGACGCAGCAGGACGATGCCGGCGAGGGCGCAGCCCGCCAGGGTCGGCATCATGCCGAGCTTGAAGCGCAGCATGGCGATCATGGCCGCCGCCGCCAGCAGGGCGGCGCGCCAGTCGATCGAGGCGAGGTGCGGCAGGTCGGGGCCGATTCCGGCGATGCCGACGCGGCGTATCTCGCGAAAGATCACATGCAGCGCGAACCACAAAGCGAGGTTCATGATCACCCCGACCACGGCCGCGGTAATGGCAGAGAGCGCGGCCGAGATCGCGCGGTTGCCGCGCAAGGCTTCGACATAGGGGCCGCCGAGGAAGATCCACAGGAAACAGGGTGCGAAGGTGACCCAGGTGGTCAGCATTGCGCCGCAGAAAGCCGCGAGCAGCGGATCGAGGCCGCCGGGATGGCGATAGGCGGCGACGAAGCCGACGAATTGCAGCACCATGAGAAGCGGCCCCGGTGTCGTCTCGGCCAGGCCGAGACCGTCGATCATGGTGCCGGGCGGCAGCCAGCCGAAGCCGGTAACGGCGGCCTGCGCCACATAAGCTAGCACGGCATAGGCGCCACCGAAGGTGACGACGGCCATGCCGCTGAAGAAGGCGCCGAGCTGCGTCCAGATGCTGGAAGATCCCGTCAGCAGCCACAGCAGCAGGACCGGGCCGAGCCAGATCGGCAGCCAGGTGGCGAGCACGATCAAGGCGCGGCGGCGTGACGGCGTCGCATGCGACAGTTCCCCGCGCGCAAACATGGCATCGACGATTCCGGTCGTTTCCGGCCCTGCCTTGCCGCCGTGATTGTTCGCGGGGGTGAAGAGCCGCGGCGCCCAGCGACTGCCGAGCCAGCCGGTCAGGCCCGCCAGCAGGACGATCAGCGGAAAGGGCAGGTGCAGCGCATAGATGCCGAGAAAGGCGGCTACCGCCACGACCCGCATCGCGCGATTCTTCAAGGCGCGCCGGCCGATCCGCAACATCGCCTCGACGACGACGGCGAGCACCGCCGCCTTGATGCCGAAAAACAGCGCGTCGATCAGCGGCACTTCGCGGTAGAGCACATAGAGCGTGCTGAGACCCAGCATCACCAGCGCGCCCGGCAACACGAAGAGGATGCCCGCCATCAAGCCGCCCGCCGTGCGATGCAGCAGCCAGCCGATATAGGTGGCGAGCTGCTGCGCTTCCGGTCCCGGCAGCAGCATGCAGTAGTTGAGCGCATGCAGGAATCGCTCCTCGCCGATCCAGCGCCGCTCTTCCACCAGTTCCTTGTGCATGAGGGCTATCTGCCCGGCGGGACCGCCGAAGCTCAGCAGGCCGATCTTGCCCCAGACCTTGAAGGCGGTGGCAAAGCTCGGCTTGTCGGGCATCCGCTGGTCGGGTGCGATGCCCGGCGCGAATTCGGTCGGCAACCCGGTTCCCCTCAAGACATTCTTGCGCCGGCCGGCCAGTCATGCGTCTCCCCGACGGCGTCCCGGCACCAGCGATAGAAGGCGTCATAAAGCGACATGCTTGCATTGAGCTGTTCGAGATCGTCGCGATACATGCGCGACAATCCAAGCGACGCCGCCAGCAGTCCGGGCGCCTGTGGTGACAATTCAAGCCGGGCGGTGTCGGCGGCGCGGACGATGGTCGCCAGATGGTCCAGCGGCTTCGACCGGAGGTCGAATTCCGCGATCATCGTATCGAAGGTGCAGGCTTCGCCGCGATGGCTCCAGAAGACGCCCTCGATATCGAATGGCGTTGCCTGAAAATGCTCGGCGACGGCCGGCACTTCCGCGGCATTGACGAAGAGAAAGGCGGCATCGGGGTCGATGAAGCGGCGAATGAGCCAAGGGCAGGCGATGCGATCGATCTTGGGCCTGCTGCGCGTGACCCATACCGTCTGTCCGGCGGCGTTGCGCGACGGCAGAACGGCGGGGGCTACCAGCAAGCCGCCGGCATCGCGCCATGCCTCGAAGCCGCCCTCCAAGGTCTCGGCGCCGACGCCGTATTGACGCAGCCAGGCTGCCACACCCTGGCTGAGCTTCAATCCGCGCTGGCAGACAATGACGACATTTTGGCCGGTGAACTTGCCGGCCCAATCTGCAACCGAGCGATAGTCAAGGCGATAGGAGGCCGGCAGAATGCGCGGATCGGCGGAGATATCCTCGGCGAGGCGCACATCGATCACGCTTGGCGCGGCCGGCGTGCCGATGAGACGAGATAACTGGCTGACGGTGATTTCAGTTGTCGACGGCATGAGCGTCCATTCCTCTGACAGGAAGATGGGCGCGATCTTTAGGCTGCCGCCTCACGGGGTAATCGCGAATAACCCCTTCTTGAAACTATAAGCGAAATCGGGCCGCTCGCTCAAGCGGGATCGGCGGGCACCCGCGTCGAGGCCTCCGTCGAGGCTCGACGGCAGGCGCGTCCTGTAGTACATGACAGCGTTAGCATCTCGCCGGTCGCGGCGTGCCGATTCAGCTAAAATTGCAGCTGATCGGTGCACCGCTAAAGCGGCGAGGATCGTGTCAGTCTGATTACGGGGGGCCGCCTGGCGGCTGAGTGAAGCATGCGTCGTCATCGTCGAGCCAAAATCGTCGCCACCGTGGGTCCGGCCAGCGCTTCGCCGGAGGTGCTGAAGGCCCTTTTCCTGGCCGGGGCGGACACGTTCAGGCTCAATTTCAGCCATGGCACGCATGAGGACCACGCCAAGGTCCATGCCGCGATCCGCGCCCTGGAAAAGGAAACCGGCCGGCCGATCGGCATCCTGCAAGACCTGCAGGGACCGAAGATCCGCGTCGGCGTGATCAAGGACGGCGGTTTCACCGTTGCCGAGGGCGAGAATATCCGCTTCGTGCTGAAGGGCGGTACCGGCGAGAAGATGTCGATCCCGCTGCCGCATCCGGAAATCTTCGCCGCCATTCTGCCGGGCCATAATCTTCTCATTGACGATGGACGCGTGCGGGTGCGGGTGACCGGTCTCGGCGACGATTTCATCGAAGCCGAGGTGGTCACCGGTGGCGTCATTTCCAACCGCAAGGGCGTCAACCTGCCGGGCACCATTCTCGATCTGTCGCCGCTGACGGAAAAGGACCGCGCCGACTTGGCTTTCGGCCTGAAGCTCGGTGTCGATTGGGTGGCCTTGTCCTTCGTGCAGAAGCCGAGCGATGTGCTGGAAGCCCGCGGCCTGATCAATGGCCGGGCCGGCCTGGTATCGAAGATCGAGAAGCCGGCGGCGCTCGACAAGATCGACGACATCATCGCGCTGTCCGACGCCATCATGGTGGCGCGCGGCGATCTCGGCGTGGAAATCCCGCATGAGGAAGTGCCGGGCCGCCAGAAGGAACTGGTGCGCGCCTGTCGCACGGCGGTGAAGCCGGTGATCGTGGCGACGCAGATGCTGGATTCCATGGTCGCATCGCCGACCCCGACGCGCGCCGAGGCTTCGGATGTGGCGACCGCCATCTATGACGGCGCCGACGCCGTCATGCTCTCGGCGGAATCCGCCAGCGGCAAATATCCGCGCGAAGCGGTCGAGATGATGGACCGCATCATCCGCGCGACGGAGGGCCACAAGCTCTATCGCTCGATCATCGATGCCCTGCAGACCGGCGAGGAGACGACGGCGCCGCATGCCGTCGCCGCCGCCGCCGCCGATCTGGCCGAAGCCCTGCATGCGCCGGCCATCGTCGGCTTCACCTCCAGCGGCACCACGCCCGCGCGCATTGCCCGCAAGCGCCCGCCGACGCAGATCCTGGCGATCACGCCGGATGAGCATGTCTCGCGCCGGCTCTGCCTGCTCTGGGGCGCCCATAGCGTGCTGTCGGAAGATATCCACTCCTATGAGGACATGGTGGAGAAGGCGACGCAGATATCGCTCGCGGAGGATTTCGCGCGGCCCAACGACCTCATCGTCGTTGTCGCCGGCATTCCCTTCGCCCAGGCCGGCACGACCAACAACCTGCGCGTGGTCCATCTCGGCAATCCCTGAGCGCGCCGCCGGCGCGTCGCCGGATAGCCGCAATGTGCATTCGAAACATGGCTGATCGCCGGCATCCGGCCGCAGCGGATTGACCGAAGGCTTTTGCCGACAGCGTGCCGGTGCTGCCGGATGCCGGCGGCGCAATATCGCTTCCGCGCGCGACCGTGATCGATCGGGCCCCGCCCGCCGGAATTGACCCAAAGAGTTGATTGTCTTTCCGCTTCCGGCCGAGGAAAATACAGCGTTGCCAAGATCACCAGCCTTGCTGTTCTGCCTGAGACAGGAGAGGGAACATCATGACGATCCTTCGCGGTGGCTTGATCCAGATGAAATTGAAGGCCTCGACCGAGCACTCGCCGGCGGAAATCCGCCAGGCGATGCTGGACGCGCATCTGCCGCTGATCGAGAAGGCAGGGCAGGCGGGCGTGCAGGTCCTGTGCTTCCAGGAGGTGTTCACCCAGCCCTATTTCTGCCCCAGCCAGGATGCGAAATGGTATGCGGCGGCCGAAGCCATTCCCGCCGGGCCTACTGTGCGGCTGATGCGGGAGCTGGCCGAGAAATACCGGATGGTCATCGTCGTGCCGATCTATGAGGAGGCGATGGCCGGCGTCTATTACAATACGGCGGCCGTCATCGATGCCGACGGTTCCTATCTCGGCAAATACCGCAAGACGCATATCCCGCAGGTGGCGGGCTTCTGGGAGAAATTCTTCTTCAAGCCGGGGGCTTCCGATTATCCCGTCTTCGACACGCGCTATTGCAAACTCGGCGTCTACATCTGCTATGACCGCCACTTCCCGGAAGGCTGGCGCGCTTTGGCCCTCAACGGCGCCGAGTATATCGTCAACCCCTCGGCGACGGTGGCCGGCCTGTCCGAATATCTGTGGAAGCTGGAGCAGCCGGCCTCGGCGGTTGCCAACGGGGTCTTTATCGGCGCCATCAACCGGGTCGGTACGGAAGCGCCCTGGGATATCGGTGAGTTCTATGGGCAGAGCTATTTCGTCAATCCGCGCGGCCAGATCGAGGCGATCGCCAGCCGCGACCAGGACGAGCTGCTGGTCCATGACATGAACCTCGACATGATCCGCGAGGTCCGCAACACATGGCAGTTTTTCCGCGACCGCCGGCCGGAGACCTATCTGGCGCTGACCGATATCGATTAGCGGGTTCCGCGGCTCATTGCCGGCAGCTATTGGCCTCGATGATTCCCTGAAGCGCCGGCGGCAGGTCGCCGGTGGGATCGTCGGCCAGCTTGATCCGCCCGGCCTTGCCGAGCAGGCTGACCTTCGGCTGCTGCCAGGGACCGCTGAGACGGATCGGAATATCGAGCGCCAGGAAGCTCGTCGATTTGCGGTCGCTTTGCAGCGTGAGGTCCAGTGTTTGCGCGAGGAAGTCGACGCGGCCCTCGCCGTTCAGCGTCGCTTCGCTGCTGCGCAGCCGCACCGGCGCCAGCGCGCCGACGCCGTTCTTCAGGCGCAGCACGGCCAGCAGACAGCTTACCTGGGCGCTTCCTTCGCCCTTGCGGAAGACATTGCGGAGATCGATCGAGGCCTTTTCCAGGAGATCGCGGCTGACCCGGCCATTCATCATGGAGATGACGGCGCCGCCGCTGCTGGCCTTCAACCCATCGCGGATCGTCTTGCCCTGCAAGGTCAGACTGACGGCACCGGTGAGCTTGCCGCTGAGGTCCCTGGTCGGGCTGTCCAGCAGTTTGGCGAGCGCCTGGAAGTCCGCGTTCTTTACGTCCAGCGCGGCCGTGAGCTTGCCGCCCGCCTGCGCCGCCGTCAGGGAACCCCTCGCCTGCAGGGGAATGCCGGCAAGCGCGAGGGCGGCGGAATCGACTTCGATCCTTCCCGGCGCGAGGCTGCCTTCGATCCGCATATCCGCCGCCGTGAGTGATTTGTACCTGACCTGGGCCGCGCTCAGTTTCGCGGCAAGGCGCGGCGCCGATTTGTCGGGCGTATCGAGCGGCATGTCCTGCCAGCCCTGTGTGGCGCCGCCAGACTTCTTCTTGTCGGCCGGCGGCAGCAGGCGATCGAGATTCAGTTCGTCAAAGGCGGTTTCGAATTTGATGTCGTCGCTCTTGCCGCGCCTCCCCTCGATGAGATCGATCTTGCCGGTGAGCGCGTTGCCGCCGAGTTCTCCCTTGGCCTCGGCAAGGTGCCAGAAGTCGCCTTGCCGGGTCAGATGGCCGGCAAGGCCGGCCGCCGGATCGCTGCCAAGCGTGGTGTGGAAGATGCCGAGGATGTCGCTCAGCTTCGGCGCGTCGATCTTGAGCATGCCGTCGGCGCCATCGACATTCAACGGATCGATCAGGGTGCCATCGAACGTCAGCCTGGCCGCTTGCCGGGTGAGGGTGAATTTGGCGCCGAAGGGTTTCGCCGTGTCATGCAGCTCGCGGAAGGAATGCGTCTGTGCGGCCAGCGCCAGGTCGGCACCGTTATAGGCGCCGGTCGCGGCGATCTCGACCGGCTGATCCTCGTCCGAGGTTTTCAAAGTGACCGTGTGCAGATCGACCCGCAGAATATTGCCGCTGAAGGTGCGGTAGGTGATCTTGCCGTTCGACAGGGCGAAATCCAGCAGGACGGGAAAATCGCCACGGCCGGCGGGTGTCACATCAGATTTCGGCTGGTCGGCCTCCGGCTGCTGCGCCGGCGGCGCAGCCTTGGCGGCGGCGCCGAACAGCCAGTTGCCGCGTCCCGAGGGATCGCGCTCAAGGACGATCAGTGGCGTATCGACGGTGAGCATGCGGAAGCGCAGTTTGGCATGCAGCAAGGCGCGCATATCCAGCGCCGCCGATACTTGGCCGACGGTTGCCATGTCCGGCGTGCTGCCCCAAGCCGCATTGGCGAGACGCAGATCACGCAGATTGACCGTCAGCGGATCGCCCCAGCTGATCTGCAGGGCGCCAATGGAAACCGGCCGCTCAAGCTTTTTGCTGAGATAGCTCTGGGCAAAGCCGCGGTAATCGGCGGTCGCCAGGAACCAGATACCGCCGATCAGAAGGAGGAAGACGATCGCAAGCAGTAGCAGCAAGCCGGTCACCACAGGATGCCGTCGGATGAAGGAGGGTTTCGGATCGACGTCCGGTGCCGTGGTCATTGCTCTCCGCCTCGCCAATCGGAAGCAATGCCGGCCCGGCCCGAGAGGTTCCGTCGATCACGCGGATCTGTCAGGCCCGGCATTCTGTTAAGCATCAAGGGCCAAGTTGAGCTTCCGCAGCAATTCCGCCAGTTGCTTGCGCTCCGCCGGCCGCAGGATCTGCAGCAGCGCCTTTTCATGGGCCATATCGGCGCGAAAGGCCCGCTCGGCCAGGCGGCGGCCATCCCTGGTCAATTCCACCAGCAGGCTGCGAGCGTCATCCGCGGCCGCGACCCGGCGGACGAGGCCGGCCGCCTCCAGCCGCGCCAGCCGGTTGGTCATGCCGCCGGATGAGACCATCAGCGAGCGGTAGAGTTCGGTCGGTCGCAGGCGATAGGGGGCACCCGATCGCAGCAACGTGCCGAGCACGTCGAAGGTGCTGGAATCGAGGCCGTGGCGGGCGAAGATGTCCTCGATACCCGCGCGCAGTTTGAGGGTGAGGCGGCGCGCGCGCCCGATGATCGCCATGCCCTCGGTATCGAGGTCCGGCAATTCGCGCGCCCAGGCCGCGCGAAACAGGTCGATCCGGTCTTGTCCCGATCGCGATACTACCGGGCCTGCTTGCCTGCGCCGCGCCGATCGCGACTCCGTGTCGAGTGCCATATTCGGGCCCGTTCGAGATTTATCTTGATGAGAAGATAAATCGCTACATATCTTTATGTAAAGATAATGGAGGCAGCCATGCCGCAATCATCCGCCCCCTTCAGCCTGGCGGGACTGGACCATATCGTCCTGCGCATCCGTGACCGCGCGGTCATGCTGGATTTCTATCGCAACGTCTTGGGTTGCCTCCTTGAGCGCGAACAGCCGGAACTGGGGCTGACGCAACTGCGCGCCGGCCGCTCATTGATCGACTTCGTCGAGCTCGACGGCAAGCTCGGCCGGATAGGTGGTGCCGCGCCGGGAAAGGAGGGACGCAATGTCGATCACTTCTGCCTGGCCATCGCGCCCTTCGACGAGGCGAAAATCCGCGCGCATCTCACGGCATATGGCGTCACGGCCGGCGAGACCGGCTCGCGCTACGGCGCCGGCGGCGAAGGACCCTCGATCTATCTGCAGGACCCCGAGGGCAATACGATCGAGCTGAAGGCGGATAAGATGACGGCCGACGGGGCAGGTTGACGTCCCTCAGATGGCCAGCAACCCGCGCCAGGCCGTCAAAGCGCCGACCATCATGAAGACAAGGCCGGCGCCGCGCCCGAGCGCGATGGTTGCGCGTGGATTGCCCAACAGAAAATCGCGGCTGCGTCCCGCCAGCAAGGCGAGCCCGCCATAGATGCCAAGCTGCGTCATGACGGTCATGACGCCGATCGCTGCGGCCTGCGACCAGATGGGTCCATATTTCTCATTGAAGAATTGCGGATAGACGCTGAGCGTGAAGAGATAGGCCTTCGGATTGAGCAGGCAGGTGACGGCACCCTGGCGAAACGCCACCCGAAGCGAGCGGCTCTCGGGCCCACTGACACTCCTCACGGTGATGGAGCTGCGGATCAGCGTGGCGCCGATCCAGGCCATATAGGCTGCACCAGCGAAAAGCAGGAACGTCAGCAGCGCCGGCGTCAGCCGCAGAATGAAGCCGACCCCCAAGGTGCCGATCAGGGTATGGGCCGAGCCGCCCATCATGATGCCGGTAGTGGCGACCAGACCGGCGCGGCGCCCGCCCGTCAGGGCGTGGCTCAGCACGAAAAGCATATCCATGCCCGGCACGATGATGATGCCGAAGAGCAGGACGAAGAACAGCCACAGATTCTGCGCATAGGTCATGGCGGCAGCCTAGCGAGGTGCAACTGACACCGTCTTGTCAGTTGGCTGCGGCGGGTCAAGGAAGGGACTTGACTCATATTCAACAAGATGGTTGATTATCAACATAACGGTTGATTATTGATGAGGTTTCATGGTCGGGGCGTCGCATCTGCGGCTGGTGGAGGCATCGGAAGGGGATGAGCAGGAGGGGCTCAGCCTGGTCTTCGGTGCGCTGGCCGATCCGGTCAGGCGGGCGATCCTTGACCGGCTGGATGGCCAGGACCTGCTGGTTTCGGAAGTAGCGGCGCATTTCGACATCTCGCTGCAGGCGGTGTCGCGGCATTTGCAGGTATTGGTGCGGGCGGGCTTGGTACAGCAGGAGCGGACCGGGCGGATCAGCCGCTGCAGCCTGGATGCAGGGCCGATCCATGAAGCCGCCGTCTGGCTCAACCGCTACAGCAAATACTGGCAGGACCAGTTCGACCTGCTGGCTGCCTCGCTGGCGGAAATCGTGGAAGAGCAGGCGGAGCAGCCCTCGCGGCAACCGCACCGACCTGGCCAGGATCAGGAGCCGGGCAGACGCGCCGGCAAGAGCAAGAAGCCCGCTTCGAAGCGGAGCCAGCCGCGACGCGGACCGGATCTCAAGAGCTGAAATTTCGCGGCGCCGTTCGTCGTCTTCGAGAGGCCGGACGGCAGCCCCGGCCCCGGTGCCAAGCCGCGCGGACCGCCAAGCCATATCGATATCATGCGAGAGGAGTGTGCGTCATGTCCCAGCAGACAGATTCCCATCACCGCATCGTCTCACCGGAGCAATGGGTCGAGGCCCGCAAACGGCTACTCATCATGGAAAAGGATTTCACCAAGCTGCGCGAGGAGCTGAGCCAGTCGCGACGCGAACTACCCTGGGTGCGGGTCACCAAGGATTATGTTTTCGACACGCCGGACGGCCGCCAAAGTCTCGCCGATCTCTTCGCCGGGCGCAGCCAGTTGATGGTCTATCACTTCATGTTCGCGCCGGAGGCGGAACAGGGCTGTCATGGCTGCTCCTTCTGGGCCGACAGCTTCGACCACATCATCCCCCATCTCGCTGCCCGCGACGTCACCATGCTGGCGATCTCGCGCGCACCCCTGGAGAAGCTACAGGCTTTTGCAGGGCGTTTCGGCTGGAGCTTTCCCTGGGTTTCCGCCGGCGACAGCGACTTCAATTATGACTTCCAGGTCTCGTTCCGCCCCGCGGACCTGGCGGCGGGCACCGCCATCCACAATTATGCGCCCTACCGCAGCCGGCTGCCGGACAAGCCCGGCATCAGCGCCTTCTACAAGGATGCGGCCGGGACGGTCTTCCACACCTATTCCTGCTATGAGCGCGGCATCGATATGATGAATGCCGCCTACCAGTATCTCGACCTGGCGCCGAAGGGACGTGACGAGGACGGCCTCGACTTCTCCATGGCCTGGGTGCGCTACCGCGACCGGTACGGTGCCCCATGAGCGGTTGCTGCGACCGCGCGCTCGGCGCGCTGATCGCGAGCGGCGCGACGGCCGGCGGCGATCCCTCGCATGAAGTGGTCTACCGCCAGCGGATCGCCAGGCTGCGTCAGCAATTATGGCAATTCCGTCACGATCAGCCCGATCGGCCGCGCCGGACAATTTGGTTGATCCGCTATCCATGGAGGAGGAGCAAATGACAGAGCACCGTATCGTTTCATCGCAGGAATGGCTCGCCGCGCGGCGGCAATTACTGGCCCGGGAAAAGGCTTTCACGCGGGAGCGCGACGCCTTGAGCGAGGCGCGCCGGAACCTGCCCTGGGAGAAGGTCACCAAGGACTACCGGTTCGACACGCCGGCCGGCCGGCAAAGCCTCGCGGACATTTTCGCCGGGCGCAGCCAGCTCGTCATCTATCATTTCATGTTCGCGCCCGATTGGGAGAATGGCTGCAAGAGCTGCTCCTTCTGGGCCGACAACTTCAACGGCCTGCAGCCGCATCTCGCCGCCCGCGATGTCACCATGGTGGCGGTTTCGCGCGCACCGCTGGTCAAGCTGCAGGCCGCGGCCAAGCGATTTGGCTGGAGCTTTCCCTGGTTCTCCGCGGGCGACGGCGATTTCAATTATGATTTTCAGGTTTCGCTGCGGCCGGAAGACCTGGCTTCGGGCAGGGCTGTCTATAATTATATGCCGTTCACCAGGCAGATGACGGATCTGCCGGGCATCAGCGTCTTCTTCAAGGACGAGGATGGCGCCGTCTATCATACCTATTCGACCTATGCCCGCGGCCTCGATATGATGAATGCCGCCTATCACTATCTCGACCTGGTGCCCAAGGGCCGCGACGAAGCAGCTCTCGATTTCAGCATGTCCTGGGTGCGCCACCGCGATCAATATGGTGCCGCATGAGCAATTGCTGCGGATCGTCAAACGCAAAGCCAGAAACGGACAGCAAGGGAACGAAAAGCATGAGCTATCGCGACGATGGCGCGAAGCTGGCCGCCTATCGCCAGCAGATCGCGGAACTGCGCAAGAAGATGCGCGAGATCCAGGCATCGGTCACGCCCGAGCCGGTCCAGGATTACGCCTTCGAAGCGCCGCAGGGCAGGGTGCAGATGTCATCCCTGTTCGGGGACAAGGATACGCTGATCATCATCCACAATATGGGCACCGGCTGCGTTGCCTGCACCATGTGGGCGGATGGTTTCAACGGCGTCTTCCCGCATCTTCAGGATCGCGCCGCCTTCGTGGTGTCCTCGCCGGACGCGCCGGCCAAGCAACAGCGCTTCGCCGCCGATCGCGGCTGGCGTTTTCCCATGGTGTCGCACCAGGGCACCAGTTTCGCCGCCGATATGGGCTATATCCGCGATGGCGGCAAGATGATGCCGGGCCTTTCGGTCTTCAAGCGCAAGGGCGGCGAGATCATGCGGGTGGCCGATACGCGTTTCCATCCGGGCGACGATTTCTGCAATGTCTGGCATATCCTGGACATGTTCCCGGAAGGCGCCGACGGTTGGATGCCGAAATATCGCTATGCCGGCTGAGTCAGCCGCGCCGCCGGGGCGGTTGCCCCGATGGTTTATCAGCTGACGGTTTACCAAGCCTGCGCGCCTCGGCGGCGATCAGGTCGCGCAGCCAGGCCTGCGCCGGATGTGCGTCATTGCGCCGGTGCCAGGCGAGCATGAAGGGAACCGGCGCAATCTGCAGCGGCGGCGGCATGATCTTCAGCGCGCCGGCATGACCCGAGGCCGCCGCCACGCCTGCCATCACCGTCGCGATCAGGTCGGACTGCGCGACGAGAGCGGGTGCCGCATACATATGCGGCAAAGTGAGGCCGAGACGCCGGCGATGGCCAAGCTTGGCGAGGGCGGCGTCGACCAGGCCGAAACGCTCGTTTTCCGGCGAGACCAGGAGATGCGTCAGCGCAAGGAAGCGGCGTAGATCCAGCCTGCCGCGCGCCGCCGGATGATCCTTGCGCAGGATGCAGACGAAACCTTCCTCGAACAGCGGACGCAGGAGAATGCGTCCAGCCGGCGCCGGCGGCACGCCGATTGCCATATCCACTTCGCCGGCATCCAGCAGGTCGACTGCGTCTTCGCGGGCGGAATAGCCGCGAATGCGCAGATTGATGCCGGGCGCCAGGCGCTGCAGCGTCGCGAGCAATCGCGGCAGCAGGACAAAGGCCGGGTGTTCCCCAAGGCCCAGCGTGAAGCTGGCCGTCGAACTTGCCGGCGTGAAACTCTGGGTGAAGGAGAGGCTCTGCTGGATCTGCGCCAGCGCCTTGGAGAGCGGTTCGGCGAGATCGAGGGCCCTGGGCGTCGGCTGCAGCCCCTTCGCGCCACGCACGAATAATTCATCCTTCAACAAGGCCCGCAGCCGCGCAAGCGCAGCGCTCATCGCCGGCTGGGTGCGGCCGATGCGGGCAGCCGCACGGGTCACATGGCGCTCGGCCATCAGTGCATCGAAGGCCACCAGCAGGTTGAGATCTATTCCGTGCAAATCCATGAAATGGATGATGACATATATCAATCATCGATTTCAAAGATAATGAGTTCCTCTCTAGCTTTTCTCATGCCGGCGGTTGCGCCGGAGCCATCAGCGAGGAAAGCTCATGCAGACATCCAATCAGGCCTTATCCGCCGGTCATGGCGAGCCCGGCCCCATCACCGTGCCGCCGGCGACGCGCCGCACGCTGGAAACATTCTACCGTGCCTTCAGCGACCAGCAGCCGGATCTTCTTGACGCCGTATGCATGCCGGACTGGCAGGATATTCCCCTGGCGCCCGGCCAGGGCCCCGGCCCTGCGGGGCTGAAGCCGCTGATCCGCGCCTTCGCCGCCGCCTTCCCCGATATCCGGGTCACGGTCCATGAAATGATCGGCACGGCGGAGCGGGTCGCGGTTCGTGCCCTCATCACCGGCACGCATCGCGGCGAATGGTTTGGCATCGCGCCCACCGGGCGGCCGATCGCCATGGCGATCCATGAATTCCATCATCTGCAACAGGGCAAGGTCACCCATACTTGGCATCTCGAAGACTGGTTCGGCTTCCTCAATCAGGTCGGGGCCTGGCCGGCCGCCGGGGACGCGGCTTCGCAAACCGGAGTGGGGCAATGAAGGCCGCCCGCCTGCATGCCTATGGTGCGGTGGATGCCGTCACCCTGGATGAGATTGCATCGCCGCAGATGGGCGATCAGGACGTGCTGATCCGCGTCGCTGCCGCCAGCGTCAATCCGCTCGACGTGAAGCTGACGAGCGGCGTCCTTGCCGATTACTTTCCGCTTGGCTTTCCTTATGTGCTTGGCAGCGATCTTGCCGGCACGATCGAGCGTGTCGGCACGTCGGTCGCCGGCTGGCAGATCGGCGACCGCGTGATCGGTCGCGCCGATCCGGTCAAAGGCGGCGCCTTCGCGCCTCTTGCCGTCTTGCCGGTAACCCATATTGCTCCGGCGCCGGCCAATCTGCCGCTGGATGAGGCCGCCGGCCTGCCGACGGCAGCGGGAACCGCCTGGCAGGCCCTGTTCGAGACGGCCGATCTGCGCCCCGGCCAGACGGTGCTGATCCATGCCGGGGCCGGCGGCGTCGGCAGTTGCGCCATCCAGCTTGCCCGGCAGGCCGGCGCGAAGGTGATTTCTACGGCCTCCGCAGACAACCTCGCTTTGTTGCGCGAGCTTGGCGCCGACCAGGCGATCGACTACCGGCAGGCCGACTTTGCCGGTGATTTGCGGAATGTTGATGTCGTCCTCGATACGATGGGCGGCGAGGTGCAGCGCCGGTCTTTTGCCGTCCTGCGCGGCGGCGGTAGGTTGGTCAGCATCGTTACTCCGCCGGATGAGGCGCTCGCCCGGCAATATGATGTCGCGGCTTCCTTCGTCTTTCACCAGACCGATCGCTCACGCCTCAATCAGGTCGCCGGCCTGTGCGAAGCGGGAAAGCTGAAACCGCTGATCGATCGCAAGATGCCGCTCGCGGCGGCAGCGGAGGCACTCGCTTACGTCGCGGCGGGGCATGCCCGCGGCAAGGTGCTGCTGCTTCCGGCATCCTAGCGGCAGGCGGGCGTAACGGCGAGAGATCGCCTCGCCGTTATGCCTTCCGCTCATAGGTGAGAATGACGGCGCCGGTATCCATCTGCCTGGTGTCTGTGTGCTGCAATTGGCGGCGCTCATAGCCGCCGTCGAACAGCCGCTTGCCGTCGCCGAGCAGGGTCGGGGTCACCATGATGCGGTATTCGTCGAAGAGATCGCGGCCGATGAAGAAGCGGGCGATATCCGCGCCGCCGAACATCATCATATCCTTGCCCGGCTCCTGCTTCAGCCGGGCGATCTCGCCGGCGATATCGTCGCGCACAAGGCGCCCGTTCCAATCGACCGTCGACAGGGTCCGCGAGAAGCAGAGCTTCGGCAGGGCGTTCATGCGGCTGGCAAAGGCGCGGAAGGATGCCGGATTATTGGCGTCGGTCTCGGCCGGCTGCCAGAAGCCGGCATTGAACTCGAAATTCCGCCGGCCATAGAGCAGCAGGCCGGCGCGGTCGACATTGTCGTCGGCCCAATGGCGCTGCAGGTCGTCGGACCAGGCCGGCGGCACGAATTCTCCCTTCGGTCCCTCGATATATCCATCCAGGCTGATGAACATTGCCAAGACGACTTTGCGCATGACGCATCTCCTTCGCTGTGCCGGACCTTAACTGATTGTATAGTGCAACTGGTTGCAGCATTCCATTGCCGATGCGAAAGTGCAAGCGGTTTCGGCGCGGGAAGCGTCGGCGGCGCAGAGCCGACCTTCCCCGGTCATAGGCAGGCAATGGAAGAAGCGCATCGCTCCGGCTGTCCGATCAATCTCACCCTGGAGGTGTTCGGCGACAAATGGAGCCTCATCATCATCCGCGACATGATGTTCGGAAACCGGCGGCATTTCCGGGAATTGCTGGCGAAATCGGAAGAGGGCATCGCCTCCAATATTCTTGCCGACCGGCTGAAACGGCTGGTCGAGCAGGGCATGATCACCCGCGCCGACGATCCCAGCCACAAGCAGAAGGCGATCTACAGCCTGACCGAGAAGACCATTCAACTGGTGCCGGTCTTTGCCCAGATCGGCGCCTGGGGACGGCGCCATCTACCCGTCAGCGAGGATCTCAGTATCCGGGCCCAGGTGCTGGAAGAAGGCGGCCAGAAGATGTGGGATGCTTTCATGGATGAATTGCGCGAGCTGCATCTGGGGCGGAAGCGCGCCGGCAAAGCCCCTCCGTCGGTCGCCCGACAGTTGCAGGCCGCCTATGAAGCGGTGCTGGCGAAGCGCAAGCGGGCATAGCGATTGACCGTCATCCCGACCGCGCGCATGAACGGGAATTGCCTGTCATCTTGCCGGCCATCAGCTTCGATGGCGATGCCGAATGATATTGCTCACAGTTCCGATGAACAGCGATTTCCTCCGCGGCGGTGAGCTCTTACAATATGGGCAAAATGGCGTAAGGATGACGGCCGGCGGCGTTGGCCGGTTGCGGGGGACGAGTACGAATGGCGATATCGGAACATGAAGCGGCACAGGCCGGCGAGGCCGTGGCTGAGCGCGACCCGCGCATCACGGCCGATGGGCTGATCGATCTGCGGCTGCACAATCCCCTGACCAAGGGGCAGAATCTGCTTTGCCCCTATGACCATCTGTTCTGGAACGAGGCGGGGCGCGACCTTGCGGCGATGGCGCAAGAGGTCGATCCCGCTTACGCCGCCTTCAACATCGCCCGCTATCGCTGGTTCACGGAGCGCCTGCAGCGCGCCGCCCGGGAAGTCCCGCAGATCCTCATCCTCGGTGCCGGCTTCGACAGCCGCGCCATGGCGCTGCCGCAAATGCTGGACGGCGGGCTTGACGTTTATGAGGTCGATTTCCCGGACAAGATCGCCGCCAAGCTGGAGGTCTTCGCCCGGCACCGGGTCCCGATACCGCAGCGCCTGCACCATGTCGGCGCCGATCTCGGCGATCCGCTGCTGCGCGCCAAGCTCGCGGCGGCCGGCTACCGGCGCGAGCTGCCGAGTGTCGTCTTGATGGAAGGCGTCTTCTTCTTCCTGCCGCATCAGGCCGCCGATTCCTTGCTGGAGCCGCGGGTGCTGGGCCTGGCGCCGGGCAGCCGGCTGGTCTTCGACGTCTGGACCCGGCGCCGACAAGACAGCCTCAACGAGAAAGTCGAGGCGCGGCTCGGCCGCAGGCTGTTCGGCGACAGCCCGATGGGCGACAGCATGGAAGAAATAGCACTTTATGCCGAGCGGCGGGGCTATGGCGATATCGAGGTGATCAGCCTCGACCGCCTCTGCACCGCCTATGGCATTCCCGCCGAGCGCGATCCGCTGCCGCAGAGCTGGGTCATCATCGAAGCCGGCCTGCCGCCGGCCTGACCGCGCCCTCCACTGAGCGGACCCCCGTCAATGCACGCGTCGATCGCCGCATGATCCGGCGCGGCTATGGTTTGGTCATCGGCCGCGCGGCGGGCGCAGATGCTCCATGCCGTGGAACTCGACGAATTTGGTGGTCGCGGCCCAGACGTGGTCGCCGTAGAGAAACGGCGCGAAGTCGGTGCCGGCACCGGCAGGTCCGGGCAGCGGCGCGATCACGGCATCGATACGCGGCTCATAGAAAAAGGGAATGGAATAGCGCTCGGCCCCGTGGCCGATGACGCGATGCTGGGTCGCCTTCAGGCGGCCGCCGGTCCATCGCTCCAGCAGGCGGCCGAAATTGACCACCAGGCTGCCGTCGATCGGCGGCACGTCGATCCATCCGCCGTCGCGGCCGTGGGCCTGCAAGCCGGCGACGCCATCCTGGGCCAGCAAGGTGACGAGGCCGGAATCGGCATGCGGCGCGCCGGTCAGATAGACCCGCCTGCCGTCATGCTCGGTCCAGAATTTCGCGTCCTCCATCTGCGCAAGGGTGGAGGCGGGACGCGGCGGATAATGGATCAGCCGCAAGGTGGAGACGCCGCCCCGGAATGCGTCATCGAAATAAGCCTCATCGAGCCCAAGGCCGCGCGCAAGCGAGCGCATCAGCATGCGGCCGACCTGTTCCAGGGCTCGGTAATAGGCCGCGGCCGCGTCACGCCAGCCCGGCAGCGCCTCCTCCGGCGGCAGGGGTGTCGCCTCGCGCAGGGGATCATCGGCGTCGATGACTGATATGCCATGGGCCAGATCCGGCCCCATATCGATGCCTTCCTTATAGGTCTGGTGCCCTTCCTGCAGCGGAAACCAGCCGCGATAGACGTTGCGGTTGCCGGGCACGAATTTCTGCCGGCACAGCCGCCGGATCTCCCGGGCGGGCAGGGTGAAAATCCGCTTCAACGCCTGCAGATCGGCCGGAGCGACGGGCATATCCGGCGGCAGGTTGCCGATCAGCATGAAGCCGATTTCGGCCGCGGCATGGGCGATGGCGGCGTCGGCGCGATTCCGTGCGGCATCGGGACCGGCGAAGAGCGGCGTGACATCGATGGTCGGAATCATGGCGGCCCCTGCATCCTGGCGATGCCCGATTAGGCGCCGGCAGCGGACCGCAGGCAATTGCCATAATGGCATCGCCACGATCGGATTTTTGCAGATGCCGGGGGCCGCGGCGCGCGGCAGCGTCAGGCAGGCCGCATGGCGCGGGCGCCGCTGAGGATCAACAGCGCGATGCCGGCCGGCACCAGTGCAAGGATCGGGCTTTGCAGCCATATCCCGGCGGCAGCCGCCCAGGAAACGGCGCAGAAGGCCTCGGCAAAGGTCGCCAGGCGCGACGATGTCTGGCGCCGGCTAAAATAGCGCCGCTTCGCCTGACGCCGGAACCAGATCTGGATCATGGTCGATGAGACCGAGGCGGCGATGATGCCGATTGCCACCACCAGCGTCATCTCCAACGAGAGGCTGGCAAGGCCAAGCAGGAACGGCGCGAAGATGAGGAAGACCAGGATCAGCACCGCCTCCACCTTGCCGGTGAGGGCGCGCAGCGGCGAGATCGGTGCGGTGGCGATGAGGTCTGGCGCATCTTCGCCGGAAACTGCGAGCCAGGCGAGGCCGCCGGCCAACTGTCCGGCGGCCATGGTGAGCACCGGTGCCAGCACGATCAGCGCGCCGCGGTCATGACCATAGAAGCGCCACAGCATCAAAGCGGGCGGAATGAGATAAAGGAGCTGCATCAGGCTCTGGGAAGCCAGCCAGGGATCGCGCCACAGCAGCAGCCATTCCTTGCGCCACAGCAGCAGGCGGGGCGAGGCGGTGGCAAACCAGCCGAGACGGCTGAGCTTGCGGCGCGTGGACAAGCTCGCGCTGCTGGCCGACAGGGCATAGCCGCCGACATGGCGCGCGAGCAGCGCCATCGGCACCACCAGCGCCGCCACGCCGGTGATCAGGCAGGCCAGCAGGGCGCGCAGGTCGCCCAGCGCCGCGCGGGCGGGGATCCAGAGCCAACTGGTGATTTCCGGCGCATGCGCGCGCAGCAGGTCGGAATCGAAGAAGGCCTGCTGCGACATCCGCCCGATCGAGAGAATGGCGGCTGCCTGGATGCCGATCACGAAGGCGGAGCCGACCACGGCGGAGACGATCTGCGACATCAGCCGGGTGCGGCGCGGCCCCATCGTGTCGAAGAGGGCCGCCGTCAGAATCAAGGCGAAACCGCTAACGGCGAGAGCTCCGGCCAGAGCGAGGCCGAAGATCGAGAACCAATGAGCGCCACCCCGCCAGGCGAGTATGTCGACGAAAGGGGTGATGACGAACCAAGCCATAGCCACGGTGGTTGCCGCGGTGCTACCGATCCGCAGCATGAAGATGAAGCGCAGCGATATTGGCGAGGTCGCGAGGAGATCGAGATCACCCTGCGCGTAGAAGAGGCGCGTCACCTTTTCCAGCGCCTGCGAGAGGATCAGCAGCAGGCTGAGCAGGATGGTTCCGGTCAGTGAGATATAGACGCCGGGATCGGCGACGGTGGAAAGCTCCGCATAACCGCCGACCATGCCGAGGGCGATCAGATGCATGATGGCAAAGCAGATAAGCGCGATCAGCAGGACCGAGCGCAGCCGCCAGCGACCGCCGGCGGTCAGCAGGTAGGCAAGTTCGCGCCGCGCGACCCGGCCTTCATGCCCGAGCAGCAGCCGGGCCATGGCAAAGGGGCGGGGGCGGCAGCCGGCTTCCTTCGGCAGGCTTCCTTCGGTAACGGCGCCTGCTTCCGCCTGGCCTGTCATATCTGGCCCATCGCGGTCACGGCTGCGTTCCGGCGGAAGGCGGATCGGCTTCCGCGGTCAGGGTGAGGAAGACATCCTCCAGGCTGGTCTCGCCGCTGCCGACACGGGCGCGCAGCTCGGCAAGGGTGCCCTCGGCAATGAGGCGACCATGGGCGATCAGGCCGATGCGGTCGGCCATGCGTTCCGCCACCTCCAGGATATGCGTGGTCATCACCACAGTGCAGCCCTGTTCCACCCGGTCTCGCAGCACATCCTTGACCAGCCGCGCGGCGCGCGCGTCGAGCCCGGTCAAGGGTTCATCGAGGATGATCAGGCGGGGATCATGAACCAGGGCGCCGGCCAGGGCCACTTTCTGGCGCATGCCCTTGGAGAAATCCTCGCAGCGCTCATCGGCGACCGCAGAGAGATCGAGCCAGTCGATCAGGTCACGCGCCTTGGCTGCGGCGGCGGCAGGGGCGATGCCCCAAAGCCCGGCGACAAAGACCAGGTATTCCATCGGCGTCAGCTTGTCATAGATCATCGGCTCGTCGCTGACCCAGGCGGTGATGCGCTTGGCGGCGACCGGTTGTTGCAGCGCATCGATGCCGAAGATGCCGATGGAACCGGAATCGGGACGCATCAGGCCGGCGACGATCCGCAATGTCGTTGTCTTGCCCGCGCCATTGGGGCCGAGCAGGGCGTAGAATTCCCCCGCTTTGATATCGAGGCTGAGCCCATCGACAGCCGGCTGCTTGAAGCTCTTATTAAGGTGGCGGACCGTCAGGGCCGGGGCCGATTGACGATCACTTTGCGGGTTTTCCTGGCGCTGCGGCGGCTGCGATATCGTCACCTGATCCATGAACCCTCTTTGCCGCGACGCGGTCGGCGCCAAGCTTGCGCCGCTAGCGGCCCGCCAGTCACCCAATCAAGCTAACTTGGCGGCGGAGGGTTGAGAAATGGTTGATAATATATAAAGAGCACGCAATTCGGGCCGGCGCCGACTCAGACGGCGTTGATGGCGCCGAAGAAGGGTTCGATCTGGCCGCGCCACGCCCTGAATCTACGGCTCTCCGCCTCACGCGGCCGCAGCATCCAGCGGTATGGCCTCGTCAGCAAGATAAGTGCGCAATTCAGCGAGGAGGAGGGAGAGCTGCGCGGCGCTTGGCGCCTCGGCACGAACCACGAGGGCGGCCTGGGTATTTGATGCGCGCAGCAGCCACCAGCCATCGCCGCGGCGGACGCGCACCCCATCGGTCAGATCGATATCCGCGCCCTCGCGCTGCAGCGTGTCGATCACGCGTCGGACAACGGCGAATTTACCCGTATCGCTGCACGGAATCCGCAATTCCGGCGTATGCGCGACCGGTGCCAGACCGTCGCGCAATTGCGCCAGAGACAGCCTGCTGCCGCCGATGGTCCGCAACAGCCGGATGGCGGCATAGAGGGCGTCGTCATAGCCGAAATATTCGTCGGCAAAGAAGATATGCCCGCTCATCTCGCCGGCCAATTTGGCGCCTGTCTCCATCATCTTGGTCTTGATGAATGAATGACCGGTCTTCCACATCAACGGCCGGCCGCCCAGCCGGGCGATTTCGTCGAACAAGGTCTGGCTGGATTTGACATCGGCGATGACCGTGGCGCCCGGCTGCGCCGCCAGGACATCACGGCTGAGGATGGCCAGCAATTGATCGCCGCAGACAATACGGCCCTGCGCATCGACGGCGCCGATGCGGTCGCCGTCACCGTCGAAGGCGATGCCGAGGTCCAGTTCCTGGGAGATGACGAGGTGCTGCAACTGCCGCAAGTTCGCCGGCTCCGCCGGGTCGGGATGATGTGCCGGAAAATTTCCATCCGGGTCCGCATTGATCAGAACATGGCATCCGGGCAGGCGTTGCGTAAGCTGCCGCAGGATGTTTCCTGCAGCACCATTACCGGCATCCCAGCCGATTGACAGATGGCTGGTATCTGTCCCGGCAAGGCTGGCGGCCAGCCTGTCGATATAGGCCGGTGCCAGATCGATGAAGGTGCGGAGACCTTCCGGCTGCATGCCCCCCGACGCCATGCCGCCCGATTCCCCGCCACCCGATTCAGCCAGCGCCGCCAACTGCTTCAGCAATGCCCCATGCACCATTTCGGTGCCGACCAGCATCTTGAAGCCGTTGTGGCTCTTCGGGTTGTGTGACGCGGTGACGATGATCGCGGCATCGATCGGCAAGCTATGGGTGGCGAAATAAAGCAGGGGCGCGGGGCCGCAGCCGAGGCAGAGGACGCGGCCGCCTTGTGCCTCGATCCCGGCGATGACCTGCGCCTCGAGTTCCGGTGAACTGAGGCGGCTATCGCGGGCGACGGCGATATAGGGCTGTGCGCAGGCGCGAATGCGGCGGGCGAGCTTTACCAGGGCGCTGCCTGCCGCCGCCGCATCGGCGGCGCTCAGTGTCTCGCCCACAACACCCCGAATGTCGCATTCACGCAGAATCGACGGATGAAACCGATGTGGCTGAAGCATGGAAGCCTTCCCCTTGGCGAACCACGAGCCGCCAACCCCGCCGCCGCCCCTTTGTGACAGCAACCAACAGGCGTAGCTCGATAGGTAACAACACCGAAGCGGTCAAAATGTGCCATCAGAGTAAAAAACTTCGTTGAGCCCCCGGAACGGCGCAGCATGACCGGCGTTCCTGGATTGAGGGACTGCGTCCAGGCCTGCCAATTGGACGGCGCTAGACGACACAAGGGCGTCGGCCGGAGCCTGCATCAGGGGATTTCAAAGCCGTCAACGGACCGACGGTGAACGCACGATTTATGGCTTCTCTTGGATTGCACGATTAGAGCAAGCCGCCGCAGGTCGGGCGCCGCGACAGGTGCTGCGTCCAGTCGCACAGCAATATGGATATGGAGAATGACAAAGGGAGATCACGGAACAGAGCGGGACAACACGCAGCCGCCCGCATCCGGCCGCAGGGCCAATCCAAGTGGGACCTTGCCATCCGATACAGCTATCCCGGTCATCCTGGCCGGCGGCGGAGGCAATCGACTTTGGCCTTTATCGCGGGAAGCCCATCCGAAGCAGTTCCTGCCGTTGCTCGGGCCGCGCAGCTTGTTGCAGGAAACGCTCCTGCGCTATGCCGACCGCCGGCTTTTCGATCCGGCCATCGTCGTTGGGAATGAATCGACGCATCTCATGCTTGCCGAGCAGGTCCAGGCGATAGGGCAGGGTGATGTCAGCCTGATCCTGGAGCCTGCGGCGCGGGGCACTGCCCCGGCAATCGCCCTGGCTGCGCTATTGGCGGTCGAGCGCGACCCGAATGCGATCATCCTGGTTGCGCCATCCGACCACGCGATCAGCGACTTGCCGGCCTTTCACCGCGCCTTGCGGACGGCCATGGAGGCGGCTCGTCACGACCATCTGGTTGCCTTTGCCGTAACGCCGCAGCGGCCGGAAACCGGCTATGGCTACATCAGATGCGGGGCGCCTTTGGCCGAGGTCGAGCAGGTGCATCGCATCCATTCTTTCGTCGAAAAGCCGGATTCCGAGCGCGCCGGGGAGATGATCGTCGAAGGCGGGTATTTCTGGAACAGCGGCATGTTCGTCACGCGCGCCCGGCTCTACCTTGAGGAACTGCGCCGCTTGGCGCCTGATATCCTGGCGGCGGCGCAGACGGCGCTTGCCGGCCGCCAGGGCGACCAGACTTTTCTCTGGCTAGACCGCGACGCCTTTGCCGCCAGCCCGAACCGGTCCATCGACCATGCCGTCATGGAACACACCCCGAGGGCTTGCGCGGTGATCCTGGAGGCCGGCTGGTCCGATGTCGGCTCCTGGTCTGAGCTGTGGCGGATGGCTTCACGCGACGCGGCCGGCAATACCACGAGCGGCGACGTCTTCCTGCACGACAGCCGGGATTGCCTGGCGATCGGGGCGACCGGGCTGACAGCGCTGGTCGGCGTCAGCAATCTGGCCGTGATCAACACGGATGATGCCGTACTGGTGGCGTCCCTCGATCAGGTGCAGTCGGTGCGCGAAATTGCGGCCGCGCTGCGGAAGAAAAATCGCGCCGAACTGATCACGCACAGCCGCCTCGATGAAGCCTGGGGCGCGCGCTGGCTGGTGCATGCGGAGGAGGGGTTGCAGGTCACCGGCCTGACCATCCGCCCGGGGGCCGAACTGCCGCGCCGGGCAGATCATCGCGGCGGCGATCCCCGTTGGTGCGCGCATTGGCTGGTGGTCAGCGGTGTTGCCCGTGTGACCCGCGGCGAAGAAGTGTTGACCATAGAGCCCCATCAATCGATCTTTATTCCGCCGCAAACGCCAAGCCGTCTAGCCAATCCAGGCAATGCGCCGCTGGTTATCGTGGAAGTGCAATCGGAAGCCGAGCCGGCCGGTGAGGCGGGGGATGGCTGGCACCAGGAGGTCGGACAGGTAGCGCTGTTGCGGCGGATGTAACGGTCACCAGGCCGGCGGCCGCAAGGCCAATCCCCAGGCGCCGGCCAATCCCTAGGCGCTGGCCGATGCGCGGCCCGGCGATTGCAGGAAACCGGCAAAGAAGCCGATGGCCCAGGCATGATGCATGACTGCGGCGGCAAGGCCCATAGCGGCAAGACAGAGATCACCGCTGCGAACCGCCGCGATCATGCCCCAGACGAGACAGAGCCCGGCATAGCCGAGCGGCGCCAGAGCAAAGAGCGGATGCAGCGCCAGGGCCAGCAGGATTCCACCAATTGTGCCGGCGGTCACCACCACCGGGGCCAATTGCCGAAGCTTCAGCCGATACCGATGGCTGCGATAGGTAAAGGCGCGGCCACGGCCGTAGTGAAAATACTGCCGCGCCAGTCCCCGCAGGGTCTCGCGCGGAAAATAATGCATCGGTACAGATGTTTCGAGCCAGATGCGCCCGCCCGCGCGCTGCAGCCGCATGTCGAGATCGACATCCTCGTTGGCGCGCAGGGTTTCATCATAACCGCCCGTCATTCGATAAAAGGCCCGGTCGAAGGCGGCATGATGACCATGATCGACAAAGCGCGACGGGCCGGGGCGACGGTGGGCCGAGCCGCCATTGCCGAGCAGGCTGTTCTGTGCGGCGGCCACGGCCTTCTGGAAGCAAGAAACGCCAACCGTGCGCATGGTAACGACGACCGACTGGGCCTGGTTCAGGCGCAGCGCCTCGACGCAGCCCGCGACAAAGTCCGGCGGATAGGTGGCATGGCTGTCGGCGCGCAGCAGGATGGTCGCCCGCGGGTCGGCAAAATCCGCCGCGAGATTGACCGCCGCCGATTGCAAGCGGCGCGGGTTGTGCATCAGGCGAATGTGGGGATTGGCCCGGGCCAGGCGCAGGACGAGGTCGACCGTGCCGTCCGTGCTGCCGCCATCGACGACGAGGATTTCATAATCGAACGGCAGATCTTCACCGTCCCCGGCGCGGGGTGTCACGCTGTCGATCGCCTCAGCGATGAAGCCTGCTTCATTGAAGCAGGGCATGACGATGCTGACAAAGGAATCGACAGCCGTCCTCGGCTGATGCGATTTGACCGCACGCAGATCCATCGGCGCCGTAACCGTCACGGAATATCGGCCGCGCAACGCGCAGCTCGGTGGAAGTAGTTCATGGTTCGCCGGCCCTCGCCCAGTTTGCCCTCCGCTCAATAGGCATTGCTGCCGCCGAGGACGGCGAGAACGGTGCGGAAGAGGATTTCGATATCCAGCAGGATCGACCAGTTTTCCATATAGTAGAGGTCGCATTCGACGCGACGGATGATCTTGTCCTCGGTATCGGTTTCCCCGCGCCATCCCATCACCTGGGCCCAACCGGTGATGCCGGGCTTCACCTTGTGGCGGACGGCATATTCCTTGACCACTTCCTCATAAAGCTTGCCGGCGGCCTTGGCCTGGGTCGCATGGGGTCGGGGACCGACGAGCGACATCTGGCCGAGCACGACATTGATGAGCTGGGGAATCTCGTCGAGGCTGGTACGGCGCAGGATGCGGCCGACACGGGTGATACGCGGGTCGTCGCGCGTGGCGAGCTTGCTGGCATTGGCGTCGAGCTGCGTCACATACATCGAGCGGAATTTGTAGACGTTGATCAGGTTGTTGTTATAGCCATAGCGCTTCTGCTTGAAGAAGATCGGCCCCGGGCTGTCGATCTTGATGGCGACGGCGCAGGCCAGCATGATCGGCGAAACGGCGATCAACAGCAGGCTGCCGAGGACAAGGTCCTCGATGGATTTGCTGAGCGCGCTCCAGCCGCTGATCGGCCGTGAGAAGATATTGAAGACCGGAACGTTGTCGAGCTTGTCGAAGCCGGAATTGAGGAAGCGATGGCCGATCGCGTCCGGCGCCAGCCGCACATTGGCGGGAATGACCTTCAGCCGGTCGAGAATCTGCAGCAGCCGCGCTTCCGCCCCCCAGGGCAGGGCGACGACGATCTCGTCGATGCGCTCCGTGCGCGACAGGTGCAGCAGGTCGTCGATCGTGCCCAGGATATCGCTAGGCCGGATCTTCTCGGAGGTCCGGGTCATGCGGTCGTCGAAGATGCCGATGATGCGGGTCCAGGGGTCCTTCCGCTGGGTGATCGACTGCAGCAGCATGGCGCCGTGGTCGCCGGCGCCGACAATGGCGACATTGCGGCTGATCGTGCCGTTGCGCGCCGCCGTCAGCAGCAGGCTGCTCATCATGATGCGGGTGAGGCACATCAGCATGACGGCGACGGAAACGATATTGATCGGACCGCTCATCGGCCAGGCGAAGGAGCCGTCGAGATGCATGGTCATCAGCAGGAAGGCTTCGGTAGCGCCGATGATCAAGCTGTAGAGCAACAGCTTGGTGATCTGCCGGATCGGGTTGTCGATGGCGGATTTGTCGTAGCCGCCGGTGGCGACCAATAGGAACAGAATGCCGACGCCGAAGCCGATATCGGTGAGCTGCCAGAGCAGGGCATGTTCACGATTGACCTGCCAGGCGACCCAGCTGGACGCGCCGATCCCGCTCAGCATGGCGATCGTGTCCAGGACGGCAATCACACCGATGATCACGTCCGCGGAGAAAGGAATATTGGTGCGTGGCAGCTTGCCCTGGGGTATCTCGATCTTTGCGAGCCCCAGTCTCCGACCTCGATCGCGTTGCCGCAGTCGTTCGCTCAATGCCGATCTCCGGCTGTTAAATCATGGCTGATCTTCAAATCATGGCTGATCTTCTTAGCCAGCGGTCCACGAACGGAGCATGTGAGCGCAAGTTCCCACCAACTTAACGAAGTTTGCTGCGGCTGCGTTGTTCGGTGGCTTTCCGCGCCGATACGAGATCGTGATGGGGAGCTTTGGAAAGGATCTGGCGCCCGCTGAGCAACATGCTGTACCTCCGGTGGCGGGGAAGAGCCGGCACTGCCGAGGCAGGGACGTGCGGTCCTTTTCGCCTCGAACACGCCTCCTAACTACCACTCTGCTGCGTCGGTTCCGGTAAAGCCGAGACGGCCCCGTTAATCGACATCAATCGGTCGGGCGGGGTTCCTCCAGCGCTCCGCAGTGCGCGATCGTTGGTTACAACGGGCGCGCTCTTTTTTCGGCACACATCTTGTTATGCCGCTTGCTTCTGCAATCCGCCGCGCGTGCTGCGCGTGAAGAAAATTCAGCCACCGCTTGTACGGCGGGACATGGATCAGGGACCGTCTGGGTAATTTGGCTGGAGCGGCAGGCCAGAGGCATAGGCATTGAACAAAAGATTTTGAAGTCCGGCGGAACTATCGCACTGGTTTTGCGTTGGAGCTGCCGACCATTACCAGCAGTTGATCTGCCGGGCTGTTCTTTCGGCCGCCTCCTATTTGTGGATGAAGCCGAAGCAAAGGGACGCAGCTTCCGGCGCGCTTATCATTTCAAGTGATCGCCTTCTGGTAGGGTCGCCGGTCCGTGACGCAGATCGACCGCGTAAGCGGCGTCGGCTGCGTCGGGACGGTTTGAAGTCACTGGGACGTTGTTCCGGTATTTCCATTAATTGACTGTTTTGTGACGGAGGATGGACTGTTTTGCAACGGCCGCGGCCTTCGCAAAGACAAGCCGTCCATGGTCAGTCGACGGATGAAACGGCACTGCGCATAACGATGTGCCACCTAGAAGAAGGGGGATATGATGATACGTAGACTGGGCTTTGCATTGGTGATAGCGGCAGGTGCATTGGCTGGTTTCGGCCAGGCGTCGCAAGCCGCGACGGTGACACAGGATTTGGGTACCTTGACCGCGCTTTCCAGTAGTGCGGCATTCGGCACCGATGTTGCGGGCCAGCCGGATTTCGCATTGGATGATGCCGGCCAGGGTACGCTGCATATCGATTTTTCCTTAGGCACGGCCGCCAAGAACTTGGCAGCGTCGCTCACCGCTTCCTCTTTCGGGGCGGTGGCGTTGAAGACTTTTACTTTCGGTCTTTACGACTCATCGAACGCGTTGCTGAAGCAAGTCGATCAGACGACCGCCAGCTATCCTAACGGCGCGACGACCTTCTCGTTTATCGATTTCGCCGACGTGTTGAAGAAGGGCGCCTACTATCTGTTGCTCGACGTCACGTCGGGGGCGCCCGGCCAGAAGGTCAGCGGCAATCTGCAGATTTCGGCGGTGCCGGTACCAGCAGCTCTGCCGATGTTCGGCGTGGCCCTGTTGGGCCTGGCAGTGTTCCGCCTTCGCCGTCGCGGACGGGCTGACATCGCCTAACCCCGCTTCCAGATTGGACCCAAGCCGTAACCGCTCGATGGAGTCGACAGCCTCCGTCGAGCGGAAACGGTCGGAGAGGTGTTGGAATTTACTTGGCGCCCCGGCCGGCGGAGGCCGTCGAAGCAGGAAGACGGGCTAGGCGACAGATCACAGGTCGCAGATCCCAGGGCGGGAGATTTCCAAAGGCTTCATGGCCAGATTACTGAAGTCGATCAGTTGAAGTGGCCGTTTTATTTAATTTATTCATCCATTTGTTGGATGCCGTGGCCGGACCCCAGTCCTATACTCTTAAACGGCGCACATATTAGTTGAGATAAATTGGCGCCAGCCAAAAAGTTTTGCTGCGCCACAGGAACCAATCAGCCGGCCTCTCGTTAGATTGCCGGTCGACGTGCTTTATCGACAGATGAAGTGGCTCGAACAATCAGCCCGCGCACATGGCGACACGCAGCCGCCGGAAGCGGCTGGTTCTGAGCAGGTCGACACCCGACATGGACGCCAGGGGCACCCGCGACGGCCCTATTGGATAAATGTCGGGTGGGGACGTCTCGAAACAAGGGGTAAAAATGAGAAAACTCTTTCGGCCGCTGGTTGCCATCATCATTCTGACAGGTTTGATCCCTTCAGTCGCGGAAGCGGTAGATGCAGATTACAAGTTGAATCCGGGCGACGTTCTCCAGATCACCGTCTGGAAGGAAGAGGGTCTCGACCGCGAAACGCTGGTCCTCCCGGATGGGACCGTGGCTTTCCCCTTGGTCGGCACGCTGCAGGCGCGCGGTAAGACGGTGCGGCAGCTGCAGGACGAGATCAAGGCCGGCCTGGAGAAATCGATTCCCGATGCGCCGGTGACCGTGGTGGTCAAGAACGCCCTGGGCAACACGGTCGATGTGATCGGCCAGGTGCTGAAGCCCGGTGAATTCGTCGCCGCGCATCCGTTGACGGTAATGCAGGCGCTGAGCTTGGCCGGCGGCCTCACACCCTATGCCTCCGAGAGCCGCATCAGCATCGTGCGCCATAACCAGGACGGCAAAGACGAGCATATCAAGTTCCCCTACTATGAGGACATTCTCGACGGCAAGAATCTTGACAAGGATATCGTGCTGAAACCGGGCGATGTCGTGCTCGTTCCGGCATCGAGCCTGTTCTAAGAACAACTTAGATGCACGACGAAATGGCAGGCTACGGATGCAAGCGGTGTCTGATTGCCTTGGCGCAAATGGGCTTTGTCCTGGCGGCCGGGGCGGCGACCATCACGTCAGCCCGGGCTGACGGCTTTACCTTGACGACCAAACTCGGCGGCTTCTTCGAGATGGACACCAATCCATTGCTGGATAAGAAGGGCGCTAAGACGCTGTTCGGCTGGAACTCGACGCCGGAACTGATCCTGACCGGCCGTACGCCGACCTGGACCTTGGTTTCTGAGAACACGGTCAACGACGGTCGCTTCAACCTCACCAGCTTCAATTCGACCGATTATCACAACTACACGTCGCTCAATTACCAGGGCGATAATTACTATATGAAGCTGCAAGGCGGCTTCGCGTATGACACGACGCGGACGAGTGAAATCGAAAGCTCCGGCAACAACGTGGCCGGCGTGCGCCACTACGGCATCAGCATCCTGCCGGAGTTCGGATACAACATCACTGAAGCGCAGCAGATCGTCGTCAATGCAAACTACATTGCTTCATTCTACGACAGTACCGACCAGTTCACGAATTTCCAGTCCTACGGCATCTCGCCGAAATACCTCTATTCCTTCACCCTGCGCGATACCGGCTTTGTCGCATTGCAGGCGTCTCACTTCGATACCCTGAGCGGCGAAGACAGCACGGGTGATTCCGTCGGTCCCTACGTTGGCTGGATCCATCACTTCAGCGATCGTTTCACCACCACCGCCGATGTCGGCTATCACATCATCCATAATAAGAGCGACAGTGACGGCAGCAACTGGGACAACGACTACTTCTACGATTTCGCCCTGACTTACGGCGAAGTCGGCGATCCCGATGTGGCAACCATCTCCGTCCGGCGCCAGCTGGTGCCGCAGAGCTCCGCCCAGCAGGTCACCCAGACCGCCGTCTCGGTCAAGGAAACGCACAATTTCACCCCCCGGCTGGCCGGCGTCCTCAACCTGACCTACCACACGCAAGACTACAGCTTGAGCAAAGATGGACACCTAAAAGACTATTTCGAAGGCTCGGCGGCACTGCAATACAACGTGACCCGGGAACTAGTTGTGAGTTCAAGCTATCGTTATCGGCAGGAAACGCAGTTCGGCGAAAGCGGGACGGCAAAGGGTCATACCGTGCTCCTGACGATCACCTACAGCCCGGATGCACCCATCGTCAGCTGGTAGCTGAGCGGCTGCGGCCGACCACGAGGCGGTTGGCGGGCAGGGTGGTCAGCGAAGAGGGCAGTCGCCGGCGTGGGCAGTTGCCGGACAAAGCGGTCGAAAGTACGGATAGGGTAAAATGGAACCAGTCGGCTTAAATGATTACCTGACAATCTGGCGCCGTCATCGGCTTGCCTATGTCCTGACTGCGGCGGGAATCCTGTTGGCGGCCGTGGCCTTTGCCTTCCTCTGGCCGCCTAAATACCGCTCGACAGGTACCATTCAGATCGAGCAGCCGGAAATCCCGCAGGATGTCCTGGCAACCGGACCGACCGACTTCAACGCGGCGGTCCAGGCCTTCATCGACCAGCGGATCGAACAGATCCATGATCGCATCACCGCGACGCCCAACCTGATCGAGGTCATCACCAAGTTCAACCTCTATCCCGATCTGCGCGACCATATGCCGATGGCTCAGGTCGTGAAGAAGATGCAGGACGCGATCAAGCTTGACCTGCGCAGTTCCGACCTTGCCAATCCCAGTGCCGCTCAGCATCTCAATGCGCGCCAGTTGTCGGCCATCGCCTTCACCATCAGCTTCGATTACGGTAACCCGCTGATAGCCCAGGAGGTTGCAAACGAACTGATCTCGCGCTTCCTGAACGCCGATCTGAAGCAGCGCCGGGACCAGGCGGCTGCCACTTCCGCCTTCATCGCCGACCAGATCGCACAGTTGGAAAAGCAGCTCAGCGACCAGGAAAAGGCGATGACCGCCTTCCGCGAGGAGCATAAGGGCACGCGGCCGGAGGATCTGCCGTTCAATATGCAGATGGCCGCCAGTACCGAGCAGCAGGTGGCGACGCTCAGCCAGCAGCTTCAGGCGCTCGACCGGCAGCGTGGCGACCTGCAGTCGCAGATTGCCAATACCGAGCCCTATTCGCGGGTTGTCGATGACGGGCAGTTGTTGACCACACCTGCCGTGCAGCTCAAGGCCCTGCAGGGCAAGCTGGCGGCCATGGAGGGCCAGTACGGGCCAGGTTATCCGGATATCGTCAAGTTGAAGAAGCAGATTGCCGGGCTGGAACAGCAGGTGGGCAAAAACGCATCCAGCAAGGCCAATTCCAATGGCTCGGTCGGGGATGCCGACAACCCGGCTTATATCATGCTGACCTATCAGATGAAGTCGCTCGACCAGCAATACCGCAGCCTGCAGAACCAGATGGAGGATGCGCGCCGGCAGAAGGAGGAGTATGACGCGCGGGTGGCGGCAACGCCGGCCGTCGAGCGTCAATTCGCTTCCCTCAACCGGGATTACGATAACGCGCAATTGCGGTATCGCGAGCTGAAGGAAAAGCAGCTCGCCGCCAGCATGAACCAGCAGCTGGAGCAGGACCGCAAGGGTGAGCGCCTCACCATGATCGACTCCCCCGACCTGCCGACCTCGCCCCGCATGCCGCCGCGCAAGATCGTCCTGGCCCTGGGACTGGTCATGTCCTTCTTCGGCGGCTTTGCCGGGGTCTATCTGATGGAGATGCTGAACAGTTCGGTGCATGGCACCCGCCAGCTGACCGCGATCGTCGGCGTGCCCCCCCTGGTCGCGGTGCCGCGGATCGCCACCCCGGTCGAACGCCGGCGCCGACGGATATATCAGCTGGCCGCCGGCGTTAGTGCTGTGGTGATCGTCGTCGGTGGCGCCGATCTCTACGACCAGTATGTCCAGCCGCTGGATGTTCTCTGGGCCGCGATCGCCCAGCGCCTTGGCGGCCTGGTTTAAAGTTGCGGCTTGACGGCATCGGTGGCGAAACCCGCCGGAAGTGCGGGACAATGACAGAAACCTATCGCGGCGGAACATCTGTTTAGTGGAGATTTGCATTGGATAGGCTCGAAAAGGCGCTGATGAAGGCCCGCGAACAGCGGCGGGATGCGCTTGATCAGATTCGGGCGATCAACGGTCGCGATACGATCAGCAGAGTCGCAGGCGAGCTGAACGGCAACAAGGTCACAAGGCTGGAACCTGCGGCGCCGATGATCGAAGCGGTGGGTGAGGCGCCGGCCCAGGCACCCGCACAGACGCGGCGGGTCGATCTCGTGGAGCCGGAGCTGGTACGCAACCGCATCGTAGCGCGGCGCCAGAAGGAGCCGGCGGCGGATACGTTCAGGATATTGCGGACCAAGGTGATGCAGCTCATGGCCCGCAATAACCTGCGGTCGATCGCCGTCACCAGCCCGCGCTATGGCGATGGCAAGAGCACCATCGCCATCAACCTGGCGCTAAGCCTCGCCCTCGACGTGAAGCAGACGGTCTGCCTGGTGGATCTCGATTTCCGCCAGCCGAGCGTTCATCGCTATCTTGGGATCGAGCCGCAGCTCGGGCTGTGCGACTATCTCCTCCATGATACGCCGATAGCCCAGTGCCTGGTACGGCCGTCGCATGAGCGCATGGTGGTGCTGCCGACCAAGAGCCGGCTGGAGAACTCGTCCGAGACGCTGGGAACGCCAAAGATGGCGGCGCTGGCGCAGGAACTGAAGTCGCGCTACCCGGATCGCATCATCATCTATGACATGCCGCCGCTTCTGGCGCAGGACGACGCGATCGGCTTCCTGCCGCATGTCGACGGCGTTCTTCTCGTGGTGCGCGAAGGCGCCACGAAGATCGAGGAAGTGCGGCAGGCCATGCATCTCCTCTCCAATACAACGGTGGTCGGTACCGTTCTCAATAATGCCGCCGAACGCGGCTATAACCGCATGAACAATACCGCGGAACGCGGCAAAAAACGGGCATGAGTGCGGGGGCACGGGAGCGGCAATGTACGAGCAGTTTTTCGGCCTGACGGGAAAGCCATTCTCGCTGTTGCCGGACGCAGATTTTCTCTTTATGAGCCGGCGTCACCGCATGGCACTCAATCTGCTCGACTATGGGATCACCACCCAGGCCGGGTTCGTGGTCATTACCGGTGAGGTCGGGGCGGGGAAAACCACAATTGTGCGGCGCTTTTTGCGCGGCGAGCACGAAGGACTGACGGTCGGCGTCGTCACCAATGCCAGCAGCGGCTTCGGCAACCTCATGAGCCTGATCTCCATGGCTTACGGCCTGGAGCATCGACAGCTCGATACCATTGCGCTTTACAATCAGTTCATCGAGTTTCTCGTCGCGCAATATGGCGAAGGGAAACGCACCTTGCTGGTCATCGACGAAGCGCAGAATCTGAGTATCGACATGTTGGAAGACCTGCGGATGCTCTCCAACGTGAATAACGAGAAGGACCAGTTGCTGCAGGTGGTGCTGGTCGGACAGCCTGAACTGCTGGCGGTACTGAAGCAGCCGGAACTGCGCCAGTTCGCGCAGCGCATCGCCGTCCACTACCATCTGGAGCCGCTCGGCTACAAGGAGACGACGTCCTATATCCGCTATCGCCTGTCGGTGGTCGGCGGCAGGCCGGAGCTGTTCGATAATCTGGCCTGCATCGCCGCCCACTACTTCACCGGCGGCGTGCCGCGCCTACTCAATCTCCTCTGCGATCTCGCGATGGTCTATGCCTTCGCCGAGGAAATGCGGCATGTCAATTTCGAGACCATCGTTGACGTCGTGGCCGACCGCAGCTCGACGGGGCTCAGCCCCTTCCGGCCCTTGCCGGATGATTTCGAGCGCAACCGCTTCAAACAAGAAATCGCCAGCATGCCGCATGCATCGGAAATCCTGGCCGCGTCCTGATAGGAGGAGGGCATGGATCGATCTTTTCTTCGACTTTTACCGATTGCCGGGTTGCTGGCGACGACGATGCTGGCAGGCTGCGGCGATCCGGATTCGCGGGCGGCAAAATACATCAAGCACGGCGAAGAGCTGATGGCAGAAGGGCAGCCGGACAAGGCGCGCCTGGAATTTCGCAATGCGATCAAAATCCGTCCCACGCTGGCGGAACCCTACTACCAGCTCGGCCTGATTGACGAGGCGGCGGGCGATCTGCAGGGTGCCTTCAATGACTATACGCGGGCAGAGCAGCAGGATCCCAATCATCGCGGCGCCCTGGTGAAGCTGGCCGGCTTCTATTTCGGCGCCGAGCGTTTCGATGATGCTCAGCGGCGCATCGATACGGTGTTGAAGTCATGGCCCGACGATGCCGGCGCCCACGCCCTGAATGGGGCGATCATGCTGCGGCGGCAGAACATGCAGGGGGCGGAAGCTGAAGTCGCGGCGGCGCTGAAAAGCGACCCGAAGAATATCCCGGCGATTTCCGTGCAGGTCGGCATCAACGACGCGCGTGGCGACTTGAAGAGCGCTGCCGAGGCACTGGACCATGGCATCGGCCTCAATCCCGCCGACACCTCGCTCATCATGTTGAAAGTCGGGCTCTTCAAGAAGCACAACCTGCCCGACAAGGTGGCCGAGGGCTACCAGCAGCTTTTCCAGCTGCATCCCCAGGAGCGCGGCTTCCGGGCCGAGGCGGCGGTCTATTTCACCAATCTTCCTGACCTTGTGCGGGCCGAGCAGATCCTGCGCGACGGTATCACCGCGATGCCGGATGATGTCGAAATGAAGCGCATGCTGGTTGCTTTCCTCGATCTCAAGAAGGGAATGGAGCCGGCGGAGCAGGAGTTGCACCAGCTGATTACGGCAGAGCCGGCCAACGACCGCTATCTTTTCTGGCTGACGGATCTCTATGTCCGGCATGAGCAGACCGACCGCGCCGTCGACATCCTCAACCAGATCGTCTCGCAGGGAAATTCCGAAGATTCCGTCATGACCGCGCGCACCGCCCTGGCGCGCATCAGTTTCAGCAAAGGCGACAAGACTTCGGCCGAGCAGCAGCTGGCGACCGTCCTGTCGAAGCGTCCGAACAACCAGGATGCGCTGTTCCTGCGGGCCGCCATCAATAATGCAGAGGGCCGCTATCAGCTGGCCATCACCGACCTGCGTTCGCTGCTGCGCGACCACCCGAAGGACCTCGAGGCCTCGCAATTGCTCGCCGAGGCGCTTGTCAAGGTCGGCCATGTCGACCTCGCGGCCGATACGCTGGCGGAGGTGCTGGAAGCCCAGCCCGGCAATCATGCGATCGAGGCGCGGCTGGCGCAGCTCTATCACGTCAGCGGCGATGAGAAGCGCAGTGACATGCTGCTGAAGGCGGTGACCAGCGAGGCGCCGAATTATGCGGTCGGTTGGGAAAGCCAGGCCCGTATCGCCCTCGACCGCAAAGATATGAATTTCGCCGACGATGCCATCACCCATCTGGAACGCATGCCCGACCAGGCGGCGACGGCAGATTATCTGCGTGGCATGTGGTTGTTGGAGCAGTCGAAGACAGATGACGCCGTGGCGAAGTTTGCCGCGGTGCTGACCGGCAAGGCGAATTCGAGCCAGATGACGCCGGCCTTGGCCGCGCTGATCGAGGCGGAACGCCAGCGCGGTCGCCTCGACCGGGCGGTGAAATTCATCCAGACCTTGAAGTCGGACACAGCTAGCGTCCATATGGCCCTGGCCGATTGCTATATGTCGCTGAAACAGGTGGATGCGGCGGCAGAGGAATATGACCGCGCCATCGCGCTGATTTCCGGCAGCACGTCGCCGGCCATCATCGCGGCGGCGGCGACCCAGCCCTCGACCGATCAGCAGATCGGCAGCCAGGCCGACGCTTTCCTGGGACGGGCAAAAATCTATCTGGCGCAGGACAGGGCGAGCGACGCCGCCGCCGTTTTGCAGAAGGCCGTCGCGGCCGTGCCGGGAGACCTGCGTCCGCGGCTGTTGCTGGCCAATATGGCCATGCAGCGGGGCGATCACGTCCAGGCGATTGCGCTCTATGAGGATATCCTATCGCGCAACCCGGATGTCCAGGTGGCGGCGAACAATTATGCCGAGCTGATTGCCGATTATCAGTACCAGGATGCGTCGACGCTGGAAAAGGCGCGTCAGGTGGCCGACCGGTTCCAGGCCAGCGACAATCCGGCGCTGCTGGATACGGTAGCCTGGATCTATTACCGGCTTGGTCAGTACCAGACCGCGGCGAGCTTCATGGGGCGGGTGATGGCCAGCCCCGACGTGACGCCGCAGATGCGCTATCACTATGCGGCGGTGCTGTTGAAACAGGGCAACAGGGAGCAGGCGGCGGCGGAACTGAAGAAGGCCACAGCGGCCGGCGATACCTATCCCGGCTTCGATGACGCCAAGCTGCTGCTGTCGCAGATGTGAGGCCGGATGATGATGGCGTCTTCCTGGCCCATGCCCTTTCCGGCCCCGGTTACATCGAAGCGCGGTCGTTCGGCTTACCGGTCGGTCGGCGACAGGCGAGGATAGAGGTGTCCGGTCTGTCGCAAGCCAAGATCCGCTCCATGGTCGCTGCGCCGCAGGCGAGCCTGCAAGGAACGGGAACCGGGGGCGATGTCGCCGCGCCGTGGCTCTGGCCGCTTACCGGCGCGCTGGCGCTGGGGCTGTTCCTCTACATCTACTCGCCTTCCTTCGCGCCGCTGCTGCATTATTGGGAACGCGCCGAATACGGCCATGGCTATGTCATCCCCTTCATCGCCATTCTCTTCGCCTGGCACGACCTCAGCGAGCAGCGGCCGCTTCCGGCCGGCAGCTGGCGCGGCCTGGCTCTGCTGCTGATCGGCTTCGTCTGTCTCGTCGTCAGCCAGCTCTCCACCTTCAATGCGGTGGCCGTCTACGGCCTCATCCTGGGACTGGCGGGGCTGAGCGACTGCTTCCTCGGGCGGCGCGCGACCCGGGTCCTCGCGCCGGCTTTCATCTATCTCCTTTTTGCCGTGCCGCTGCCGGATTTTCTCTATGTCGACCTGTCGGCGCGGATGCAGCTGGTCTCCTCGACGCTCGGTGTCCAGATGCTGGAACTGGCGCGGGTGCCGGTGTTCCAGGACGGCAATATCATCGATCTCGGCGGGCTGAAGCTACAGGTTGCGGAAGCTTGCAGCGGCCTGCGCTATCTCTTCCCCCTGGCGAGCCTCGGCTTTCTCGCCGCCTATCTGCTGAAGGATGCGCCGTGGAAGCGCGTCATCGTCCTTCTCTCGACAGTTCCCATCACCATCCTGCTCAATGCGGCCCGTATCGCCGTGATCGGCATTACCGCCGATCGTTGGGGGCCGCAGATGGCGGAAGGCCTCATTCATGTCGTCGAAGGATGGGTGGTGTTCGGTCTTTGCGCCCTCGTTCTCTTGCTGGAGATCGCAGTGCTGCGCCGCATACCACCGCGCGGCGGCCGGTTTCGGCTGGACTATCTCGGCCCCGCCGGCTTCCCCTTGCTGGGTGGTCGGCCGCGAATGTCGCGTCCGGCCTGGACCGGGGGGGCGCTGGTGGCGGCGTTTCTCGTCGTGATGGCGCTGGGTGCGAGCGGCGGATATTGGGGACCGGCACCGACAACGGCGGTGACATTGCGTCCTGATCTTGCCGGCATCGTTCCGCTTCATCTTGGCGATTGGTCCGGCCATCGGCGGGTGCTTGACGCTGATGTGGTCGATGCCCTGGGCCTGACGGATTACGTCGTGACGGACTACTTTGCCGAGGACCAGGCGAATCAGCCGGCGGTCAACCTCTATATCGGCTATTGGGCCAGTCAAAGCGTCGGCTCCGCCGCGCATTCTCCCGCCAACTGCATTCCGGGCGGCGGTTGGCTGATCATGGATAAGCGCACTGTTGTGCTTCCATCGCAAGGCGGCGAGGCAAGCGGGCTGCGCGTCAACCGGCTCCTGATCGGCCATGATGACGTCCGGCAGCTGGTCTATTATTGGTTCGACCAGCGGGGCCGGGATCTCGTCAACGAATGGTCGGTGAAATGGTACCTGCTGCGCGACCGCATCGCGACCGGCCGCAGCGACGGCTTCCTTGTGCGCCTGGTGACGCCGATCGTCGGCCAGGATGAAGCCGGGGCTGACCGCAGATTGCAGCAGTTTCTCGACACCAGCCGGCTGTCGGCCGAAACCATGGCCGGCCTCTCACGCATGGTGGTGGCGGAATGATTCTCGGCGCCCATCCCCGCGACGAGGCAGCGCGGACCGGGCCGGCGGGCCGGATACTGGGCGCCTCCCCATCGGCACCGGCAACCGGACTGGTAATGCCTGTGCACGGCCAGAGCGCAGCCGCCAATGCCAACCAGGCGGTGCCGCTATACGGTGTCAACGCGCCTCATGACGCGCTCTATCGCGGCCGCGTGATCTGGATATTCTGCTTCTGCTCATTCCTGGCGTTGCAGTTGAACCAGAGTTACGGCATGCCGGCGGCCGCCTTGTTCCTGGCGCCGTGGCTGATGATGTTCGTGCGGCGCATGCCGCTGCTGGTGAAGTCGGTCGCCCGGGATTGGCTGGTGCTGATACCGCCGAGCTTCGCAACCATCAGCGCAATCTGGTCGAGCGATCCGTCCTGGACCATGCGTGCCGGGATCCAATACGGCGCCACCATCATCATCGGTATTGCCGCGGCCCGGCTGGTCGATCGCCGCGTCATCCTCACCAGCCTGCTGATGGCGTTGGCGACGGTCACGATGGCGAGCCTGGTGCTGGTGGTGCGTTATGGCGGCTTCGCCAGCATGCATGGCGTCGCCGGCCTTTACGGCGCGAAGAACCAGTTCGCCAGCAGCTCCGCGATCCTGTTCATCGGCGCCGGCTATCTGCTGGTCTTTGCGCGCCGATCCTTCATCGAGAAAGTCATGGCATTCGGCCTGATGGGCGTCGCCATGCTGGGCATCTATTGCGGCCATTCCGCCGGCACGCTCGTCAGCCTGTTCGGCGTCGTCATGCTGGTCCTGACCTTTCATATGTTGCGCAAGGGCGGCACCATCGCCATTCTCGGCGTCATCAGCTTGTTCTTCGCGATGCCGGTGCCGATCGTCCTGGTCGGCAGCGACACAATCTTTGCCCGCATCCTGCAGGCCCTTGGCAAGGATTCCACCCTGACCGGCCGCACCGATCTCTGGGATGTCGCCTTCCAGCAGATCCAGAGCCACATGCTGCTGGGCGGCGGCTATCAGGCATTCTGGCGTATCGGCAATGCGCCTGCGGAGAAACTGTGGGCGATGTTCGGCATCGTCAACAAGACCGGCTTCAATTTCCACAACGAGTATATCAACACCACGGTCGATCTCGGCCTGGTCGGCCTGCTGATCATCCTCGCGGTGCTGGCCTCGGTCGCCTTTCGCTCGCTGCAGATCCGCTGGCGGCGGCCGCAGGATCTGCTGAGCGCCTTTCACACGATCTTCTTCTTCTACCTGTTTCTGACCTTCGTCGAGGCCGAGTTCTTCTACCAGTTCTTCCTCTCGCCGATCATTCTCTGCATTGCCTGGTCGGATCGCAAGCTGGCCACGAGCCCGGTGGCGCGCCGCCTGCCGGCGGCCGTGTCGCCGCCGGCATCCCCGCCGCGGCCCGCCACCGCCGATCCGGCCGGCGGGACGCCGAAGCCCGCCGCCGGCGCTACCGTGACAGCGCGGGAATTCCTGCTCGGGCGGCGCGTTCCAGCGGAGCGAACGACGTGATCGACCATTCCACACTGACCGTTTTTATCGCCGAGCTGAAAGAGTAAACCGTGGCCAACCCATCACCCAATTACCGTCAGGCGGCCTCGCGCGGCGCCTATGCCGCCGGCATGCAGCAGGTGGTGCGCATTTCCCTGCAGATCCTTTCCGCCGTTGTGCTGTCGCGCCTGCTGAAGCCGGAAGATTTCGGTGTCTATGCCATGGTGACGCCGATCGCCACATTTGTCGGCCTGTTCCAGGATATGGGGCTGCAGCAGGCAGTCATCCAGCGCAAGGATATCACGCCGGATCTGATCAATCGCCTCTACTGGCTGAACTTCTCGGCCACCTGCGTGATCGCCGTCGTGCTTGTCGCCGTCAGCCCATTAGTTGCCTGGTTCTACCATGATGATCGCGTCCTGCCGCTGACGGCGGCGCTTGCCGTGACGATCATCCTGGGCGGCATCGTCTTCCAGCATCATGCGGTGATGCAGCGCAATCTCCAGTTCCAGAAACTGGCGATGATCGACATGTCCTGCGCCGTGGTGAGCTTCGTGACGGCGGTGACGACGGCTGCGATCTGGCACAGCTACTGGTCTTTCTGGCTGTCCGGCGTCGCCTCGGTGGCGCTGTTCGGCCTGCTGGCCAGCAGGGTCTCCGGTTGGCGTCCGGGACGACCGACCTTGCGCGGGGATACCGGTGGATTGCTGCGTTTCGGCGCCCATCTGACCGGCGCCAATGTCGTCAACTACTTCGCCCGCAACCTCGACAACGTGCTGATCGGCCATGCCTGGGGACCGATCCAGCTCGGCTTCTATGACCGCGCCTATAAGCTGCTGCTGTTCCCGATCTACGGCGTCTACGGCCCCCTGATGGGCATCATGATGCCGGTGCTGAGCCGCCTGCAGGGCGAGCCGGAACGCATGCGCAATGCTTATTATCGCTTCGTCGGCCTGGTGACCTTGATCGCCATGCCGGGGATCGCGCTGGCCTTCGCTGCACCCAGGGAAGTGATCACGCTGCTGCTCGGTGCGCGATGGCTGCCGACCGCGGAGATTTTCGGCTGGCTGGGTGCGGTGGCGCTGTTCCAGCCGATGACCATGACGCTTGGCACCCTGCTGATGGCGAAAGGGCAGAGCAAGACCATTTTGTGGATGACCGCGGTCCTGAGCTGCACGGCGGTCGCCGCCTTCTTCATCGGCCTGCCCGATGGCGGCGTCGGTGTCGCCCGCGCCTATACGATCGAGGAATATCTCTGCCGCCTGCCGCTGCAGCTATGGGTCGTCACCCGCGGCGGCCATGTGCGGCTGCGCGACCTGATGATCCGCTGGCTGCCGCTGATGATCTCCGCCGGCCTCACCATCCTGGCCGCCGAGGGGCTGCGTTATCTCGGCCTGTCCGGCGTTCCCCTGCTGCTCGCGCTGGGCGTCGAATCTTACCTCTGTGCCGTCGCGCTGCTGTCGCTCAGCAGGGCCGGCCGCGGCACCATCAAGGATGTCTGGGGCATGATCAATGAAGGCTTGATCATGCTGCGCCTGCGGCCGGCCCCATCCGCGGTTTCAGGTTGATGCCGCGCTTTGCTTCCATCCAGGTGATGCGGGCAGTGGCGGCACTGGCGGTGCTGCTGTTCCATCAATCCCTACTGGCGATCGGCTATGCCGGCGTTGACATCTTCTTCGTCATCTCCGGCTTCATCATGGGCAGCATCGGCACCCGCGAGCGGCCGGGTGATTTCATCGCGCATCGGCTGATTCGCATCGTGCCGCTCTATTGGGCGGTGACGCTGGGTATGTGTCTGATGTCCTTCGTGCCGGGCCTCTTTGCGAATTTCACCTTCGACGGGCCAGCGCTGCTGAAATCGCTCTTCTTCATTCCCTACGCACAGCCGAACGGCGAGATCTGGCCGCTGGTGGTGCCCGGCTGGACGCTGAACTACGAAATGCTGTTCTACCTCGTCTTCTGGCTTGGCCTGGTGGCGCGGCGACCTTTCACCATGGCGGCGTTGCTGCTGGGCGCGCTCATCCTATCCGGCCTCGCCCTCCATCCGGAGAACGCCATCTGGCGCAGCTGGAGCGATCCGCTGCTGCTGGAATTCGTGGCCGGCCTCCTCTTGTCGCGGCTCGGCTGGCTGCGCGGCCGGATCGTGGGCGGCGGGCTGCTGCTGCTCGGCGTCCTCGGTTTCGCCACGGCCGCCTATATCGGCGGCGATACCGGTAACTGGCGGCCGATCATTCTCGGTCTTCCCGCCTTTGCGCTGGTCAGCGGCGCCCTGGCGATGGAACGCGGCACGGCTATCGATCCTGCCGCAGTCGATCCTGCCGCCGGCCATTCGAAGCGGACATGGCGCTATCTCCGTCCGCTGGAGCTAATCGGCGACTGGTCCTATTCGCTCTATCTGCTGCATGGCCTCGCCTTGAAGGCAGTCGAAAAGCCGCTGGCCGCGCTGCCCTGGCTTGACGTGCCGCTTGGTATCTTTGCCAGCCTCGCTTTGGCCTATGCCAGCTATCGCTTCTTCGAGCGACCTGTGGGACGCGCCTTGCGCCGCCTGCTGCATCGGCGTTCAGTACCGGCGCAGCCGGTCATCATCAGCCGTGAAATCGGCGTCTAGGCGGGGCAGGGCGGGAACGCGGCGCGTCTGTGGCCGTTTAAGCCAGGCGCAGCCGGCGATCTGCCTCCGCAATCTGTTGGCGCGCGATGCGGACCATGTTTGAAAGAGGGCCAATTTCGTGAAGATCCTGTTGACCACGGCCCATCCTTTTCTGCCGGAAATGGCCGGCGGGATGCAGATCTGTGGCGACACGCTGGCCCGCCGCATGTCGGCGCGCGGCCATGAGGTGGCGGTCTTTTCCGGCCTGGTCGGCAAGGGCCTGCAGGGCTTCGGCGCACGCCTGCAACTGAAGCTGTCCGGCGCGAAGACGGTGTCGGACCGACGCCTCGGCTATCGTGCCTGGCGCGGCTGGTTTCCCTGGGAGGGGGCTGACCAGGTCGCCGCGCGCTTCCATCCGGATGTCGTCGTGGTGATGGCCGGCAAGCCGGTGAAAATCGCCTCTGCCTTCAAGCCGATTGGCATCCCCATGATCATGTGGCTGCAGAACGTCGAATTCGAGGACCATTTCGGCGATTTCGGCGAGCTCGGCGGCCCACCCTGTGTCGCCAATTCGCAATTCACCGCCGATACCTATCGTCAACATTATGGCGTTGCGCCGGTGGTCATCCATCCGATCGTGCGGCGGGAGAAGTACGTCACGGAGCCAGGTGGCGATATGGTGACCTTGATCAATCCGCACCCGCATAAGGGCCTGTCGGTCGCACTGGAGATGGCGCGGCTCTGTCCCGATATCCCGTTCCTTTTTGTCCAGACCTGGGACCTGCCGCCGGAGGCGCGGGCCGAACTCGATCGCCAGCTTGCCACCTTGAAGAACGTCACCCTGCATCCGGCGGTCGAGGATATGCGGCAGATCTATCGCCGCACCAGGATCCTGCTGGCGCCGAGCCAGTGGCAGGAGGGTTATGGCCGTGTCGCCACCGAAGCGCAGTTCAGCGGCATTCCCGTTATCGCCTCGACGCGCGGCGGCCTGCCGGAGGCAGTGGGGCCGGGCGGCCTGCTGCTCGATGCCACTGCGCCGGCCGAGGAATGGGCGGGAGCGTTGCGCCGGCTGTGGGACGATGCCGGCTACTACCGCCAGCTCTCGGAAGCCGCCGACGCACATTCGCGCCGGGCGGCGAACGATCCCACCCTGCAGACCGATCAATGGGAGACGGTCCTCAATTATGTGGCGAGGCAGTCATGAAGATTTCGGTGATCATCTGCACCCGAAACCGGGCCCATGCCATTGAAGGCAGCCTGGATTCGGTGGCGGCGGCGATCGCTGCCGCCGGGCCGGTCGAGGCAGAAATCGTCGTCGTCGACAATGCCTCCGACGACGATACGGCCGAGCGGGTGCGCGGCTGGGCGTCGCGCAACGCCGTGCCGGTCAACCTCCAATACGAAACCCAGCGCGGCCTGTGCTTCGCGCGCAATTGCGGCTTGCGCGCCGCTCGTGGCGAGCTGATCGCCTTCACCGACGATGATTGCCGCTGGAGCGAAACCTATGTGCAGGAATGGCTGGCCCATGTCGCGCAGGATCGCGGTCCGGTGCTGCGCGGCGGGCGAGTGGAGCTCGGCGATCCCAGCGACATGCCGATCACCGTCAAGACCTCGATGGAGAAGGTGACCTGGAGCCTCGACCAGAAGTCAGCCCGCTTCGGCACGTTGGGCCTCTGCATCATCGGCTGCAATATGACGATGAGCAGGGCGCTGATCGAGCGCGTCGGCCCCTTCGATGTGCGCTTCACCAGCAAGGGCGTCTCCGGCGCCGACGACACCGACCTCGTCTATCGCTGCTATCTTGCCGGCATCCCGATCGAATATGTGCCGGACATGGTAGTCTATCACTATCACGGGCGGAAGACGCAGGAGCAGGCCTATAAGCTGATGTCGAGCTACATGATCGGCTCGGGTGCGCTCTATGCCAAATACATCTTCAAGAATATCGATCTCATCCGCCCGGCGGTATGGGATGCGCGGCTGGCCGTCAAGGAATGGCTGCATGGCGGCAACGACCTGCTGCCGGAGTTCAACTTCTCCTACCGGACCCAGCTCTATTACTGGCTGGTGGGCGCCTGGCGCTATTACACGCAGCCCTTCCGGCGCGCCTGACCATGTGCGCCTGACCATGCCCGGCTGCCAGCTCACCCGTGCGTGCTGGCAGGTCAAAGTCTGCGGGCCAGTGCCTGCGGATTGGCAAGATCGGCGGCGGTGAGCACGATCTGCTGGGCCATTTCCGGCGGCGGTGCCGATAGCGGTTCCGGCGCCGCAGCGGGCCGATCGCTCTGCATGTCAATCCGCGCGAGCCGCGCATCGGGCGACAGCAGATAGGGCGCCAGGTCAAGCAGCTGCGCGTCATCGAAGAGCACCAGCCGGGTGTCCCTCGCCATGGCCATGGCCAGCAATTCCGGGCCGATGAAACCGGCGGTAAGCGGCAGGGTGATCGCAGCGCAATTCACCACGCGCCCCGTCCAGCCGCCTTGCTCGAGCGAGGCGAGGACGGCTGCGGGCGGAACTTTGCCGCGCGTCAGCAGGACGAAGCTCTTGGCGGGTTGCGCGGTCGCTTCCGCCAGGGCGGTTGCCTGGCCGGTTGTTGCCGGGCTGGTTGTTGCCTGCACAGGGGTGCTCTTTTTCAGGCGCTCGCGCAGCCGGCGGCCGAGCCCATCCTTGGCGGCCTCCCGGAGCAGTGGCCAGATCGAGGGATAGCGGAAGAGGTCGAGGGCGGCGGAGGCAAAGGCGCGTGACTTCAGCCGCTCGACACAGCGGGTGAAATGTCCGATGCGCACGAGCGCATCGCGCCGGCGCTGCGACATCGCCCGCAATTGCGGTGCGTCCGACAGGCGGGCGTGGAAACGGTCGGCTGCCGCTATCAGGCTGGCAATCTCGGCGCTGCCGAGGCGGAAGGAGATGGAATGCCGGTGCCGGCGGTAGAAATAGAAGGCGCCGGGCACGTAGGCGAATCTGGCGCCATCCCAAAGCAACCTGGCGACGAGGTCATAGTCCTCGCCGATCCGCAGGCTTTCATCGTAACGCGCGGCGGCGTCTTCGAACAGGCGACGACGGAACAGCGGCTTCAGATAGCCGAGCGGCGCGTTGCTCTCGAACATGATGTTCGCGCGGATGTAATCGCCGAGTTCGATCTGCCGCCGTTCCTTCCATTCGTCGCCTTCCAGCAGGAACGCGCTGGGGCTGCCATCCTCGAAGAACAGGATCTGGTTGTCGGCGAGGATGTCGGCATTGCAGGCAAGCGCCTCCGCCAGCAGCAGTTCCAGCCGGCGCGGATGCATGATGTCGTCGCCGTCCAGAATGGCGATCCAGTCGCCGCGCGCGGCCTGGATGCCGAGATTGCGCGCCGCGGCCGGTCCGCGGCCGGGACCATCCAGCAGGATCAGGCGCCCATCTTCCTGCATATGCTGGGCGATGCGCCGGCGGGTGTCGTCGGTGGAGCCGTCATCGATGACGATGATCTCGATCCGACGCAGGCTTTGGCGGCGCGCCGACCACAGGGCGGCATCGATATAGCTTTCCAGGTTCTTGCTGGTGACGATGAGGCTGAGGCGCGGGGCGCCATTGCCGAAGTCGCCCGTCATGGAACTGGCGTCAAGCGGCATCGCGCAGCCCCAGGAGGTGGCGGAGCTTGCGGCCTGCGCGCAACTGCGCCTGTTCCAGCAGCTTGCCGATCAGTTCGATCCCGGTCGACGGCGCGGTACGGAAAGCCGCGATTAGGTTTCGCCAATTCCGTGCCTTGACCGCTTCGATGACCAGCAGCCAGCGTACCTTGCCGTCGATATGGCGGCAGTGGCGGGCGATTACGCGGCGCTCGAAAGGGCGCAATTGCGGCAGGGCGGCGAGACGCCGGTCGCTGTGCAGCAGGGCTTCCAGGTCCTGGCGTGAATGGCGACCGCTGAGCGACCCTTCCCGCATGACCGCGACATAGCCCGCGGCCGGCACCAGGCGCAGGCGGGCGCCGAGCGCCAGGGCCGTGGCATAGAGCAGATAGTCCTCGCCCAGGCGGACGGCTTCGTCATATTGCAGTCCGTGTTGCTGCAGGAAGCTGCGGCGTATGATGGGCTTCAGGAAGCCCATTTCCCGCCGATGCCGGCTGCGGCTGCTGATATTACCGCGCACGAACTCATTGAGATCGATATCGCTGCTCCGGTTCACTTCCAGCAGCGGGCGGGCCGGCGCCGTAGACGGCGCATCCTCCGCAATCTGCAGCAGGTCATCGGCGATGATATCGGCACCATCGCTTTGCGCCAGCAGCCGGCCGAGCCGGCCGGGCTGCATGTAATCATCGCCGTCGAGAATGGTGATCCAGTCGGCCGTTGCGAATGAAAATGCGGCGTTGCGCGCCGCCGAGGGGCCGCCATTGCGCGGCTGGCGTATCACCTTGAGCTTGGGCAGCGCGGCGCAGAGCGCGCTCGCCCGGGCGAAAGTGTCGTCCGTTGAGGCATCGTCGACGACGATGACGGATCGCACCTCATCCTCACCAGCCACGGAACGAATGGCGCGCTCGATCGTGTCGGCACGGTTCCAAGCGGCGATGATCACGTCAACCATTGCGGCCATCGGGCGCTTCTGCTCGGCTGTCGCCGCGTCGGCCATCGCGGGCATCGTCTGCGCCAGCAACATATCCTAGGCGACCTGCTTGGATTGCCAGGCGGTCGGCTGGCGCCGGTATTTCTCGATCACCATGCGGCAGCAGCCGCCGATCCCGATCAGGCGCAGGAGCAGCAGCAATCGCCGCCAGCCGAGGCTGAAGCCGCCCTCCTTGAATCCGGCGCGGGTCAGCCACAGCATCGGCCGCGCCAGCGCCTCGACGATCGTCTTGCCATAGGGGGAGCTGCGCCGCAATTGCGCGAGCTTGCGCACGCTGGCATGGTCGAGGCTCAGCAGATCCCACATATGAGCCATGTTGACGCTGACCAAAGCGCGCTCGACTTCCTGCGGCAAGGCCGGCGCGGCGGAGGTCCGGGCGGCGGTGGTCAGGTCGGCAATCGCCATTTGCCAAAGCGCGCTGCGGGCGAACATGCAGGCGCGGCTGAGATAGGCGGCGCGGCGCTTCAGGTCGAGCCGCAGGTTCTCGGCAAAGAACGGCGTCACCCGGTCCACCGTCATCTCGTCGCGATGCAGCAGCAAGGCCTTCTGGGAGAACTGCACCGCGCGGGTCAATGCCTCGCCGGCGGACATCTGGCGGCCGGGGATGAAGCGGGCGCCGCCATGGACACGCTGGTAGAAGACCATATGCGGCAGATAAAGCGAATTCGCATAGAGCGCCAAGCGGATCATCGCCTCGACATCCTGGCAGCGCGGGAAATCCATGCGGAAATGGCCGATACGGTCATAGGTCGAGCGGCGTACCAGCGTGGCGGCCTGGAAGGGAAAAAGGTTGCCGAGGAAATTGATCAACGCCCGGTCGGGGCCCGGTTCGCCCCAGTAATCGGGAAGGCGCAAATCCTCGGTGCGATCGTCGATGAAGTACTGATGCATGCCATAGACGAAATCCAGTTCCGGATTCTCGTCCAGCGCATCGACGAGCGGACGGATGCCGTCCTCGGCGGCGATGTCGTCATCGTCGAAGATCCAGATGTAATCCGCCCGCGTCCGCGCCAGGGCGGCATTCATCGCCGTCGCCTTGCCGGCATTAGGCTGGGTGACAATGGTGATCATGTCCTGATAGGGCGCCAGCGCCTGCAAGGTCTCGTCCGTCGAGCCGTCATTGACGACGATGATTTCGTCGACCGGCCGCGTCTGGCGCAAAATCGACTCGAGCGCGATCGGCAGGTAGTTGGCGCGGTTATAGGTCGGGATGATGGCGCAGACTCTGCTCATTCGCTTACCTGCAAGTTATTTGAAGTTGTCGAGAAGCGGCCAGATCCGGTTGCGGCCGCACCGGGGACGGGCAAGCCGGCCGCCCGTCATTGCGGCCGAGGCGAGCCGCACGGGTCATGACGCAGAAACCTCCTGCTGGCCGTAGAGTGTCGCTTCCTGCTGCCCGAACAGCCGGGCAACGACGCCGGCATGTAACACGCCGCGCATCAGCCAGCGGCGCCAGGTGACCGGCCGGGGCAGGGTGATGACGCACATGCCAAGACAGATCACCGCCTTGGCGCCGGCAAGGCCGAGCTGCGTCAGAAGGCCGAGGCCGCGATGCTGGCGCGCGAGAAGTCGGCCATGGGTCTGGCCGGAGCGATAGCGCCGGCGCAGGAACCATCGCAGCGACTGCCGGTCGGCGGTGAGGCGCTCCCTGACCAAGGCGTCTGCCGCATAATCGAAACGGCCGCCATTGCGGTAGATACGGTCGAAGAAATCCGTGTCCTCACCGCCCGATTTGCCGAGTGCCAGATCGAACAGCTGGCCGCGCACGGCAGGATGATGCAGGTCGATCAGGCTGTTGCCGGCATAGCCGGTGCGGATCTCGCCATCGACCAGCACCACCGCGGCGGAATGGAAGTCACCGCGCTTCAGCCAGCCTGGCGCCGTCTCATCGTAGATTGCCTGCATGGGGCCGAAAATCGCCGCAACAGGCGGGGTTTCGCGGGTGCGGTCGATCAGCTTCTGCAGCCAGTCCGGCGATGCCGTTTCATCGTCATCGATGAAAGCCAGCCATTCGGTTTCGCAATTCTCGATACAGGCATTGCGCGCGATCGAGATGTTCCGCCCTGGCGCATGCACATAGCGCAGATCGATGCCCAGTTCCCGGCCGGCGGTCTCGATGGCGAGCCGCGCGGTATCCGCATCGTCATTGTCGACGACGAGCACGCGCTGGTTGAGGTCGCGCAATTGTTGTGCCGCGATGCTGCGCAGGCAGTCGAGGACGGCGGCGCGCCGGAAGGTGCAGATGGCGACGGTAACCGTGGTGATACGGCCACCGGTCCGCGGCGCCTGGCCGGATGAGCTCCCATCCGCCGTCCGGAGACTCGCTCCCGTGGCATCGCGGTTGTTGCCGCGGCTGCTCCAGGTCGGATCACCCACCGGCACGATCGGCATATTGGAAAGGCTGTCCACGCGTCCTCGCTGCGCATTCTGCTGGCGATGGTCTAACGGTGGAGGATCGAAGATGTTGCAATGCGGTCTTGCATTATGCTCTTTTTTGCCGGTTCCCGCCGCGGCGGGCCGCCCGTCCGATCCGGCTCGGGCCGGATCAACCGACTTTCACCCGATCTGTGGATATGGAATGAGCATTTCCTATCTGGTCCATGACCTGAACGATCCCGCCGTGGCCCGCCGCGTCGCCATGCTGCTGCGGGGCGGGGCGATCGTCGATCTGCTGGGCTTCCGGCGCGGCCGGCAAGTGCCGGAGGAGGTGGCCGGGTTGCGGCCGCGCGATCTGGGGGAGACGCGGGACGGCCGCTTCGTCGCCCGCATTCTGTCGGTTGTCAAAGCGCGTCTCAATATGGGTGACTGGGGGCGGGTCTTTGAGGATGGCGACAGCATTCTCGCCCGCAACCTGGAGATGCTGTATCTCGCGGCTGCTGCGCGGCGCCGTTTCGCGCCGGGCAATCCCCTGTTCTATGAATTGCTCGACATCCATCGGCTGATGATCGGCGATGGCGCGCCTGCGCGCCTGCTGCGGCGGCTTGAAGGCGCACTGCTGCGCCAATGCGCCGGGGTGATCGTCAGTTCGCCGGCATTCGAGCGCGACTATCTGCGGCGCTACTACCGCCATCTGCCGCCCGTCATGCTGTGGGAGAACAAGGTGATGCCGGCGGCGCTGATGCGTGCGAAGGGCAGGGCGCCGAAGCTGACGGGAACGGATTTCTCGCCGCCTACGCCGCCGCCTGCCGGCCCGCCGTGGCGCATCGGCTGGTTCGGCGCCATACGCTGCCGGCGCAGCCTGCTCTGTCTTGCCGCCATTGCCCGCAAGCATCCCGGCCTCATTGAGGTCGATATTCGTGGCCGCGTCACCGAGGCGATGGGCGGTGACTTCCAGCAGATCGTCGACGCGACGCCGGGCCTCCATTATTTCGGTCCCTATCGCTATCCCGACGACCTGGCCGCGATCTACGGCCAGGTGCATTTCGTCTGGGCGATCGACTTCTACGAAGCCGGCCTCAATTCCGCCTGGCTCTTGCCCAACCGGCTCTACGAAGGCGGCTATTGCCGGCGCGTGCCGATCGCGCTCGCCAATGTCGAAACCGGGCGTTGGCTGGCGCGTCACGGCCTCGGCTTCCAGCTTGGCGATGATCTGGAAACCGCGGCCGAGACGCTTTTTACCAGCATGACGCCGGCTAAATATCAGGCCGCGCTGGTGAGCAGCCTGGCGGCGGATTCATCCCTTTTCTGCCTCAACGAGGCGGCCTGCGAAACCATGGCCGCCGCGCTGCTGGGTTAGCGGCGCGGCAGGTCCGGAAACCGCGGTTCAGAATTTATAGGCGGCGATCCAGTCGATATCGAGGCTAGCCGGTGTTGGCGTCTTGTCGTTGGCGCTCTTCTGCACCGCGAGATTGGCGAGCAGATACATCGGCCGATCCGGGCGGTCGAGACCCGGCGGCGTGATGAACTGGCCGATCGGCTTGCGGTCGATGTAATAGACCATGCGCTCCTTGGTCCAGAGCACGCCATAGGTATGGAATTCCTTGTCGTTGTTCGGCACCTGCACGTTGCAATGGGTGCTGACATGCTTGCCCCGGCCGTCCTGGCGCCAATGGGTCGTCATGTCGACGCTTTCAGGCTTGTCGCCACCGGTTTCGAAGATATCGATCTCCGGCGGCCAATCCGACCGCTGCCGCATCATCCAGAAAGCCGGCCAATAGGCGTGGCCGCGCGTCATCCGCGCCCGGATCTCGAAATAACCGAAGTTCTGATAGAAGGTGTTGCGGGTGGTGATGAGGCCGGAGGTATAGCGCAGCCCTTTGAACTTGCCCAAATAGGCGTCAGGCGTCTTGTTCGCCATGATATGCAGGATGCCGTCCTTGAGGACGAAGGGGTCGATGCCCGCATCCATGAAACGACGATCGACATAAATCTGCTGTTCTGAATTCGGTGCCAGGGTGCGGTTCTCGACCGTGTAGTCATGACCCTGGTAGTGATTGGTCCAGACATCCTTGTCGAGTGAATTGCCATTGAAATTATCGGCGAAGCTTTGCCGCAACGGCAATTGGGTCAGGGTCGCCGCTTCCGGGATCGGCTGGCATTTGTCGGTGAGGGCGCCGGTCGGTTGATCGAGCATCAACTGCTTCGGCGCATCCTCGGCCCGCGCGGCCCGGATGCCGGCGATCTGGGCACCGGCCAAGGCCGGCAGGAGCAGGGCGGTCAAAAGCAAGGTGTGACGCGAGAGCTGACCGAGGGAGGAGCGACTGCCTGGCATCGGGATCTTTCTGTCTGGTTTAAACCGCGGTGGAGCCTAGGAATGGGACCTGTGCGAATGCCTGCCATAGTGGCGTGAGCCGGCGGTTTGCGGCGACGATGCGCCGCTGCCGCGACTGCCAATAGACGATCATTCCGGCGGTTTAGTTCCCGCTGGGGCGCACAGAACATTGTGGGATTAGGGATAAGTTCCGCTGTCGGCATATTTATGTGGCGGGCCGTGCGTTTGCCCGGGGAAGCAGAACCGGCGCGCCCTCGGCGGGCGGGCTGGTACCAGCCGCTGCATATGAAACATCCAAGAATCGGGAACTATCCGCCTCGCGCGAAATTATTACCGCCGGCTGCAATTTCTGCGATGGCCACCGGTAACGGCCTCTCCTTAGATCGCATGCCCGCGTTATTCTGGTTTCGACGCCAGCCCGGCCGAGCCGCGACCGAGGCGGCTTCGTTACGGGCACATGAGGGGCACTATGCAGGGAACAGTAATCGTCACCGGCGGCGCCGGCTATATCGGCAGCCATGTCTGCAAGGCACTGCATCAGCGCGGCATCCTTCCTGTCACGATCGATGATCTCAGCAGCGGCAACGACTGGGCGGTCAAATGGGGGCCGCTGCATGTCGTCAATATCTGCGACGGTGCCGCCCTCCGCAGTATCTTCGACCGGTATCAGGTCGATGCCGTACTGCATTTCGCGGCGCATTCCCAAGTGGGCGAATCCGTCAGCAATCCGCTGAAATACCATCGCAACAATATCGGCGGCACGGTCAGCCTGGCCGAGGTGATGGTGGAACGCGACGTGCGGCGGCTGGTCTTTTCCAGCACCTGCGCCGTCTACGGCCTGCCCGAGACGACGCCGATCACGGAAGATGCGCCGCGCCGGCCGGTCAACCCCTATGGCCAGTCGAAGATGGCGGCGGAAAACGCGCTGATGGATGTCGCCGCGACAGGCAAGTTGAGCGTCGCCATGTTGCGCTATTTCAACGCCGCTGGTGCCGATACCGGCCTGGAGATCGGCGAGGCGCATGAGCCGGAAAGCCATATCATTCCCCTGGCGATCCGCGCCGCGACCGGCCGGCTCGCCCAGTTCCGCCTGTTCGGCACCGATTATCCGACGCCGGACGGCACCTGCCTGCGCGACTATATCCATGTCAATGACCTCGCTTCGGCGCATCTTGCGGCGCTCGATTTCCTGCAGGACAAAGGGGGCTCCCACAGCTTCAATCTCGGTACCGGCAAGGCGGTTTCCGTGCGGGAGATCCTTACCGCCGTCGAAGGCGTAACCGGCCGCCTCGTGCCGACCGCGGAAGTGGAGCGCCGTGCTGGCGACCCGCCGATCCTTTTTGCGGCCAACGGCAAGGCGCGGGACCAGTTGAACTGGGAGCCAGGCGAAAGCGATATCGACAGCATCGTCCGCAGCGCTGTCGCCTGGGACCAGGTGTATCACCAGCAGCATCAGCAGGCGGTTCCCAAATCGGCTTAAGCGTCGGACCGATTATGCCGCTGGATGCGGCGCATGACGGAACGGGAGATGATCCTCACACAACGTTCGTGCCGGGATTTGCGCCAGGGCTTGAGCCGCAGCTTGAGCCGGGGCCTGTCATGGCGGCGCGAATTTGCGGGGCAGGCGTTCCGTCGCCTGGCCAGTCACGGCCGCGATGCCTATTTGCGGGCGCTGATCGCCTGGCGCTGGCAAATGCGGCGGCGAAATGCAACGTTCGCCCAATCATCTCATGGCCTGCCAGCGCCCCTCATTCTCTCCCTGACATCCTTTCCGGCGCGCTATGCCACGCTGGAGCTGACGCTGAAAAGCCTGCTGCAGCAATCCGTACGCCCTGACCGGGTGGTCCTGTGGATTGCTAAGGAACATCAAGGCAGCCTGACGCCAGAGATTCTGGCTTTGCGCGCGGCGGGGCTGGAGATCGGCGACTGCGACAACAGCCTGCGCTCGCACAACAAGTATATCCACAGCCGGCGCCTCTATCCGGGCGCCTTCATCGCCACGGCCGATGACGACACCTATTACTGGCCCGGCTGGCTGGCGGAACTGATCGCCGATTACGATCCGCAGCAGCGGGTCATTCCCTGCCACCGGGTGCACCGCATCGTCTTGGCAGCGGATGGGCGTCCCGCGCCCTATCGCGACTGGCAGTGGGAAGCGCCGGCGTTGGCTGCGGATGCGTTGGTTTTCCCGACCGGCGTCGGGGGCGTGCTCTATCCGCCGGGCTGCCTGCATGCCGATGTCGACGACACCGAGCGGATCCTGGCGCTTTGTCCCCGGGCGGACGATATCTGGCTCTACTGGATGGCGCAGCGGCAGGGATTCCTCTTTCGCCGCACCACCCAGGGCCGCTCCCTGCATCATTGGCTGAGCAGCCAGGCGCAGGGCCTGATGTGGGGCAATGTCTTCGCTGCCGACGGCAACGACGAACAGATCAAGGCGATGATCGAGGCCTTCGGCTGGCCCGTTTATCACCCCGCATCGGCGCCGATTCCGGCCTGACCGATCCGGCAACCCCCGGGATTGCCGCGACGCGCTGTAATTACGCTGCAACGGCCGCTCGCAACAGCTTTCAATTCCCGAAGAGGGCGCTATCCTCGACCAGGGATTCGCAGGGCCCGGCCGGAGCGGCTGGCGCCTTCGAGGATATGGTGCGGGGGAGGGCGATGGCGGCGCGTTACGGAAGACTTGATCCATCGCTCATCGAGCAGTCCGCCGGCCCGACGATCCGCCCCACCGCGGCGCGCCGCCCGATCGGTGTCTGGCTGCAGAGATCGCGGCCGTCATGACACCTCTTACGCCCGACCTGGGACGCAAAGCGGCGCGCTTACCCTGGCTGAATATTGCGCGCTGGTTCACCGGGCTGATCGGCATCGGCGCCGTGATCGCCGTCATCCTCAATATCGCCGATATCGAGCGCCTCCTGGCCGTAATTCGCGATATCGAGCCGTCATGGCTATTGCTGGCGCTGCTGACCCAGGCGATGACTTACGGGGCGGCTGCGGGAGTCTGGTTCCAGGTCTTGCGGGCGGATGGCCGCTCGATCCCGTTTCATGCCCTCTACCGGCTCAGCCTTGCCCAGCTCTTTGCCGAACAGGCACTGCCCAGCAGCGGGCTCAGCGGTGCGCTGCTGGTGGTGAAGGGATTGGTCAATCGCGGCATCGAAGAGGCGACCGGCATGGGCTGCATGCTGGTCGGCATGGTCTCCTATTATGCCGGCTATCTGCTGGCCATCACGGCGAGCTTCGTTATCCTGTTCAGCGAGCACGACCTGCGCGATCCGCATATGACGGTGTTGGTTCTGCCGTTGCTTATTGTCGCCGGCCTGTTCTGCCTCCTGATCATGGCGGTGCTCGGCTTCACCTTCTGGCTGCGGCGCCGGGGTGGGGTGCCGCATTTGCCGGCGCGTTTGCTATCCTGGTTGCAGCGCTGGCACGCCGGCTGGTCGATGCTGGAGCGGCTGGTGCAAATGCTGAGCGAGGCGCCCGCGGCGCTGCTGCAGAGCAGGCCGCTGCTGATCCGCACCACCGCCTTGCAGCTGACGGTGTTCCTGATCGATGCCGTCACCTTTACCATCATGCTGCAGGCGATCGGTGCGCATCTTCGCTATGATATCGTGTTTGCCTGTTTCGTCCTGGCATCCCTGGTCGGATCGGTCCTGCCGGTTCCGCTCGGCCTCGGCAGTTTCGAGGCAAGCTGTGTGGCCCTGCTGCATCTCTTCCAGGTGCCGGTGGAAACGGGGCTGATCGCCGTGCTGCTGCTGCGCGGCTTTACCTTCTGGCTGCCGATGATACCGGGACTTTGGTTCGCCCACCGGGAACTGCAGGCGTCGCCGCCGCCAGGCGAAGACCTTGACCGGCGCCTGGAAAACCACACTTCTTCATAAATTTTCAATGCATTGAAGCCAAATATGGCGCCAATCGAAAGAGTTGGTGAAGCGACCGTGGCGGAGCGAGGCGACAAAGCGGAAGGGGAAGGCGACGGCGCTGTCGATACGGCCGAAGTGCCGCGGCCGCGGCGTGCTGTCAAGCCGGGCGTCAAGCATATCAGCCTGGCGCTGCAAGGCGGGGGATCGCATGGGGCCTTCACCTGGGGTGTCATGCATCGCCTGATGAGCGAGCCGCGCCTTTATATCGACGGCATCAGCGGAACGAGCGCCGGCGCGATGAATGCCGTGGTCTTCGCCGACGGCTTCCTCAAGGGCAAGCGCCAGGGCGCCATCGACGCGCTGGCCGAGTTCTGGCAGCGCGTTTCGCGGCTCTGTCCTGTACCGCGCATGATTCCCCGCGGCATTCCCGGGGTGTCGGAGGGATGGGCGGTCGACAATGATCCCACCTTCATGATGGTCGATTTCATGACGCGGCTGTGGTCGCCGCGCCAGTTCAATCCGATGAAACTCAATCCGCTGGGTGATATCCTCAGCGAGCTGGTGGATTTCGCGCAACTGCGGGCCCATCCAGATGTGAAGCTTTTCGTCACCGCGTCCAATGTGCGGACCTGCCGCTCGCGCATCTTCCGAACGCCGGAACTCACGGCGCAGGCAGTGCTGGCCTCGGCCTGCCTGCCCCTGCTGTTCGAGGCAGTGGAAGTCGAGGGCGAGTTCTATTGGGACGGTGGCTATCTCGGCAATCCGGCGATCTATCCGTTGATCCATGAATGCGACAGCAGCGATGTGGTGCTGGTGCATATCAATCCGATGAATCGCCCTGACGTGCCGGCCACCGCGCGCGACATCCTCAACCGCATCAATGAAATGACGTTCAATGCCAGCCTGGTGCAGGAGATGCACGGCTTTGCCACTGTCTCCCGGCTGGTTGAAAGCGGAGCGCTGAATGACGACCGCTACGTCGCCGTGCGCTTCCATCAGATCGGTGCCGAGTTGGAACTGGCGGAGATGGGCGCGCTCAGCAAGATGAATACCGAGCGCGCTTTCCTCGATCATCTGCATCAGCTCGGCTATGAAACTGCCGATCGCTGGATCAGCGATAATTTCGACCGTATCGGCTGGGAAAGCACCATCGATCTGGAAGAGCGCTACGGCTGAATTCCTGGTGGCGTCTCGTCGTCAGGCGGGCCGCTCTGACGGCGGTTCCGGAAACCCTTCGCCGGCCTTCTCCGCATATTGACGTCGCGCGCATCCTTCTGCATGCTCTGGCGCGAAGGGGATGGGGTCCCCCAAAACCGCCCGCAAGGGATGATGACTCCTGCCGCGCGACGCTACGCGGTGGGAGAGGCTTGTCCGCAACCCCGGCATCTCCTCCGCCTTCTCGCGCATCTCGTTTGACCGGCTGCCGACCTGCAGGGCAGCAACCCATGGAGATGCCTGATGGACTTGCGACTCCTATCCGACGACCATTCATGCTGGCGATCATGGCCCGGCGGCCGGTGGAAGAAATGCCATCTGCCCGGCATTGGCGGGGGCTGCTGATGTCGCCGGTCATCGCCTGCTGGGTTGCCGTGGGCAGCGCCCTTGGCGGCGTCGCGCGCTATTGGTGTTCCGGCCTGGCCGCCAATTGGTTTGGCGAGACCTTCCCCTGGGGCACCCTGATCGTCAATGTCACCGGCTCATTCCTGATCGGAGTGATCGCCACATTGACGAGCCCCGATGGTCGTCTCATGGTTTCGCCGGAGGCACGGCAGTTCATGATGGTGGGGATCATGGGCGGGTTCACCACCTTCTCGTCCTTCAGCCTGCAGACCCTGCGCCTGGCGCAGGACGGCGACTGGCTGCGGGCGGGATTGAATGTCATTGGCTCGGTGGCTGCCTGCCTGATCATGGTCTGGGCCGGCCATGTCATGGCCGCCTTGTTGAACCGGTAGGGTTATCGCTGATGGAGGAAAAGATGGAACTGCCAAAGGACGCCATGCTGCTGCGCATCTTCATCGGCGAAAGCGACCGCGCCGGACACCAGCCGCTCTATGAGGCGATCGTGCTGAAGGCCCGCGAGGCGCATCTCGCCGGCGCCACGGTACTGCGTGGGCCGATGGGCTTCGGCCATTCCAGCCGGCTGCATACGGCGAAGATCCTGCGCCTGTCAGAGGACCTGCCGATCGTCATCGAGATCGTCGACAGCGAGGCGAAGCTGCGCGCCTTCTGGAGCGCGATCGAATCGATCATGGGGGCGAGCCTTGTGACCCTGGAACGCGTGGAAGTGCTGCGCTATGGCGCCGGCGTCGCGAAGGCATAGGGTGTTGCGTGAAGGGATTCAGCGACAATCGCTTTTTTAATCTCCTGGCGCGCCTGCAGGCAGCCAGCAATCCGCATCCGACCATCGATCGCTGGAGCTTCGACGGCGTGGAGTGGCGCCGCGAAAGGCAAAGCCATTGGGGACAGGATTACGCCTATCAGGTCGAGGCGCAGACCCTGACCCATGCCGGTCGTCCGGCCTGGTCGTTGCTGGTGATTGCGGAGACCTGGTGGGGTCCCGATCGGAAGCTCGCCCTGCGTCAGACCCAGTGGGGACGGCTGGTTTCCGGCAGCAAGGCAGCCGCCCTGGCCTGGTTCAACCGGCATGAGCGGTGATCCGGCGCGCTCTATCTAGCCAGCGGTCTCGCGGCTGATGCCGAGCACCCGAAGCAACATGGGCATGGTGAGGCCCTGGATCAGCACCGAGAATGAAACCGTCGCGAAGGCGGCGACGACGATCTCATCGCGCAACGGAAAGTCCGGCGGCAAGGCGAGGACCAGGGCCAAGGCGAGCGCGCCGCGTAATCCGCCCCACCACAGGACGTGCTGCTCGCGCATCGGCACCCGCCAGCGCGATCCCCGGAACAGCAGGCAGAGGGGATAGACGCTGGCGAGGCGCGCCGCCAGCACCAGCAGATTGACGATCACCAGCGCCGTCCAGCCGAGGGCGTCGAAGGCGGTGCCGGCAATGGTGAGGCCGATCAGCAGGAAGATCAGCGAATTGGCGAGGAAGGCGGCGAATTCCCAGAAGGCGATGATGAAATCGCGGCCGCGATCGGTCATGTTGAGCTCGGGCACTCGCAGATTCTGCAGGCTGAAGCGATGCCGCTTCTTGCTGCCATAGGCGCTGCCGCGCGCTGCACCGGTTGCGCCGCCATTATCCGGCCCCTCGGCAAGGCTTCCATGCGGTCCGGTGAAGCGGCCCAGATTGCCGATCAGCAGCCCGGCGGAAACGGTGGCAAGAACGCCCGAGGCGCCGAAATGTTCCGCGGCCAGGAAGGCGCCATAGGCGGTGACGGTGGTGACGGAGGTCTCGATGAGATGATCCCGGGAGCGCCCCATGACCAGGATCGCGACGCCGCCGCAAGCAAGACCGATGGCGATGCCGCCGAGCGCCGTATGGGCAAGCGCGAGGCCGAAGACACCGGCCGAGAGGGCGGCACCGCTATCCGCCGCGCGACCGGCTTGCGCGAAACCGAGGGCGAGGACGAAGAAGACGGCGGCGACGCCATCATTGAACAGGCTCTCGCTCTCGACCACCAGGCGCAGCCGCCCGCCGATCCCGGTATCCTTGAACATGGCGATGACGGCGACGGGATCGGTGGCGGAGATCAGCACGCCGAACAGCAGGGCCGGCGCCAGCGGCCAATGCAGCAGCGCGGTCATGCCATAGGTGACGACGGCGGCGGAAACCACCACGCCGAAGATCGACAGCACCAGGACTGGCAAAGCGTCGCGTTTCAGCTCGCGCCATTCGATGGCCAGCGCTGCCTCGAACAGCAGCGGCGGCAACAGCAGATCAAAGATGAGGTCATGGGTCAGCCTGACATTACCGCCGAAATGGGCGAAGGCCATGGCAATGCCGGCCAGGACCAGCCCCACGGTATAAGGCAGGCGCAACCGCCGCGCGATGATCGCCACCACGGAGGCCGCCATCAGCAGGCCGATCGATTCGGTCAGAATGTATTCCGTATCCATGGCGCGGGATGATAGGGGAGGTCCCCCAGTGGAGAAAGGAAAAGTGCCCATCCGACCTTGGGGCGAGCCCCTTGATCTTGCGATCCGATCAGCCGCCAGTCGCAAGCCATGCATATCTGCTGCATAATTTTACACCCGTCATATTTCCTTTACCGTTCCTTTACCGTTAGGAATGGCAAAATCGCCCGCCGGTAAGAATCCTATTTTGCCGGTTTCAATGTCGAGGCGGCGACCGGTTCAAAGGCTCGCCGGCTGATAAGCGGCAAGACAGGGGACGGATCATGGCCACACTTCGGATCGGGCAGCGGATCGGCATCGGCTTCGGGCTGATGATCGCCGGGCTGGTGGCCTTGTCGACCATCAATTTCACCGGCCTGCAGCGGATCGGCGGCACCTATGACGGGGCCAGCGCGGGCGCGGCGGCGGCGACCGCGGCGGCGGAGCTTGACGGCGATCTCACCAAGGACGTCTCGGCGCTGAAGGATTACCTGAGCACGGCCGATGACACAGCGGCGCAGGCGGTGACGCAATCCATGGCGGCGACCAGCGCCGCGGCGGCCCGGCTGAAGGATCTCACCGCCGATACCGCCTATGCCGATGATGTCGGCGAAGTGGTCAAATCGCAGGCCGCCTTCGTCGCCGGTTTCGACAACCTGCATAAGGTGGTGGCCGACCGTGCCGCCGCCCGCGAGACGACGAAGGCCAAGATCGGCGAACTGACGACGGCCTTCACGGCATTGGCCGAGAAGTCCGCCGGCACCGGCAGCCTCGGCACCATCAAGTCGGCGCTCAGCGGACTTGCCACTTTTTCTTCGCTCTCGACCAAGCTCACGGCCTTTATCGGCTCAGGTGCGGCGGCCGATGAAGCGGCGGCCAATGACGAGCTCAAGAACCTCACCGATCAGCTGGTCGGCCTGAAGACGCGGGCGCTGATGGGTGGCCTCGATGCGGAATACGACGCCGTCGACAAGAAGATGGCGGAGTTCCAGGCGGCCTTCACGGCGATCAGCGCCGCCACCAAGGCCCAGCACCTGCAGCAGCAGAGCTTCAATCAGCTGGCCGGGCAGATTCTCGATCGCTCGGCGCAATTGCGCGCGCGGGTGGCCGGCGACGTCGCCGCCGCTAACGACCAGTTGCGCGGCACCATCGCCAACACCATCTGGCTGGTGATCGTCATTTCTGCGGCGACCGCGCTGGCGGCGATCGTCCTCGCCTGGGTGGTTAGCCGCGGCATCACCCGGCCGATCCTGGCCATCACCGAGGTCATGCGCCGTCTCGCCGAGCGCGACTGGGCGGTCGAGCCCTATGGCATCGAACGCGGCGACGAGATCGGCGCCATGGCCAAGGCGGTGCAGGTGTTCAAGGACAACGGCCAGGCCGCCGATAGCCTGCAGCGTGAGGTCGAGGCCGAGCGCGCCAATGCCGATGCGACACGGCGCGCCGAGATGCGGCGCTTTGCCGATCAGTTCGACCAGGCGGTGGGTAATGTGGTGACGCAGGTCGCCAAGGCGGCTGGCGAGATGCAGGCTTTGGCCGACCAGTTGATGAACAATGTGCAGCAGACTTCCAGCCGCTCGGCCTCGGTCGCCGAAGCCTCGCAGCAGGCGGCGGGCAATGTGCAGAATGTGGCCGCCGCCGCCGAGGAACTCTCGGCCTCGGTGCAGGAGATCGCCCGGCAGGTGGCCGCATCGAGCGAGATCGCCCGGAAGGCGGTCAGCGATACGGCGCGGGCAGATACTCAGGTGCAGTCCCTGGCCGAGGCGGCGGACAAGATCGGCGGCGTTGCCCGGCTGATCAGCGAGATCGCCGCCCAGACCAATCTGCTGGCGCTCAATGCCACGATCGAGGCGGCGCGGGCGGGCGAGGCCGGCAAGGGCTTTGCCGTGGTTGCCTCCGAGGTGAAGAACCTCGCGGCGCAAACAGCGAAAGCAACCGAGGAGATCGGCGTGCAGATCTCCGCCATCCAGACCTCGACCAACGACACGGTGGGCGCCATTCGCGGCATCGGCGCCACCATCCAGCAGGTCAACGAGATCACCCAGTCGGTGGCGAGCGCCATCGCCGAACAGGGCAGCGCCACCAACGAGATCGCCCAGAGCACCCAGCAGGCCTTCAGCGGCACGCAGCTGGTGGCGGGCGATGTCGCCGGCATGAGCGGCGTGGTGGCGGCGAGTGGAAGTGCTGCCGAGCGGGTGCATCAGGCTTGCGGCGTCCTCGCGCAACAGGCGGGGCATTTGCGCACGGAAGTGGACCGCTTTATCGCGCAGATACGGGCGGCGTGACGGGAAGAATATTCATCGCATCTTGATGCAGACGGGCTCGGTCTGCAGTAGTTTCGTACATTGCCATTCCGGCCCGAAGCCGAAATTCGCATTCGTCATGGCACTCGGATGCGTGACGAACTGCCAAGTCGAGTAGATAGCGAGACCGCAGAGCGGCAGAGCGATTAGAAGGGCCAGGCGCATTTGCGATAGGCGCCCCGGGGCCAGGCATGATAGCCGCCGATGAGGGGCACCAGGGCGGCAGCCAGGATCGCCATGAAAAACTGCCACATCTTCGTTCCCGCTCATCCTGGTGGGAGGTCTGCCAGCTTAGCGCAAATGTGGCGCGACCGCCTCCAGCCCCCAGTCCGATCAGGTCATAGACCCCAAATTTCTGAGCCTTCTCGGTGAGGGTCAATCTTGCGCCGGGAGGGTCCGCGACGCATCGTGCACGCAACTCATCGTCCAGCCTGATTGCTCCAGAGGTAACCACCATGCCCGCGCGTCCCGCCGTCATCACCGAACCCGCCCGCCAGATCGAGGTCATCCATGAGACCGATGTGCTGGTGGTGGGCTCCGGCCCCGGCGGTCTGGCGGCGGCACTGGCGGCGGCGCGGGCCGGCGTCGCGGTGACCCTGGTCGAACGCTTCGGCTGCTTCGGCGGCAATATCACGGCAGTGGGCGTCGAGGGCTTCGCCTGGTATCGGCATGAGGCGACGGTGGAGGCGGGCGGCATCGGCCGCGAATTCGAGGATCGCGCCAAGGCCATGGGTGCGGCTGTGCCGGAGAGCCAGTCGCTCTCCTATGAACTCGATTCCGAGGGCTTCAAGCTGGTCGCAGATAGACTGGTCGAGGAGGCCGGCATCCGCCCGATGCTACACCGCCAATTCGTGGCGTCGATCATGGAAGGCAACGAGATCAAGGGCATCGTCACGGAATCGAAGGCCGGGCGCGAGGCGATCCTGGCGAAGATCGTGATCGACGCCACCGGCGACGCGGATGTCGCGCACCGCGCCGGCGCGCCGACCGTCAAGACGCCGGTCGAGGCGATGCAGGCGGCCTCCGTCATGTTCCACCTCGCGGGCGTCGACAAGAAGGCCTTCATGGCCGGCATCAGGCAGGACCCGCAGACCTATAGCGACTGGTCGACCGGTGAATGGCAGATCGAGACATCGGGCAAGGAGGACAAGATGTTCTCGCCCTTCCTCGGCAAGCCCTTCGCCCAGGCGATCAAGGACGGCGTCATCCCGGCCCATCTCAACACCATCGCCGGCACCTGGGGCGCCATGCACGATACGGGCGAACTCACCTATATGAATCTGGTCCATTTGGCAGGCTGCGACGGCACCGATCCCGACAGCATGACGCGGTTCGAGATCGAGGGCCGCAAGCAGGCGATGCTGGCGATCGAGGCGCTGCGCCGCTACACGCCGGGCTGCGCGCAGGCGCGGCTACGCAATTTCGGCATGACCATCGGCATCCGCGATACCCGCAAGATCGACGCCGTCTACAACATGACCGAAAGCGATGTGCGCAACCAGGGTCGCTTCGCGGACACGATCGGCATCTACCCGGAATTCATCGACGGCTATGGCGTGCTGATCCTGCCCACGACCGGCCGCTATATGCAGATTCCCTATCGCGCCTTGCTGCCGCGGAAAATCGGCAACCTGCTGGTGGCGGGCCGGGCGATCGGCGGCGACCGCATCGCCCATGCCGCCACCCGCAACATGGCCTGCTGCGCCGTGGCCGGGCAGGGGGCGGGGGTGGCAGCAGCACTTTCGATCCGCGGCGGGGAGGATCTCGCCCGGCTCAATATCGAAAGGGTGCAGCTCGAACTCGACCGGCAGGGCGTGCGGGTCAGATAGCGGGGGGCCTTCAGCGCCAAGCCGGCCTGGCGGCCCGGCCGTGGGCCAATTTTTCGGGGCTTTCCGGCTGATTTTCCAGGAAAATTCATAAAATTGCATCGCCCGCTTGCAATCCCCGGTCAGGGGTGCTATTTCGCCCTCCGCCGCGGCGGTCTCGCAATGCCCGGCACCTTTGCCTGCCGGTGATTCTCCTGGAATCAGGCAGCACGGATGGGCGGTTAGCTCAGCGGGAGAGCACTACGTTGACATCGTAGGGGTCACAGGTTCAATCCCTGTACCGCCCACCATCCTAATCCACAGATACTCAAGCACTTAGGCTCGTTGTTCAAAAAATTCTTGCCTCTCCATACGGCGCGAAATGGCGGAACATGGCATGAACTGGCGTGCAAAACGGTGCAAAATCCGTGCAGTTTGTTCAGTGCTTGTTCTTTATTTTGAAGCGCCAGTCTTGCGCTTGCCGATACCGAAATCGAGCGCATTGGCCATCTCCTTGTTGAACTCTGGCGACAGGTGCTCATAGCGCCGCATCATCTTCGCCGATTCCCAACCCCCGCGCCGCTGCGCCTGGCGCTCCGACATGCCCTGCATCAGAACGTGGCTCGCCGCGTTATGGCGCCCCCAGTGTGGCGTCACCTCGAGCAGGATCTGGGATCGCTCCCGTAATCGTTCGGCCGCTATTAAGTCGCCGGCGCGCGCAGCCCGCGTGGAGCGCTTCAGCAGCACTGCTGATGCCTTGCGCGTCATTGACCTCCACGCCGTCTTGACGATGAACCCCCGCTGCTTTTTGGGGCGTTTATAGGGCTGTTTCTTCTCGGTCAGGATCAGGGCATCGTGTTTATCGGTGCGACTGGCCAGATATGCACTCAGCATGGCAACGTACCAGTCTGGCAATGGGGCGATAATGGGACGCCCATTCTTGGTGTGGCCATAGTAGAAGTGCTCGTGCCCTGGCTCCAGAGAGAGGCCGGTGCCGGCCGGATCGTTATAGTCGGGGCGACGGCGGCTCATGAAAATCACCTCGCCGCCACGCCGGCCTGTCGCGAAGATGCCGGCGACAAACAGCTTGAGATGCTTCGGCGCCAGACGGATGAGCAGCCGGATCTCGTCGTCATAGAGCCATTTATTGACCGGAATCTCTGTGGCTCTATATTCGGGCAGATCTGGCTGAGGAAAGTCCTGCCTCACCCACTTCTGGCGCACAGCCTCATTCATGACCGCGCAGTAGGTGTCCCGTTCCCGCGTCATGGTTGGGAGCTTGTTTCCCTTGGCTATGTGCTTCTCTTTGAAGTAGGCCGCCAGATGAGGACCGACCTGGTCACAGAAGTCGGCCAACGGAATATTGTCGATCGCTTTGCGCCGAAAATAGCTGGTGAGCTTTAGGACGTACTCGGCTTCTTTATCCGGCATATCGGCAAGGGCCCGGTTCCGTGCAACGCGTTTCAGGTGACGCTTCTCGCAATAGTGCGCCGCTGCCTCTGACCATGTTACGACGGCATCGGCACCATGGATCAGCTCCCGGTAGATCTTTGCTTCACGCTGAAGCCGGATTTCGTTTGCCTTTTGCTGGGCGCCTGCAGACCCAACGCGAATGCCTGTACTCTCAAAAACGGATCTGGACCGTTGCCCGGCCTTGACGGTGCCGCGGAGGTAGTACGTCGTGCGGCCGGGCGGGACAACGGCGCGGAGAGGCATGGCAAATACTCGATCAAAAGGTTGTAGTGGCGCTCTTCGAACAGCTTATGACGTGTCGTGCCACTATGGAAAGCGACCTCGGGGAAGCGAATTCTTAACTGTCGCAGCCAATCTCGCAGCGCCCGGCTGGAGCAATGCAGCTTTTCTTCCATGGCAGATTGGGTAATCGGCCAGATGGTCATTCCCGCCCCGTCGCTTGGATGGCGGGTGAGAGGGCGCGGATGGCCGTGGCGTATTCGCAGCCATGCTGGTAGCCATCGATACGCGGGCGCAGAACCGGATTATCGACCGTGCCGCTGCTCATGATGCAGTTGCCCTCGATCAGCTTAGCTGCCATCTCCAGACCTTCGCGCAGGCCGCGTTGGTAGATGGCGTCAGTGGTCTCGCCCGGGAACTCCGGCGCGGCGGCGAGCATGGCAGGCCACACAGTACACTTCACTTCTTCATCGATGGCCTTGATATTCTCCGCTTTGGACAATCCATCCCGCCGATGCGACATGAGTATCAGGTCGCTGTACCCTTGTCCGTGATGAGCCATCTTATCCGTCGCCTTCACCGGCACCACGGCCCAGCGTGATCCGTCAGGGGCTGTTAGATAGGTTGGCATCACCACATGTCCTCGGAATAGAGTTCGTTTTCATTGCCATTCTTTTTGACGATCTGCCCCGCTTCAATCGCAATGCGCAAACCTTCAGAGCGATCAACAAACCTACCGCTATCAGTCATAAATCCCTGATCGGAAACATCAGCCGCGCTATAACCTTCTTCTGACAGATCGTGGATCAAATCGTGATGTCGCATAGGCTGCTCTTTGCCCCATACGTACCCATCTGGTGTTCGAATCGCCACGCGCGCTATTCTTTCCATTACGTCCGCTCCTTCTCTGCCTCGGCTGCGATGATCGATGCTGCCTCTTCGTCGCGCAATTTCCTGCCAAAGAATGCTGCCCCAGCCTTGATCATCCTGATATCCCGCGCCTCGTCGGGCTGTGCGGCGCGTTCTGCTAGAGCCATTAGACGGTCTTGCGCATCTTTCATGTGATCGCACGCGACGCGTAACTCTATTCGGTATTCTTCATCCCCTGCCGCCGCGACCGGCTGCGTGACACCGCGTTGACACACGCCGGTTTCCTTGCACGATGCTTCGACTGCCGGTGTGCATTGCCAGCATGTCGCGGACGACTGCGCGAGGGCGGCTCTATCAAGCCATAGATTCCAAGCCTGTTCTTTACCACGCAGTGTTGCACCGTAATTCTTGCGCCATGCCGTTTCAAACTGTTCCCGCTCGCGGTCAGTCGTCATAGCTTAGGCTCCAATGCGTTGTCTGCTATACCCAAAACTTCGTTCACCATCCCGACCGCACTATCATTTCTGCGCACAAAGGCAGCGCCAGCACAAATTCCCTTTGTTCTCAGATCAGATATGGAGACACGCAACCGACCGATCTCCGCGTCCCTCTCGGCAAGCTGGCGGCGCAGGTCGTCACGCTCTTTCTTCAAAGCTTCGCGCACCCAAGGCCCGTCATCCGCAGTGCAAATATCCTGCAACCGCTTCACCATCGCCAGCAGGGGCTTGGCGGCGTTGCGGAAAGCCAAGAAGAATTCAGCATAAGATTTCGCGTCCTGCCGAATGTCACTCGCGATGCGCCCAAAGAATTCTGCAACGACATGCTTTGTACCGTTTATATCGATACCAACGGCATAGTCATATTCGCCGTCTACAGGCACTTTAGAAGCGGTAACGACCATCGGTTCCTTGCGAAGCGCCGCTTCCAGCCGCTCAAGTTCTTCGATCTGTTGCGCGGTGAGGTCGGTCATGATGCACACCTCGATTTGATAACTTCCAAGAAAAGTCGGAAGTCCGCTTCTTCGAGCTGATACGACATGTCGTCATCCTCGACACCATTTTCGACATCTAGCGTCCTCTGGGCTGTAGAGCCGACCAGCATTAAATATAGGGCGACATCATTAGGTACGGAAACAGCCGCGCCATTATCTAGCCGGAAAAGTATTTCCTTATCTTCAATCTTGACCTTCATCGTCCCTGCTCCTGTGCGTTGAAGGCGGCGAGAAGTTCAGATGGGGTAGCGAGAAGATCGAGTCCGTTCTGCCTCGTGAAAGTGATGAACGCTAACATCTGCTCCGTCTGCTGGGCGGTGGCGTAGGCGAGGGCGGCTTGGAATGCAGCTAAGAAATCATGGTCGGATTGATCAGGGCTGTCACACTCGTATCCACGATGAAAGCGATTAGAAAACCACCTATAAAACGCCGCCTGGCTGTCTTGCTTGGTCATTCGGCACCTTCCACGACGTATTTCTCGCCACAGAACGGGCAGAAGGTCGGCGCCACCGCCTTTGTCCAACGCCTGGCAGACCGGTCAACACACTCGGTCTTTATGACGATGCTTTGCCGTACCTTTCCCGTTTCCATGTTCATCATCGAAATCTCCGCGAGGCGTGCATTCTTGCTGGAGAGATGCTTGTTCACGGCATCTTTGCACTCACACATCACTTCTCTCCCAAATACTTCGCCCGCATCGCCGGACGGTCGTAGATAGCCATCAGCGCGCCGTAGACGAGCGCCGGAGCGACGAGGCACCAGAAGCCGGACAGTAGGAACAGGCCGATGTTGATGTCCTGGTCCTTGACCATGGCGACCGTCATGGCGCGGTTGAAGCGTTCAAGATGGGTCATGACTAGACACCCCTGGTAAAAACAGTGGTGAACCATCATCCTTTGTCATATGTTTCGGCACCTCATCTCTCATGCAATACGGTATGGTCCTTGAATACGCGCCACACATCAAACACTGAGATTGACGTCGGCATACATGTAATTGAATAAAGCCATTGGCGCATATGCGACTGTTTGCTCGATAAGCTGAGCAGCTATCATCACGCCGCGTGTCAGTGCTGGTCATTTTACTCACCTGCGGTTTCGCTTCATCGCGTAGGCCTTCATCGCGTAGGTATGCCAGCGACGCGCCGCTTCAATGAAGGTGCTAAGCTTGACGCCAGCATTAAAGCGAATCTGGTTGATCGCAATATCATACGGCAGAACAGGCTCATTCCCCACCGCTGCAATCGGCTGCGAGAGGGAAGCTCTGGCAAGCCAGCCATCAAATATCGCTTGCACGTGCGAATGCTTAAAGATTGTACGGCCCCAAGCATCAGAGACCTCGGAGAGATCAAGATGCCGGTAACGATTTTTGAAGTGTTCCCGCTCGCGAACTTCCGGTGCGCAGCGAAACTCCGGCTCCGCATCTTCCCGCCCAGCTAGCATGGTGTTGATCAGGCCGAGGACGGTAGAAAAGGCATCTCTGCTCCATGGGAGGGTGTCTTTACCAGCAGTCCAATCTTCATGCGCCTTAGCCCGCAGCTCATCCACCTGCTCGTACAGCTTCTTCAGCTCCGCGCCGGTCAGCAGGTCGTGCACGCGCTGCAGCTCATCGGCAGCCAGCACCAGGGTTTCGCACTTGTTGCCGGTGCGTAGACAGATGGCGAGGTTGTCGGAAATCGTGCGCAGAAGGTTGTCGGTCATGGCGTCCTCCGGCAATGCGGGCGTCATCGCCCATTAATGAAAAGCACCGGTTGCGCCTGCACCATGCCGCCCGCCGGATAGTCGATCAGCCCAAGTGTCCTCAGGCTGCCGAGTGGGTTCTGGAAAGCGCCGCCGTCAGGCGCATAGCCGGCTGCAGCGGCGACCTCGGCGCGTGAGATCGGCCGAGGGTATGCACTGATGATCGGTGCCAGGATGCGCCATTGCGGCCCGTTCAGGATGCCCTGCAGCCGGGCGTGGAATTCCGCCACTGTGGCCGGCGCATCGGGATAGTTGGCCGCAAGCCTGCCGTCATCAGTCAGCTCGACCAAGCCGCGGGCCGGGTATTCGATCAGACCCATGGTACGCAAGCCGCCCAGGGGATTCTGAAATGCACCGCCGCTCGGGCTGTACCGGGCGATCACGGCGACCTGAATGCGCGATGGCTGCCCGACGCCGACAGAAGCCCACCAGGCCAGGGCGTCGAGGATGCGCTGCTGGGGGCCATTGACGCCCTCCGCGCGCTTCGCCGGCATCGATGGGGTGGAGCGGACGACGGGATTCGAACCCGCGACATTCGGCTTGGAAGGCCGACGCTCTACCGGCTGAGCTACGTCCGCAAATCGTGCAGCTTCATCTACAGCTTCTTCGGCGCGGGTCGTAAAAGCGCTCTCGAGTTGCTGAAGCTGGTGCCGCATTTGGTCAACGCTATGCGCGACTGTCGTGGCCGCTGCCTCCACAAGCTGCCGCCACTTGGCGCTAACTTCGTTCGCGGCCCGCTGGTAGCCATTGGCCTGGGCCTCCAGCAGCTGATTGTCTGTCACGCCGCCCTTGCCGGCTTGCCTCTCCAGCTCCACGATCCGGCGACGCAGCGCGATCGGGTCATCGGCTTCGGCAGCCGCCACGGCTTCACCGATGAGTGCCCGAAGCTTGGCGGGATCGACCGGGGCAGTCTTGACCTCGTGCCGGTGATCATCATCGGTCGGGGTCGCGCTGTTGTCGTAGGTGCTGATGCGCGGGAACTTGACCAGCTCGGCGATATTCGCTTCGCCGGAAATCACCCAGCCCTCGCCGGTCTTAAGGCCAGCCAGCGACCGGGAGACTTTCTCCGCGATGTCCTTGGCCACATTGCCCTTCAGCCATTCCTTGACCGGCGTCTGATCGGCCGGCAGCGTCAGCCGGTGAGCGATCAGCGTCTCGCAGCTGCCCAGGACGGCGTTATGGAGGGATTGGGTCCGTTGTGTCACGACGATCAGGCGGATGCCCTTGGACCGCCCGGCCGTGGCCAGCTTCTTGGCAAAATGGATGGTCAGGTTCTCGCCGCCAAAGCCCGCCCGCTCCTTGGGTGCAAATTCATGCGCCTCTTCGATGACCAGGTAGAGGATGCCGCGCATCTTCCGCAGCAGGGCCGGCGCGAACTCGGTAAAGAAGGTCTGCAGGCCACCCGGCTTGAAGTCGGCCATGTCGATGATGGTCAGCGGGAGATCGCCGCCTGCGACCAGCTCGCCGATCGGCTTGCCGGCCGTTTCCTTGATCTGCACATGACCGTGCGGTCCGCCCAGGATCTGGAACGGCAGCCCCGGCCGCTTGCCGTCGGCACTGGATATCAGCCCCCACCAGTCGGATTTGATCGGGTCCAGGATGCAGACGCGGGCGCCCTGGGCCACGACGTGCTCTACCAGCAGCTTGGCAGTGCTGGTCTTGCCGGAACCAGTTTTTCCGACGACGGCGGTATGCTGGCCGATGATGTCCTTGAAGATCTTCATGCTGCTTCCTCTGATTCTGCAGGCGCGCCAGTCGTCTGCCGCTTCGGCACGGCGTCGGCCATGAGCGCCTTAACGCAGGCCTTCATCTTGGGGCCACTAGGACCAACTGGTTCGGATAGCGCGCGGTCTGGAGTCCAGCCGGCACGTAACCGCTTCTGCACGGTGCTGCGAGGAAGTCGACGCAGTTCACACCATTCGGCCAGTGTCTTCCGCTCTCCGGCGATCTCTACCCAGTGATTGTTGCGACGGTTCCGGTCGTTGATCTTGCGGGTCGCCCAGCGGCAATTTCCTGGCTCGTAGTTGCCGTCGTTGTTGATGCGGTCCAGTTCATGCATTGGTGACGGCTTCGGCCCCATGTCTTCAAAGAAGTGACGGGGAGATTCCAGCCATCGATCGCAGACCGTAATGCCCCGGCCGCCATAGTCTGGATAGGCCTCGTTCTCGGGGTTGAGGCACCGAAGGCGCATCGTCTGCCACGCGCGATATTCTGCGGTATAGCTGAGGCCGTGTTTGGGTTTGCCGCTCATGCTGTCACCAGTAACGCCCGAAGCGCGCCCGTTGTGGAACAACCAGCCCCGCACAGCAGATCGGCGATGAGGATCTTGCGGCGGGGCATTAGGCGACATCCGTCCCATGCGGCACCCTAAACCCGGCGGCATGTTCGTGACCGCCGCCGCCGAAGCGCCGGGCGATCGCCTGCACATCGAGCCCGTCTGGTCCGGAACGAAGGCTGTATTCGCGGCAATCCGGCTTGTCGTAATAGCAGGCAGCGAAGGGCTCTCCTTGCGCCATGATGTTGCCTGCGTCGCTGACTAGCGTATAGGGGAGATTGGCGATCGGCACGTCATGGCCGGCGATTGTCGTGCGGTGCTTGAGGACCTTCAGCAGCTCGTCGATATCCTTAAAGTGTTTACGTTCGATCGCCTCTCCCTGGCGCACCAAGTCTGGCAAGTCCTCGCCAGCTTGGATGTAGAGTCTGTCCCAGACATCGAAGTCGTAGGGGTATGAGAACAGCGCCGCGTTTACCGCACGGGTGTATGGGTATTTGAACAGCCAGAGGTCGCGATCCTCGACGATGTCGATAAGCTTGGGCCGGCCTTGAGGAAAGAAGAAATCCCAGGCCAGACCGGCACCCGACCGGCTCATATCGAACAGGCAGTAGAGTTTGCCGGAAAGACCCTCACAGGCATCTTGGATCACATTGTCTTGGTGGCGATCCCATCCCATCCCAAAAACAGGTTGAATGCCGGCCAAGTCTTCGGCTGCCGTCTTGTGATGGTCGATGATCAGAAGCGAGCGCGCCTGGGTCGCCATGGCGTCAATGATCGGCCGTTTATAGCTGAAGTCGACCAAGATGACGTCGCGGCCGGTGACATCCGGTGGAGACGACTGATAGAAGCCGGGGAAAAAATCGATCTCCTGACGGCGCTCGCGGAAGAACTGGCGCACGGCCCAAGCGGCGGTGAATCCGTCGAGGCAGTTGCCGTGATAGATGCAGAGAACAGTCGTGGTCATGTCGCCTCCTTCATCTGATCGATGTTGATCTTGTGGACAGTGAAGCTGAGGGCGACGACCTCGGGGTTTGCCATCCAGGCATCAACGCCATGCAAGCTGTTCCACAGCCAACCAAACGCAGTGATCGCGGATTTGCAGGTGATCTCCCCTTCATCGTCGTGGCCGCAATGGAAGCGTCCGGATGGGAGGGGCGCTATGCCTTCGGCCCGCGCATCCGCCTCGCTGATATCCTGCAGCCGCTCGATCCTGGTGGCGGTCACGACCAGCGTCAGACGGCTCGCCCAGCGGGGCATGTGGATGGGCGGCACGAGCTTGCCGCCGGTCAGGTCTGGATCGTCTGACCGATAGGCGAGCAGGTTCCACCAATTGCCGAAAGCTTCCGATTCCCTATCATGGTTCGGCGCGACGACACGCAGATCGCGATCAGCCTCGTAATGGACGCAGTGGTCAAAATCCTCGTCTTCGACTGCCTTCACTGTCTCCCGCACCCAAAGCCGGTCGCCGGGCCGAATGGCCTTGATCCGCTCTTCCAATTCGCGCTGCTGTTGCATGGCCAGCAGGATTTTCGACCAGGTAGTCGGCCGGCCTTTCTTGTCGAAAGCCAGCCTCCTCGTCATGGTCTTGCGCCCGTCTAGGAGAGCGCGCACCATGGGGCCGCTGAAGATGATGGGGGCATCAGACATGAGTGGATCTGTAAGCTGGGACGCGATCGTCCAGTCGTTGGCGACGTTGGCGGCTGCAGGACTTGCCGGATGGGTAGTTGCCTGGCAGGTCAGAAAGTCTTTCGAAAATGAGCGGCGGCAGCGACAGGCTGACCGAAGGCGCGAAATCAGAGATGAGCTGCTCCCGTTGCGCGCCAAGCTTCGAGAGGTGGAAGAGCTCAGCACGCTGTTGGCAGCCGAATATGAGTCTGCCGATCATAAGACAGGCAAAGGATTTGCTTTTCTGCATACCACCTTGCCAGCCTTCGCTAGCCTCGATCTCAGCGAGCACATGGCATCTCTCACTCGGAGTGAGCAGCTCCAGTTCCAAAACATGTTTAATAATCTGCGCTACTACCATTCGGCATTGAGTGGTCCGCATGCGATCGATGTGGCCGATCGCATCGTCGCGCTGCGCCATTTGGCGGGCATAGCTGAGGACATGCAGAAGCGGTTCGATGAGCATTTTCCGCCGGAATGATGTCATCACTTCCTCACCGCATCTTCCAGGATCTGGGCTGCAAATGTCGGATCGTCATCGTCGATCGCATTGATGGCGCGGACGATCGACAGTCGGAGCAGGTGATTCTCCTGCGTCAGCCGGCCGACATCGAAGAGCCATTTCAACAGCCGCTTCATCGGATACCCTCCGACCTGACCGGGTGGCCGAATGCCGGCTTATACGGCCGCTCCGGCCGGCGCTCTTTCCAGACGAATGGCTGCAGCTCATAGGCCAGGCGGGCAGGGTGCTTGGGTTGTCCCGCCTTGGTCAGGGCGAGCGCATAGAGGTCCCGGCCATAGTCCTGGGTGACCATCTCGATCACCTTGGTCACGGTCTTGCCGCCATCCATGTTCCAGCCGTCATCACCCCAGGCCGCGATCGTCATTCCGCAGGGAAAGGTGACGGCCGTCAGCAAGGCCTGTTCCCAGTCAGGACCAATCGGATCGGCCGCCTTCTTCAGATCAATCGGGAAGGTGGCGCGGAACATGAAGAGATTGGAGACCTTGATCCCGCCATATCCCATCCGCTGCGCCCGGCCCATGCAGACCCGAATGGTCTGGTCGTCCGTCTCACCATCCGCGGTGGAGGGGTTGAGCATGATGAAGCCGAGCGAGAGCTTCGACGGGTCCCAGGTGCGCCATAACGTGCGGCGGTATATGTCGCTCGGTCCGGCCATCTGCGCGCCGCGCTGGATCAGAAGTTCCGTCATGCCGCCGATCCTTCCGGGATATGGAAGGCGTGGCCCTGGCCGTCCCGGCGCCATTGCCTGGCGCGGTTGATCGCCATCTTGGCGTCGATGGCCGCCTGAGCATCTCCGCCCAGGAACTCGATAACCGCCTTCACCTTGTTCCAGGTGTAGCTGATATGGACTCGCGTCGTCGGCAGGTTGGCCTCGGCCGCGATCAGGTACAGCCGGGCGAGTTCCGTGTTGGCGACACCAAGGGCATGGGATGCAAGGGTATGGGCCGGAAAGGCGATCATCGACCTGGTCGGGATCGTGACCGTTTCCATGGCGCATGAGGCGACCCGCGCCAGGACGATCAGGACATCCGCACATTCGGCGATGAGCCGCTCCCGCCAGTCGTCATGGTCAGAGGTCAACTCGTGCAGGGCCTCGGCCATTTCCAGGTTGGCCCGGGTGATTCCTCGCTCGATCGATGCGATCGGGCCGAACGTCTCATTGGCCCAGGCGGTGATGGTCTCCTGTGTCTCGGTCATGCCGCCACCTGCTCGGACTTCGCCGCCGCTGCGCTGACGATCTCCGCCAGGCGGGCGCGGGCCAGTTCCTTCGCCTCTGGTGTTACCGGCCCCGCCGGATTGCCATCTATATCGATCCGGACATCATCCCGGATCAGGGCTTCTTGATAGCGCCGGCCATTGCAGTAATCGGCCAGGGCCCGCTTCAGGCGGAACCAGCCCACTTTGACGCCGTCGGCATCAACGACACCACCGCGGCGCTGGATCTCGTATTCGATGCCGATCCGGAGCGGCCGCTTCGGTGCCTTGATCCCTGGCTTGACGAAGCAGGCAGGGAAGGCCTCGGCCAGGAGCTTGCGGTCGCGATAGGTCAGCTTGCGCTTGTCGGTGTCAGTCATGCAATTGTTCCCATTTCCTGCGGTGAGGGCTGGCCTTAGCGTGCTCGGCCGCGATCTGCTTGAGGTCGATGCCATAGCGCCGCTCAAAGGCCGCTTCGCCGATGCAGTGCTGTTCTCGATGACCCCCGGCGCACAGAGGTAGGGCATAGATATCCGAAGGCTTGATACCGATCCCGCCGTCGGTTCCGGACCGGACGTGAGCCGCCTCGATCTTGCCCTCGCAGACATGGCCGGCCGCGCGCGCCACGGCACACTGCCGGGTACGGAGCCAAGCCAGGTGGCTGGCACAGCGGATCACATCGCCAGTCTTCACGCCCATGGGGGCACGTTTGCGAGCGCGGGGAATCATCACGCCGCTTTCTTCTGCGCCGCAACGTCTGCGGTTACGCGGGCAATGATGTCGGGAGAAAGCGTCGCCGGAAGATTCCTGCCTATCAGCGGTCGAATGAAGCTTGCGCCCGGCCAAACAGCCTCGATCTCTTCGAGATATCGCGACCCGGAGATCAGCGCGCGATAGTCGGCCGTCTTGGCTGCAATCGCGGCGTCAAGGGCATCCTTGGCGGCCGACCAATCCTCATGCGCCTTGGTCAGCTTCTCATCGGCCTCATAGATTCGACTGCCACAACCGTAATGGTGTGGCACACGGACGGCGTCAGCTTGTTCAAAGTTGAAGCCCACGATGCCGCCGGCGGTCAGGCGCAATTTAATGCACTCGTCGATGCGGATGAGATCGTATTTGGCCAGGATATCCATGTCCGATACGGGGAACTTGGCGATCACGACCTTTCTGACCAGCGGCGCGCATTTGGCGTAAGCCTTGTCGAGAGCTGCCTTTTCCTTTGTCACGACCATCTGCTCTTTGGCCTTGTCCAGCATTTTGTCGCGCAGCCATTGGGTAAGTCGCGTCTTCGCCATATTGGCCTCCTCAGAATTTCTCACTCACCGAATGCAGATAGAACTTGTTGTGCGTCCATTGGTCGGTATCGGGCGTCAGGCGCCGCACCTGGATTTCCCAAGGCTGCCCTTCTGAAGCCGCTGGCCGATCGATATAGAATCGGCGATTGAATGGACGCCGTGACATGCCGATGACTTCGATTGGTCCACTGGCCGGCAGCCAATCTCCAATGTCGAGCACCCGGTGGAAGATCTGCAGCGCAACAGATGCCGCCTCCGTCCGTGCGGTATAGGTCACCCGCCGATACATCGAGACGAAGGTGAGAACGACCTCGGCGCCTTTGCCGGCCGGTGTGCCATCCATCCATCCCGCTGGCGAATGAAGGCTGACCACCTTGTGGCTGGATGGCGGTAAGGCCAGATCCTTGGATGCCGATCGGCGGCGGTATGCGCGCTGATATGCCATTTGCTTTTCCTGGTGGTCCCGCATTATTCCGATCAGGTCTCGATCTCAGGCGCGTAATCCTCGGGGCGCTTGAAAAACAGCGACCCATCCTCGTTGCGCCATGTCGACGCCATCGCCGCCAGGCAATCCGTTGACGCGCGACCGCCATAGGCGTTGGGATCGACGCGGAGATGGTAGATTTTGATTGAACCGTCTGGCTCAGGAGTCGAGTTGTGGCATTCGATGGCGACGATCGGCTCATCGTCTCGCTGGTCGCGTCGCAGCAGCCGAGCCTTGCGAAGCCCCTTCAGCGAATAGCTTTCCGGCAGCTCATGGACGACGATCGAGCCGGATTCGGTGAGATAGCGCGCCATCCCGAACCTGTTGATCATGACGCGCCTGATTTCCGCGTTCTCTTCCTTGTCGATAGCCTCGACAGTGATCAGATCCGGCTGATCTACGATGTAGCGTTTGCTGAATGGTATCTGAACACCATGGACGGCGTAGACGCCGAACCAATCCGCCCAGGCCACGGCCGGTCCATCTTCACGATGCAGCCGATGCGAGCCCCAGCCACGCGGTTGTTCGGGATTGGTGAGTTCGCGCTCGATAATCGATGGGCGCTCGCAGACCATGATGAAATCGCGATGCGGATACCACCAGCAGGCCGACTCCATCGTGGCTTCATATGCCTTGCCGCGCTCCCAGAGATCACCGGCGAGCTCCAGATTGCAAATTTCGCGAAAAAAGCTGGTATATGCACCGCTCCAAAACCATCCGCCGACCCAGAACTGACCTCCGACATATTTGTACCAGCCGTTTGAGATGACCTGGGACACAGCCTTACGAATGGCCTGATCTTCCGCGCCACCGACCGCGTCACCGACCGCGTCACGGACCGCGTCACGGACCGCGCCACCGACCGCGCCACCGACCGCGCCACTGACCGCGTCATCGACCGCGCCACGGACCGCGCCACCGACCGCGCCACCGACCGCGCCATGGACCGCGCCATGGACCGCGCCATCGACCGCGCCACCGACCGCGTCACTGACCGCGTCATCGACCGCGCCACTGACCGCGCCACTGACCGCGTCATCGACCGCGCCACTGACCGCGCCACGGACCGCGTCATCGACCGCGTCATCGACCGCGCCACTGACCGCGCCACCGACCGCGCCATGGACCGCGCCATGGACCGCGCCATGGACCGCGTCACGGACCGCGTCACGGACCGCGCCATGGACCGCGCCACCGACCGCGCCATGGACCGCGCCATGGACCGCGCCATCGACCGCGCCACCGACCGCGTCACTGACCGCGTCATCGACCGCGCCACTGACCGCGCCACGGACCGCGTCATCGACCGCGCCACGGACCGCGTCACGGACCGCGTCATCGACCGCGCCACGGACCGCGCCACCGACCGCGTCATCGACCGCGCCACTGACCGCGCCACGGACCGCGCCACCGACCGCGCCACGGACCTGCTTCCGCTTATTTAGTTCGATGACAAAGGCTGCTACGGGCGCAGCGATGGCCATCACGAGCGGCGAGGAAACCCAGATGACATTCCCGTGCCAGGGAATGCCGGCCGCCTCATAGCAGCGCTTCGCGGCTCCCTCGAACTTCGGCCGATCGGCTGCGCCCAGGCGCAAGCCCACCTCGATCCACTGATCAGCCCACGCGTCCATTTTGGCGCGCTGTTCACCGGTGAGTTTGTCGACACGCATTACCATTCTATCCTCCTGATGATCCATGCGAGGGCCGGCGCACCGGCCCTCTGACAGAGCATCAATCCGCAGAAATTTTCATTTTTGCCTTATATTTAGCCGTCCTAATGGCCCCGCATTTTCTGCATTTCCGACCGCCTTCCTTGCGTGGTGATGTATTGATCTCATCGAAAGCATGGCCGTGCTTGCAGTGGGTTATTTGAGCAAAGTACTCACTTGCCTTTCGGGGTCCGACGCCACGCAGCACATTCTCTTGCCGAGTTACTGGTTCGAGATGATCTGGGTTGATGCATCTTCTGTTGCGGCAAAGGTGATCTAGATCCAAACCATGAGGTATTGGACCTCGGTGAAACTCGTAACTAACCCGATGTGCATAGACCGTTTTCCGCTCGCCAAGTGAGCGCCGCCCGATCGCCAATACACCGTACCCATTTGGCATAATATTGCCGGTCCATTCCCAGCAGCCGCTATCGATCTCCTGCGTTTTCTCTCGCAATCGTTCCGACAGCGGCTTGCAAGGGCGGTTACGTGGCATTGTTTAATCTGCCACCCGACGCAATTCGGCAGGGTGATATTCGACTTGGCTTACCTTGCGGATAACGCCGGCCGGCGTGATGATCGTCGAGTGCTCCTGGTGGGTCAGAGCGGCACCCGCCGAAGTGCGGACATAGAGCGCGCCGCCGGCACCGTCATCGCGGAACAGCTTGGCCTTTTCGTGGAAGCTGTGGTGATGGCCGGTCGCCTCGCCATAGGCCAGCGTCGCCAAGCCGTTCTCCTGCTTCACCGTCTTGGCCGTTTTCGGAAGGTCATCGACCAGCACCATCAGCACGTCGCCCTGACGTGCCTGTCTTTGGAAATCTGCCTTCATCATCTATCTCCTAAGTAAGCGTTAAGCGGCATTGCCGCCGGTCGGGTGATCAACTTTGGCCATCTCCGCGGCAGCGATATTGTGCAGCTTCGCGCAGTCGCATTTTTGGCCACGAGCCTGATAGTTTCGACGACCTGACCCCGGACCTCCTCGGTCAGTCCAGGCTTTCGGCGCGCCTGTTGCGCGGCCCAATAGGCGTAGGTCTGGGTTTCGAGGATCGACATCAGGAGATCCTCCAGACGCGTGTGCCGTTCGGCTCTTGCCGCGCCGTCAATTTCCAGCCGAAGGAATCTGCGCAGCGATTATTAGCGCGGCAGACATGCTGCAGATGCTGACGGCCGGCCCGATGATCGAACCCGATCAGGACGGACTGTCCTGGCAGCAGCGCCGCGATAAGCCGCGTTGTCTTGCTCCATGCGCATTTCCGCTGCGGTGTGATGGGAATATCGGAACTGATGACACCTGGCCTCGTGGCATCATCAGCCTGAGGCGAAGCGCCGGTTGCCGACTGATCGACCGGCGCAGTGTTGCTCATCGAGATCACGCTGCCTGCTCCACAGCCTTGGCTGCGGCGATCGCCGCCGGCAGCTGGGCAAGAAGGAACTCGGCTTCCTGGACAGTGAGGGTGCAAATGAAATCGCCCTTGTCGTCCATAAGCTTGACTGCAGCCGGCACCTTGCCATGAGCGGCGCGACCTTTTACTTCGGTGATACGATGATCTGCGAACACTGCCACATAGGCCATGCGATCGATCCTCAAAGGGCGCCCGGTGCGCCGAGAAGATGACAGCGCACCGGGCTAGTCACGTCGACCGGCGGGGAGGCGCGGTCGACCGTTCTGGGAGGTGCTCGAGATGGCAGGGGGACCGCAGGGGAACAGTGCGCCAGCCATCAGGAGGTAATCAGGGCCGGCAGAACGTCAGGGGAAACGCCTGGGGCCGAGATCAGCGATCAGCTGATGGGATAGATATATGCGAAAGCCTATATGCTTGCAATAGGCAAAAGCATATTTGCCGAAAATTCTTCTGCGGAAGCGCCGAGGGAGCGATGCTTATTGGGTTTGAGCCGGCGGCCCAAGGCAAAAGTTCGAAGAATTGGTTAATTTCCTCGCAGTGGATCACTTTTATTTTTTCAGCTATGCCGATTTGGTTCTTGTAAAGTGTATCCGAGTGAATACATCATCGTCATGTACACGATAGTCAAATCAGACACCTTCGACGATTGGCTGAAGAGCCTCAGAGATGTCAGGGCCAAGGCCAAGATCATTGTCAGGATCAAGCGCGCGGAAGCCGGAAACTTCGGTGACTGTGCGCCGGTCGGCGAGGGTGTGTCCGAGATGAGGATTCATTTCGGTCCTGGCTATCGTGTGTATTTCGTCCAGCGAGGAGCTTTGGTTTTCCTGCTGCTGTTGGGTGGCGATAAATCAACGCAAGAGGGCGACATAGAGAAAGCAAAGGCGCTGGCGAGATTGCTCTAGAGGAAGGGGGCAGTGCTATGCCTAAATACACGAAGTTCGATGCGGCCGATTATCTCGACAGTGAAGAGATGATCGCCGAGTATCTCAATGCTGTTCTGGAAGAGGATGACCCCGAGCTCTTCCTTTCCGCTATTGCCGATATCGCCAAGGCAAAGGGAATGACAAAAGTTGCTGAGGAAAGTGGATTGGGTCGAGAGAGTCTATATAAAGCCTTCGCGCCGGGCTCTCATCCTCAATATGAAACCGTCAGAAAGGTTATCAAGTCCCTGGGGGTGCGGCTCAAAGTCGAGGCGGCTTGAGGATAACAGTCAGGATTTAATTGGCGCGGATATGCTGGTAGTGTGTCAGTGTGCCCGCGCCAATTTCAATAGTCATACCTGCGTTGCCCAAAGAGACCATTAATCACACCGCCACCCTGACCCAAGATCAGTTCTGATCGATTCTCTTGAGCATGTGCACCTCGATAGCTCGGCGTGAATAAACGCCATCGTGGGCGCAAATATCGCGCAGCGACCTCCGGTCCCGATCCAGATTCTGGGCCACCTCTTGGGCCGTCCAAGTGCTGCCTTTCCTCATATAATAATCCGGACCCTTAATGTCAGATTCCCACCCGGCAATATTCGCATGAAACCCTGGAGTGACATCGCCAAAAGGCACCACATATATCATGGCGAAAGGCTCAAACTCTTCGGTGGGGCCATCTGGAATGCTGACCTCGCCGCACAACTGAATAGAGATCCAGAAGTTTTCGAGCGCCGGTCTGGAAAGCCAAATCTGCAAACCACGATATTTCGCTTTGGAAAGAGCCGGCTGCAATTGCAGCCCAGCACTCTGCATCGCCTTTAGGATCCTTGGCCCGTTTTCAGAAAGTGCAGCGAGATCGAACTCTGTCGGAGGATCTACCCGACCAACTATCGATGCTAAATGCTTCTTCTGAAAATAGCTGCCGCCGCCAGCACCAGCAGCGCTCGCCAATAGCAACAATGGCAGCACATACCAAATTCCTAACTTTGGCATTTTGCAACTGCGTCATAAGCGATACCGGAAGGCATCGGCGGCCTTTCATTTTTAGGTATGGCTGTTGCCTGTTGTTTGATCTCGAATAATGCGAACCTTATCCGACCTAAGAACCATCACGTGATCGCCGGCTTTCAGGCCCTCTTCGTTGGTCTGGACGATCGCAATGGTCTGTCCGTTTTCCTGCTGGATGACCATCTCCATGGCGCCTCCGCGGCGCAGCGCATCTTCTGTTATTGCACCGGCGACGCCGCCAATGACGGCGCCCCCGGCCGCGCCAGCGACGGCCAGTGCGGGATTGCTGCTGACCATTGTTCCGGCTGCACCACCGGCGACTGCCCCTCCCACCATGCCGGCGCCCGAAGAATCACCTTGGATAGTCACTTGGCGGATGGCGACGACCGTTCCCCTCATTACTGTGGCCGCTCGTCCGATCTCGCCCTCGGTATAGGTCGACGCGGTATTAGATGGTGCACAACCGAGCAAACACAGCGCCAGAACTGGGCCGGTGAATTGCCGCCTCACGACGGTACTCCACATTTCTGTGAAATAGCCTGGCCAAACGCTTCATCGGCCATCAGCTTTGCGATATTGGCCGATATCATCTTGTTAATATTTGCGAATATCACTTCGGCAGTGACATATTTCGTCGTGTTGAATTTTACGTTGTAGACGTTGTCCAGCAGCGTCTTCTTATCGCCATCCCAAAGGATATATCGGACATCGGTTATATAGGTCGCCGAAAATCCCAAGTCGTCGATGGTTAGGTCATTTATTTCACCATCGAGGGAGCAGCCGGCGGTAGGCTTTACTGACAATCCAGATTGGCGAAACTCCCGACGAACAGCGTTGGTGTAATAAGACCCCACGGTTTCGGTCAGTTTGAGTTCACCAGCCGCCGTATTGTGAATCACATCCGGCGCAACTCCCTTTTTAGGGAAGTATTTGAATTCATGAACATCAACGTGACCCGAAAACTCCTCCGTCCCAACGGGCGTATAGGGAGGCAGGCTGATCACAGTAGGTACACATCCGCCAAGCAAAAGCACCGCAGCGATTGCTACGCTAATTCGCAACATGACGATCCCCCAACGAAGCCAACCGTTAGGATTATACGCTACAATAAGTCTGAATTCCAGAAATCCGCAACTTCGCAGTTTTCGGCTTAAAATCGCCTGACGTAACCTAAGACACGACCAACTATCGTATCGTCCTGCACCACCATATCCTGTGGTGTAAACGGCGGATTTCCAGAAAAAATTCGTATTTGTAGAGGATTCGATTGCGCTATCGTCTCGACATATTTGACGATGACGCCGTGTCCATCGAATATCCCAAATATACCGCCAGGTGAGGGGACGGTATCTGACCGGTCGATGATCACTCGGTCGCCGGTTTTAAGGACGGGCTCCATGCTTTCGCCCTTAACCTGGACGACCAGCAATTCGCCTGACCGCCCGAAAAACCCGCGTGGCACTTCCCAGAAGTCAACAGGACGCTCAATATCAACGGGGACCTGCCCGGGCCCCATGCCGGCTCGCACGTCGATTTCCGGCAGTCGCTGGCTGCGGCGCGGCTGTTGTTCGCTCAGATCGAATTTGCCGCTGCGCCGTACATCCGTGATGGCAGAAATCTCACCCCTCAGCCGATCCATCACCGCAATTTCTCCCCGTTCCATCTCGCGGAGCGTTTCCGGCGCCAGCTCGAGCATCTCGGCCAACCTATCCCGGTCATCTCCGTCGAGCTTTATGGGGTTCTGATAGTTAAGGAATTGATGCATATAGGTGGGATTTCGACCTAATTCTTTCGAAATTGCATTCAGCTTCAGATCCTTTTCCGCGATGCGGTCGGAGATCGCTTTCCGAAAATGGTCCATGGGGATTCGTTTTCTGCTCATAGGCTTGAGCCTACACATCTTGGGTCTACATATCGAATATGCTTTAGCCTCTTGACTTGTAGGCTTTAGCATACCAATATGCTGATCATGTTGGACGAAGCTCAATTTCTCACCGAGATCGAAAAGTGTCTCGCCGACCACCGCCTGAGCCCCACTGGGTTTGGCCGCGCGGCGACCGGAGACCCAACTTTCGTGTTCGAGTTGAGGCGCGGACGCAGCTGCAGATACAAGACGTTTAAGCGCGTCATGGATTTTATCGCCTCGCTAGATCAGACAAATCGGTCGACGGGTCGGGCCGCATGATTGCTCAGCGCCCCCTCATTGCAGCCATCGCAGGGCCGATAATCTCGTCAGCGGCGACTCGCATATATTCTCGTCCCTTCATCTCATCCGTATCTGACCATCCGTTAGTGAACTGGAAATTTTCAATCGAGTGCTCAATGCCTCGGCTGAAAGCTCTGGCGAATTTGGTGTCAGCCCGAAATGCATGGGCAAGAATCTGCGTGAGAATTAGCTGCACCGCCAGCGCTTCGGCGCGCTCACGAAACTTGCGAGTCACTTCTCATTCTCCTTTCGCATGGTGGGCAGCATGACCCATCCACCACAGGCACTGTCATCTAAGCATGCCCCTTTGGTTCGGCGCTTTCCCGTTTCTTCGATTCGGCCGCTATTCGCAATAGCGCCTGAGCAAACTCAACTGCTTGATCGGCGCTCATTTGATAGTGCGTCTCTGACACCTTCGCCGCGTCGTGATCTGCAGGTGACGCGATGAAATGCATCATGACCAAACAGGCCGCGAAATCCTGGCTCCTCTCCACCGGTTGGCTGCCTCACTGGCTGCACGACAAGTGGGCGCGCCCCGGACGGCCCCGGATGTCGCTGGATGCACTGATCCGCGATCACGTCCGCGCCGAGATTGCCCGGGGAGACCTGTTCCGCGGCACCGCATCGATCAACCAGGTTCGCGCTGGAGGGCGGCATGTCTGAGACGCCGAAATACGAGCCGCCGTTCATCGACCGGGTGAAGTGGTATCTCGTCGAATCAGGCTGGCTGCCGCATCGGCTGCATCGGCGTTGGCAGGCCGTCCTGTTCGACAAGCTCGACACTGCGATCTTCGGCGAAAGCCATCTGGAATTTAAGAGGTGGCGCGGTGTCTGAGAAACGCATCCATCGCACCGAATCCGATCCAGTCGTAATCGGGGCCGGTCTCGACGATATAAAGCCTGTCGCCGTTGCGCAGCGCGGATCCGCCCTTGCTGCCAGCGCCATGTTCCAATGCCGCGCGCAGCTGCCGCGCGTTCTTGGTGGTCTTCAGCGCATATCCTATGAGGTCCCGATCCTCGGTCCTGTACAGGGAAAGGTATTTGCCGAAGTCGGTCAGGACGCGAACCAGAATTTTCCCCGTCTCGACCAGCCTTTCGTGGCTCGCGCCCGGCATTTCGATGTGAATGATGTAAACGCGTTCCATCTGATGATCCCCCCGTTGGTCCCCGTGGAGACCATGCTATCGCCCGCGGCTGGAGGTCGGCAATGAGCAGGCGGATATGCAGATTGGCGACTGACACGGCCGGCGCGGATGGCGCCCTGGCCGAGCTGCTGTCACTTCTTCCCGAACTTCCCGAACGCGTCCATGAGGCGTTCCATGGCCTGATCGACACGCCCGAAGGCCTCAAGCGCCTGGTCGCGCTCGATGTCAGTCCGGGCTCCACATTCACAGGTGAAATGGTCATTCGCCTTGATCCAACCGATGGTCTTCGGATGTTCCTTGCCGCAGTTCGCACAGGTGAATTCGAGGATTCCATCGTCGAAGATGCCTTTGGCCATATCCCTTCTCTCCAGCCTGACCGTGACCGTTCGAGCGTATCGCGCGGGGAGAGGATCGCACAATGAGCAGCCCGGTATTCATCCCTTCAGCACCGCCGGCCAACGACAACACCGGCCTCGATGCTCGATTGCTTCAGCTGTCGGTCTGCGGCGGGAACGCCGCGATCTGGGCGGGCCTGGCGTCGCTGGCAGGGCTGAGCGCCTTTGCGCCGGCCTTCTTCGTGATCGGCGCCGGGAGCTTCGCTCTCTGGCTTGGCTTCATTCATGCGGGGCGGCAATGACGACATCTCATCCTCTCAAAGTGGTCGAAAAGACAGATCGCATTTCAGGTGATAGTTGCGGAGAGGAATCCGGCCGGCGCAAAACCCGGCGCCCCGAGCGCGCTGGTCATTTCTATAAGCCGCGGACAAGCGGGACACTGAAGGCGTCGATGGCCGCGCTCGTGTCTGCCTGTGGGGGTCACAAGAGATCGGCCGATCTGACCGGCAGTAGCCCCACCAGAATATTCGCCTGCACCGATGAGCAGGAGCCGGACAAGGAGCTGAAGCCCTCGCAGATCAGGGTTCTTGAACGCGACTGCGGCCAGCCGCTCGTAACAGCTTTCCTGGCGGCCGCCCAAGGCTGCGCCCTCATCCCCCTGGAATTCGACGACGACGCCCCACTGGCAACCGACATGGCCCAGTTCGGCGAGCGCGTCGCCACCGTGTTCAGCCGATATGCGGCTGCGATGGCCGACGGCAAGCTGACGCCTCGTGAGGCCGGCGAGCTGCACGACGAGATCCTGCGCGTGTTCGGCGCCGGTGCGGCGATGCTCTCAGATCTCGAAGCAGTCATGGCGGAGAAGAAGTGATGCGGAACAGTACCTTTCTGATCTTCATGCTCGGCAGCATCTACGGCATGGCCTGCGGCGTGGTGCAGTCGTTCATCGCCGCCGCGATCATCGGCGCTGTGTGTTTCTTCTCGGCCCTGTGGATCGAGAAGCGGGTTTTGAAGAGGGGCTGAGCATGGACCGGTCAGGAACCGCAGTTATAGAGGACGGCGCGGTCATAATTCGCGTATCGCTCGCCGCCTTGCCCGCCGTTGTCGAGGGCGCTTGGGCGATCCGCGCGCTCGAAACACGGTTCAAGGTTACGGCCACAGATATCTTCGCAAAAGAACTGGTGCGCGCCCTGAATGACGAGGATGAGCAGGGCACGACGATGATCCACAAGATGTTCGACGCTGCCATCAATGAGGCAATCGAGCAGGGCGCCGAAGGCGTCGAAAAGCACGAGCAGCAAGATTTCTGAGTGAAACGCATTCCCGGCAACGGGATGGATCGGCGGCGTGGAGATCACGTAGCCCGCTAACCACGGGTGGGAAACGCAAGAACCCAGCCGGTGAGAACCCGGCCCGATCCAATAGTTCAACGTGACGAGAGGCGGATTGTTCCATGAGTGAGCTTTCACCAGTCCGGTCAATAGCAGCTGGTAATATCGTGGTTGCCAAGCGTCTTCGCTCACACATCGACCCCTCGCGCGTGCAATCGCTGGCGGATTCCATCCAGAAACTAGGCCTTCGGACCCCGATCACGATCCGCACCGTGGCCAAGATGGAGATCGACGGCGTCACGGAGGAGGATGTTCCGGTTCTCGTCGCCGGCGCTCACCGCCTGGCAGCGCTGAAGCTGCTCGGAATCGAGGACGCGCCCTGCATCGATATCGGTGACGATGCTGTCGCCGCGGAACTCTGGGAGATCGCTGAGAACCTGCACCGTGCCGAACTAACGGCCCTTGAGCGCGACGAACATATCGCCCGCTGGGTCGATCTCGCTGAACAACAAAAGGTGGCGCAATCTGCACCACCTGGCGGTAAACAGCCGAAGGAAGCCGGTGTCAGAGCCGCGACGAAGGAGCTTGGTCTCGATCGTCGGGACGTTCAGCGCGCCAGAACAAATGCCTCACTGACGCCTGAGGCCAAGGAAGCCGCCAAAGAAGTCGGCCTGGATGATAACCGCACTGCACTTCTTGAGGCAGCCAAGGCCGAGCCGGCGCAGCAAGCCTCAATCATCCGCACCATGGCCGAGAAGCGCGTCACCGACCGCGTGAAACTGGACTCCGACCTGCAGAAGCGCGCGGTGCGCGAGGTTGCGGAGGTCCTATCCGAGCATGTGCCTGCTGAGTTGTGGGATGGTCTGAAGGCCAATCTCTACGCGGCCAAGAAGGCTGCCGACATTGCCACCGAACTCACCAACATCACCGGGCAATCAATTATGGATCGACGCTATGCAGACTAATGCCATAGACCAAATATATTTGACGGAGAAGGGGGTATTGGCGGACACGCTTAGGCGCACAGATCTATCGTATTTGGACAGAGCCCCGGCGATCTCGCGTTGGTTCCGTATAGCTGACGCAGAGACCTCAATATCGAAAGTCTATTTCATTGAGGCGGTCGGTCTCCAACGTATAAAGATCGGTGTTTCTACCAATGTCGGCCGCCGCCGCCGTCAACTGGAGTGCAGCTCGCCAGCCAAGCTAGTGCTCATTGGGTGCATATCAGGCACTACGATAACCGAGCGCTATTTACACCTGGCATTTCGAGCTTGGCGCGTGAACCGTGAGTGGTTTGATTTTGCGGCAGATCTCCAGCGCATAGTCTATGAAATACTTGCGGGTGGGCACGCGCTCGACATCACCGGCCAATCGATCATGGACCGGAGATATGGCGCATGAACCGGCCCGAGCAACAGCTACAGATCACCGTGGCCCAGTTCCTGGACATGGCGCTGCCGGCCGATGCCGTCTGGACCGCCGTCAATCCGGTACCGGGAAAGACGAAGGCTGTCGCCGGGCTCAGCAAGGCCATGGGCCTGAAAGCCGGTTTCCCTGACGTGCTGATCTTCTGGCAGAAGCGTCTCTATCTGATCGAATTGAAGACGGACCGCGGCCGGTTGAGCCCAGAGCAGCGGGATATGATGAACGACCTGATCGACGCGGGCGCCTTCTATGGCATCGCCAAGTCACTCGATGAGGTGATCGGGCATCTCACCTATTGGAAGTTTCCACTGAAAGCGAGGGCATCAGCATGAGCGCACAGACTACGACCTCCAAATCCGGCGGCATCGGCTTTTGCGGTTTGCTGACCGTCCTCTTCATTGGGCTGAAGTTAACCAACTACATCGATTGGTCCTGGTGGTGGGTGCTGGCACCGATATGGATTCCACTCGCTGTCGTTACGGCAATCGTGGCTCTCTGCGCTGGCATTATAGCAGTTCTGAAATAGGAGCGCCCGGATGAGCGAGCAATATCCATGGCTGGTAGTCGGTGCAAAGATTACGCGAGCCCATGATGTGCCCTGGAAAGATACTCGCATCGGCGAGCGGGCGCCCGTATTCGGTGAAGTATACACCGTCAGGTCTATTGAGATTTGGGATGGGGTGATCGGTATCACTGTTGCCGAAATCATTAACCCGCCACGCCTGATGGGTGAGGCCCTGTTTCCAGCCTCAGCTTTTCAGCCCGTTCGCACGATTTCCACCGACGCCGGCATGTCCATCCTTCGCAAGATCGATGCGGACGTCTTCCAGCAAGATGAGGTGCTGGTATGAGCCGTCTGGACGAGATCGAGCGTCGGTTGACCGAGGTCGAGAACCATCTCGGCATAAAAGGGACGAGGCTCTGGCAGGCTCCACTGACGCCGGCGTGGCGCCCGCATGTCGACTGCGGCTGCCTCTTACACGGTGTCTGCGCCAATGCGGCATGCCCGCGGCGCATCTCCACAGAGCCGTTTGGCGTAAGCGCAGCCGCCGCCGGCGCTCCCGATCAATCCGCCACGGTCGAGCTACCCTGTGACATGGAGCCGTCCCGATGAGCCGCCGCCTGACGACCGCCGACCGGTCTTTCATCGCCAAGCACTCACGCGCCCAGCGCCGCCTCCTAGCCGCCCCCAAGGGCGAGGTCACGGTACGCCAGCTTGAACTGCTCCAACTCACCACGGAGAAGCTGAAGCAGGAGGTGTCCAATGCGTCTCGATGATTTCGCGTCAGGTGCCAAGGTTCGGGACCGCCAGGGCCGGGAAGGCGATGTGATCAGCATCCATGGTGATTGGGTCTGGGTCAGCTTTGGCGATAATCCCGAGCCCGTTCGGATTGACAAGCTGGAAGTGATCGAAAAAGCGAGGTCAAGTGCAGCATGAGCAAGAAGGGAAAAGTCTATATCGCCCGAGCCAGGGAGGCGTTGTATCGCCGTGCGATTGCTTGCTGGAATGAGGGCCATTCCAGCAAGCAGATCAGGGCGGAACTGCGCATGACGGCCGAGGAATATGGCCGGGCGATCGACTTCGGCCGGGCCCACCGACTGCTGAACAACGCGGACCGCGCACTCGCCAATGGCCTCCCCAAGGACCGCCCTGGCATTGAATGGTCTAAGGAGATGCTCTGCGACCTTTATCATGGGCGCGGGATGACCTTGCGGCAGATCGCCGCCCAGCTTCGGTGTGATGTCTCGACCGTGCACGGAGCCATGGACCGGTTCGGCATCGACCGCCGTCCCATTGGCCCGGTCAAGGGCGCGAAATTCGACATTCTCGCCACTGGGTCTGACTTTCAGCGCTTCCCGCGCGAGACGGAGGAACAGGCGGCGATGTGGTGCCGATTGCTCGGCTCGCCCAGCGCGGGTAGGTCGGCATGACCATTGCTCTACCAGACACCCTGGAAGCCGCCCACGCGCAGATCCTTCGGCTGGAACACCAATTGGTCTGCCGCACCGAACTCGCCGATAAGCTGGCGCTGAGCCCGCTACAGGCCAGATTGTTGGAGGCGCTTATGGCCGCCGAGGTTCTCACTTTCAGCGGCGCATCGGCAGCCACCACGCGCGCCAATTATCGGACCAGTGAGAAATCGGTCGTCATGCAGATCTCGCATCTCCGCGAAAAACTCCGGTCATATCGGATCCCAATTTCGCCGGTTAAAGCCGTCGGCTGGTACATCGCCGCATCCGTTAAGCAGCGGTTGCTGGGGTTGGCGGACGCAGATCAGCGGAAGGCGGTTGCGCCATGAACGAACTGCCGCAGCAGCACTACCGGGTGATTTACGCTGATCCGTGCTGGGCATTCTCCGCCGGCCCGAACAAGAATCCGTCCCGCCATTACCCGACCATGAAGATCAAGGACATCGCTGAATTGCCGGTGAAGAGCCTGGCTCACCCCGACGGCTGCCGGCTGCTGATGTGGGCGACGTTCCCTATTCTGCTGCTGCCGTTCGGGCCGCGCGAGGTCATGAAGGCCTGGGGCTTCCGCTATTCCACCTCCAGAATCTGGGTGAAGCTCAACCCCAGGGAGGACGGCGTATTCATCTATCCGACCAGCACAGCCCGCGGCTCGGGCTACGAGGTCACCGGCGACGCAGAGATCCTGATCATCGCCAAGAGCGGCCGGCCGGAGCCGATCAAGGGTGCCAAGCCGCGCGGGGTGTTCTATGGGCCCAGGCGGGAACACAGCCGGAAGCCAGACTTCATCCGCGATGAGATCGCCAGCCTTTTCCAGGGTCCGCGCATCGAGCTGTTCGCTCGCTCACAGCATCCCGGATTTGACAGGTGGGGGAACGAAACTAGCCGGTTCGGGGTAGCAGCATGACCGATCACCCGCAGAATATCAGCATCGATCACGAAACAGATCCTTGCGCAGAATATATCGCGCAGCACGGCGTGACGCGCTGCCCCACAGCCATTGCCATACCCGTGCCAGGCGTCACGCTGTCTTCGTCTGATGCCGCCGCGCTCGCTCATCGGAGACCAGTCCAGATGGCAATCAAGCCGCCGGTCAAGAAGACCGTCATTCACCAAAAGCCAAACCCGGAGGCTCATCCAAGGGTCCGCCAAGTTGGGTTGAAAGGCGCATCAGAGATCAAGCGGCCCTTCCGCGGCCGCGCCCATAATCCAGACCCATCCGAGCTCCAGAGGATGAGACAGAAGGGCATGAGCTATCCGGCAATCGCCCGGCTGCATGGTTGCGATCACACGACGGTCATGTGGTGGTTCAGGCGATTTGGGCTGGATCAGACGAAGGGGCAGCCAAGCAAGTGATGAAGCAGCCATTCAGTAAATGGTACTGGTCAGACTGGCGCGGCGATCCTCGTCTAAAGCTCTGCAGCCTAGCGGCCCGCGGATTATGGATAGAGATGCTGGCCCTGATGCACGAAGCAGAACCACATGGGCACCTACTGATTGAGGGTCAGCTGCCAGATGTTGACGGCTTGGCCGCGATCGTCGGCCGGCCGGTTAAAGAAGTGAAGGCGGCCTTCGCCGAACTCGAAAGATGGAAAGTATTCTCGCTGACAGATGATGGCGTTCCCTTTTCGCGCAGGATGATCAGGGACCGGATGAAAGCGGAAAGGGATAAGGCAAACGGAAAGAAAGGCGGAAACCCAAAGGTTATTGGTCAGGATAACGGGGGGGTTAACCCACAGAGTAACCCCCATGGAAATAAGCCAGAGTTAGAATCCATAGTTAGAAAAGATACCCAGTATCCCACCACCACCGAGATACCCCAGGACACAGGCCAGCCTCGGCTCGTAAGCCCGGGTGGTGTGACGGGATTGGGATTGGCTGATCCGATCTCGTCAGATCCTGATTTTGTGCAGGTCATTCAAGCATTTGATCGAGAGCGCGTCCTAGCGTTCGGCGAGGCGCAAGCGAGGCCCTGGCCACATCCGGACGATGGCAGCAGCGCCAAACGGTTCTTGGAGGCCGGTGCCGACATTGATCTTTGCCGCGCGGTCTTTCGGGCAACATGCCAGCAGATGCTGGGCGAGAAGAAATCGCCGCCGGGCACGCTGAAATTCTGCGAGCGGCGCATAGCGAACGCCCTGGCCGAGCGCGCCAGACCGATGCCGGCCGGCCAAGCCGCGTCCACCCACTTTGACCCCGTTTCTCATCTCCGCAGCATAGGGGAAGTCGCATGACGATCGATGATCTGATCAAGGAACTGGCAGGCATCTACTGGGGGTTCTTCAGCGACCAGACCAAGGCCGAGGGCCGCGCCAAGCTGTACCGCAAGTCCCTGTCGCACCTGACACCGGAACAGCTGGATTCAGCCTATTCAGACCTGATGCGCATCTGGTCACCAGATAAGCCACAGCCGCCGATGCCGGCCGACATCCTGCGGCACGTCCATGCCGGCGCCCGGACGAACGACGGAGCCGTGAACATGCGCCAGATGTCCGACGCGCTTCCACAGCTGATCACAGACATAGATGCAAACTGGTGGAACAGGTCATCCAGGTGGGTGGACGGCTTGATCAAGGACCACTTGGCCCACAATGCCGGGCATGAGGAGGCGGTTGAAACGGAACTGCGCGCCAACCTAAAGCTGCTGCTGCGCGCAAAGATCCATGTTCACGCTCAGAAGGTTTATCTGGGACAAGCCAATATCGAGAGCTTCCGCCTGTTCCCAACCGACATCGAGCGATACCTAGGAAAGCCAGGTCCGATGAGCCCGTACATCGTGGCGATTCGGGAGGGCAGGGATCCGCCGAAGGGCTCCCTCGGCGCCGCCGCAAAGGGAAGGAGAGCGGCATGATCAGGGTTTCTTGGGGCGATCCCAGCACAATAGAGCATTCGGATACTTGCACGGTCGAGCTTGATCGGCGGGTAGACGCAGCGAGAAGCCTAGGTCATTTCCCGCCGCCGGCGCCGCCCACCCCAGATGCCGGTACGCTTGCATCTGATCTGGCCGCGCTGCGCGATTGGTGTCTAGAGAAGATCGGCTGGACGAAATGAGCCATATCCGGACAAGCCTGCGGAATGCTCCGAATCCGCCGATCTCTGAGGAAGAGATGTTCGCCATGCGCCGCAAGGCATGGCACAGCCAGGGATGCATCGTGTTCTTTCCGAAGGACATTACCGACGACTGGCTGAGGCAGGCGCTGATCAACGAGGCGAATAAGACCTACGGACTGAGAAATAGATGAAATTAAGCCCAACTGATGAAAGGGATAATAGGATGATGACGACTGAAGAACTTTGCTCTGAAGCTCTAACAGCTTGTGGAGATATTGGCGCCAACCCATCCAGTGTCGAGAAAGATGACCCCGTTGCGGTGGCACTGAAGTCATCATTGCGGCAGATCGCATATCACACCCAAGAGACATCTGCATGGCTTCGACAATTGAGGCAGACGATCATCGACCAAGAACTGGTGATAGAACGCAATACGACAAGAATCCGCACTCTCATGGAGGCCGTTTCCAATCTGCGAGATTGATGGAGGGAAGAGGGATGAGCAGAATAGTTCGGCTTGACGCCGTTAAGGTTCAGACGGGCCTCGGGCGGTCAGCTATCTATGCCAAGATCGCCAAGGGAGAGTTTCCGAGGCCGATCAAGCTTGGGCCGCGCGCCGTTGGGTGGCTCGAATCTGAAATTCAGGAATGGATTATGGGCAGGCACCGGCCGCGCGATCAAGGGCAACTGCCAGACTTTGCCAACGACAGAGAAAATGAACTGCTTGCCCTAATCATTTGGATGACAGTCAACCCCCGACCGTTTGGGAAAGAATATCCAGAAGCCGTTCTAGCGGAATTCAGACAGGAACTTGTTCGCTTTAAACAATCTCATATTGGGAGGGATCAATAGGATGGAATTTAAATGGACCGGCGATTGGCGAGATCAGGCCACAATCTCGTTGTCATATGAGGAGGCGAACCATCTCGCATGTGTCGCCGTTTTTGGGATCGAGGTGACAAAAATACTGGAGTCTGATGGTAAAGCAACTACAGACGAAATCGAGGAGGCGCTAACCGCGAAGAGATTCGTTTTAATGATGGATCAAGATACGGCCGAGCCGTTCGATTGCTACGCCGGGTCACTGGAGTTACCGCCAGCCGGCGAGGCATAACCAGAGGAAAGATAAGTGGTTGCCGATAGGTTCAGCGCAGGCGTCAAGGCGCCACTCCACATTGGGGACGCGGCGTGATTTGGCGACATATGTGGATAAAGCGGCAATGAAGAAGCGTCACGTCATGACATCGCCCGCTGAATGGATGTTCCGGCCGCTGGTCGAGCATTATTGCGACCATATGTCATTTCTGGCCAAAGCCATAAATGATTGGGCTGCACAGATGGTTGCTGATGCGAGCGACCTAGACCGCTGGGCCGATGATGGAGGAGCTACGATATGAGCGATGACCGCGACAAGGCTTGGCGTGTTTTCCTGCGGGCTGATCTGCCAAAGAGCGGCACTTTATTCGATCTGTTCTATGCCGGCTGGCAGGCGGCCAATGCCCCAGAGAACAGGTATTTCCAGCCGACGACCGGCGCTGAGTGTCCGCATTGCAAGCGCGTGGTTGGAACATTTTCCGGCTGCGCTGTGGGTGGCTGTCCATGTGGCGAGGATATGTAAAGAAGGGAAATGAAATGAATGCTCTCAAGCTTTGGTTTCTCGTATTCCGCAACCATTGGGGATGGGGATTCCGCGGGAAGTCGCTTTGGCTGGACACATGGAAGATGTTCCGAATGGTGCGCCGCGACCAGCGCGCGGCCAGGTCGCGGGGTGAAGCGTTGTGATGCAATTGCACTTCGAAAATTGGAGGAAACGTAGCCACATCGCGACGTCGAGCAGCCTGGTCGTGCCAAGAGTGGGCGAGGTCGTCTGGATCACCGATCACATCTCTGGCGAAGAAAGCACGTTCCGGGTGATGCAGGTAGCCTATTCGATGCCCAACCAAGACATGGGAACAACGGCGGCGGCTCTGAATGTGTATGTCTATCTATCCGCAGTGGATTAGAAAGCTTTGAAAGGAAAGGAAAATGATCAAGGAATCCGATGTGATGAAGGCAGCCATCAAGTTGATGGCAAAGAGCGGCACCGGTTCACCCGAATATCAGCTGGCGACGTTCGTCATCGAGAAGCTCTTGCCGGCCGGCCTGCGCGATGTGCTCGGCCAGCTCGTTAAACATGGCCCTGTTTATGACGGCGACTGCATGTCGAAGAGCGGGCGCGATACCCTGTTCGATCTTGGCCTTGCATCGCGGGCCATCATCAAGGGCGAAAGCGGTTATTCGGTCGCCAATTATCATGGCGACATGGTGTTCCGCGCAATCACTGCCACATAGCAAAAACCCCCAGTCGTTGCACCGACCGAGGGTTTGAAGAGAGACACCGAATCGCAATGGGAAACTGACCGGCCAACCCAAGGTATCAGCGGCGCTCTTTTTGGCAAGAGGGATGAGATGGCAAGACGTGAAGCAGTGCGGCGTGAAGAGCGCGTGTATCCGACCCCGGAGACGCTCGCTAAATTGGCACCGGCCCCATGGCTGGATCTGCCGCCTGACCTCGAGCGAGCATGGAAGCAGATTGCATCGGCTGTGATGTTGGTTGCCGGCAGGCAGACAATGCGCGCCGCAGAGATGGTGTATATTGACAAGGGCACCCGAGAGGCTGATTTCAGCCCGGCGCAGACGGAAATGGTCTGGCGGTATCGCCGCTGGGTCATCGCGATGAGGGCAGAAGGGCTCAACGTCCCTTATACGATCGGCGTCATTGCGCTGGATGAACCTGATCGATGGAAGGGCCTGACGCTGGCCGCTTTGAAGGTATATGCGAAGATCAATCGCGGGAGATATTGAACATGAATCAATGCGTGCTCTACGGTCTCTATGCCACCGACGAAGGCCTCGTCCGGTACATTGGGCAGACGCGTAAGTCGGTTCATGGACGCTATTCGATCCATCTGATGGAGGCGCGCAACAAAACCAGAAAGACGCGTCTTGCCAATTGGATAAGGGATGTGTGGGCGCGTGGACAAGGGGTTAGCCTGCGGATCATTGATCGACAGGCGACATGGAATGAATCTGAGATCGCCGAGATAGCGCGATTGCGTGACGCGGGCCAATGGCTCGTGAATGACAAGCCAGGTGGAACATGGGCGAACAGCGATCCTGATCTCGTATCGGCCAAGGTGTGCGTGACGCGCCCGGCGACCGATCAGTGGATTAAAATGGTGGTCGAATCCGAATTAGCAGGAAGAAGTATCTTGCAGCCAGTGAATCGTTAGGCTACAGTATGAGCGGAATGTGACGAACTGCGCCCGGAGATAGCATCTCTCGGGCGCTTTCTGTTTCTGGAGGCCGGATGGCATCGCGACCAAGGTTGGCGACGCTATCGCACCGCGTCCATACACTGGATCATCGGACCGCGCCTCCTATGCCAAAGCATCACGATTCATTCTATGTGACGCCAGAATGGCGGCAGCTCGTTGGCTCCATTGTCAAGGAGCGCGGCAGGAAGTGTGAGAGGTGCGCCCGCACGCACAATGAAGCCGGCGCGCCGGTCAGGATATTTGGCGACCATATTCAAGAGCTGAAGGATGGTGGCGCACCGCTCGATCGGAGGAACGTAATGTTGCTCTGCGGTTCCTGCCACACCAGCAAGACGCTAGCTGAGCGCGCTAAGCGGACCGCCAAGGTATGGGGGTAGGGGGTCTTAATCTTTGTTACCGCCTAGGTGCCTTAACCGCTCCGGTGGCACGCGGACAAAATTTCCCCCTGGATCAATTTGAGGTGCGTACCAAGGCGTGCGCAACGGACTGAGGATGGCAAAAAGCAAGCCGGTAGACTGGGCGACCATCGAGGCGGAATATCGCGCTGGCAAGCTGTCTAATCGTCAGATCGCAAAGCGTTTTGGCGTAACGGAAGGTGCTATCCGGAAGCGCGCAAAGGAAAAGAACTGGGTGCGTACCAAGGGTCAGGCTGCGTACCAGCCGGTGGCCGAGGTGCTGGCACCCGTCAGGCCGCGGGCTTCTGCCGCAGCTTCTAGCATGAAGCCCGCGCCCGCCGTAGACGGCAGCGATCACCTGACTATGGGGCGTGATCTTGCGCTTCGGCTGCTATATGAGCTCGATGCGACTACATCGCGCCTTGATGAGATCGAGGATGCGATCATTGCCGAGACCAAGGATGACCAGAACGGTCGCCGCCGCTCGGCGATGATGAGGGCAGTAAGTCTGCCAGTCCGATCGATGACGCTTAAGACACTGGCCCAGGCCCTGACCGCCATGAACGAGGCGGAGGGCGAGAAAGGCAAGAAGGAACAGAAGGTTGATGCCGCCAAGGAGGCGGCAAAAGGCCGGTTCGCCACGCCGGCGGCACCGAAGCTAGCCGTGGATAACACCAAAAAATAATGCTCGGTTGGACGACTGCCTGTCCAGATTGGGAATCGCGCATTCTCGATCGGAAGAGCCTCGTCCCTTTTGATCCGCTGTTTCAGATCGAGGCCGCGGCCGCAGCAGAGGTGTTCGGGTCGCTCAGCATTGTCGATGCGCCAGGCAGCCCCCTGATCAGGGATGCGTGCCGGCAGTGGGTGTTCGACTTCTGCAATGCGGTCTTCGGCGCCTATGACGCCGAGACCGGCCGACGACTGATTCGTGAATTCTTTCTGTGCGTTGCCAAGAAGAACTCGAAGTCCACGATCGCCGCCGGCGTGATGCTAACGGCGCTGATCAGAAACTGGCGCATGTCAGCGGAGTTCCTGATCCTGGCACCGACGATTGAGGTGGCAAACAATTCGTTCTACCCGGCCCGTGATATGGTCCGGAACGATCCCGAGCTAGACGACCTGTTCCACGTCCAAGAGCATTATCGGACGATTACGCATCGCCAGACCAAGGCAACCCTGAAGGTTGTCGCCGCCGATGATTATGCCGTCGGCGGCAAGAAGGCGGTCGGCGTGCTGGTTGACGAGCTTTGGCTGTTCGGAAAGCGCCCAAATGCGGAGAATATGCTCCGCGAGGCGACCGGCGGCCTGGCATCGCGGCCGGAAGGGTTCGTCATTTATCTGTCCACGCAATCGGATGAGCCGCCGGCGGGCGTGTTCAAGCAGAAGCTGATGTATGCCCGCGGTGTCCGCGATGGTCGGATCCAGGATAAGCGGTTCCTGCCACTGATCTATGAGTTCCCGCAGCACCTTATCGACACTGGCACTGACCGCGACAAGGCGAATTTCTACATCCCTAACCCCAATCTAGGGGCATCGGTGGATGAGGAGTTCCTCGAACGTGAATATGACAAGGCGATTGAGGCCGGCCCGACGTCCCTGGCTGGCTTTCTCGCCAAACATTTGAACGTCGAAATCGGCCTCAACCTCAGGTCCGACCGCTGGGCCGGAGCAGACCACTGGCAAGCTGCCGCAGACGGTGCCCTTACCTTGGATGATCTTCTCGACCGCTGCGAAGTGGTGGTCGTCGGGATCGACGGTGGAGGCCTGGATGACCTCTTGGGCCTTGCTGTGATGGGGCGCGAGAAGATTACGCGCCGGTGGTTAGTTTGGTCCCATGCCTGGGCGCACGAGACCGTGCTGGAGCGCCGCAAGGATATCGCGCCGCGGCTGCGGGACTTCGCAAAACAGGGTGATCTGACAATCTGCCAGGGTATCGGGCAGGACGTCGAAGAGATCGCCGACATCATCGAGCGTATCGGCCAGACGGGCCTGATGCCGGAAAAGGCGTCGATCGGCGTCGACCCCTCTGGGATCACTGAAATCGTCGATGAGCTGACGCGCCGTGGGTTCTCGAACGAAATCGACGGCGCCATCGTCGGCGTCAAGCAGGGCTGGACCCTGACGAATACGATTAAGACGACCGAGCGGCAGCTCGCCGGGAAAAATCTCATCCACGGTGGCTCTGAAATGATGAATTGGGCAGTCGGCAATTGCAAGGTCGAGGCCCGCGGCAACGCCATCGTCATCACCAAGCAGGTATCCGGCTCAGCCAAGATCGATCCTGTGATGGCGTTGTTCGATGCCGCATTTCTGATGGCGCTCAACCCTGAAACGGGCCAGTTCTCGGCCGATAACATCCGGTTCATTTGATGGCCCTTCGCGATCACGTTCTCAAGTGGCTGCTGAGGGACTCTGATTACGCCAATCCGGAGCCGTGGCTGCGCCAGGTCTTGCTCGGCGGAACGCAGTCATCCTCCAGCATCATCGTTTCCCAGCGTACCGCGCTGCAGGAAGCGGCTTGCATGGCATGTACGCTTATCAGGTCCGGCGACTTGGCGAAGTGCCAGGTCCACGCTTATCAGATCGCGGATGACGGCGAGCAACTGATCCTGACCGGCAACGCTGCTGAGCGGCTGTTGCGGCAGCCGAATTACCTGCCGGATGGCTCGCCATGGCAGACGCCGTTCGAGTTCTTCGAGCAGCTGCAGATTGCCCTTCTGCTGAAGTCGAATGCCTTTGCCGTCATCATCCGGAACGGCCGCGGGGAACCGGTTTCTCTGGTGCCGGTCAACCCCGACCAGGTCTGCCTCTATGAGGGATCCGAGGGCGATGTCTTCTATCAGGTGACGCGCCAGACGATGCTGGAGCGGGCATTGCTCAAGGGAATGCCGGAACTGATCCCGGCCCGGAACGTCCTCCACGTCCGCGGGGCCAGTCTGAATGGCGTCATGGGGTTGTCGAGGATCTCGATGGCGAAGGAATCGCTCGGCCTCGCGCTGGCGATGGACCGCACCGCCGCGAAACTGTTCGGTAACGGCGCCCACCCCACCATCGCGCTCTCGACCGACAAGAACATCACCGACTCGATCTTCAAGCAGACCAAAGAGAAATTCCGCAATCATAATCAGGGCTTGGATAATGTCGGCGAGATGATGCTGCTCGGCGGCGGACTGAAGCCGATTCCCGTCCAGATGAACATGATGGACGCCCAGTTCTCGGAGATCCGCGACAAGCTCTATGAGACCATCGCAATGGTCTTCGACGTGCCGAAGCATCGTCTGGGTCTCTCCGATCAGGGAGACCCGCTCAAATCGCATCAGATGTATCTGAACAACACCATTGCCGGCGATGCCGAGCGGATACAGCAGAAGCTGAACCAGCTTTTCGGGTTCGATGGCATCAATACATTCGTGGAATTCGATCTCGACCAGTTCAATCGAGCTGACCCGGCCACGCGGGCCGAGTTGTCGCGCGTCAAGGTGGTCGGCGGCCTGGAGACGGCGAACGAATACCGCAGAAATGAAGGCAAGGGCCCGAAGCCCGGTGGCGACTATCTCTGGCGCCCCAACAACGTCGTCCCGGCCGACACACCGGCGATGGTAAACGGCGGCGGGTCTGGCCCGGGCTCCGATACCACGGGCAAACCGGCACCCGGAGGCGACGGCGACCCCAATGGCCTGCCCGGCAAAGACATCGAACCCACCCATGACCGCACTCTGAACTGACGCGGACCTATGAGGAACCCATGACCGAACCCCGTTTCAAGCTCTTGCAAACGGAGACCGAGCTGTTGCCGGTCACGAAGGATGCGACGTCGGGACAGGATGTGCGGCCGGTCCGCGTTATTGTCAGCACGTCGAATGTCGATCGGATGGGCGATATCATCGTCCAGGAGGGTATCGACCTCACCGGCTACAAGGCGAACCCCGTGGTTCTCTGGTCACATGACCCAGATTGCCCCATCGCCCGTGCGCCTGATATCGGTGTCGCTAACGGCAAGCTGACTGCGACGGCAATGTTCCCGGCCGAGGGTGTGGACGAGGAAGCAGACTATGTCTACGGCAAGATCAAGGCCGGCATCGTCAATGCCGCGTCGATCGGCTTCAACCCGTTGGAATTCCAGCCGATCGATCCAAAGCAGCCCTGGGGCGGCCTGAAATTCACCAAGTCAGAGATGCTGGAATTCAGCTTCGTCTCGGTACCGGCGAACAAGGACTGCATCATCGTCGGCCGATCGATCTATGTGAGTAATCCAGATCCGGCCGAAGAGGAATGCCACGACTTCGAGGATCTCGGCATCAAGCGTTTGGCGGATGTGAAACCCAAGGGCTTCGCACTCATCGCCCAGGACCGCCTGAACCGTATCATGGGATTGCCAATGGAACTCCGCACGATCGCCGGCAAGGCGCCGGCAGGTGGGGCCAGGGGCCTCTATCGTCGGCACGCCAACATGATCGAGGGCGCGATCCGCGGTGATTCCGGTGATTGGAAGTGCGGCGCAAGTCGCAACCTCATGCTCGATATGTCGGATTCCTGGGATGGTTCTGGGGCAGCCGGCCGGATGCTCGACGCCGCGACCGATGCCGATGGCAAGATCGACGCCGGCAAGGCGAAGCGCGGCTTCCTGATCTACGACGCCGCGAACCCCAATCTGCGCGGCTCCTACAAAGAGCCGTTTGCCGACATCATGGGCGGCGAACTGAAAGCCGTGGCCGGAGGTATCCGCGCCGCCGCATCTCGCCTGCCGCAGACTGACGCCCCGGCCGATGCCCGTGACGCGGCCCGCGCCGTGCTCGATGCCTATGAGGCCAAGATCAACGAAAACAAGGCGATGTACGCTCCCGAATTCAAGGACATCGCCGCCCACCGCCTGCGCCTCCTGAAGGCCAAGCGCTAATTTTCAGACTACCCAACCCTTCGGGGTTTCCCGCGCCGATCGGAGCGGTGACTTGGCCGGCTGCTGCCGGCCTTTTCATTGGATCAAAGGGAAATCCCATGTCCAATCGTCTCGGCGCTCTCGAAGAGCGCAAAGGCAAGCTGACTGATCAGCTTGACGTCCTCCACAAGAGCATTCTCGACGAGAATCGCGAATACACCGCCGAAGAGAAGCAGGCCTTCGAAGACATCGACGCCGAAATCAAGAAGGTCGATGAGGCGATCGAGTTCGAGAAGCGCGTCGAGGCCCGCAAGGCCGCGACTGCCACCCGCATGAACCTGCCGGGCAACGAAACCCGCCAGGCGCCGGCTAGCCCGAAGCGCTCGACCTATGGTCGCCAGCTCAAGGCCTTCAAGCCCAAGACCTTCGGCACCCAGGCCGATGCTGAGGATGCCGCCTACAAGTCCGGCATGTGGTGCCGCGCCGTCATCTATGGTGACGAGGGTGCCAAGCAGTGGTGCAACGAGCACGATGTCGAGATCCGCAACGAGCTCAGCTATGGGGCGGTATCGAAGTCGCAGAACGAGACCGTGAACTCGGCGGGCGGCTATCTGGTGTTCCCTGAGATGTCGACGGCGATCATCGATCTCCGTGAACAGTACGGCACCGCCCGTAAGTTCCTGAATGTCGTGCCGATGGCATCCGACAGCCAGCTAGTGCCGAAGCGCACTGGCGGCCTGAGCGGCTCCTTCGCTACGGAAGAGAATGCCTTCACCGAATCCAGCAAGTCCTGGAGCCAGGTCCAGTTGCGCGCCCAGGCCCTCGGCTGCCTGACCCGCATCTCCCGCGAACTGGATCAGGACGCGGTCATCTCGGTTGCCGATGATATCGCTTCCGAAATGGCCTATGGCCTGGCCGTCAAGGAAGACGCCACGCTGTGGAACGGCGACGGCACGTCCTCCTATGGTGGCATCACCGGTGTCCGCACCAAGTTCGCGGCTGGTGTCGGCGTTCTCGCCGGCGCCATCGATGCGGCCTCTGGTCACGATACCTTCGCGGAATATGACGCGAACGATCTGATCAAGGTCATCGGCGCCCTGCCGAAATATGCAGAACCGAATGCGGTCTGGTTCGGCCATCGCACGGCCTGGGCCAATACTTTCCTGCGTCTCCTGGCGGCGGCCGGCGGAAATGCCATCGTCGATATCCAGGCCGGCGGGAAGCCTCAGCTCGGCTATCTCGGCTATGCGTTCGAGACCGATCAGACGCTCCCCAGCGCGCTGACCGACCTCTCGGACACTGCCGTTGTCCTATTCGGCGACCTCAACGCCGCCGTGACCATGGGCGAGCGCAAGGGCCTCACGATCGACGTCGACCGCAGCATCTACTTCCTGCAGCGCCAGATCGCGATCATGGGCTGGGAGCGCATCGACATCAACGTCCACGACATCGGCGACAACGTGAACGTCGGCCCGCTCGTTGCCCTGATGGCCGAATAACCAACAACCGACAGAGCCGCCAGCACGGAAATGCTGGCGGCTTTTCTCTTTAGGAGAGACTGAAATGCATTTCAGCGCCAAAGACGTCAAGCGCGTCCGGTCGATCTCACCGGTCGCGATTGGCACCACCGGCACCGGCCAGGCCGGCAAGATCGTCGATCGCCGCCCGACCGTGAACGGCACCACCATCAACTATCGCCGCGTCGCGTTCGAACTCGATTTCGGCACGATCACTGCGACCAACGCCGCATATACCCTGGTCGTTAAGGAGGGTGACGTTACCTCCGCGATGACCTCGATCGCCGACGCAGACCTTGAAGGCACCGAAGCTGCTTCGGTTCCGGCCACCGGCACCCGAACCTCGGGCTCGACCAAGAACGTGTCCTTCATCCTCGGTTACAAGGGGGCGAAGCGTTACGTCCAGGTCTCCAAGCTCAGTTCGACCGTGACGGCCACCACCCCGGTTGCCGCATCTGTCCTGCTGGCGGAGCCCGATCAGGCCCCGGTTCTCTAACGCGCGAACGCATAGGGCTAGGGCTCCGCGGCCCGAAAAGCCGGCTCCCGGCCGGCCTGCTCTATGCGCGTATTCACCGGGGTCATCTTCGGGAGATGGCATGGATTTGTCACTGCGTAGCGGCGAGCGCCAAGTCGCCGACAAGATCGAAGATATCCGTCGTGATCACGTCGCCCGGTATGAATGGGCCGCGGTGCGCCTCCGAGATCAGGACCTTGCGCATGTGTTTCGTTTCGTGGATGTAGGCTGCGGCATCGGATACGGTGCCAATATCCTGGCATCAAGGCTTGAACGCCGCGTATGGGCGCTGGACCACAGCTCTGAGTCTATCGAGTTTGGCCGGCAACATTTTCGCCATCGGATGGTTTTTTGGGAGCCGTCGGATTGGACCTGGCTCTCCGGACGCGACGATGGCGAATTCCACACGGCGACCTGCTTCGAAATGATCGAGCATGTTGCCGATCCGCTGCCAATGCTCAAGGCGGTAAGACATGCAGCTCGCCGCCTTATCGCCAGCGTCCCGAACGAAGACGTCTTGCCGTTCATCGGCTACAAGTTCCACCATCGCCATTATACGAAGGCCGAATTCGAGGCGCTGCTCAACGGCGCCGGCTGGCATGTCACAGAATGGTGGGGCCAGGCTGGACCAGAATCCGATGTCGAGCGCGACTGCAACGGTCGGACATTGATCGCGGTCTGTGAGCGGGCAAACGGCCTAGCAGATAAGGCCCGGCCGATGCTGGAAGAGATTGTATCGGAAGCCTTTGCCGATGTGGTTCCTGATCCACAAGAGGTCTTCGGAACCGCAGAGAAGCGGGCAGCAAGCCCGCAACACATCGCGATTGTCGCCTTCGGTCCGACCTCGGCCTTCTATTTGGATGCGGCGAAGAAGGAAGGCAATCGGAAGCGGTTCGCCGATTTCGTGATCGGCATCAATGCCATGGGCAGCGTGATCGATTGCGATCTGGTCTTCCACATGGACGACATCCGGATCCAGGAGCGCCGGGCAGCCGCCGAGCCCGAGGGGCATGTCGCCGGCATCGTCGAGTGGCTGCGGGAATACCGAGGCCGCGTCATCACGTCCCGGGCACATCCAGACTACCCGCACATGGAAGAATTCCCGCTTGAGGATGTTCTGAACAAGTTCGGCGGCGGCTATTTCAACGGCACCGGCGCCGCGGCACTGGCCTATGCGATCTATCTGGAGCCCAAGGAGATTTCTCTTTGGGGCTTCGATTTCACCTATCCCAACGCACACAAGAGCGAGAAGGGCCGTGCCTGTGTCGAGTATTGGCTTGGCCGGGCGCAGGAGCGCGACATCGCGATCCGGCTGCCACCGAAGACCAGCCTCATGGACTCCTATGAGGACAGCGCTTCGGACGAGGCGCACATCTACGGCTACGACACGATAAAGCTCAACATCGCTTTTAACCCAGAAACGGAACGGTTCGAGGTGACGAAAACCCCGCGACCCGAAAGCGAATGGCCGACGGCCGAGGAAGTCGAGGCCGCCTACGATCATGGAAAACACCCCGCCGACCAGGGGAGGAAGCGCGCATGAAAATCCACCTCCTGAAGCCCTGGGGGCAATATTCCAAGGGGCGTGTCTTTACGGATATGCCGGCCGGTTCCGCCCGCACCCTGATCGACCGCGGCATCGCCGAAGAGGTCAAGGGAGAAATCGAAAATGTCGCGATGACCGCGCCGGTGGATCGGTCCATGCGGCAAAAACTCAAGCTGACGCGGCGATAATGTATAGCTCACTGATCACCGTCGTAACGCCGGCCACAACGAAGAGCTTGACGACGCGTGACCGAGTGAAATCGGAGCTTGGTGTGACATCTAACTCTGATAACGCAGGAATTGATGCTCTGATCGCCGATTCCAGCCGAATCATCTCCAGTTATTGCGACCGGGTATTTGCTCAAGAAGTCGTCTCTGAGGTGTTTCGGCGCGGTTCCTGGCGGCCTGCGGAATCAATCATCCTGTCGCGGTTTCCGTGCACGTCGATTGCGTCCCTGACGGAGGACGGTGTTGCTGTCGCCGGCAGCAATTGGGAGGCTGATCCGGAGACCGGAATCATCCGGCGACTGTCAGGCGATAGCCTGTCGTGCTGGACGGCATCCAAGATCATCGTGGCCTATACAGCCGGTTATGTCTTGCCTGGCAATCCATCTCGAGATCTTCCAGAGGATATCGAGCGTGCCTGCCTCATGCTGACCAAGCTCATGTATTTCTCGCGGTCGCGCGATCCGCTGGTGAAAGAAGAGACCATCGATGGGGTCGGGTCGGCCTCCTATTACGTGCGCGGCGCCATGGACATGAGCATCATGCCGGTGGAGATCACGTCGCTGATCGAGCCATACCGAAGGATCGCTGTCTGATGAATAATCCAGGCATCTATTCGCTCACCCAGCTAAATGGCTCGAGCGACATCGCGGTCACGACGGCCGGAACCACGGTCTGCGACGTCATTGACAATCTCGACGGCATGACGGCTGTCAGCCTCCAGCTTCGGCTGGCCTATGGCACTGGTGGAACGACGGTCAGGGCCTATGTCCAGACCTCGCTGGATCAGGGAACGACTTGGATCGATATCGCCTGCGCCCTGTTCGGAACGGCAAGTGAGACCGAAGTCATCAATCTCTCCGGCCTGACGCCGAAGACGACGCAAGCTCAGCCGACCGATGGCGCGCTGCCGGACGATACCAGTCTGGATGGTGTCCTAGGTGACCGCCTCCGCGTGAAAGCCGTCAGCACTGGGACCTACGCCAACACCGTTCTAAGCGCCCGAGCCTCGGTGCGATGAGCCCTGAGACCGCGATATCAATGCTGGATGGCCAGCTGCGCCAGCATGGCGAGGATGTGATCCTGCGGCGGCCGGCCGGTACCCAGCAGATACCGCTCGAGGTTGCCTGCCGTGCCATGGTGTCGGGCTATCAGCCGGCCGAGCTGCTCGGCGGCATTGTCCAGGGCGACACAAAGGTCATCCTCTCCCCCACGGAAATGGTGGGCAGGCAATGGCCCTGGCCGCCGCGCCGGAACGACAAATGCATCATCGGCGGTGCCGTGAAGAATATCGAGGCTGTCGACGCCGTGTCGATGAATAACCGACTGGTGCGGATCAATCTGCAGGTCCGCGGCTGATGGCTCGCAACACCGCCTTTGCCCGCCAGGTCCAGCTGTTCACCGACCAGGTCGGCGAGGCGCGCCGGCAGGCGCTGATCCAGCTGGCAGAAGAGAGTTTTGCCACGGCCGACAGGCAGAACACCGAGGTGCTGGGCCGACCGGCGGAATATGACACCGTCGTCGACGGCAAAGCTGGGGTTTCCCCAGATCGTGTGAAAGAGGGTGGCACGATCGTCTATCTGTTCAAGGTGGGATCAGCATCTCTTCAAGCGGCTGTGGATGACGCGTTCCGGATCTTGATGGAGCTTTCACCGGTTCTCACCGGACGGTATCAGCATTCGTTCCGCCTCTTCGTGAACGGTACCGAGCGAGATGCCAGCAAAGAAGCCGGTCCAATCGAGCTTACGGATGCAGACGAAGTCGAGATCGTGAATATGGTCCCGTATTCTCGCCGGGTCGAGCGCGGCTGGTCGAATCAGGCACCAAATGGCGTGGTAGAGATCGCGACGACAGCCCTGCGGGCCCAATACGGCAATATCCTGCAGATCCTATTCACCTATCGCGGGTTCATCGGTGCTGATTCTGGCGACGGCCAATTGATCGACCCAATGAACGATCCGACGCGCCGCCGCTCTGTTGCGGTCCGAGGCGGGAAGGGGCGGTTTGTCGGCAGCGTCGCCGCACACGGCGCCGCGAAGGCCTATAACCGGTCAGCTCAGCGCTGGCCGACGATGACCATCAAGGTTCGATAATGGCAAGTGCAGCGCCGGCGGCAGTGATCGAGGCAAGGCTTCGGGCGCAGTTCACTGCTGCGCCGATCCGAACCGCGAACGATCCGGCCGCTGATCCGGATGCCAACGACGGCCCGTTTGTCGTCCTCGAGTTCCCGGGCGGCACGGCTGCGCAGATCACGATCGGCTCGCCGGGGAGCAATCTGTTCCGAGATCTTGCGGTCTTCATGATTCATGTCTTTGTCCCGTCCCAGACGGGCGAGCAGGCTGCGCGCGACATGGCTGCGACGATCGCCGCGATTTTCCGCGGCAAGAGCTTCAGCGGTGTCGACTGTTGGGCGCCGTATCCACCCCAGGAAGACACGGGGCCGAACGGAAACTGGTTTGGCGTCAGTTTCGCAACGCCCTACAAATATGACCTTTTAGCCTAACCGGCCCTTAGGCAAGGCCCGCCGCGTCGGACGACGCCGCATCCCACAGATGGAGCCTTCAGATGGGTGACACCAATCGTACCCAGCTGGGTATCGTTGCAGAATCCGCGTTCGGCACGATCCCGGCCAATCCAGCCTTCGAGACCCTGCGGGTCACCAGCAGCGGCCTGAAGTTCACGCCGAAGACCGTCACGTCGGATGAGATCCGCGCCGACGGGCAGGTGACGGACCTGATCCTGGTTGGTGAGGAAGCCGGCGGCCCGGTGGGGCAGGAACTCAGCTACGGCGCCTGCGATACGCTGCTGCAGGGCGCGATGCGCTCGGCCTGGGTCGCCAAGCCGAAAATCCTGAACGTCACCGCGGATTCCAATATCACCGACGCCGGCACGACCGCGAATACCTACGCAGTGACCTCTGGTGGCGCTGCATTCAAGGCCAATATGCTGTGCCGTGCAACAGGGTTCACCAACTCGGCCAACAATCAGATCTTCCCCGTCGCCAGCTCGACTGGAACGACCGTGGTCGGTACGACCCTGGGACTGACCGCGGAGACGGCGCCGCCGGCTGGCGCGCAGTTGCAGGTGATCGGCTTCCAGGGCGCCTCCGGTGACCTGACGCTGACCGCCGCAACGAAAACCCTCGCCTCGACCTCGCTCGATTTCACCACGCTCGGACTTGTTGCCGGGGAATGGGTCAAGATCGGTGGCTCAGCGGCCGGCAACAAGTTTGCGACCGCGGCGAATAACGACTGGTACCGCATCGCCAGCATCGCCGCCCATGCCATCGTGTTCGATGTCGTTCCGGCCGGGCTCACCGATGACACCGGTACCGGCAAGACGATTCGCGTCTTCACCGGTGACTATATCCGCAACGGCACGACGGAATATTCCTATACGATCGAGCGCCAGTACCAGGACCTCGCATCGCCGGCTTACGAGTATTTCCGCGGGCAGGAAATCGACGAGATGGTCTTCACCTTTGATGCGGAGAAGATCGTCACCGTCGAAACGACGTTCCTTGGCAAGGATGCGCAGATCGGCACGACGCGACAATCGGGCGCCACGGATATCGCGGCTCCGACCAATGCCGTCATCAACACCTCGGCGAATGTCGGCCAGATCACCCTGGGCGGTGTCGCCGTCGCCGGCCCGAGCTATGTCAAAACGGCATCGCTCAGCATCAAGCGCAACCTGCGCCAGCGGACGGCGGTAGGGATCCTTGGTGCTGCCAGCATCGGTTCCGGTGAGGTAGACGTCACCGGTGACTGGAATGTCTATTTCGGCGACACGTCGATCTATTCAGCAATCCTCGCCAATACCGCATCTGCCATGGCCATCCGCGTCGCACGGTCAGATGCGAATGGACAGACAATCCTGTTCGATGTGCCGCGGACGAAATATTCCGACGGTTCGCCCTCTGTCTCCGGCAAAAACCAGGATGTCATGCTCCCGGCGAAGTACCAGGGCCTGATGCATCCGACGCTGGGCTATACAGCCCAGGTCAGCCGCTATCCGTATGTCGAATAAGGTTTCCCATGAAAGCGAACAATCTCAGGGTCGATTCTGCCGCGATCGAGGCGGGTGAGTGGGTCAAAAACATCCCCGGCTGTGAAGATCTGGAAATCCAGGCCCGCGGCTTCAACTGCTCGGCGTTCCAGGATCTGCAAGCAAAGAAGCTTGCCGCTCTGTCGGTTGCCGAGAAGAAGGATAAGGGAACGGCGGAGCGCATCTTCAACGAATGCGTCGCCGAGGTCTGCCTCATGGACCTCCGCAATTATACCGCCGCCGACGGGACTGATATCCCTGTCGACCAGGCCCGCGCAATGGCGCTGGAGCCGGACCGCGTCCCGTTCCTGAACGCGATCAAGTGGGCGGCCGGCCATGTCTCGCGCATTCGCGCCGAAGATGAGGCGGACGCGGAAAAAAACTGACCAGCTGCCTGACCGAATATCTATCGGCCGGGCAGCATGACGACTGGATCATCCGGGCCGCAAAGGAACGAGGTGATCCGATACCAGAAGCCCTGCTTTCCCGCACAGAGCTCCGGCTCGATCTCCGGCCGGTCTGGGATGCATTTCACATCCTGAATGCGTGCCGGGACTTCGATGCGGCGATCGGGGCTTTGAAGCCTCTGCGCCTCACGGATATAGACGTCGCGGCCGATCGCTTCGGATTCCACGATTTTCGCTATTTCTTCCGCCTGATCAGCGCCGCTGACCGGGCCTATCTCGAGCATGTCAATAAGAGGTCTCCGTAATGGTCGCGGCTTCAAATCTGCAAGTGGTGTCGGAGGTGGTCGTCAAAGACACTGCTTCCGCAGTTGCGGATCGTATTTCCGCCGCCATGGACAAGCTGGCTAATTCAGAGGCTGATGTCCAGGATCAGGCCGTCAAATCCACCCGTTCGCTTGAACAAGCAGCTCGCACTATGGAGCGCTACCGGGCCGCGTCTGACCCGGCCTATGCCGCCTCACAGCGGCTGGCAAATATCGAGAAGGAGCTTACCAGGGCATCGGAGATCCTGGGTGATAAGACCGGCGAGGCCGCCGCGACTATGGAGCGGCTCAGGGCGCAAGCCAATCTGAGCGGAAACGCGTTTGCCCAGGTCAGTTCTGCCGGCCGCACATCTTTCGGCAATCTCGGCAACGCCATCCAACAGGCCGGGTTTCAGATCGGCGATTTCGCGGTACAGGTCTCCTCCGGCAGCGGCGTCCTAAGGCCACTCATTCAGCAGGGCACCCAGCTTATCAGCATGTTCGGTCCCTGGGGCGCGGTGGTTGGCGCCGCTGGCGCCGTGGTCGGCGCCCTGGCGACCTCGCTGCTGGACACAAAGGACGCGGCAAAGGATGCATCCAAGGCAGTCGATACTTACGCGGAATCGCTGCGCCAAGCCGACGAGATCGCAAAGAAGCTGCGGGATGATAACCAGCCGACAATTGACGCCCTGCAGGCCGAGCGACGCTACCGCCTGGGTGTGGCCGACGCGGCAATTGCCGAGGCCCAGGCAAAGATCAATGCCGCCAAGGCCACGCTGCAGCAGGCGATCGACAATAACAACCCGGCCTTTGCCGGCTTCACCGGCACGGACACCAGCCTCCAATTCACCCAGGAGGCCGCACAGAAGCGCCTGGATCAGATAGCCGAGATCGAGAAGCAGGTCATCGCGAAACAGCGCGAGATCGCCGCCGAGCTCCGATTTGGTGGTGATAATCTCGACCCGTTCGCCAAGCAGGGCCAGGACTTCAGCTCTGACTATTACCGCCCACCGGCTCCGTCGAACGATAATACCCACCGAAGGGCGGCGGAAACTAAGGACATTTCGCTGCAATCCTCGGCCTTGTCCGACCTAGTCGACAAGATGCAGGAGGAAAACGATCTCCTGCGGTCCACCGGCGCGCAACGCGAAGCCCTGACCAAGCAGCGGGAAATCGAAACAGCGATCTCGCAGGCCCAGGCAGCGGCGGAAAAGGACTATCAGGCCGGCCTGCGCGATACCGAGATCCTGACCACCCAGGAGCTGCAGCATGTCAAGGATTTGGCCGCTGCCCATTACGACGTGGCCGCGGCGCAGGCTAAATCCACCGAAGCCGCCAAGGCGCAGGCGAAGGTGGAAGCCGATCTGGCCCGGCAGAATGAGCAAGCGGCGCATGAACTGACTAGCTTCCTCGACCAGGGTATCGATCGCATTGGCTCCGCCGTCACGCAGTTCACGGTCCAGACTGGCAATGCCTTCGATAATATGAAGGGAATCGCCCTCGGCGTCCTATCCGAGATCGAACAGGAGCTGATCAAGCTTTCCATCATCAATCCGCTGAAAAATGCGCTTGAGGGTGGCAATGCACCGACGCTGAGCAGTGTCGGCGGCGGCATCCTGGATTGGCTATTTGGTGGCAGTCCGGCTGGGACCTTGTCTGGCGGCGGCCCGCGCGGCTTTGCCACTGGCGGCAGCGTATCTGGTGGCGTTCCCATTCTGGTCGGCGAGCAAGGGCCAGAGATCTGGACGCCGTCGGCGAACGGAACGATCATCCCCAATAATCGCCTTATGGCTGCTAACTCAAATGCCGCTCCGATCATCAACATCATCGATCAGCGGCAGAGCGGCGCGGACATCCAGACCCAGCAGTCCACCGGCCCTAATGGCCAGAAGCAGATCGACATCCTGGTTCGGGATAGCGTCAACCGGCAGTTGGGCGCGGGCGCGTTCGACAAGGCGCTGAAAGCCAATTTCGGCAGCAACCGCGTGGCCTCGGTCCGACGGTAATGCCGACCAGGTTCTACTTCCAGGATGCCCTTGTTACGGCGACAGGGGCATATCCTGGTGGCACGCAAAGCGGCGTAACCGCAGATGTGACCGATGCTGGCGCCGCGACGATGCGGCGTATGCTGACGAGCCACGACAGCAGCGTGAAGCAGGTCAGCATCGCGACGGCGGCGACGGCGAGCCAGCAGAGCGCATATCTGCGGACCTTCGTCTCCGATCCGCTCGCAGCGCAGACGATCCGCAATTTCAATTACGGCGTGACGGAATACTTTGGCGATGCCAATAGCGAAGACGCGCTGGCAGCGAACTTCTGGGCGTCCTGTATCGCGGCTTATGTCTGGCGCCCGTCGGCCGGATCTCTTGTTGGCTGGCTCTCGACGCCGACGGCCAGCCTCTTCAATACCAGGCCAACCGGCGGCGAGCCGCAGAGTACCGCCGGTACCTATGAGATGCTGTCGAACACCAAACCTGCTGCCGGTTCCGTCACATGTCAAACCGGTGACGTCATCATTGTCGAGGTTTGGGCGCAGTTCACCCAGGACGACGCGGCCAGTCATAATGGGTTCTTCTTCTACGGCGGATCGACAGATCCGACGTTCAACCACCAGACTACCTCATCAGCAGCATCCTATATCGAGTTTCCAGACACCTTGCTGCTGAACCCGGACACGCTCTTCGCCCAATCCTGCATGTGAGATGAAATGCTGAGCAAGCGCAGCCAGGAAGGCTATCTGCTGATCGATAACCGCTGCAATGAGGGCATGCCGGATGAGCTGTTGCGCCAGTTCGGCATCGATATGCCGGGCGGGAGAGGCAAGTTCGAATCAGCGACGGTCACCTGCAAGCATTGCGGCAAGGTGCAGGTGCTGAACCCGACCCGCTCGCGCGAGCGGGGGTATTGCGGAAAATGCGATCATTATATCTGCGACGAATGGGCCTGCCACCAGAGCTGCCGGCCCTTGGCGCGGTATGTCGATGCGATTCAGGAGCGGTTCAGCCGCCCGGCCGGACAGGTGTCTGCCGCGCTCGATGTTCTTCGAAATTCCATCTGCGGCTTCTAGGCCGTCAATCAAAGGAGCCTTCCCATGGCAAAATGGTCTGCCGTCAAGATGAACTGGACGCCGGTCGCGGTGGCCGACACGACGAACTTCACCGATTCCGGCTATGTCGCGCTGCAGGGTGGATCATCCACCCAGAAGCTGACCCTGCTCGAGGTCTTCCTCGAGGGCATGGCCTCAGCCTCATCGCCGATGCAGGGCGTGCTGGCGCGTGACTCCACGGTCGGGGCCACGTCGCTGACCGGCGTCAGTAATTCGCCGCTTGATCCCGCCACGGCCGCCCTGGCCGCGCCGCCAGTGCCGTTCAGCCAATCGACGACGAAGCCGCAGCGCTCGACCAGCTATCTGCTGCCGCTGGCCTTCAACGCCTTCGGTGGAATCCTTCGCTGGATTGCCGCCCCGGGTGAGGAAATCATGACCGTCGGCAACACGGCATCGAATGGCGAAATCTCCGTTTCCTCCACCAGCAACGGCACGCCGGGCCTGATCTGCTCGACCCTGATCTACGAGCCGGCCTGATCTCTCATGGCGACACTGTTCCGCGGTGCCTTATCCTTTAGGACTTGGCGCCGGGACCCGAGGGGCGTGGCGCTGCGGGCGCAGATGGAGGTCGGGCGTCCCAACCAGACGCTCTTCCTGCTCTCACAAGACGCGCCAATGGGGAGCCCGGGCAAGCCGCGGAACTATGACTGGCCGGTTCCGAAAGGCCGGCGCAACCCGGCGCATCTGCGGGCCTTCAGCCAGACGACACCACTTCTGCTGCTTGGCAAATCGACCATCTATGGCGCGCCAGGCCAGGCGCCTGTTTATGACTGGCCGGTTCCAAGGGGCCGCCGGCCGACCAATCGCGGGTTCGTGTCCAATAACATCGTGCCGCTGTTCATCCCGCCGGCACCTTCCGCTGCCTTGACATGGCCTGCTAGCCTTCCGCAGCAGCTTGACCAGGACGGCTACCAGGAGACGGAAGGGAAGGGTGTCGTCCGATCGCAGATCGAGGGCCAGCACACCCAGGCCCGGCCGCGCTCGACTGCGGTACCAGGACCACTCAATGGAAACCTTACCATGACCGGCGCCCAGGTGTCGGTGCTGGACAGCTTCTATTGCAATGACTGCGCCTTGGGATCACGCCGGTTCCAGTGGATCGACCAGACCACCGGAATGACCGCCATGTTCCGCTTCACCGCATCTCCCGAATTCACCACGGTCGGGCCCGACCTCTACGTCGCGGCCCTGAAACTCGAGGTCATGCCGTAATGCCCGTCAGCCAGCGGTTCCGGGAGGCCCTGAACGCTTCCGAGACCGATGAGGCCGTCCTGGTCTGCCTCGATATCAGCCATCCCGATCTCGATGACGTTCTGCACTTCGTCAACAATACCGAGAACATCGTCCGGAATGGGCGCACCTATTACCGGTTCCCGTTCTCGATCGACCTGCCGAACGATGACCCGGGCATCTCGACCACGGCGACGCTGACGATCAGCAACGTCATGCCGACCGATGACGGGGAGATCGACCAGGAAACGGTGCTCGCCTGGCGCAAGAACATCGCCGATCTCCGGCAGATCAGCGGCATCATCACGGTCAGCATATCGGTGATCCTTGGCTCGACCCCGGATGTCACGGAAGCTGAATTTCCCAGCCTGACGCTGGATAGCATCACCGCCGATGCGATGACGATCACCGGACAGCTGTCGATGGATTCGATCTTCGGGGAACCGTACTGCGGCGACAGTATGACGCCGGGTACAACGCCAGGCATCTTCTAATGACCATCGCACCGGATTGGGCCGCGCAATATTGTGGCATTCCCTTTACTGAGCTGGGCCTCGACCGGACGGGCTGTAACTGCTGGGGCTTGGCGCGGATGATCTATCGCGACCGCGCCGGCATCGACTTGCCGAGCTATGTCGGCGGATATCACGGGGCCTCGAGCGCTGACGCGGAAGATATCCAGGCGCTGGTGACCAGCGGGCTCCGCACTGACCGGTGGCATGAGGTTGATTGGCGCGCTGCGGATGGCTCCGTGAAGTGGGGCCAGATCAAGGATCTTGACGGCGTCCTGCTGCGCATCTCGGGCCATCCCATGCACATGGGCGTGATGATCGCGCCGCGCCTCATGATGCACACCATGTTCAACGAATATTCCCATCCGGAACAGATCGATGGCCTCCGCTGGCGGCATCGCATCTTCGGCTTCTATCGTCACGAAAAGCTCTGCTGAATGATCCAACAATCAGTGCCTTCAACCCGCCAGGAACTGCTGAGCGGGGCCCGCGTCGTCGCGCGCCCGAGCCCGCTTTCCGACCGGGTGATCGATATCCAGGTCGCCGCCGGATCGACCGTGGCGGAGATCTTCTTCGAAGCCGGCATGAATCCGAAATTCATCCGGCATATGCAGTGCTGGCTGGTGACGGCTGATCCGAAGAAGAATCCGGTCCTCATACCGCTCGATCGGTGGGAGTTCGTCCGGCCAAAGCCTGGCATCACAGTGACGTTCCGCATGGCTCCGCATGGCGGGGCCGGCGGCCAGAAAGGCACGCTCGGTATTATACTACGCGCCGTTGTCGTCGTCATCGCGGCAATTGCGACATGGTATGTCGGTGGTGTAGGGGGCCTCGCGGCGTCGGCTGGATTTTCAGCAAGTGCCGCAGCCGCGGCCGGTGCAGCCGCTGGCGCCGTAGTCAGCATTGCCGGTAATCTTGCGATCAGCGCCCTTGTTCCTCCGAGTTTGCCGTCTACTGGAAATAGCGGCAAAGCAAGCAGCCCGACTTATTCGATCAGCGGCACCCGTAACGCAGCAAACCCTTATGGCCCGATCCCGCGCGTCTTTGGCCGCTGGCGCTACACGCCGCCCAACGGCGCCAATCCCTATACCGAAATCGACGGCAACGACCAGTATGTCCGCTGCCTCTTCATGCTGGGATACGGCCCGCTTGATATCACGGATCTGAAGCTGGGCGACACGCCGCTCAGCAACTACCAGAATGTCGAAACCGTCATTCATTACGGCTATAGCGATGATGCGCCGTTGTCGCTCTACAGCAATTCGCCGCGTGAGCAGCCGATCAGCATCGATGTTACCCATGCCGCGGGTTGGGTGCTGCAGACCACGGACCTCGACACCGACGAGATCAGCCTGGACCTGACCTTCGACCGCGGTCTGTTCCATACCAACAAGAAGGGCAATCGCCACGCCTCGAATGCCGTCTTCCAGTTCCAGTATAGCGTCGCCAGTGCGAATGCCTGGGTCGATCTCGGGCAGCAGACCTATATCGACAACTCGACCTCACCGGTGCGCCGATCGTTCCGGTTCAAGCCGCCGGCGCGGGGACAATATGACGTCCGCGTCATGCGGATCAGTGAGGATGACGGCGATAACGAATCGACCCATGCAGTCTGGACCGCGATCCGGTCAATCCAATATGGAGATCCGGTCACGATCCGCGGCGTCGCCATGGTCGAACTGCGGATCAAGGGAACTGACCAGCTCAATGGCGTGGTCGACAATTTCAACTGCCTCTGCACCTCGGTCCTGCCGGTCTGGGACGGCAATACCTGGACGCCGAAGCCGACACGGAACCCGGCCTGGTGCTATCTCGAGGTGTTGCGCGGCCGCGGCAACAAGCGCGCCGTCACGGATGATCGGATCTATCTGCCGGACTTCCTCGACTGGTCCATTGCCTGCGAGAAGCTCGCGAGTGACGGTACAGCGGTCTATTGCTGTGATGGCGTCATCGATTACCAATCCACGGTTGGCCAGGCGCTGCAGGATATCGCCGCGGCGGGCCGGGCCACGCCGGGATGGCGCGACGGCAAATTCTCGATCGTCCGGGATGTTCCCCAGACCGTGCCGATGCAGCACTTCACGCCGCGCAACAGCCGGGGTGGGCAATGGACCAAGACCTTCGCCGAGCAGCCCCACGCCATCAAGATCCAGTTCTGGAACGAGGAGAAGGGCTACCAGCAGGACGAGCTCTATGTCTATGCCGATGGTTATGACAAGACGAATGCCAGCAAATTCGAGACGCTGACACTCTCGTTTCTTGCCCGAAAGAACCAAATCTGGCGCGATGCGCGGTATTTCATGGCCGTGGCCAAGCTCCGGCCGGTCCAATATACCCGCTCGGTCGACCCGGAATACCTGGCCTGCCGGCGCGGCGACATGGTCGTCGTTGCTGATGACGTCATGCTGGTCGGACTTGGCTCGGGCCGGATCCAATCCGTGACGGTGGACGGGCAGGGCCGCGGGACGGCGCTGACCCTCGACGAGACCTTCATCATGGAGGCTGGCAAGACCTACGCGCTGCGGATCCGCCGGGGAACGGGCGATCACCAACTCATTTCGATCCAGACGGAACCGGGACAGACCTCGATCCTGACGCCCATACTGCCGATCGCCGCGGCAAATCTTCCGTCGCCGGATGATCTGGCGAGCTTCGGTGAAACCGGTCTGGAAACCGCCCAGATGCTGGTCTACAGCGTCGCTCCTGACAGCGATCTTGGCGCCACGCTGACCTTGATCGATGCCTCGCCGGCCGTGCATGACGCCGACCAGGGGCCGATCCCGGCTTTCGATGCCGGCATCACCACGGCTATCCCGATCGCCGCCCGCCGGCCGCCACAGCCGCGCATTCTGTCGGTCCAGTCGGATGAGAATGTCACGACAATCGCCCAGGACGGCTCGCTGCAGCTCCGGATTCGGGTGACCCTGCTGCCCCTGACCGGTGGAGATGTCCCGGCGACCTTGCTGGAGGCCAAATACCGGCCAACGGATGGCGCCGGCGACTATACCTTCATCCCACGGGTCGCCGCGTCATCGCCTAGTATCGATATCACACCGGTCCAGGATGGATTGGCCTATGATGTGCTGATCCGTAGCATCGCCGCCAATGGCGCGACCTCCGAATGGACCTCGGAACTGAATTATACGGTCATCGGCACCGACACGCCTCCGCCGGACCCGACTGTTCTCCGCATCAATGGCTCAAAGGCGAACTGGCTCTATCCAGATCCGCCGATCGATCTTGCTGGGTTTGAGGTACGGGCGCGTCCTGGCACGACACGGCGCTGGGACGACGCCCAACTGCTGCAGAATGGCTTCGTCACGATCTGCGAGGCGGACATCAGCAATCTGGGCTCAGGCCCGTGGGTTGTCATGGTCAAGGCCAAGGATCGGGCCGGCCATTATTCCGATGGTTTCGCCGATGCGACGATCAATCTCGGCGATGTCCTGGTCGATAACCTGGTCTTCTCGGTCGATCTGGCCGCTCAGGGTTTCCCCGGCGTTATTGAAAACGGGCATCTGATCGGCGGGTCACTGCTCGCCAACGACAATGCCGGCGCCGCTTGGTCGGCGAACGACAACGCACCGTTCTGGTCGGCGAACGACAATGACCCGGCCTGGCGCAACGGCTATCAGGCCATGAGCTATACGGCGACGATCCTGCCCGGGTCGGAAGACGTGCCATCCACCATGAAGATCTCGTCTTCGATCTCGGGCGGGTCCTGGCAGGTGCTTTACCGCACCAATGGGGATGCCGCGGCCTGGTCGACCGATGACAGCGCGCCCTATTGGACATCTGACACCGATCCGGCCTGGGCTGATCTAAGCGAGTTCACGCCCTTCCCGGCATCACTCGATGCAACTCGGCAGCAATACCAGATCAAGGTCACCACCAGTGCCGGAATCGAGATCGGCCGGATTTACGCGCTCGAGGTGCTGTTCGACGTGCCGGACGAGAGCGAGATCGTGCGCAACATCGCCGTCGGAATCGATGGTGCAATCATTCCGATCACCAAATCCTACCGCTCGATCAAGCTGATCCGCTACGGCCTCGACGATGATGGCGGATCAGCGGTGAACGCCAGGACGCTCGATTACAGCGCCACGGCGCCCCGCGTCGGCTGCTTCAACGGATCCGCCCAGCCCACCACAGGTCTTATCGATTACGCCGAGATCCTCGGCATCAAGAGGTCAGCATGACAATGACAACACCTCCGGCCGCTGGCGTTATCTCCGGCGCCAGCAATCAGGGCATTCTGAAGCAGGCACTGGAAGATACCCTGCAGGCCGAGAAAGAGCTTCCTGGCGGTGCCGCAAAATCCACGGTCACGATCGCAGCCGGTACGCTGGTCGTTTCCCAGGCCGCCCATGACGTCGATACGGAGGCCGCGGCATCGACGGACGACCTCACGGCGATCTCGGTAACTGGCATCCCGAGCGGCCGCATCGTGACGCTATCATGTGCCAATGCCGGCCGCGCCACCATTGTTCGGAGTGGCATCGCTGGCTCAGGCCGTATCATTCTCGCCGACGGCCAGGATTACGCCCTCGACAACACCTCCAAGAAGCTGACCTTGCGGCTCGACGGAGCCGATTGGGTCGAGATTGGCCGGGCCAATGTGGCCGATAATCCAGATCTTGCGCTGCTATCCCTCGGGAACTTTGCGCCCTCCCAGCAGATCCTGCCGAACATGACGGTAGCGATCGCCGCTGGGTCTATTCTCAGCGGCACCGCCCTGACGAAGGTGGCGGCACAGAATACGACGACCATCACGGCCCCTGTGACCAACCCTCGCTGGGACATCGTTTACATCGACCAGACCACTGGCGTAGTTGGCGTCGCCACTGGTACAGAGTCTGCATCGCCATCAGATCCAGCCGTCCCGAGCGGGAAGATACCAGTGGCACGCGTTCGCCTGACAGCTGCCGCAGTGACGATTCCAAGCTCGATTATCGATGATATTCGCCAGATCGGCGCCTCATCCTCGAGCGGCGTGTCGATCATCAGTTCTGTGCGAAATCTGAAGATGAGCCAGACGTCGGCCAGTGCATCATTCACCATCACCGCCGATGAAATAATTGTCGAAACAGCCCTTGGCGGCACTGTCTATCGCCTGGCCAGTTTCAATAAAACCGTCAACCTTGCGGCGACTGGTGCAGGCGGCATGGATACCGGCTCGGCGCCGGCCAGCGGGTTCATATCCGTCTATGCCGCCGTGAAGGCGGATGGCACAACGACGGCATTCGCATGCAGCACGGCAACAAGCTCAGGATCGGTATATAGCGGTGCGAATCTCCCCTCCGGCTATATCGCGACGGCGCTTATCGCCGTTTTGCCAACGAATGGCAGTAGTCAGGTTCCGATCTCCTATCTGCGGGACCGGACGTTCTGGCATGGCACCCGGGTATTGCTGGTGAGCGGAAACTCAGGGTTGCCGACGACATTCACCAGTCTGTCAGTGAGTTCGGCTATTCCATCAAATGCCGTTTCCATGCACGGCATATTGGGTAATCCAGCGGGGGCGACGACCAACCCATTTTGTGCGCTCGCTGCCGATGCCACGGGGACGGGCGAGGTACAGGCCAGCAATAATGCATCAACCGCAACTGGCGTTACGTTCGACAATTTTGCAGCGGCGATGCCGTTCTTCGGGCTGCCGATCATCACTGCGCAGACGATCTATTACAAAGCTCTCGGCGCAACAGTGGCTATACGAGCCGAGTGCAGCGGCTACACATTCTGAGGTACGGTATGACAACGCATGTCCTGATTGATGCGAGTGGAAACGTGGTGGCTGAGTTCGGCTCTCCTCAGCCAGATGAGACGCCGAATTATGCGGTTCTGCAGGATGATGATCCGAAAGTCGCTGCATATCGAAACCCACCACCGACAGAAGCAGATTATGTTGCCGCTGTTCAGGCCATGCTGGACACCAAGGCGCGGGAGCGCAATTACGACAATATCATGTCAGCCTGCACATACGCGGCCAGCACGATTGCCAAATTCAAAGCCGAGGGCGATGCCTGTCTAGCGTGGCGCGACGCGGTCTGGGCACAGTGCTATACCGATCTGGCTGCCGTGCAGGCCGGCACCATGGCGCAACCGACGGTCGGGGATTTCGTCGCCAGCCTGCCGCATTTGACCTGGCCATCCTGATATGTCCTTCGCCATCTGGCCGCCCGCACTGGCTGGCGTTCCTGTGTCATGGCGCAATTACCGCGAAGTACTACCGGATGCGGTGAAGCGGACGCAGAACGACACGGGCCCGGACAAGGTCCGTAGGCGCACAACGGCCGGTCTGCGGAACCTCTATGTCAGTGTCACGCTAAGCGATACTGAACTACCCCTGTTCAAGGACTTCTTCCGGAACACGACCCTGCGCGGGGCGCTGATGTTCGACTGGATACATCCGCGGACCGGTGCGCCTACCTCAATGCGGTTCGTCGCGGAGCCGCAATATAGCGTGATTGGCGCGACGACATATCGCGCAAGCTTTCAAGTCGAGATCACTGATCCGGCACCCACAGCTTAATCTCTATTGTCAGGAGTACAGGGGCATGGACTGGCTGCAGTTCCTTGAAATCATCGCCGTACCGGCGTTTATCGGCTTGGCGGCCCTGTTCTTCTGGGGATATCGCGATCTCCGCGTCTATATCCGCGCGGTCGAAACAGAGACCGACAAGAAGCAGGCCTCGACGACCGCAAAATATGACGCGACGATCACAGCGGTGCGGCAAGAGATCCAGTCCATGACCATCTCGATCATGAAGCAGTATGTCCCGAAGGAGGACGTGTTGCGGCTGGAAAACCGCCTGATGGATGCCATCAGCAAGATCGACGAGAAGCTCGAGCGCATCATTTCCAAATAGGAGATCGCCATGAAGATGCTTGCCGGGGCCGCTTTCGCGGTCCTTTTGCTTTTCGGCATTAACGGCCATGCGAGCGCGGGGGATGCCTGCCTCTCCGCGCCGGATAAGATCGGTTTGGTCACAGCAAAGTCAGATGGCTGGGTTACCGATATCCTGGAGAACCAGACAGGCGCGCTGGCGCAGCAATCACTAGCCTTCATCAATTCGATCCCCGAACCCAGCAACGACACGGCCGATAGCCTGGTCTTCTTCCGGGGCACGAATGCAGCCACGAAGGAAGTCGATAATCGCGTCCTGCTCCTGACCGGCGGCTGCGTCACGGCGATGTACCGGCTGACTCCGGCCGAGGTCGCCAAGCTGCTCGGCGAAGGCGTGTGATAGAGCATGGGTATCAGCGTCAGATATATCCTCGATCCGAACCTTGAGCGGTTCGCCACTTCCCGGCAATGGGAAGTGCTGAAGGCGCTCGAAGAGCACGGCTCAGAGCTGAAGGCGGCCAAAGCACTCGGGTGTGTGAAGAATATCATCGGCCAGACGAAAAAGGCCGTGCTGAAAAAGGCGGCCCAGAATGGATATGCCCCGGATCATGACCTGATCCATATCGTTCCAGATGGTTTGAAGCTTGGTGGAACATCGATCCGCTACGGCCCGAATGGGGAAATCCAGCAATACTGGAACAAGACCAAGGCCGCCGGCCGCGACCCGGAAGAGACAATCCGACTCCCCGACCCCAAGACCATCGTCAAGGTATCTACCAATTTCGACAACCAAGGCCTCGTTGCCCAGCAATGGGTGACCGAGAAGCCATCCGATGTGCAGCGGGAAAAGCTCTGGCGGGAGTTCGCCGCAGAGCTGTCGGCCGATCTGCCGAGGGTCAAATCGCTGCCGGCGCCGAAGCGCGCCGCTGAACATCTCATGGCCTGTTACCCGGTCGGCGACCATCATCTGGGCATGTTGTCATGGGACCAGGAGACTGGCCAGAACTACGACCTGACCATTGCCGAGCAATCCCTCGTTTCTGCGACCGACCATCTGGTCCGTGCTGTCCCGGCGTGTGAGCGCGCCGTTATCGCCTTCCTCGGCGATTATCTGCATTACGATTCCTTTGAGACAGTAACGCCGACCAGCAGAAACATGCTGGATGCCGACGGGCGGTTTCCCAAGATGGTGCGCGCCGGCATCCGCGCGATGCGCTATCTGATCGAAACGGCCGCAAGGTATCACCAGTCGGTTCACGTCAAGGTCGAGATCGGCAATCATGATCTATCGTCGTCCGTATTCCTGATGGAATGCCTGGCGAACATCTATGAGAAAGAGCCGCGCATCACGATCGACACGTCGCCGATGCATTACCACTATTTCGATTTCGGCAAGAACCTGGTGATGACGCACCACGGTCACGGGGCCAAGATGCAGGATCTTCCCCTGATCATGGCGCATGACCGGCCGGCAGAGTGGGGACGTACCGAGTTCCGCTATATCTGGACTGGCCATGTTCACCACGATTCGGTGAAGGACATTCAGCGCTGCCGTGTTGAGAGCTTCCGCATCCTCGCGCCAGCCGACGCATGGGCGTCTCAGAAGGGGTACAGATCAATGCAGGACATGAAAGCCATTGTCCTGCACAAGGATCATGGAGAGGTGGCGCGCCATATCGTCAACCCAGGCATGTTCTGATGACCGTCATCGCCTATCGAGATGGCATCATGGCGGCAGACAGCCTGATGCAGCTTGGCTCGACAAAAGCGCGGTGCCGGAAGATCGCGAAACACCGGGGCCATCTGATCGGCTTGTCCGGCAACGTCTGCCCGCCGCTTGATACATTCATTGAACTGTTCTTCTCGGAAGACGAAGACGACCGTCGGTTTCTATCGACGTTCGATTTCGACGCTCTGATCGTGACGCCGGCCGGAGAAATCCAGGTCTGGGAGCAGCGGCTATGTTTCGAGACGCCACCAGTGCCGTTCTGGGCAATCGGCAGCGGCCAGGACTGTGCCATGGGAGCGATGGAGATGGGCGCCACAGCGAAGCAAGCGGCGGCAGCTGCAATCAAGTGGGTCCCGAATATCGGCGGGCCAGTGACGACAAGGAGCCTCAAGTGAGCGAAGGCAGAAAAGACGATGGCGGCAAGGATCCGTGGCATCTAGCCCCCTTTGATGCTTTCCGGGCCATCATCAAGGTACTGGCATTTGGCGCACAGAAGTATGCCCCCAGGAACTGGGAAAACGGCATGGCATGGAGCCGATGCTTCGCGGCTCTGATGCGGCACCTCACCTCATGGTGGGAGGGTGAGCCCTGTGACCCAGAGACGGGATTTTCTCACCTATGGCATGCCGGCTGCTGCATCTGCTTCCTGATCTCATTTGAACTTCGTGCCATCGGCACCGATGACCGGCCAACGCGCCTAAAACCCTAGGAGAAATCATGCATCAGGTTTATCTCGCAGGCCCGATTACGGGCCTTACTTATGCCGGTAGCACGGATTGGCGAAAATATGCGAAGGACACTCTCGAGGAGGCCGGGATCAAGGGCCTATCGCCGATGCGCGGCAAGGAATATCTGGCCTCCCTTGCTGGCCCGATCTCTGGCACCGGCGAAGAGTATTCGCATCTTGGCCCGCTGTCGCTGCCGCGTGGCGTCATGACGCGAGACCGCTTCGACGCAACCCGCTGCGATGTCCTGCTGGTGAACCTGCTCGGCGCCAAGGCGCCGTCGACCGGCACCATCATGGAAATCGCCTGGGCCGATTACTGCCGCATCCCCATTGTGTGCGCGATGGAGCAGACCGGAAATCCCCACGAACACATGATGATCAACGAGGCGCTGGGATACCGCGTGTCGACGCTCGATGAGGCGCTCCATATCGTCAAGGCCATCCTCTCGTAGCGGCCGGCGCTGGTCGGATAATCGTCATCTGGAGAACCGAAATGTTCTGGCCCGTCTTCACCTCTTTCCTGTTGAATCTCAGCTATGCCGTTACCGGCTTCAGCGTCCTGCTGATCGCCTCGGTCTACCTCGATCGGCGCATCCAGAAAATGAAAGGCGGTCACTTCAAGCAGGTGATCGACAAGATCCATGACAATGCCCTTGCGATGGCGGTCTATTACGGCCTGCGCTTTGCTGGTCTGTGCCTTCTGGCCTCTGCCTTCGTCCGCGGCTGATACCCGATTCCCGACCCGTTACGACGACCAGATCCGCTCGGCCGTCCGTCATTATTGGGCCGGCGTTCCGGACTGGACCTGGTGGAAGGCGCAGCTCTATCAGGAAAGCCAGCTCGACCCGAATGCCGAGAGTCAAGTAGGTGCTGCCGGGCTGGCGCAGTTTATGCCGGGCACCTGGGCCGACATCTCCCGCCAGATGGGGTTTGAGGGCGTTTCACCCAAGGTCGCGCGCTACGCGATCGAGGCGGGCGCCTATTACATGGCGCAGCTGCGCCGCTCCTGGGTTGCCGATCGCCCGCCGATGGAAAAACACCGCCTGGCTCAGGCCAGCTACAACGCCGGGACAGGTCACATCCTCGAGGCGCAGCAGATCTGCCGCGATGCCAGAATGTGGGATCAGATCAAGCCATGCCTCGCCCAAATCACCGGTCCGGGTAACGCCAGGCAGACGATTGATTACGTCGATCACATCGCCCGCTGGCAGGAGATGATGCGGTAGCGGGCCTCTGTGTCCGCCCATAGCCAACGAAGGAATTGATAGATGAGAACCAGCGGCCAGTTCACTGCGAACGGAAGCAGCGCTTCAATCAAGGTCCCGGATCGTCGACAAATTCCAGATATTTCGACATCAGCCTTTCCGGACTGACGAGTTCAGGCGCCACTGTCACGCTGCAGCGCAGCTTTGATGACGGCGCAACCTGGAAGACCGTGCAGGCATATACCGCGGATGTTGAGGACTGGGGCTTTGGCGCGTCTCTTTCAACTGTCCTCTATCGGCTGACCTGCTCGAATTATTCGACCGGCACCATTCTCTACGTTCTAGGCTGAGGCTGTCTTCTGATGAGCGTCACCAATGGCGGCATCACCGGCCGGGGTCTCGCTCATGGCGGAATCCCCTCCGGCCAATTGAACAAGTTCGTCCTGAACCGGCAACCACTGTCGAGGTGGAAGACAGACCGCGATGCGGCTTGGATCGCTCGCACTGGACGAACCAAGGTCGTTCTGTACGGCGATAGCTCTCAAGCCTCATACGGATCTGACGGCGTCGCGAATTTCCAGGCCGTCAAGGCGATGGATGCGCGGCTGGCCAGGCGATTTACGGCCGAAGGCAAACCGTCTACCTATCAGGCTGCGTTCGGCGGCCATGGCGTGACGGTGCTTTCAAATTGGGACTTCCGCATCTCGCAGGGTGTTTTTGCCTATGGCAGCGTGGGCTCCTATGGAATATCGCTCGGTGGTGAATTCTTCCTGGCGGGATCTGCGGCTACGTTCTCCTTCACGCCGAAAGATGATAGCCAAGTAGCTGTCTCGACGGATACCGCAGATTTCTACTACTGCCAGGACCCAAGCGCCGGCGGCGTGACGAAACAGATCGACACTGGTACCGCGACAGCCGTAAACGAGAACGGCACGTCTCAGATGATGAAAACGACCATTTCGGGGACACTTGCCGGGCATACCTATAAGTGGAATTGGGCCAGCGGATCTACAAACCTAGTTGGCGTCCACTGCTATAATTCTGCGGTTAAGGGTGTCGACTTCCTGAACTGCGGTGTGGTCGGTGCATGGGCGCAGCAGTACGTCGATGCCAATTTCAAATGGAATCCGTCACAGGCGCTATCGATCCTGCAGCCATCTCTGGTGTTCTTCTCCGCCGGCGCCAACGATTGGCTCGGCGGCACGGCGTTGGCAACGGTGAAGGCGTCCATGAAGGCCGCCGTCCTGCTGATCAAGGCCACTGGCGCCGATGTGGTGATCGTTGGCTATAACCCGGTCGGCCTTGATTATAACGCCGTTACGACGGCTGACGGGCAGATGAACTTGCGCCGGATACAGCTCGAGGTCGCGCAGGAAACCGGCTGTACCTTCATCGATACGCTCATGCTGATGGGCGGGCCGGGCGCATATCTAGCCAATCTCGCCGCCGGTTTGATGCAGACCGATAAGCTGCATCGCACCTTTAACGGCATGACGCCGATCGTCAACCTCAAGCATGACCTAATGGCTGCCTGACACCATCCCAATAAATACCCGACACGGCCGCCTCTCGCGTCCTTTTTCATGAGAAATGCAATGACAGAGACCCCCACCCGCGGCGCGCATGTCGGTGCCGGAATCGATATCGATGATATCGCCGAGCCCGGCTGCTTCCAGTATCAGGATCTGAACTTCAAGCCGCTCGATGATCCGTCCGACCTTCCCGAAGGCTCCAAGATCCGCATCGCCTTCTACACACCGAACGGTATCCGCGGCGCGGTTGTCGCGACAAAGAATGCCGCTTCGGACGGCTGGCAATGGGACGGTTCCACTTTCGCGCCGACGATCACGCCCAGCATCAAGGTGACTGGGCATGATGCTGAGTGGCACGGCTATCTGACCAAAGGGGAGTGGGTGCCATGTTCAGCATAAGCGCGATCTGGGCCGGCTTCACGGCGCTTCAATGGGTCCAGACGCTGTGGAAATACCGGATATGGATCATCTCCGGCATCACCGCCCTGGCACTGACGACGACGATCGGCGTCCTGAAATGGAAGCTGCACACGGCGGAGGCGGAACTGGCCCAGTCGGCGTCAGACCTGAAGATCGCTGATCATGATCTCGATATCGCGCAGCAGGACGTGACGCGGTGGACCCTACACAGCGCCGGGCAGGACGCCGAGATCGCTAGCCTGAACCGGCAGCTCGCCCAGCATATCGCCGACGCCGCTCGGGCCGATCGGGTCGCCCAGGCCAATGCCGACGCTCAGGCGGCCGCTGTCGCCACCTTGCAATCCCAGATCCAGAAAATGAAGGAACAAGCCCGTGCACATCCTGACCAGGTGCGGCCTCTTGGCCCTATTGTTCTTGACGTCCTGCACGCCGACAAGACAGGTACTACTCCAGCCCCTGCCGCCGGTTACTAGGACCGTCTATGTCTACCGGGCATTGCCGGACGAGTTGCGCCGGCCGTGCGCCAGAGTCGACTATGACCCGTCCGAGATCGTGACCGACGTCGACCTCATGGGGCTGCTGAAGCGGGAGCAGGGGCGGGGCGACTGCAACGAGCAGAAGCTCAAGGACATCGATAAGCTCTACCGCTCGGCGGCGGAATGATCCGCATCCTCTGCCTGGCGGCCGCTCTGGCTCTGGCCGGCTGCGCCATGGCACTCGTCCAGAACGGGGATCATTCCTTCGTGATCCGGGTCGTGCATATCCAGCTATAGCCGGCCGCCGGCTGTGCATATGGCCGCGTCGTCTCACGACGACCGGCCGGCCGATTATCTGCCAACCCTCATCCCCGCCCGAATTCTCGTCGCGATGCCTGCTGGCTATTCGAACCTATTACCTAGTCTGAGATATATTTGACGCTCAGCATCTGACAGCGCCGGATATATGTCGCATTCCTCCACCATCAGACAGCCATTGGCGCAGGTGACGACAAATCGGCTGTCTGCCATCACGTCAAGAATCGCACCGCCGCCTTGCGCGGTATAGCCGTCAACTGATATCGGCGTTGCCCTGTTGATATATACTGCCCTCCCAAGCAGATAGGTGAAGGCGGGGAGGTACGGCTTTGCATGCACCCTGATCCGGCGCTCAATCTGTTCCACGGAGAGATTCCAGTCGATCTGCCAGCGCCGGTCGATTGAGCTATAATAGGAGCCGACCCCAGCCTGCGGTTTCGGCGTTAGTTCACCACGCAGGAGATTCCCGATGTTCTCGGCGAGGAGATCAGTCCCCACATCCATGGTGAGTTTCAGTAGACCCGCGCCAGTGATGTCCTGCGGCATCGGATAAGTGCGCTGGACGAGGACTCGGCCGGCATCGACGCCGCCCCTCATCTCATGGATTGCCATGCCAAATTCCGGTGCGCCGTTCAGGATGTACCAAGGAGTAGGGTATTTGCCGCGGTAAAACGGAAGAATGCCTGGATGGATGTTGTAGGCGCCGACCCGCGCCATATCCAGGACAGCCTCTGGGATGATGTTCGAGTAATAGGCGCCGAGAATAATGTCAGGCGAAAATTCGGCTAGTTCATGGTGGACTTCCGGGCTTACTTTGGTTGCCTCGATGCAACGCACCCCAAGGTTCCTGCACGCGTCGATCGGGGAACGGTGGCCATTTGCCTCATCACGCTCTGTTCGATATGTGATGACGATAAGATCAATCCCCGGATACCGCGCCAGCCTCTCGATCAATTGGAATCCGATATCCTGCGCTGTGAAGAGCACAACCCTTCCACCCATCGTCAATCCCTTTTTCCGCGCCACTCATCTTTTCGCCGGTTAGCATTTATGCGCTCGCCGGCCCACATCGGCAGCTTATTTCTTGATGCCGGGCGGAGCGTTCAGCAGCGGCAAATCATAGGACACTGCGTGCATCGGCAATGGTGGTCCGTGCCGAACAACGAAATTTGCCAGTTCGATCTGGTTGACCAGGTAACCAGCCAGGATGTCTAGGTCGATCTGATGCGCGCGCCGTTTCGCCGGACTGATGCGCTTCGAAAGTTCCAGCCGAAGCGTGAATATCAGATCATCGCGGACTTTCGCCCCCATCTTTTCGCTCATGTCACCGCCTGCTTAAATGTTCTCATATCGTTCTCTTCTGGCAGGATAGAGTCAAGAGCGTAGAGAAGTGCAAAATAGGTGCAAAATTTTCTACCATTCTGTAAGTATATGAAAAAATTAAATAAGTTATATCAGACGTCTACGTTGACATCGTAGGGGTCACTGGTTCAATCCCAGTACCGCCCACCATTTTCCCGACATCGTTTTTCGTTCGTAATGCTGCGGCCTATTCCTCAAAGCGGCTCGTGGCGTCACGGTTGTGCTCGTATCGCCGCGTGAGCGGAAAGGGCGGCAGCCAGGATTCGCGACGAATGGTCCAGAGTTCGTAGGTCGGCTTCAGCTGGTCCGGGGCGTCCAGGGATCCCAGATTCACTTCGATTTCGTCTGCGCTGCGTGCGAAAACGGACGAGCCGCAGCGGGGGCAGAAAAAACGCCCGGCATAGTCGCGCGTTTCACCTTCGATCGTCACCGCATCCTGCGGGAAGATCGCCGAGGCATGAAAGAGCGCGCCATGATGCTTGCGACAGTCGAGACAGTGACAAAGGCCGACCCGGTATGGGCGTCCAGAGGCCACGATGCGGACGCTGCCGCACAGGCAACCGCCGGTGAAACGGTCCATGCTGCGTCTCCTCCAAATTCAAGCGGCCTGAATATTTAAGGCGAACCGCACTGTCATGGCAACTGCCACGGCGTCACTCCTTGTCGGCAAAATTCCTGAAGGTGATCGAATAGCGCAGCGAGGTGACCGGTGAGACGCTGTGCTGCCAGGCGGATCGGGCGGGGCCGCGCATGAGATAGGCGGAACGCGGTCGCAGTACATGCGAGACCCGTTCCCAGTCCTCAGCGACAGCGCGCCGGAAGCGGAATCTGCAGGCCGATGCGAGCGAGAGGCCGATGACATCCTGGAACATGCCCTTGTCGCGATGCCAGCCGACGCCTGCGCCGGGCTCGTATTCATTGATCAGCACCTGCTGCAGCGCCTCGGGTGGCAGATCGGCGAAGGCCGCCGCCTTCGCGCGGAGGGGCAGAAGGAAATCCGGCAGCGGATCACTGCCACACAGGGCTTTTCGGTCGAAATCGTAGCGCCAGCCGAAGGAGACGATCCGCCGCTTGCCGAGATAGCCTTGGAACTCGAAGGGCTTGAAGGGCAGCGTCTGGAGCTTGTCCAGCAATGCTGCTTCCTCCGTCGGGGTGACCAGGTCATCGCGATAGTGGAATCCTTCCGGCGCCTGGATGCCGCCGCCGAAGAGGTCCGCCTGGGATAGGTTCGGCGATCTCGCATCTCTGCCGCTCGGTCTGTCGCCGGTCAATCGCCACCCGTTCACCGGCCCAGCAGCTCCTCGATCGCCGCGCAGACCTGAAGCCAGAGCTTGCGGCCTTCCTCATCCCGCTTTTCGCCCAGCTCGTTGGCATAGGTCAGCGCCTCTTGCGCCGCATCCCTGCCGTTCATCTGGATCATTTCGTTGGCCGCGCGATAGATCGATTGTTCGCTGATTGCCATCCGCTCCTCGCTGCAGTTGTTACCGGGCCGGCGTCCTCAATGCGCCGACCGGGAGGGAATCGCTTTTGCAATCTCGGTGATGGCGGCGGCGACGCGCTTCCATTTTTCGGCCTCTCCCTGGCAGCCTTGCCGGGTGAGCTCGCTGGCGCGCTGCAGCGCCTCGCTTTGGGCCTCGCCGCCATGGGCTTTGAGCATCTTCCATCCGCTCCGATAGATATCGTGATCCGTTTCCAATGCCGCCTCCGTGTTCGCTATTTGTTCTATTCAGCCTCAGTGCGGCGCGAGAATCAAGCGCCACATCAAGCGCCGCGAGTCCGGCAGAAGGCGCGCAGTCCTTTAAGTTATTGAAAAAATATAGGTTTCGACCTGGCAGGAAGTGTCAGCAATGTTCGTCCGACCGGTTTGCGCTGCCGGCACCGCGCCGGTCAGACTGGGCGAGGATGTCAGGCAGGGGCGAGGATGACCGTCGCCAGGGGCGGGATCGTGAGGACGGCGGAACAGGGCTGTCCCTGCCAGGCCGTCTCCCGGGCAATGACAGGGCTGTCCTGCAGGATGCCGGCGCCGCCGAATCTCGCTGCGTCCGTGTTCAGCACCGTCCGCCACGCCGCTTGCTCCGGCAGGCCGATGCGATGATCCGGCCGCGGCAAGGGCGTGAAATTGCTGACGACGACAATGCTCCTGCCATCCTCGGCAATGCGCCGGAAGGCAAAGATGCTTTGTTCGCGGTTTTCGGCTTCGAGCCAGCCGAAGCCCCCGGCGTTGAAGTCCCGTTCATGCAGGGCCGGGAGATCGCGATAGAGGCGATTGAGTTCGCGCAGGAGCAATTGCGTCTGGCGATGGCGCGGGCTGTCCAACAGCTGCCAGGGCAGCTCGCCGTCATGATTCCATTCGTCGTAGGGCGCCAGTTCGGTTCCCATGAAAACCAGCTTCTTACCCGGATGGCACCACATGAAGGCCAGGTAGGCGCGCAGGGTGGCGAAGGCTTGCCAATCGTCGCCGGGAATGCGGCGCAGGATGGAGCGTTTGCCATGCACGACTTCGTCATGCGAGAGCGGCAGGATGAACTTCTCGGTAAAGCCATAGAGGAAGCTGAAGGTCATATCGTGGTGATGATATGAACGATAGACCGGATCGAGGCCGATATAGCGCAGCGTATCGTTCATCCAGCCCATGTTCCATTTATGCGTGAAGCCGAGCCCCTCCTGCGGCGGCCGGGTCACGTGCGGCCAGGCGGTGGATTCCTCGGCGATCATCAGCGCATCGGGGAATTCCGTCCGCACTTCGGTATTCAGCGCCTGCAGCAAGCTGATCGCTTCCAGGTTTTCGCGCCCGCCATGGACGTTCGGTATCCATTCGCCTTCGCGCCGGCTGTAGTCGCGATAGAGCATGGAGGCGACGGCATCCACCCGCAAGCCGTCGATGTGATAGACACGCAGCCAATGCAGGGCGCTCGATATGAGGAAGGCCCGCACCTCGTTACGGCCGAAGTTGTAGATCAGCGTGTTCCAGTCGCGATGAAATCCTTCGCGCGGATCCTGATGTTCATAAAGATGCGTGCCGTCGAAAAGGCCCAGCCCATGGGCGTCGTTGGGGAAATGGCCGGGCACCCAGTCGAGCAGGACGCCGATGCCGGCCTGATGAAACGCATCGACCAGTGCGGCGAAATCGGCGTAGTGCCCATGCCGCGCCGTCGGGGCATAGAGGCTGAGCGGCTGGTAGCCCCAGGAGCCGGCGAAAGGATGTTCCATCACCGGCAGGAATTCGACATGGGTGAAGCCCATCGCCGTCACATAGGGGATGAGCCGCTCCGCGAGTTCCTGCCAGCTCAACAACTGGCCGTCCTTTCGCATCCAGGAAGCGGCATGGACCTCATAGATGCTCAGCGGCCGGTCGTCCCGATGACGTTCGGAACGCTGTCTCAACCAGGTATCGTCCTGCCAAGTGAAGGCAGCGATATCCGCCACGACCGAGGCGGTGGCCGGCGGCTCCTCGGCATAAAAGGCGACGGGGTCCGCCCGCAGGGGCAGGACATGGCCGGCGCGGTCGCGAATCTCGTATTTGTACAGCGCGCCTGGCACCAGGCGCGGTATGAAGAGTTCCCAGACACCGGCCGTATGCCGCAGCCGCATGACGTGGCGCCTGCCATCCCAGCTGTTGAAGTCTCCGACGACCGAGACGCGCTGCGCGTTGGGTGCCCAGACGGCAAAGCGGACACCGGCAACTCCGTCGACCACGTCGTAATGGGCACCCAGCATGTCGCCCAGGCGGAAATGCCTGCCTTGCGCGAAGGCATGAAGCTCCTGCTCGCCGATCAGCGTGCCGAAACCATAGGGGTCCTCCGTCTCTTGAATCGCGGCTGGCCAGTCAATGCGCAGCCGGTATCCGCCCGCCCCTTTCCAGCGGCCTGTGAACAGCCCCATGCCCTCGCGGTCATGTAGCTCGGCGGTATTGCCGGCATCATCCAGGGCGGTGACCGCCAGGGCACCGGGCAGGAAGGCGCGCAGGACGCGATGCTCGCCTTCGGCGTGGATGCCCAGAATGGCGAATGGGTTGCCATGGCTGCCCTCGCTGAGCGAGATGATCTCCGCGAGGGACAGCGCTTCGGCTTCGCGCTGGCGATGCTCAGACATTGTCGACGCTCACATTGTCCATGCTCATGACATTGACGAGACCGCGCAATGGGTAACTGATCCAGGCCGGTCTGTTATGCAATTCGTAGAGCACCTCATAGGCCGCCTTCTCGATCAGGAAGAGGCGCAGCAAGGCGTGATCGGCGGGCGAGGCGAGCCATGGCTGCTCGGTCTTTTCCTGGACGGCGATATAGGCTTCCAGAAAGCTTGAAGTCGCCCGCCTGCGGAACTCTTCGAGCAATTGCGCGCGCATCTCGGCGGTTCCCGGCATCGTCTCGGCACCGCTCTGCAGCGAAGTGGTCACGGCATAATCGAAGGAGCGGAGCAGCCCCGCGACGTCCCGCAAGGCGGAATGCTTCAGCCTGCGCGCCTCGAAGGATTTTGCCGGCTCACCTTCGAAGTCGATAATGAAGACGTCGGGCGCCGCGACCAGAACCTGTCCGAGATGGAAGTCGCCATGGATGCGATGCTTGAGCGCGCTTATGCCATCGATCGGCAGGGTGTCGATGTGGCGCTGGATCTCGCTCTTCAGCTCGAAAACGCGCTCCACCTCCGTCGTCACCTGCGTATTCGCACCGAGAATGGGTTCCAGCTCGTCGAACATGGCTGCGACTTGTTCGGAGGCCGCTTGCCGCCAGGCGGCAAGGTCCTGTGCGCCGATCGGCTCGGGCTTGAAAGCGGCATCATCCGTGTCTTCGCTCAAGCGCCGGTGAAGCTCGGCCAAGGCAGTTCCCAGCGATCTTGCAAAGACCTCATATCCCGCGATGGAGGTGCCGGGCTCGGCCGGCGAGGCGAGGCCAGATGAAAGGGCGTCCGTCAGCAATCTTGAAAGATATTCCAGTGTCCATGACCAGCCGTCCCCCTGATTGCGGATGAACTCATAAAGGAAGCCCAGGGTGTAGGGCTCGCCGCTTGCGTCCACGCGCTTCACTTCACCGAGAAGGGCGGCCGTGTTCTTGAAGCCCTTGGCGGCGAGAAAGCGCCCCATCTCCGCTTCCGGGTGAATTCCGCCCGCCACGCGGCGCAGCAATTTCACGAGGAATTTGTCATTGAGGATCACGGTGCTGTTCGATTGTTCAGCGGCGATATAGCGAACGGGGAGGATCTCGTTCGAGAGCGCGGCAGCGTCGGCGTCGGCGTTATAGAGGAGGAACTCGATCTGGCCGTCGGCCAGACGGACCGGCTCGGTCGCCTGGAAGTAGCGCAGCAGTACAGGGAAGAAATGGTCGGCGCTGAGAGCGTCCGTCAGCAGGCCGATCCGCCTGCCTAGGCGAAGGCGCGCAACGGCAAGCTGTTGCGGCAGGGCAGTCTTGATCTCCTCCTCCCAGAGGACGGTCAAGGGAATCTGATAGCGGCCCTCGGTCTTTCCCAAGGTCGCCACGACCTCCATCAGGAAGATTGGATGCGGACCATCGACCAGACGCTGAAGATACAGGATCTGGGCTTTCGGCTTGACGTTGCCCTTGAGCGAGAACCATCGCCGCTTCGCCAAATAGCCGGGCAGGATCTCGTTCTCCAGAACAGCGCGATGCACATCGCTGTCGATCTCCGAGACATTGCGGCGCACGACCAGGGTCACAAGCTCAGGCAGCGGTTCCGGCGCCGGCTTATGCCATTTCGGCAGATCCGCCTCGGCGGCCAGCCGGAACCAATAGAAGCCGTAGGGGGGCAGGGTGAGAAGATAGGGAAGCTGGCCGATCGGCGGGAACGAGGCCGCCCCGACCAGGTCCACGGGCACGCGCCCCGCCATCTCCGCCAGATCGAGTTCGACCGCCTGCGCGGTGCGGGAAAGATTGCCGACGCAAAGGATCATGGTATCCGCGTTGCAGCGCAGATAAGCAAGGATCTTGCGGTTTCCGGGAGAGAGCAGGCGGAACTCGCCGCGGCCGAAGACGGTTTCCTGGCGCCGCACCAACAGCATACGGCGCATCCAGTTCAAGAGCGAATGCGGATCGCTTTTCTGCGCTTCCACATTCAACGCCTGAAAACCATAGAGCGGGTCCATGATCGCCGGGAGCACGAGCTTGGCGGGATCGGCCTTGGAGAAACCGCCATTGCGGTCGGGCGACCATTGCATCGGCGTTCTGACCCCGTCGCGGTCGCCAAGATGGATGTTGTCTCCCATGCCTATTTCGTCGCCATAATAAATGACCGGCGTCCCCGGCATGGAGAGAAGAAGGCTGTTCATCAGCTCGATACGGCGCCGGTCGTGCTCGACCAGCGGGGCGAGGCGCCGCCTGATGCCGAGGTTGAGGCGCGCACGCGGGTCGGTCGCATAGGTTTCCCAGAGGTAGTCGCGCTCCCTGTCCGTCACCATTTCCAGCGTCAGTTCGTCATGATTGCGAAGGAAGACGGCCCATTGGCAGTTTTCCGGCAAGTGCGGCGTCTGGCGCAGGATGTCGGAGATCGGGAAGCGGTCTTCCTGGGCGATCGCCATATAAATGCGCGGCATCAGGGGGAAATGGAAAGCCATGTGGCATTCGTCGCCGTCGCCGAAATATTGCGCGGCATCCTCGGGCCATTGATTGGCCTCGGCCAGCAGCATTTTGGAATGATACTTGGCGTCGAGCTCGCGCCGGATGAGCTTGAGGACGGCATGGGTCTCGGGCAGGTTTTCGTTATTGGTGCCCTCGCGTTCCACCAGATAGGGGACGGCGTCCAGGCGCAGCCCGTCGATGCCCATGTCGAGCCAGAACCGCATGACCGAGAGCACCTCCTTGATGACTCGCGGATTGTCGAAGTTGAGATCCGGTTGATGACTGTAGAAACGGTGCCAGAAATAGCTGCCGGCATCGTGATCCCAGGTCCAGTTCGATTTCTCGGTATCGACGAAGATGATGCGCGTTCCGGCATAGACGTCATCGCTGTCGGACCACACATAGTAATTGCGGTAAACCGAGCCGGGCTTGGCGCGGCGCGCTCGCTGGAACCAGGGATGCTGGTCCGAGGTGTGGTTGATGACGAGCTCGGTTATGACCTTCAGCCCATGCCTATGGGCAGCGCTGATGAACCGGCGCAGCTCTGTGAGCGAGCCGTAATCGGGATGGACATCGCGATAGTTGCTGATGTCATAGCCGTCGTCGCGGCGTGGCGAGGGATAGAAGGGAAGCAGCCAGATACTATCGACGCCAAGCTCGACGAGGTAGTCCAGTTTCATCGTCAGGCCGGCAAAATCACCGATGCCGTCGTCATTCGCATCGTAGAAGGATTTCACGTGGACCTGATAGATGATCGCATCCTTGTACCAGAGCGGGTCGGCTTCGAAGACGTGGCGCGACAGCGATTTCGGTCTCGGCATATGTTTCATGTTCACATCTCTTCCGTGATGCGCCAGATCGCATAGGGGTTCTGGAAAGGATCCAGTGAAATCCGCTGCAGCTTGCCGTGCCAGACGAAGCTCCGCCCGGTCAGGAGATCGGTAGCCTTCAAAGCACCATCGTCCGGCAGGTTCCAGAACCACAGGGGGATTTCCACGATCGCAGATTGGGCCTGCCGGGGATCGAGGTTGATGGCGACAAGCACGGTATTGTCGTTGCCCGGGCTGCGCTTGCAGAAATAGATGATCTGGTCGTTGTCGGCCTTCAGGAAAGTCAGGCCGAGATGACTGTGAAAGGCGGGATTTTCGCGGCGGATGCGGTTGAGCTGTGTGATTTCCCTGACGATATTGCCCGGAGCATGACGATCCCAGTGGCGCAGCTGGTATTTTTCGGAATCCAGATATTCCTCTTTCCCCGGCAGAGCGCGCGCCTCGCAGATCTCAAAGCCGTTATAAACGCCCCATAGGCCGGACAGGGTAGCCGCCAGCGCGGCGCGAATCAGAAAGCCGGGCCGTCCTGATTGCTGCAGAAAGCGTGGATTGATATCCGGCGTGTTGACGAAGAAATGCGGCCTGAAGACCTCGCGATAAGCGCCTTGGGTGATTTCCGTGAGATAGTCTTCCAGTTCCGGCTTGGTGTTGCGCCAGGTGAAATAGGTATAGGACTGGGTGAAGCCGATTTCCGCCAGGCGATACATGATCTTCGGACGCGTGAAGGCCTCGGAAAGAAAGATCGTGTCGGGATAGGCCGCCTGGATGGCCTTGATAAGCCAGCGCCAGAAGGGAAGGGGCTTGGTGTGGGGATTGTCCACGCGGAAAGTGCGAATGCCTTGCTTGCGCCAGAAGAGGACGATATCCCGCAACGCGAGCCAGAGGGACGGCATGGCACCCGGCGCATAGAAGTCGACATTGACGATGTCTTCGTATTTCTTGGGTGGGTTTTCCGCGTAGTGGATGGAGCCGTCCGGGCGCCAGCGGAACCATTCAGGATGCTGGGTCAGCCAGGGATGGTCTGGCGCACATTGGATGGCAAAGTCCATGGCCAGTTCGATGCCCCGGGAAGCGGCGGCGTCACGCAACCGGTGGAAGTCCGCCATGGAACCGAGAGCGGGATGCAGCGCATCATGGCCCCCTTCCACCGCGCCGATCGCATAGGGGCTGCCGGGGTCGCCTTCCGCTGCTTCCAGGCTGTTATTGCGCCCCTTGCGGTTGATGCGCCCGATCGGATGGATCGGCGGAAAGTAGAGCGTATCGAAACCCATCTCCCGGATGGCGGGCAATTGGTCGATGACATCGATGAAGCTGCCATGCTGGCCGGGGACCTTGCTTTGTGAGCGAGGGAAGATCTCGTACCAGGCGGAGAAGGCAGCGGAATATCGATCCACCCAGAAAGCGGTGTCCGTATCATGGTGTGTCATGAAGGAACGGAGATCGAGCGCGCGGCCGATCGCCGGCAGGGAGTCGATATGGCTCACCAATTGTTCGCCGTCGAGGCGCGACAGCCGCTCATGCCAGTCGCGAAGGAGCGCCCAAAGTGCCGGTTCGGCCTTCGCGACACGCTCCGCCCGGCGCAGCAGTTCAACCCCTTCACGAATGACGAGCGAGATATCCTGACCCGCGGCGGCTTTCTTGGCGAGTTCGCGCTGGTAGGTTGCCAGGTCGTCGCGCCAGACCTCCAGCGAATAAAGGTGCAGGCCAACGCGGCTGACGGTAAAGGGCGCATTCCAACGATCGTTTTCCTTGAAGAGAAGGGGGGCCGTCTGCCAATGCGCCGCGTCCGCCGGACGCCAGAGCACGTGACCGCCAAGCACGTCATGGCCGTCGCAAAGCAGGTCGCATTCGACCACAACTTCGTCGCCTACCACGCGTTTGACCATGCCGTCCGTTTCGGGCGCCCGCGGCTGCAGATTTGCGATCCTGATGCGCGGGACCCGCAGCGCCTGTTCCAGATCGATTCCGCCGAGGCTTCCGGGGGCTCTGATTTCAGGACTTCGCCGGAGCGTCTTCCACTGGGTCTCTCCCGGTTCCAGGATGAGCGGATTATCCTCTCCGGTATCGCTGCGATCGGGCTCCTTCAGGGCCAGGCCGTCGGATCGCGCCAGCAACGGCATCGGTTTTATCGCCAGCCGGCGGTTCAGATCGGTATTGGTCAGGCGCAGAATGGGCGTTTGCGTGTGACGGCCCAGGATCTCGGCAAGAAGCGACGTATCCGGCGCGTTGAGCGGCATCGCATCAGAGCGGCCAATAAGGGTCGGATGTGACCGGCGATAGCCATTGGCCTCCGCTATTGCGCGACGAACATCGTCGTCGATGACGAGGGCGGATGGGCAGCGCCAGGCGGGGCCGTCGGTTGCTGCGCGCCACACCGCCTGCGCCAGATAGCGGGACAGCTGATCCGAATCATGAATTTCGCGGCGCGGCGACGTAGCGGTGTTTTCCCGATAGAGCGTGATGGAACGTTTGCCGGCTGCATTTTCCAGGGATGTCGGCAATGCAGTGTAGGGAAAAATCAGCTTGTCATGGATGATCGTGTTTTTTGGGCGGCAGACAATCAGCAAAAAGGAGGCGACCTCACCCGCCGCGGCGAGCCGGGTAAGCGCGGCTTCGACAAACGGTACGATGGCGGCCTCGGCAAATATCCCGTGATAACCGGCGAAGACCAATTGAGAAAGCGCTCGTTGGCAAAGTTCGATGGCATCCTCGATCTCGCTCAGCGTCAACCTCTCGGTGACATTTCCGTCCACACAGCGCGGATCGATAGGGCCGTCACGGGTATGGCTCGAGGTTTTCGTGGAATAGCGCCCCAGGAAATGGGGTGGCAGCCTGGCAATGAAGCGCAGTTCGGCAGCCGTGGCCTCAAGGACGGCCGGCTCAAGGACGGCGGGCTCAGGCGACCTCTCATATTCGTGACCCAGCCGGTGCGGGTGACCGGGAGGCATGTCGAAAGGAAAGACCAGCACACTGTCGAAGCCAAGCTCAAGGGCCTTCGTATAATCTCCGGACACAACCTTGGGGCCCAGCTGGGTAAGATCGTAAACGGATAGCATCGGGCCGCACCGTATGTCGTCGCTTACTACTGTTAAACCGAGACAACGGCATTCGTTCCGCTGGCACGTTCTCCGGCGCGTCTTGAGTGCGGCTTCGGCAACAAGGATTGTCCGGCGAACGATCACGTTTCCGCGCGGTGGCGCGCTTCGCTTCGCTCTTCGGCCGGTTCGCTGTCATGTGGGTGGGAGAGACGCCTTGGCCGGCCGCCGGCCGCGGGCAATTCAGTATAGCCTTGATGGCGGCTTCGCTGCTCGGCGCGGCTACTGGCGGCGGAAACTGATCTGCGCGGCGGCGACGAGCTGGCCGTCCGGCTGATGCTGGCGGACGTCGACAGTGGTCAAGGCGACGGTGTTGCCGCGATCGAGGCAGCGCGCTTCTGCGAACAGCTTGCCGTCCTGCAGCGGCCTGATCATGCGCACGGAGAGATCCATGAGAACGAAGGGGCCGAGTCCATCCGCCTCAAGGCATGAAGCGGCGGCGGTTTCCACGAGGTCGATGAGGCGGGCCCGCCGATTGCGGCCCGCCAGGTCCACATTCGGCACCTGCAGGTCGAGCAGGACGAGCGCCTTGTCGGGCGTGACCTCCAGGGTAACGGGCCGGGAATTTGGCTCTTCCGCGGGATCGGCGGCGATCCTGCGATCGCCGTTCTTCCGACCGGCGGATTTCCCCGCGGCGGTGAAGATGCCCTTCTGCAGCAGCTTCATATAGGTGTCGCCCACCCAGGACGGCACGCGGCTGACCTCGCCCTCCCAATAGGTGTAGCGCATGCCGAGATAGAGGCGGGTGGAGATCAGCATATAGGCGATCGCCTCCAATTCGCGATCGTCGAAATCGCCGATCTCATGGGCGTCGCGCGCGCGGGAAAGGGACCGCGCGTAACCCGCCACCATGTTCTCGATATGCTGGCGATAGCCACGCGGGGCGAAGGTCTCGGCCTCGTTGAGGATGCGGTAGAATTCGGGATATTCCAGCAGGTAATCGAAATAGGCCTGGAAGCCGGCCCGTTCCTTTTCCGCCGCTGTCTTCTGCAGGCGCCTGGCGGCACGCACGCGATCGAGCATCTCCTGCCCCATCAGGGGCAGCATATGGTCGAAGAGGTCCTGCTGGCTGGAAAAGTAATTGTAGAAGGTGCCCTGGGCGATGCCCGCCTTTGCGGTAATGCGGGCGATGGAGGCCTCGGCATAGCCCGACTGGCCGACAATGCCGATCGTCGCGTCGATGAGGGCGCGGCGGGTGGCCTCGGTCTTTAGAATGCGTTTTCCGCCGGTGTTTTCCGGCTCTTCTTTCGCTGGCGCCACGTCGCTCGAGTCCTTTTTGCGGAACCGCGCAGTTTTGATACCGGGCTTCGCCAAGGCTTTCAATTCATCCACCCTTATATTCTGCCGTTATTCTGCCGCGGTTGGAGGAGGTGCGTCAGTATAGTAAAAATGAATGATGATTCATCATTCATTTTTTGTTGACGCGCTGGGACGGCGGGGGTTAGGCTCACCGCATCACGATAAGCAGCCGGCGACGACACGGCGCGATCGGGCGGGGAGGCGACGTGGCGAAAGACAGCGATCATCTGTTGGCGGAATATCGCGTCATGCTCGTCATCCGTCGGGTTGAAGAGCGGCTCAGCGCCCTCTTCGCAGCGGGCGAGATACCTGGCTTCATTCATCTCTCGATCGGACAGGAAGCCGTCGCCGCCGGCATCATGTCGGCGCTGGAAGCCACGGACACCATCGCCTCGACCCATCGCGGACACGGGCATTCGATCGCCAAGGGCGTTCCGCTCGACCGTTTCTTCATGGAATTGCTGGGGAAGCGCGAGGGGCTCTGCGCCGGCCATGGCGGCTCGATCCATGTCGCCGATCTGTCGGTCGGCATGCTGGGCGCCAACGGGATTGTCGGCGCCGGCATACCGCTGGCACTGGGTTCCGCGCTGGCGCACAAGCTGCATGGCGGCAAGCGGGTGGCGGCGGCCTTTTTCGGTGACGGCGCACTCGCCGAGGGCACGCTGCATGAGAGCCTCAACATGGCCGCGCTCTGGCGCCTGCCGATGCTCTTCGTGCTGGAAAACAATGGCTGGGCGGAATTTTCCAAAGGTGCCGCGCAGTTTGCCGGCAGCCTGTCGGGTCTCGCCGGCGCTTTCGGAATCGCCTATCGCAAGGTCGACGGCAACGACGTGCGGGAAGTCGCCGCCGCCGCCGCCGAGGAAGTGGCCGCCCTGCGCGATGGCAAGGGCCCCCGCGCGATCGAATGCGTCACGCGGCGCGTCCATGGCCATTTCGAAGGCGATCCGCAGAAATATAGGGCCCAGGATGAGCAGGCCACCGTCGATGACCCGGACGATCCGCTGGTGCGGGCGCGGCAGTATCTGCTCGACCTGTCGGTCGGCGCGGAGGTGATCGAACAGGTCGGCGCGGAAGTCGAAGCCGCCATTGAGCTTGCCCTTGGGCGTGCCCGCGAGGGCAGCGAGCCCCGGCTGAGCGAGGCGCTCGATGCCGTCTACACCTCGATGCCGGAGGCTGCACGATGAGCGAGATCCGGGTTGTCCGCGCGGTCAATCAGGCCCTGAACGATGCCATGGCCGCCGATCCGTCGGTGATCGTGCTCGGCGAGGATGTCGCTGAAGCCGGCGGTCCGTTCTCTGCTACACGCGGATTGTTGGAGCGCTTCGGCGCCGGCAGGGTCCTCGACACACCGATATCGGAAGCTGCGCTCAGCGGACTGGCCGTCGGCGCGGCGCTCAGCGGCCTGCGTCCCGTGGTCGAGATCATGTTCATGGATTTCGTCACCTTGGCGATGGATGCGATCGTCAATCAGGCGGCGAAGGCGCGCTTCATGTTCGGCGCGCAATGTTCGGTGCCGCTGGTCTTCCGCATGCCGCATGGCGGCGGCCTGTCGGCAGGACCGCAGCATTCGCAATGCCTGGAGGCGTGGCTGGCCCATGTGCCCGGCCTGAAGGTGGTCTGTCCGGCGACCGTGGCGGATACCTATGGCCTGCTGCGGGCGGCGATCGCCGATCCGGATCCGGTCATCGTCATCGAAAACAAGGCGCTGTATGCCGCCAAGGGCGATCTGCCGGAACCGGCGGAGGTGGTCCCGATCGGCAAGGCGCGAACCGTGCTCGCGGGGAGCGACGTCACGATCGTGGCCTACGGGGCGATGGTGCAGGTGGCACAGCAGGCTGCCGGGGAGCTGGCGAAATCCGGGCTCTCGGCGGAGATCATCGATCTTCGAAGCTTGCAGCCCTGGGACGAAGCTGCCGTGCTTGCCTCGCTGGCGAAGACCCATCGCCTGGTCGTCGTGCATGAGGCGGTACTGCCATTCGGTGTCGGCGCCGAGATTGCGGCGCGCATGGCCGATATCGGCTTCGATGAACTCGACGCGCCGATCGTGCGGGTCGCGGCTCCCTTCATGCCGGTTCCTTTCGCCAAGTCCCTTGAACGGGACTACATGCCCTCCGCGGCCGCCGTCATCGCCGCCGTCAACCGTGTCCTGGAATAGCAGCGAGGCATTCATGAGCCACCCCGATGATGCCGCCATCCTCGTCCGTCATGACGGCAATGTCGCCATCCTGACGATCAATCGACCCAAGGTTCTGAACGCGCTGGACGTACCGACGCTGCTGGCGCTGGAAGAAGCGTTCGAGGCGCTCGTCGCCGATGAATCCGTCCACGTCATCATCGTCACCGGGGCCGGCGACCGCGCTTTCGTCGCCGGCGGCGACATTGCCGATCTGAATTCCCGCCAGGGGCTGGCCCATTACCGGGAATTTGCCGAGATCATCCATCGCGTCTTCCGTCGCATCGAAAGCTGCGACAAGCCGACCATCGCCGCCGTCAATGGCTGGGCGCTCGGCGGCGGCACCGAATTGATCCTCGCCCTGGACATCCGCCTGCTGGCCGACAGCGCCAAGCTCGGTCTGCCGGAAATCACTCTCGGCCTTTTCCCGGGCGCCGGCGGATCGCAACGCATCATTCGCCAGATTCCGCTCTGCCGGGCCAAGGAGATCATGTTCACCGGCAACAGGATCTCGGCCGAGGAAGCGGTGAGCATCGGCCTTGCCAATCGCGTTGTTCCCGCCGCCACGCTGATGGAAGAGGCATTGGGGCTGGCCCGCCGCATCGCCGAGCAATCGCCGCTGACGCTGAAGCTTCTCAAACGGACGCTGCTGCATGGCGCCGACATGCCGCTGCCGGCCGCCCTGGCGCATGAACAGGCGGTCATCAGCCTGGTCCTCGACAGTGCAGATTCCCATGAAGGCTGCGCGGCCTTCCTGGAAAAGCGCAAGCCAGTCTTTAGCGGGAAATGACGATGGCGGACGGTGACATCATCGTCATGCCGAAACTCGGCCTGACCATGACGGAAGCGCTGCTGGCGGAGTGGAAAGTCGCGCCGGGCGTTGCCTTCCGGGCCGGGGACATACTGTTCACCGTCGAAACCGATAAGATCGTCAACGAGGTCGACGCCGAAGCCGACGGTCGGATCGCGGAGATCCTCGTGCCGGCCGGCGAAGTCGTCGCCGTCGGCACGCCGCTGGCGCGGCTCGGTCAGCCGGGCCGGCAAGCTGCGCAGGCCCCGGCGGCACCGGCCAGGGGGAAAGAGACCGGTGCGAAAGAGACCGGTGCGGAAGAGATCGGCGGGAAAGAGATTGCCCGGCCGCAGGAGCGGCGCATCATCGCCACACCGCTGGCACGCCGCCTGGCGCGGCAGCATGGCATCGACCTCGCGACAATTTCCGGCAGCGGACCGGGGGGACGCATCAAGGCGGCGGACGTCACGGCGCATCGACCCATGCCGGATACAAGATCGGACGGCACCTTGCCTCAGCCGGCGATGGCGGCTGCGGCAGGCATGGTCGAAACGCAGGCCGGTCGCATCAAGCTCGATATGACGCAGGCAACCATTGCCCGGCGCCTGCAGGGCGCGAAGCGCGACGTGCCGCACTATTACCTGACACAGCAGGTCGATCTCGGACGGTTGCTGAAGCTGAAATCCGAACTTGACACTCTCGACGCGGCGCATCGCACGACGGTGACGCATTGGATCCTGGCGGCGGTGGGCCGCGCCCTGGTCGACCAGCCGGCGGCCGACCGCGTCTGGGGGGATGGCGACCTGATCAGGGTGGAGACCTCTGATGTCGGCCTCGCCGTCACCGGCGAGCGCGGGTTGTACGTTCCGGTCCTGCGCGGCGTGGGACGCCGCTCACTTCCCGAAATCGCCGGGGCGGCGAAGGCGCTGGTGGAGAAGGCGCGTCTGGGGCGGCTGGCAGCAACCGACAGCGTCGGCGGCAGCATCAGCATCTCCAATCTCGGCATGTTCGGCGTCACGTCGTTCCTGCCGATCATCAATCCGGGCCAGGCTATGATTCTGGGCGTCGGCGCGCTGCAATCCTGGTTCCGGCCCGATGCGGAAGGGCGGCCAATGCTCATGCAGGAAGCGACCCTGGCCTTGTCGGCGGATCACCGGGTTATCAACGGCGCCGAGGCCGCCGACTTTCTTGGCAAGGTCATCGCCTATCTGCAAGAGCCGATGCGCCTCGTCCTGCCGCCTGCCAGCGGCCCCAGCAGCTAGAAGCGGAGTCGACGCAGAATGGAATTCCTCTTGTCGCCGGAACAGGAAATGATGGTCGAAACGGCCCGGAAGGTCGGTGCTGCTTTCGGCCCTGACTACTGGCGTGACAAGGACCGGGAAAAGGCATTCCCCGCAGAGGCCTGGCAAGCCATTTGCGACGCCGGCCTGTGCGGCGTCGCCTTGCCGGCTGAATATGGCGGCAGCGGCCTCGGCATGCTGGACATGGCGCTGGTGATCGAGAACCTGGTGGCCGGCGGCGCCGGTTCGACGCTGGCCCAGATCTTCATGATGACGCCGATCTTCGGCGGCGTGTCGATCGCGCGTTTCGGCACGGCGGATATGAAACGGAGGCTGCTGCCGAAGATCATCGCCGGCGAGATCCACTTCTGCATGGCCCTGACGGAGCCAGATGCCGGCTCCAACAGCCTGGCGATCAAGAGCTTTGCCCGTGCCGACGGCAATGGCTGGCGCCTCAACGGCCGCAAGATATGGATCACCGGCGTCGAGGTGGCGGAGAAGATGCTGGTCGTCGCCAGGACGAAGAAGCTGGAAGAGGTCAGCCGCAAGACCGACGGTCTGTCGCTCTTCCTGATCGATGTCGATCGGCCGGGCGTCAGCTACAGCCCGATCGACAAGCTCGGAACCAACACCATCACCTCGTCAAATGTCTATTTCGACGATGTCGCTCTCGATCCTGAGGACCTGATCGGGACGCTGGACGGCGGCTGGCGGCAATTGCTGGACGTGCTGAACACGGAACGCATCGTGACGGTGGCGGGCCTGGTCGGCACGGTCAGGCTGGCGACGCAGATGGCTGTCGATTACGGCGCGGGCCGCAAGGTGTTCGGCGAGACGCCGATCGGCGCCTATCAAGGCCTGCAGTTCCCCCTGGCGCAAGCCCATGCCGAAAGCGAATGCGCGCGCCTGATGAATTACAAGGCAGCCTGGCTGTTCGACAACGGGCAGCCTTTCGGCAGCCAGGCGAATGTCGCCAAGCTGATCGCCGCGCAGTCCTGCAGCGCCGCGACTGAACGCGCGATGCAGGTCCTGGGCGGCATGGGTTACGCCAAGGACGCGCATCTGGAACGTCTCTGGCGCGATTGCCGGCTGTTTCGTTTCGCGCCGGTCTCGGAAGAGATGACGCTGAATTTCATCGCGCAGCATGATCTGGGCATGCCGAGATCATATTAGTGTGCTTTAACTGCGGCCCGAAGAAAGGCCTGCGAGGGTGCAGATCGAAATCTGATACAGGTGCGACCGGTGCAAACGGTACAAGAAAATAAGCCGATGCACGGTCGCCGGAAGCGATGGTCGGGCCGGCAATGAGGCCGGCAAAGGGGAGGCGGAATGATGACATCTCAAAGAATTTTCGGGCCGAAATTGCAGCGTTGCCCGCGCGTTGACGGGCTGCCGCTTGCGGGAGGCCGGTCATGAGGGCGTCTTTCCAGGGAAAGATCGCTGTCGTCACCGGCGGCGCCAGTGGCATCGGTGAGGCCTGCTGCGCGGTCCTGAAGGAACGTGGCGCTCGCGTTGTTGTGACGGATGTCGATGCGGGCAAGGCCAAGGCGGTCGCCGCGGCGCTCGGTGCCGAGATGCGTCTGCTGGATGTCGGCGATGAAACGGCGATAGAGCGCGCAGCGGCCGAGATCGAGAGCGCAATCGGACCCGTCGACATTCTGGTGAATTCAGCGGGCGTGCTGCAGCGTCCGGAAGCAGCAGCCGATCTCAGCGTCGCCGATTGGGACCGGGTGGTGCGCATCGACCAGCGCGGCGTCTATTTCTGCTGCCTGGCCTTCGGCGAGCGCATGGCGCAGCGGGGAACGGGATCGATCATCAATATCGCCTCGGTCGCCGGCATGCGGTCGATGCCCCTGCACGCTTATGCGCCGGCCAAGGCGGCCGTCATCTCGATGACCGAATGCCTGGCGGCGGAGTGGGGGCGCTGCGGTGTCAGGGTCAATGCGGTCTCGCCCGGATTTACGCTCACCCCGGCCATCAAGGCGGCGATCGCGGCCGGCCAGCGCGATTCCAGCCTGCTCGAACAGAACGCCGCCATGGGCCGCATGGTGCAGCCCTCGGAAATTGCCGATGGCGTCGCCTTCCTGGCCTCCAGCGAGGCGAGTGCCATTACCGGCGTGACGCTGCCGATCGATTGCGGCTGGCTGGTGGCGCCGAGCTGGAGCACCTATGGCGGTCTGCGGCCCGGCAGGAACTGAAGAACCGCGGCGGATTGTCAGGCGGGGTTGGCGGAGATTTCGGCAAGTGGATGGATGGCAATGGTCAATCTGAGCGCTTTCATCTCGCATCATGCCCAGCGGATACCGGGCAAGGCGGCGCTCATCTATGGCGACGCGACGATCGATTACGCGGAACTCTGGCATCGCGTTCAGGCAACCGCCGCCTGGCTGGCCGCACGCGGTATCGGCGCGGGTGACGTCGTCGCCGTTTTCATGAAGAACAGCCCGGCTTTCCTGGAGATATGTTTTGCCGTCAGCCATCTCGGCGCCGTCTTCCTGCCGATCAATTTCCGGCTTGCCGGCGACGAGGCCGCCTATATCACGCGGAACGCCGAGGCGAAATTGCTACTGGCCGATGCTGAATTCGCTGCCACGCTGGGCGACCAGCACGGCCTTGTCCTGATCGATTCCGATGCGCAGGCCGATATCCGTCGCCTGGTCGGCAAGCCGGCCGCGATCCCGCCGATGCAGCCGCGCAAGCCCGGCGATCTTTTCCGGCTGATGTATACCTCCGGCACCACCGATCGTCCGAAGGGTGTCATGCACAGCTATGACAACTTCTATTGGAAGAGCCAGAGCCATATCATCACCCTGGGGATGACGGCGGACGACCGGCTGCTCTGTGTCGGTCCGCTTTATCACGTCGGCGCATTCGATCTGCCCGGCCTGGCCGTCCTGTGGCTGGGCGGCACAATGGCCATCCATCGCGATTTCGATCCGGCGCGCGTCCTTGCCTCCATCGAAGAGAACAGGCTGACCGGCGCCTGGCTCGCCCCGGTCATGCTGGGTGGCCTGCTCTCCTATCCCGACAGGCAGCGCTTCGACGTTTCCAGTTTGCGCTGGTGCGTCGGCGGCGGCGAGAAGACGCCGGAAGCACGGATCCGGGCTTTCGCGGATCTCTTCGTGAACGGGCGTTACGTGGATGCCTATGGCCTGACCGAAAGCTGCAGCGGCGACACGATGATGGAAGCAGGGCGGGAACTCGAGAAAATCGGCTCGACCGGACGTTCCGTGCCGCATGTCGAGATCAGCATCCGCGATGAAGCCGGTGAGCCCCTGGGCGCGGATACGGAAGGCGAGATTTGCCTGCGCGGTCCGAAGGTGACCGCCGGCTACTGGAAAGATCCGGCTAAGACCGGCGCCAGCTTCTGGGGCGACTGGTTCCGTACCGGCGATGTCGGCTTCCTGGATAAGGAAGGCTTCCTTTATCTCACCGACCGCAAGAAGGACATGATCATCTCCGGGGGTGAAAATATCGCCTCTTCGGAGGTCGAGCGGGTCCTCTACCAGCTGGCGGAGGTCAATGAGGTCGCCGTTATCGGCATCCCGGATCAGCAATGGGGCGAGATACCGGTAGCGGTCGTCGTGCTGCAGCCGGGAAGGTCGCTGGACCTTCAGGCGGTGCAGGCGCATTGCCGCCGGCATCTCGCCGGATTCAAGGTGCCGAAGCAATTGCACCTGCGCGAGAAGCTGCCGCGCAATCCCTCCGGAAAGATCCTGAAGCGTTCCTTGCGCGACGCGTTTTGCGCCGGGCCCAATCCCGATCAGCGAAATAGCGGGAAGGAGTGACTGCCATGCCGACGGTAACCGAAGCGATTGCCGGCTTTATCGCGGGCTTGACGCTGGAGACGCTGCCCGAGGCGGTAGCGGCAAAAGCACGAGCCTGCCTGCTGAATGGCTATGGCATTGGCCTCGGCTGCCTTACCACCCCTTACACACGCGTGGCCCGCCAGGCCGCTTTGGCGATGGACGGCGAGCGGCCAAGCGGCGCCACTTTGCTGGGCGACGGCCGGCGGACCAGCATTGCCGGGGCGGCACTGGCGAATGCCGCCCTGTTCCATGGCCGCGCCCAGGAAGATACCTGCGGTGCCGCGCATCTGGGGGCCATCATGATTCCGCTGCTGACGGCGGTCATCGAGGCGCGCGGATTGCCTTGCGACAGGTTGCTGCCGGCCCTGGTTGCAGGATATGAAGCGGGCGGCCTGCTGGAACATGCCTATGGGCGGACGACGACGCCGGCAGGCTTGCGGGCGACGCCGCTTTACGGCGCGATCGCGGCTGCGGCGGCTGTCGGCTGCCTCATCGACTTGCGCGTTCCCGAACTTGCCGCGGCCCTGGCGAACGCAGCCAGTTTTTCCGGCGGCATTCTGCAATCCTTCGCGGATGGCACCGATGAATGGCGCTATCAGGTCGGGATGACAGGCATCCAGGGCCTCAATGCGGTGGAGCTGGCCCGGGCCGGATCGGTCTCGGCGCCGCATGCGATCGAGGGCCGTTCGGGTTTCGTCCGCGCCTTTGTCCGTCGGGATTGCGAGGCCGCCGAGCTGTTGTCGAGCCTGGGCCGCGACTGGTCGATCCACCGGGTGACCTTCAAGCCCTATCCGGTCTGCGCCTTCAACCAGACACCGGTCATGGCGGCGCTTTCGATGGCGGAGGAGATTGCCGGCCGGCCGATCGCCGCCGTCGAGGTGGAGATGAATCCGTTTGAATGCGGTTATGCGGGCATGGATGCGACCGGCCCCTTCAGCTCGATCTCCGGTACGCTCATGAGCATACCGTTCTGCATCGCCGCGACCTTGCTGCGCGGAACGCCCACCATGCGCATGATGACGACTTATGATGACGCCGAGGTGAACGCTCTGGTCGGCCGCACCGAGCTGAAGGCCAACCCCGATATCGCGATCCTTTCCTGCAGGATCACGGTCGTGCTGGCCGATGGCAGCCGCATCCGGCGCGACGAGATAAAGACCACGGCGGATTTCTCCTTCGATTGGCCCGGCGTGTCCGCGCTGGTCCGCCGCGTTGGCGGTGAGATCGGCGTTACAGCGCAGACATACGATCGATTGGAGCGCTTCGTCGCCAACCTGCCGGAAGGGAGGGTGGAGGATGTCGTCTCGTGCTTCGCGGCGGACCGGCAATGAGCAGGGGAGCGGGCCGGCGGAGGCGCGGCCGTCTTCCGTCCCAGAACGTTTCCTTATACCGGCTAAAGCAACATAATCTTTGATCTGCGCCTCGTTCTTAACGAAGCTTGCCTATCGCGGATTCTGATGCCGCGACAAGGCACCGAGGCCCGGGGAGGGGTTGAAGTGGACTTTACAAGAAGACTTTCGGTTTTTCTGCCCGGGCAATTCCGGCCGGCTATTGGCCGCCTATCCCTCTCATTGGCGGGCATGCGGCACCATGGATAGGCAGGGCAGCCAGGGGCAGGCTTCGTCATCGGCGTCGGGCGGCGAAGCGGGGGTAGTCGGTGAGGCCAAAGGACGGCATCGTCCGCGATTCGGCGTGACATTTGATCAGCAGATGATCGTTTCCCTGATCTTCGCCGCGATCTTCGTCGCCTTCGCCGTGTTCCTTCCAGGATTCTTTACCGTTGGCAACCTGGTGACGCTCATGCGCACGGTTGCTGTCCTCGGCATCCTCGGGCTCGGCATGGCCATTGTCGTCATCGGCCGTGGCATCGACCTGTCGATGATCGCCTCGCTCGCGGTGCCCGCCGCACTGGTGCTAGCGCTTGCAGGCAAGGGCTACGGCGTCGGCGGCTCGCTTGCCTGCGGCTTCGGCCTCGCCGTCGCCATCGGCATCCTGAACGGCGTGCTGGTGGCCTATGTCGAGATCCCGTCGCTGTTTACAACCTTGGCGGTCGGCATCGGTATCGCCGGTATCGGCCAAAGCGGACTCTTCGAATATGACATCATCCCCTGGCCGTCGCAGCTGGATGCGATCGGCTGGATCGGCAGGGGCGCACTGTTCGGCATTCCCTATTCGGTCCTTGCCTTCGTCATTGTGACGCTTGGCGTGGGGATCTTCCTGCGACGGACGCGCCCCGGCCTGTTCATCTACGCCTCGGGCGACAGCCCGGCCGCAGCACGCATCACCGGCATATCGGTGCGGCCGATGATCGTTTTCCAATATGTGATCGCCGCCGCCGTCAGCACCTTCGCCGGACTGGTCCTGGCGGCATCCTCGAACAACATGGATACCCGCATCTTCAACCTGACCTGGATCTACGATGTGATCCTGGTCGTGGTTCTCGGCGGGATCGGGCTGTCGGGCGGTCGCGGCGGCGTGCTGAACGTGGTGGTAGGCACGCTGCTGATCGGCACAATCGTCAACGGCATGACGATCCTGAACGCCTCGTTCGAGGTGCAAAATCTCATCAAGGGCATGGTTCTGCTGGCTGCGTTGCTGTTGGACAGCATCGTCAACCCGCGCAACGAAGAAACCGCCCAGCAGGGAGATATCTGAATTCTGACGAAGCGGGTCCGCCTGGACGCGCAGGCTATGCCAACGATAATGAAAGGGGAGGCAATTATGGCCGGTTTGAGGAAATGGGCTTTCGTGGGGGCGATGATCGCCTCACTGGTGGGCGGCGCAGCTGCGCACGCGCAAAGCAGCATGGATGATCCGGCGCGCGCCGGCTATTATGAGGCTCTGAAGGACAAGCGCGTCGTCTTCGTGCCCGTCTTCATGGGGCTGGACCTGACGGAAGGCTGGTCCAAGATGATGGCGCAGCAGGCCCAGGCGCTCGGATATAAATACGAGGTGCGCAACTCGAATTTCAACACGGCGGCGGGCGCCCAGACGCTGACCTCCCTGATCACCGAGAAGCCCGACGTGATCGTGGTCCAGAATCCCGATGTCCAATCCTATGCCAAGCTGCTGGCCAAGGCCGAGCAGGCTGGCATCCATGTCATCCAGCTCAACATGAAGACCAATGTCCTGACGACCGGTTTCGTCGGCGCCGATGTGGTCGATCTGGCCCAGACCCAAGCAAAGGCGGTCGCCGAAAAATGCGGCGCCGGCACATCCGGCAAGGTGCTGATCCTGGCCGGTCCGCCCACCAGCCCGTTCTCCGCCTACATGCTGAAGGGCTATGAAAATATCCTCAGCAGCAATCCGGCGATCAAGGTGGTGTCCGTGCAGTCCACCGGCGACTATGAATCCGCCAAGGCCAAGTCGATCACCCAGGTGGTGTTGCAGCAGCATCCCGATCTCTGCGGCATTCTCGGCGTGTGGGACAATACTGATGTCGGCACCGCGGCCGCGCTCAAGGAAGCGGGCAAGAGCGACCAGGTATTCGTCTCGACCTCCGGCGGCGGCGGTGAACTCGCCTGCAAGGGTTTGCAGGAAGGCATGTGGCAGCATTATGTCAGCTATGACGTGCCCGGCCAGGGCCGCGATCTGAACAGCCTGATCGTCGCTGCCATGCAGGACAAGAACCCGGTCGGTTCGACGAAGTCGATCCTCTACACGCCGCTGCGGGTCTACACCAAGGACAGCATGAAGACTCAAACCTGCTGGACCTTGGATACGATCCATTAACTCCGGCATGGCGGTCCGGGCGTCGCTCGTCGGCGCCCGGATGCCGATCGGCGCTTTCTCGTTCCTTGTCCTGGCGTATTACGGCGTTTAGCACCAATGTCAAATGCACTCATCAAGCTCAGATATAAGGTCTGGCCGGACAAGATTTTCGGCGAGCTGCTGCAGAAGCAATGGATGGAGACGGCGGTTCCGCTGCTGGTCCTGCTGCTGACCGCGGGGTTCTTCAGCACCCGGATCGACAATTTCATCTCGGTCAATAATCTTTCCGATATCCTGCGCCAGGCGAGCGAGCTCGGCTTCGTCGTCCTCGGGCTCTCGCTGGTGCTGATCGTCGGCGGCATCGACCTCAGCGTCGCCTCGATGTTTGCCCTGTGCAATCTGACAGTGCTCTACTGCATCAACGTTCTGGCCTTGCCGATCGTCGTCGCGATTGCGATCACGCTGGTGCTCGGCGCCTTGCTGGGCGCGGTCAACGGCGTCTTGATCGGCTATATGCGCATGCGCGCCTTCCTGACCACGATGGTGACGCTGATCGTCTATAAGGCGGCGCACGACCTGATGAATTTCAAGGTGGCGGTGGCGATCTCCTCCGTCGTCACCGATCTGCCGGCTTGGGACTTTCTGGGATCGGGGTCTTTCCTGTCGATTCCGACCGGGGTTTGGGTGTTTGCCCTGGTGGCGGTCGGCGGCCATATCTTTCTCACCCGTTTGCGCTGGGGCTGGCATGTCATGGCGGTCGGCGGCAATCGCCGCTCGGCCTACAATACCGGCCTGCCGGTCAACCGCGTGGTCGCCCTTTCTTACGTCGCCTCGGGCGTGCTTACCGCCATCTCGGCGCTGTTCTACGCCTCGCGCCTGGCGAGCCCCGGTGCCGATACGGGCAAGGGCCTGGAGATCACGGTTCTGACGGCAGCGATTCTTGGCGGCATCCGGCTCGGCGGCGGCAAGGGATCGGTCACCAAGGCCGTTCTCGGCACCTTGATCGTGCTGCTGATCACCAATGGCCTGCTGCGCCTGGCGACGCCGGCCGGCGAGGCGCGCGTCATCCTGGCCACGATCCTGTTGCTGGCCGCGGCACTCGATATCCGCTGGTTCAAGAACCGGCACAAGGCGGTGCAGGAGCTCTATGTCAGCCCGTCCTATCTGGAATTGCCGCCGCCGCCGCCCACCGCGGCCGCATCGGGATCGCCCTATGCGCTGAACGACCGGCTGCGCCATGTCGAAACCATCGGCCTGGGCGAGGTGGAGTCACCAGAGGACGTCATCCTCGACAATGACGACAATCTCTATTGCGGCAGCCGGCATGGCGAGATCATCCGCTTCTTTGCGCCGGATTATAAGCGGAATGAAGTCTATGCGCGGATCGGCGGCCAGCCGCTCGGCATGGCTTTCGATGCGGGGCAGACGCTGTACGTCTGCGTCGGCGGCATGGGCCTCTACCGCGTCACGCCGGAGCGGCGGGTCGAGAAGGTGACCGACGAAACCAATCGCTCACTGCTCTCGATCATCGACGACAGCCGGCTGCGGCTGGCCGACGACCTTGATATCGCACCTGACGGCCGGATCTTCTTCTCGGAGGCGACCGTTCGCTACGAGATGCATGAATGGCCGACGGACAGTCTGGAAGGCCGCGGCAATGGCCGCATCATCTGCTACGATCCTCGCATCGGCAAGACCACCACGGTCCTCCGCAACTTGATCTTCCCGAATGGCGTGGTATTGGCGTCGGATCTGGAATCGATCCTGTTCGCCGAGAGCTGGAACTGCTCGATCAAGCGCTACTGGTTTGCCGGCCCGAAGCGTGGAACGACCGAGTTCGTCATCCGCGATCTGCCCGGCTATCCCGACAATATCAACCGCGCCTCCGACGGAAACTACTGGCTGGCCCTGATGGGCATGCGCAGCCCGTCCTTCGATCTCGCCATGCGCAAGCCGGGCTTCCGCCGCCGCATGTCGAAGCAGCTGCCCGGCGACGAGTGGCTTGCGCCCAACATCAATACCGGCTGCATCGTCAAGTTCAATGAGCGCGGCGAGATCCTGGAAGCCCTGTGGGACCTGGGCGGCGAGAACCACCCGATGATCACGTCAATGCGCGAACATCGCGGCTATCTCTATATCGGCGGCATTTCCAACAACCGCATCGGTCGCCTCAAGCTGGAAGGCGCCGATCCGGAATTTGTCTCGAGCGGGCGTTATCATGTTTGATACATTGGCTTCGATCTTTCGGCGGGGTGAGTCGAGCCTTTCGGTGCCCATTCTCGATGGTGCGCTGAAACCCAACAACCTGCTCGAACAGGCTCCCGTCCTGGCCGAGCATGCGGAATTCGAGGATATCGCCCTGGGACCCGACGGCGAGCTCTATGCCGCCTGCGGATCGGCGGTCGTGCGGGTTTCATCGACCGGCGCCATCGCCCAGGTGGCAAGTTTCGACGGCACCGTGACTGCGCTGGCTTTCCTGCCGGGCGGCGGCCTGTGCGTCGCCCTCGGCTCCCGCGTGGTCGTTGATGCAGCCGCCGCCGGCCGCCGCGTCATCGAGGGGGCGGAGGGCAAGCCCTTCGTTGCGGTCAATGCCCTGCATGCCGAGGCGGATGGCTCGTTGCTGATTTGCGACGGGTCGGCCGCACGGCCCTATCCGGAATGGAGCCGCGACCTGATGGAAAAGCGCCGTTCCGGCCGCCTGCTGCGCGTCGGCCGTACCGGCGGCACCGCGACGGTGCTGGCCGCAGGGCTGGGCTATGCCTTCGGCGCCATGGTGGACGGGCAGGGCCGCACCCTGGTTTCCGAAAGCTGGCGACATCAGGTGAGCGTCGTTGGAAACGGGCGGGGCACGCCGGCGATTTCGGCCTTACCCGGCTATCCGGCCCGCATGGCGCCCGCCGCCAAGGGCGGGCTTTGGCTGTCGCTCTTCGCCTGCCGCACGCAGCTGGTGGAATTCGTCCTGCGCGAGAGCGACTATCGCCGCGAAATGCTGCGGACCGTCGACCCGAAATATTGGGTCGCACCGGCGCTGAGTTCAGGCGCGGATTTCCTCGAGCCGCTGCAAGGCGGTAGCGTCAAGCAAATGGGCATCCTCAAGCCTTGGGCGCCGCCGCGCTCCTACGGTCTGGCCGTTCTCTTCAATGCCGATTTCATTCCGGTTCTGTCGCTCCACAGCCGCACCGGCGGCAGGCATCACGGTGTCGTCGCCATTGCCGAGCGCGGTGACGATCTGTTCGTGCTGTCGAAGGGCGCCGGCCGCATCCTTCGCCTGTCCTTGTCGCAGATCGACGCGGAGATGGTACAGTGAACGCTCTCCTCGAATTACGCCAGATTACCAAGATCTATGCCCGCGCCGCCGCGGTGGAGAACATCGATTTCACGCTGCTGCGGGGCGAGGTTCATGCCCTGCTTGGCGAGAACGGCGCGGGGAAATCCACGCTGACCAAGATGATTGCCGGTGTCGTCGCCCCGACCTCCGGCAAGATTCTGCTGGACGGGAAAGAGATCGCGCCGAAGACGCCTTCGGATTCGTTGAAGGCCGGGATCGCCATGGTGTTCCAGGAGACCAGCCTGGTGCCGTCGATGACGGTGGCGCAGAACCTGTTCCTGGGGAACGAGAAGTTCTTCAACCGCGTGCGCGGCATCAATATCGCCGCCCAGCAGTTCATGCAGTCCCTGAGCTTCCAGGTCGACCCGACCCTGCAGGTCGCCTCCCTCGGCGCTGCCAAGAAGCAGATGGTGGAGATCGCCCGCGCGGTGCTCCTGAAGGCGCAGATCATCGTCTTCGACGAGCCGACCGCGACCTTGACGCCGGAAGAGAAGCGCCATTTCTTCGAGCTGGTCGGCACGCTGAAAGCGCGCGGCGTCTCCATCATCTTCATTTCTCATGCGCTGGAAGAGGCGCTGGAGATTTCGGACCGCATCACGGTGCTGCGTGACGGCAAGCTGGTGGTGACGGACCTGACCTCTAACTTCGATCGCGCCAGGATCGTGCAGGCTATGGTCGGCCGCAGCCTGTCGCAAGAACTCTACGGGACGCGCAAATCCACGGTCCGACCGCCGGGACGCCGCGTCTTGAGCGTGCGCAACCTGCGCGTCGGCAATGTGGTCAAGAACAACTCCCTGTCCGTCTTCGCCGGCCAGATTACCGGCATATTCGGCCTTGTCGGCTCCGGGCGAACCGAAACCTTCAAGGTCGTCGCCGGCGTCATCAAGCGCGACTATACCAATGGCGGCGAGGTCTTCCTGGAGGGCAGGGCCGTTCGCTACCGCGTGCCGGCGCAGGGCGTGCGGGACGGCGTCGCCTACATCACGGAAGATCGCAAGGTCGAAGGTTTCTTCGAGACCATGTCGATCAAGTCCAACATTTTCGTCGGCCTGCTGGCGAAGATCTGGCTCGGCAAGTTCTGGCTGAAGAAGCGGGAGGTCGACACTGTCGGCGAGTACTGGACGAAGTCGCTGCAGATCCGTGCGGTCAGCAAGGGCGTGCGGGTCATCGAGCTGTCCGGCGGTAATCAGCAGAAAGCTGTCATCGCGAAGTCTCTGGTTCAGGATCCCGAGCTGATCATCTTCGACGAGCCCACACGCGGCGTCGATGTCGGCGCTATCGCCGAGATCCACCAGATCATCAATCGGCTGGCCGACGAAGGAAAGGCCGTCGTGGTGATCTCGTCCTATCTGCCGGAGGTGATGCTGCTGTCCGACCGCCTTCTGGTCGCCCGCCAGGGCAAGGTCGTTGAGGAATTCTCGCCGCGCGACGCTACCGAAGAGAAGCTCATGTATGCGGCGGTTCACTAGAGCGCGATCGTCCTAGGCGGCAGCGGACAGGCTTCCACTTAAGACGTGAAGCGCGCTCTATTACATTGAGTGGCGCTCTGTCCTGCGGGCCCGGCCGTCGGGCGCTTGAGGCCGGCGGGCGGCACAGATCTACCGCCGTTCGCGTATTCTGGCGCCTTCACAGATGCGATTGGCTTCGCCGCCGCGCCGGCCTAAAATGGGCCGCATCGGCCGGCAGACCTCATTTCAGGTGGGCGCCGGCTTGCGCTGCGGCGCCAGAACGAGTTGGGGTTTGTTGAATGGATCTGCGGCAGTTGCGCTATTTCGTGGCGATCGTTGAACACGGATCCTTTTCCAAGGCAGCCAATCAACTCCGGGTCGCCCAGCCGGCCCTCAGCCAGCACTTGAGGCATATGGAGGAGGAGCTGGGCGTCACCTTGCTGCATCGCGGCACGCGCGGTGTGCTGCCGACCGAGGCAGGCGAACGCCTGTTGCAGCGGGCGAAGTCGATCCTGACGGAGTTCGGCGAGTTGCGCGATACCGTCCGCGGCGAAAAGAGCGCGCCCGTCGGCGAGGTGCGGTTCGGCATGCCGGGGACGGTCAGCGAGCTGCTCAGCGTGCCGCTGATCGAGGCGGCGCAGTTACGCTATCCCAGCGTCCGTATCCGCATCGCCGAGGCGATGAGCGGCTATATCCTGGACTGGCTGCGGCGCGGCGAGGTCGACCTCGCGATGATCTACAGCACCGCCGATCCCAGCGGGCTTGGCATACATCATGGCCTTACCGAAGAGCTCTGCCTGTTCGCGACGCCCGATCTCAGCGCTTGCCAGGCGCTGCCGGGGCAGCCGGTGACCCTGGCGGAGGCGGGCAATCTCGATCTCATCCTGCCCGGTCCCGCCCATGGCCTGCGCGATCTCATCGAGGAGGCCGCGTTATCGGTGAATGTGCCGATCTGGCCGGCGATCGAAATCGATTCATATGCGCAGATCAAGCAGCTGGCGCAGCGCGGCCGCGGCTATGGTATCCTGCCGCGCACCGCCGTCGCGCGCGAAGTCGAGGCCGGCACGTTCAACGCCTGGCCGCTGATCGCGCCGCCCCTGAGCCGCAAAGTCTTCCTGGCCTATTCGACGGAGCGCCCGCTCTCTGCCGCGGTCCGCGCGATCGGCCAGCTTGCCTGGGAAACCTTGCGCAAACTGGTGCAGGAAGGGGCCTGGGCGGCGACCATTGCCGATGACAGCAACCGTCCGACGCTCTATCCGTGAACAACCGCAAGCATCCCTGAAGAGGCGCGAAGGCAGGCCGCTGCGGTCATAGCTTTGCCTTATGTGGCTTAGAACAATTCTGTTCCTTTCCCTCGACCGGTCGGATGATATCGTGCCGACAATAAAGATTTCGTGTCCTGCGACGCTGAATGGATCGCGGACGGGACGGTTTGCAGACGGGGAGGAATGGTCATGCAGGGTTGGGCTGTCGTCGAAATTGGTACGCCTCTGAAAGAGATCAGTGCCCCGACACCTGAGCCGAAAGGCACCGAAGTGCTGGTGGAAGTAACGCATTGCGGCGTCTGCCATTCGGATCTGTATTTTCAGGATGGCTACTACGATCTCGGCGGCGGCAAGCGCCTGTCGCTGGCCGATCGCGGCGTCACCCTGCCGTTGGTGCTTGGCCATGAGACGGTGGGACGTGTCGTCAAGCTCGGCCCCGATGCGACCGGCGTCAAAGTCGGCGATCATCGCGTGGTCTATCCCTGGGTCGGCTGCGGCACCTGCCGTCGCTGCCGCAGCGGGGAGGAACAGCTTTGCCTGAAGCCCGGCACCGTCGGCATCTTCCGCCCGGGCGGCTACGGTTCGCATGTCATCGTGCCGCGTGGTGAACATCTGGTGCCGCTGGACGGGGTCGATCCGGCTGTTGCGGCGACCTATGCCTGTTCGGGCATCACCGCCTATTCCGCCATCAAGAAGGTAATGCCGCTGGCGCCCGACGAGCCTATCGTGATCATCGGCGCAGGCGGGCTCGGCCTGGCGGCGATCAAGATCCTGAAGGCGCTCAAGCATGAAGCGATCATCGTCGTCGATCTCGACAAGACGAAGCATGCGACCGCGTTGCAGGCCGGTGCGACAGTGGCGGTCGGCGGCAAGGATATCGATGTTACCGCGGAGATCATCAAGGCGGCCGGAGGTCCGGTCATGGGCGTGATCGATTTCGTCAATGCCTCGGCGACGGCCCGCGCCGGCCTGGACGCGCTGACCAAGGGCGGCACCTTGGTGCCGGTCGGTCTCTATGGCGGCGACCTAACCTTGTCGCTGCCGATGATGCCGCTGAAGGGCCAGTCGATTCGCGGCAGCTATGTCGGCAGCCTGCAGGAACTCCGCGAGCTGATCGAGCTCGCCAAATCCGGGGCGCTTGAGCCCCTGCCGGTCGAGCGCGTGCCGCAGGCCAAGGCGAACGACGCGATCAATCGCGTGCGCAGCGGCGACGTCAAAGGGCGCCTGGTGCTGGAAGCCCCTTCGTTCTAAGGGGCGGAGCCACCGCTGCGGCATCTCTCTCGTATGTGTTGAGGTGCCGGCGGCTTCATGGTTGGGGCGGGAGCGGCCGGAAGGCGGCGGCTCCCGCCCTTGCTGTTATCCGTGGCGGTTGATGATGGTTTTCACGGCGGCGAATTCCTCCAGCGCAAGGAAGCCCTTCTCGCGTCCGTGCCCGCTCTTGCCGCTGCCGCCGAAAGGCAGTTCCACGCCGCCGCCGGCGCCATAGCCGTTGATATAGATCTGCCCGGCACGCACCTTGCGCGCGACACGCTGCTGACGTCCGCCGTCGCGGGTCCAGATGCCGGCAAGCAGGCCGTAATCGGTGCCGTTGGCGAGCTTGATGGCGTCAGCCTCGTCGCTGAAGGAGAGGGCGGCGAGGACCGGACCGAAGACTTCGTCCTTTGCTAGGCGATTGGCGCGCGGCACCGGGCCGAACAATGTCGGCTTCACGTAGTATCCCCCTGCGGGGACGTCGGCGGCGATGCTGCCCTCGGCGATCACCGGGATGCCGTCTTCCCGCGCGATCTCCATGAAGCGCAGGACGCGCTGCTGCTGCTTGGCACTGATGACAGGGCCACATTCAAGGTCCATTTCCGGCGTGCCGGCCCGCATCTGCGCAAAGCGCTCGGCCAGGGCCTTGAGGAAATCGTCATAGATATTCTCCTGGATCAGGACACGGCTGCCGGCCGAGCAGGTCTGCCCGGTATTCTGCACGATCGCCTTGCAGACGACGGGAATAGCCGCATCGAAATCGGCATCGTCGAAGACGATCTGCGGTGACTTGCCGCCCAGCTCCAAGGTGCAGGGAACGTAGTTGTTGGCGGCTGCCTGCTGGATCAGCCTGCCGACCTCCGGCGAGCCGGTGAAGGACACGAAGCCAATGCCGGGATGGCCGGCGAGGGCGGCACCCGCCTCGCTGCCGCGTCCGGTCACCACGTTAATGGCGCCGTCGGGAAAGCCGACCTCGCTGGCCAGTTCGGCGATGCGCAGGGCCGAAAGGCAGCCATCCTCCGCCGGCTTCAGCACCACGGCGTTGCCCATGGCGAGGGAAGGGGCGAGGGAACGGCCGAACATCTGCGCCGGATAGTTCCAGGGCAATATATGGCCGGTGACGCCATAGGGTTCATGCACCACGGTGACCGTATAGCCGGCCATGAAGGGGATCACCTGGCCATGTACCTTGTCGGCGGCGGTGCCGTAGAATTCGAAGTAGCGCGCGGTGGTCTCGATGTCGACCCGCGCGGTGGTCATCGGCTTGCCGGTGTCGGCGGCCTCGATCTTGGTCAATTCATCAAGATGGTCGAGGACACGGGTACCCAGCCGCACCAGCAGGCGGCCGCGTTCGGTGGCGGTCAGCTTTCCCCAGGCGCCTTCCTGCGCCTGCCAGGCCGCCTTTACGGCGCGGTCGATATCGGCATCCTTCCCGCAGCCGATCGTTTCGATCGGCTGGCCGGTGGCCGGCGCCAGGACAGGCAAGGTTTCGTCGTCTGAATTGGCGGTGAGGCGGCCATTGATGAAATGCTGTTTCATGTATCTTCCCGAAAAATCCGTTCGAAGGCGATCTGCAGATCGACATCGCTGCCGGCACTACGCCGCCTATCCTGACGGACCTGGCAACCGCCGGCGCTTCGGTCGATTGGAGATGGAGACGGGCAGCAGAATGGCGCGCATTCCCCGGCGCGAATACTGAAGAAATAGCTATAACCCTTAGAGCGACGGGCTATAGCGCCACCGCAGTGCAGCAGTGATCGAGTTAACGTTTCAATATATGATTTATCGCGAAATCCTATTTGACTTCATGGGTGGATGGGCGAGTTTCAGGAGCGAAACTTGTATCTTGGGCCGCGCATGACAGATGCTTTGAAGGATGTCCTCGTTATCGCTCTGGAACAGGCGGTCGCTGCCCCCATTGCGACCGGTCGCCTGGCCGACGCCGGTGCCCGGGTGATCAAGCTGGAGCGGCCGGAAGGCGATTTCGCGCGGGGCTATGACGATTATGTCCTCGGCCAGTCGTCCTATTTCGTCTGGATGAATCGCGGGAAGGAATCCTGCCGCGTCGATCTGCGCAAGCCGGAAGATCTGGCGCTGGTGGAAGCGATGATCGCCAAGGCCGATGTCTTCGTGCAGAACCTGGCGCCGGGTGCGACCGAGCGCCTTGGACTTGGCAGCGAGGATCTGCGCCGGCGCTTCCCGAGGCTCATCACCTGCGACATCAGCGGGTATGCCCCAGGCACGCCAAGCTATTACCGCAAGGCCTATGACCTGCTGGTGCAGGCGGAGGTCGGGCTTGCCTATGTGACGGGAACGGATGTCTCCGGACCGAGCCGGGTCGGCATCTCGATCTGTGATATCACCACTGGCCAGGCTGCCTATGCCGCGATACTCGAGGCATTGATCAGGCGCGCGCAAACCGGAAAGGGGGTGCACTTGCAGGTCTCGCTTTTCGACACCATCGCCGATTACATGAACGTCCCGTATCTGACGCGCCGCTATGGCGGCCAGGAGCCGTCGCGGTTGGGCCTGGCGCATCCTTCGATCGCTCCTTACGGCAATTTCCGCCTGCGCGACGGCAGCGTGCTGCTGTCGATCCAGAGCGAGCGCGAATGGAAGATCTTCTGCCTCGACGTGCTGCGGGACGAGATGCTGTTCGCCGACAGCCGCTTCGACAGCAATGTGAAGCGGGTCCGGAATCGCGCGGCGCTCGATGCGCGCATCGGGGAGAAGCTCGTCGCGCGCTCGGCTGCCGAGGTTACCGCGATACTGGAAGAGGCGAAGATTGCCTTCGGCTTGGTATCGACCATGAGCGATCTGCTGAAGCATGAAAGCGCCACCGTTCTTCCGGTGGCGACCCCCGCCGGAACGGTGGAGGTGCTGGCGCCGCCCGTCATCGTCGATGGCGAGCGCCCGGCACTGGGCCGCGTGCCGGCCCTCGGCGAGCACGACGCGGCCCTGCGCCGGGAATTTTCGGTTGACGGGAGCGTTGCCGCGTCATGAGGACCGATGTTCAAGCGACCGGCAGGGGAGGCGCTTCGCTCAGCAGTGATTTGGCGCAACTCATCCGCGGCAAGCCGGTGAGCGCTGCCGATCTCGAACAGGCGGCCCTGTTCGTGCTCGATACCTTATCCTGCGCGATCGGCGCGCGCGCTTCGAAACCGGCGCGTATCCTCGCCAAGGTTTCGCCCCTGGCGCTCGACGATGTCGACAAGTCTTCGTTCTATCTCGGCGGCATCGCCCATATCCTCGAAATGGACGATCTTCATCGCGGCTCGGTCACCCATCCGGGCTCGGTAGTGATTCCCGCCGCCTGGGCCTTCGCCCATCGGCAGAATATGGGGGGCAGGGCTTTCCTGAAGGCCGTCCTGGCGGGCTATGAAGCCTGCACGCGGGTGGGCATGGCCGTCGGCAAGGAGCATTACCGGGTCTGGCACAATACGGCGACCTGCGGTCCATTCGGCTCTGCCATGGCGGTCGCCCTGCTGGCCGACCTGACACCGGAACAGACGGTCTGGGCCCTGGGCAATGCCGGCACGCAATCGGCCGGCCTGTGGGAATTCCTCGCCGACGGCGCCATGAGCAAGCATCTGCATACTGCGCGCGGCGCCCAGGCCGGGTTGATGGCGGCGCGCCTTGCCAAGGAAGGCTTCACCGGGCCGACACGCATTCTCGAGGGCGAGAAGGGCTTCTTCAAAGGCCTTTGTCCGGATCCCGATCCGGCGGCGGTGCTGCGCGAGCCGGATGCGCCCTGGCAGCTGGTGCAGACCTCGATCAAGCCCTGGCCCTGCTGTCGTCATACGCATCCGACGATCGATGCGGCGCTGGAGCTGCATCGTGAACTCGGCGGCCGTCCGGTCGCCAGGATCGATGTCGGCACCTATCGCGCGGCGATCGATGTCTGCGATCGCGCAGATCCGACCGAGCCCTATGGCGCGCGTTTTTCGCTGCAGCACTGCGTTGCTGCAGCCATAGCTGCGGGCAAGGTGGATGCCGCCTCGTTCGAAGCGGCGGGACGCGCCGCGGTCAAGGATCTGCGCCCGCTGGTATCGCTGCGGGTCGATGGCCAGGTCGACGCGGCTTATCCGCAATCCTGGGGCACGGTGGTGACTGTAGAAACGATAGAGGGCAAGCGTCTGACCGCGTCGCGCCGCGAATGCAAGGGCGATCCCGGCAATCCGGTAACAGCCGCGGAGTTGCAGCTGAAAGCGGGCGACCTGATGGCGACGGCCGGAATCACGCAGACGCGGGCCGCCGCCTTTATCGAAGCTGTCGGGAGGCTCGCCGATGATTTGCCGGTGCGCGACCTGCGGCTCGAAGAATTGATCGTCTGACGGCAATGACGAGGGCAGGGCGCCAATGAGGCTCGCGGGAAAATCCATCATCGTGACGGGCGGGGGCGCCGGTTTCGGCGCCGCCATGTGCAGGCGCTTCGCGGCCGATGGGGCCAGCGTTCTGGTTGCCGACATCGACCGGCAGAATGCAGAACAGGTTGCCCGGGAGATCGGCGCGAATGCGGTCGCCTTCCATGCCGATGTCACCAGCAGGGCAGACCACGCGGCGATGGCCGTCAGGGCCCTGGAGGCCTTTGGCGATCTTCACGCCGTCGTCAACAATGCGGGCATTGTCCAGCGCAATATGTCGGCCGACACGGTCGAGGAGGCGGTGTTCGACCGCATCTTCGACGTCAACGTGAAGTCGATCTATTATTCGGTGCAGGAGATCGTGCCGATTTTTCGCCGCCGCGGCGGCGGTACCATGCTCAATATCGGCTCGACCGGCGGCATCCGGCCGCGGCCGGGCCTCGCCTGGTACAATGCCTCGAAAGGGGCGGTCGATCTGGTCTCGAAATCGCTTGCCGTCGAGTTGGCGCCGGATCGCATCCGGGTGAATGCGATCTGCCCGGCGCTCGGCACCACGGCGATGCTGGAACCGGTCATGGGCGGTCCCGATAGTCCGGAAAATCGCGCCAAGTTCGTCGCCACGATTCCGCTCGGCCGCTTATGCGATCCCGAAGACGTCGCCAACGCGGCGCTCTATCTGCTCTCCGACGAGGCGAGCTTCGTGACTGGCATCTGCCTGCCGGTTGATGGCGGCCGCACCATCTGACATCGCGCGCTGCATCGATGATCGATTGAAGAGGTTTAATTCCTTGGAACAGCAAGATACGAATCATAGCGATATCCGCGCCTCGGTGCGCAAGTTGTGCGAGCAGTTTCCGGGCGAATACTGGCGCCGGCTCGATCGCGATTCCGCCTATCCCAAGGAATTCATCGCCGCCTTGACGGAATCCGGCTTCCTCGCCGCGCTCATCCCGGAGGAATATGGCGGCGCCGGCCTGCCCCTGTCTGCGGCGGCGGCAATCCTCGAAGAAATCCAGCATGCAGGCGCCAATGGCGCCACCTGCCATGCCCAGATGTATATCATGGGCACGGTGCTGCGGCATGGCTCCCCGACGCAGAAGCAGGCCTATCTGCCGGGCATCGCCGCCGGTGAATTGCGGCTGCAGGCCTTCGGCGTGACGGAGCCGACCAGCGGTTCCGATACCTCGTCGATCCGCACCACGGCGGTGCGCGACGGCGATGAATATGTCATCAACGGCCAGAAGATCTGGACCAGCCGGGCGGAATATTCCGACCTCATGCTATTGCTGGCGCGCACCACGCCGAAGGATAAGGTGGAGAAGCGTACCGACGGCCTGTCGGTCTTCATTCTCGATATGCGCGTGGCGCGGCAGGCCGGGCTGACTATCCGGCCGATCCGCACCATGATGAATCATTCCACCACCGAGGTCTTCTTCGACAACGTGCGGGTTCCCGCCGCCAATCTAGTCGGCGAGGAAGGCAAGGGGTTCCGATATATCCTGTCCGGGATGAATGCCGAGCGCCTGCTGATCGCCGCCGAATGTATCGGCGACGCCAAGTGGTTCCTGGACAAGGCGACGGCCTATGCCCGCGAACGCACCTTGTTCGGGCGGCCGATCGGCCAGAACCAGGGCGTGCAGTTTCCCCTGGCGCGCGCTTATGCCAATATGCGGGCGGCCGAACTGATGGTGAAGGAAGGCATCTGCCTCTATGAGGCCGGGGCCAATTGCGGCGCCGAGGCCAATATGGCGAAGATGCTGGCGGCGGACGCCTCCTTCGAAGCCGCCAATGCCTGCATCCAGACACATGGCGGTTTCGGCTTCGCCGAGGAATATGATGTCGAACGCAAGTTCCGCGAGACCCGGCTGTACCAGGTGGCGCCGATATCGACCAATCTCATCCTCTCCTATCTGTCAGAGCATGTCCTGCGTCTGCCGCGCTCATTCTGACCGGGGAAAGGCTGAATGGGGAAAGGCTGACCGGGGAAAGGAAGCGGCATGCGGCGATATGTAGAGGCGAAATCATGACGGCGATCGATATTGAGGCCTGCAAGGGCTGGATCGGCAGATCGACCGAAGACGTCGATATCATAACGCCGCGCCTGCTGAACGAATATCGGGTGACCTTCGATCCGTTCCTGGCCGACGTGCCGGGACTGCAGGTTCCTCTCGGCTTCCACTGGTGCCTGTCGCCGTTGCTGGCGCCGTTGCGCGACCTCGGGCCGGATGGCCATCCCGCGAAGGGCAGCTTCCTGCCGCCGGTGCCGCTGCCACGCCGCATGTGGGCCGGCGGCGCGATCGATTTTCACGGCGACCTGCGACCGGGAGACCATGTGCGACGGCGCTCGACGATTGCCAGCATTGACCTCAAGCAAGGCCGCAGCGGCCAGCTCTGCTTTGTCGGCCTGCGTCATGACTATCAGACGGAGCGTGGCTTGGCGCTTTCCGAGCTGCAGAACATCGTTTATCGCGACGCACCGGCGGCGGAGCAACCCGCGCAAACCACCGCACCCGGCGTTGACGTCGCGGCTGGGGATGGTGTGCTGGAGAGCAGTTGGAGCGTCGATCCGACGCCGACCATGCTGTTCAGGTATTCGGCACTGACCTTCAACGGGCATCGCATCCATTACGATTACCCTTATGCCACCGCGCAAGAAGGCTATGCGGGCCTTGTGGTGCATGGGCCGATGCAGGCGGCGCTGATGCTCAACCTGGCAGCGGCGAGCCGCCGCGCCGTGCCGCGCCGTTTCAGCTATCGCGGGCTGGTGCCGCTGATCGCGGGACAGGCATTTCGCGTGCGGCTCCAGCATGCCGAGCCCGCGTCACGCTGCTTCACGCAGATCGAGGGCGGATTGATCAACATGCAGGGAGAGGCAGTATGGTAACGGCTTTCCGGGCGCCGATCGTGCCGCTCTTCGTTCCAGCCGACCGGCCGGAACGCTTCGCCAAGGCGGCGCAGAGCGGCGCGGACGCGGTCATCCTTGACCTCGAGGACGCAGTGTCGCCGGACCAGAAGGACGCCGCCCGCCGGAACCTAGCCACCCATCAAGTGCGCGGCCTGCCGGTCATCATCCGCATCAATGCACGGGAGTCACCCTGCTTTGACGCGGATCTTGCGGCCCTCTCCGACACCGCCTTCTCCGCCGTCATGTTGCCGAAGACGAACAGCGCCGGCGATATCGCGGCGGTGCATGAGAAGCTGGGGCGGATAGGGCCCGTCGTGCCGCTGATCGAGACAGCATTGGGGCTCGCCAACCTGCCGGAGATTCTCGCCGCGTCCGGCGTCGGCGTGGTCGCTTTCGGTGCGCTCGACTACGCCGTCGATCTTGGCTGCAGTCCCGGCTGGGAGAGCCTGCTGATGGCGCGCAGCGAGATCGTCTTCCGCTCGCGCCTGGCCGGTCTTTCGGCGCCGATCGACGGGGTGACCACAGTGTTCAATGACCCGAAGATCGTGGAAGCCGAAGCGGCGAGGGCCATCAGCCTTGGCTTTGGCGGCAAGCTCATGATCCATCCGAACCAGATTGCACCGGCCCTCAGGGCCTTCCTGCCGGATCAGCAGGCGCTGAGCTGGGCGAAGCAGGTGATCGAGGTCTCCGGCGAGGGCGCCGCTGCGCAGCTTGACGGCGTGATGGTAGACCGCCCGGTCCTGGAACGGGCCCGTCGGATCATCGCCCTCTCCGGAGAGGGATGATCCGGATAGCTACGGCTATTTCTGCGCCAGTTTCTGCAGCAGCATCTTCGAGGTCTGGTATTCGATCTGCCGGTACTGGTTGGTCTGCAGTGCGCTCTCGAAGGCTTGCTTGGCCGCCGCCGTATCGCCGGCCAGCCATGCCTGGTGGCCGATATTGAAATAGGCCATGCATAGCCGGTCCTGCCGCAAGGGTGCGGGAAAGGTATCGGCTGCTTCGATCAGCGCCTGGGGCGACATCTTGCCAAGCAGGAACAGCCCGATCTTGCCAAGATAGCTGCGCGAGCCGACATCGTCGGCGATGCGGTGAAAGTCGCGGGTCGGATCCTCGTGGTCCTCGAGGCGCAGGAGGCTAGCCCAATAGCCGGGAAGCGGGCTGTGGTAATCGACATGGATCGCATCCATGAATTCCCGGATTGCGACGGCGTGATAGCCCAGCAGGTAGGCGAGCTGGCCCTCCCACAACGCATATTCCATCGTCACACCCGCGGCCGAAGCTTTGCGGGTCGCTTCCAGCGCGGCGCCATAGTCGCCCCTGGCATAGGCAAGTTCGATCGCGACCGCGTTGAAGGCGGTGTTTCGCGGATTGTCCTGCAACGCTTTGGTGATGTCCTGCTGGGCGCTCGTGAACGCGCCGAGGTCGATCTGCGCTTCAGCACGGCGCGCATAATAGGCGGCGATCTGGCGCGTCGACCCGGCCTTGCCATCGATCAATCGCGTGCAGGCATGGACGCGTTGCTCGGCAGGCGCCTGGTCGAGATCGCAAATGAGCTTGAGGTCGAGCTGCGGTTCCGTCAGATCGGCCAGCAGCTCCTGCGGTTTTGCAAGAAATTCATTGCGGGGATCGAGCTTCTGCGCCGCGCTGACATCGCTCCTGGCGCCGGCAAGATCGGCCGTCTTAACCCGCGCCAGGGCGCGCAGGGCATAAGCGCCGGCCTTCAGGCTCTGGTCGCCGTCATTAGTCTGCGCCACCATATCGTCGCAGGCCTTGAGGTCGATGTCATAGCCGCAGGCGAAGGCATTATGGTCGAGCGTATCGGCGTGGGCATTGGGGGAAAGGGTGACGAAGCTAATGACGGCCAGGACGGCCAGCGGAAGCAAACGCAACAGCGAAAGGAAACGCATATGGCACACGCTCTCTATGCGATGGCGGTCCCGCGTCGCATCGCGAAGTTGACACCCCCTGGTTATGCGGCCGGCATAGCCGTCATCACATGATGTCCCTGAACGCATTATCCAGGCCGGCCGCTCATCCGCATGGCGGCAATGCCGCTGGCGACGATGAGGGCGATGCCGACCCAGACGATCGGCGCCGGCATGTCGCCAAAGGCGAGGAGGCCGACGACGATGGCGGAAACGATCTCGCTATAGCCGAAAGGGGCCAGTTGCGCGGCGCTGGCCAGGCGATGGGCATGGACGATCATGAAATGGCCGATGGCGGCGATGGCACCCATCAGCGCCATCAATGGCCAATCCGCAAGATCGGGCGTTACCCAGACGAAAGGCATCAGCAGGGAATAGACGGCAGCGCCGAGCAGGGCGGAGATCGCCGAGGTCACCAGCGCCGGATCCTGCGAACCGAGCTTGCGGGTGGCCAGCATGGCGCCGGCATAGGCGATCCCTGAGGCAAAGCAGAAAAGCACGCCGATCGAGATCGCGCCCGCCGTGGGTCGCACCACCAGCGCCGTGCCGATGAAGCCGACGATGACCATGATCCAGCGCGCATAGCCGATCGGCTCTCGCAGCAGGACGGCGGAGCCCAGCAGGATGAAGAAGGGATAGACGAAGAATACCGCCATGGCATCGGCCAGCGGCATGTTCTTGATGGCGGAAAAGAACATCAGGGCGGAGAAGGCCATCAAGCCGCCGCGCAGCAATTGCAGGCCGGGCCGCGCCGGCCGCCACAGCAGGCCCCTGTATTGCCGCAACGCGATCGGCAGCAGCGCCAGGCTATAGAAGAGAAAGCGCGCCCAGGCGATTTCCAGCACCGGCAGGTGGCCGGCAAGATGTTTGGCGATGGCATCCATGGCCGGCAAGACAGCGATGCCGGTGACAAGGACCAGGATGCCAAGCAAGGGGCGGTCCTCGGCACTACGCAAGGGGTGCCGGGTCGGGGCCGCCGCCGTCTCGGCAGGGCTCGTTGAAGAATTTTGCACGTAATCACCGCCGATGATCGAAACGCTCATGCGGGACGGCAACCATAGGCGTGACGGCCTTCCCCGACCCATGGATAGCCGGGCAATCGGGGTGGCGTCCAGGGGTGACCCGGCTAGCGCGAGAATTGTGGCCCCTGCCATGGCGGGCTCCCTCTCATGCGGGCCTGATGAATTTCAGCAGAAAGCGGTCGCTTTCGCCGATCGCGAGATACTTGGCCCGGTCCTGGTCCTTGAGGCGCAGGGTGGGTGGCAGGGTCCAGACCCCGGCGGGATAATCTTTAATATCCTTGGGGTTGGCGTCGATTTCGGAAGTTGCCGCCAGTTTAAAGCCGGCGCCTTCCACCAGGCTGATGGCGTAATCCTCGCGCACATAGCCGCTGGCGGCTTTCGGATCCTGCGGCCGGTCGGTGCGGCCGCGATGGTCTTCGATGCCCAGCACGCCGCCCGGCTTCAAGGCGCGATAAAAAGCGTGCAACGATTGGACGGCCGAGCCGTCGGCCATCCAGTCATGCAGGTTGCGGAAGGTGAGGACCATATCCGCAGTGCCGGCTGGTGCCACGTCGAAGCGCTCGCCGTCGAATTGCGTCACGATCACCTTGTCATACAAAGCGGGATCGCCGGCCAGTTTGGCGGCGAGGCCCTTGCGGCTGCTGAGCGCGGCGGCGGAGGTATCGTCCTCCGCCGGTCCGGCGGCATAATAGAGGCCGCGATCGCGCAGATAGGGGGCCAGGATCTCCGTCCACCAGCCGGCGCTGCCCGGTTCGATCTCGACCACCGTCTGGTCCGGCTTCAGGCCAAAGAAGGCGAGGGTTTCGGCCGGATGCCGGTAGATATCGCGGGCGCGGTTCTTGTCGCTGCGCTGCGGCCCGGCGACCAGGCTTTGCAGGCGCGGATCGATGGCGGCGGTGCCCTCCGGGCGTGCCGTCGCCGGGCGCGCCGGCGATTGACAGGCCTGCAGCAGTGGCATCAGCGACAGGGCTGCGCCGAGGCGGAGGAAGGAACGTCGCCGGATCATGCTGGCTCCAGTTGCCGGAAGAGAGGACAGGTAGGTCGTCGAAGTGAAAACGGCGGCGGGAAATCTTGCCTGTTGCCGGGCCTTGCCACAACCTGTCGACCCGGCCTTTCGGGCCGGGTGGCGGCAGGCTGGGGCGCCGACCAAATTACATGTAGCGCAGGTCACGCCGAGGGCAAGGCATGGTTAAAGGCCAAGCGCTGTCCTGCCGGCGACCGCGCGCCATGGTGGACAGCCGCACGTCAGGCGTAGAGCAGGCGCCCGACTTCCTGGATCAGATGATTAAGATGGAAGGGCTTTGAAAGGCGAGGGGCCGCAGCTTCCCCGGAATTGCCCGCCGCACTGCCCGCCTGCGCGGAGGCGCCATTGCCCGCCTGCGCGGAAGCGCCATTGCCGGTGCTCCGGTTGGCGGAAGAGCCACGCACCGGCCGGTTGCGCTTCAGCGAGACGGCGGCAAAACCGGTGATGAACATGATCTGAACATTCGGATTATGCCGCGAGCACTGCTTGGCGAGTTCGAAACCGTCGAGCCCGGGCATGGTGACATCGGCCAACAGCAGGTCAACTTTCAGCTCCGACAGCATCTCGACGGCCTGGCTGCCGCTTTCCGCCGCGCGCACGCGATAGCCGGCCCGCTGCAACATCCTGACCAGGAAGTTGCGCAGCTGTTCGTCATCTTCGGCGACAAGAATCTGGGCCATGACGGCGAGGCTTTCCCCAGGAGCTCTGCATAACCAAATAGATATACCGGCACCACGCTGGAGATCTGGCGGACCGGCCAGGCTGCGGCGAGCTGCTTAGTTATTTTTAACCTCAGTCAGCGAGTCGGGACCAAGGCAAAATCTTGCGGCGAGCCGCCTTAGCCGATAGCAACTTCTTGTGATGCCGAGGTTTTTAGTCAAAATCGAAGTTTTCCGGCGCGCTGCCGGGGGGCGGCTGCGAAGCTGTTGCAACACATGACAGCAGCTGGGGATTAAGCTAGAAAAACCGGGACATGAGCGGCGATTTCAATGCGTCGAATGACGCACCAGCTAGACCTGCCGAGATGATTTGGCCGCCGCGGCTGTCGTCGCCGTTGCTGCTTGCCTCACCTCATAGCGGACGCGATTATCCTGCTGGTTTTTTAGCTCAATCGGTGCTTGATCGCGCCATCCTTCGCCAGTCCGAGGATTGCTATGTCGATCTGCTGATCGAGCCGGCGACGCGGCTTGGCGTGCCGAGCCTGCGGGCGCTGTTCCCACGCATTTTTGTCGATCCCAATCGCGACGCAGCCGAACTCGACCCCCAGCTCTTCGCCGATCCGCTGCCGCCCCAGGCCCAGATTACCTCACCGCGCGTCCTCGCCGGACTGGGTGTGGTGCCGCGCGTCGCTGCCGATGACCGCGCGATCTATGCGACGCAACTGCCCTATCGCGAGGCCGAGGACCGGCTCGAACGCTATTACCGGCCCTATCATCGCAGCCTGCAGGCTGCGATCCGGCACATTCGCAGCGAGTTCGGCCAGTGCCTGCTGCTGGACTGCCATTCCATGCCGTCCGCCGGCGCACCGCTGCTGCATGAAGGGGCGGAAAAGCAGCGCTCCGGCCAGATCGCCAGCCAGGCTACCGGCAAGCTGTCGTCGGCCGGCAACGGCACAGCCGGGCCGCGCGGCGCAAGAAGCGGCGGCGAAGTCGATTTCATCCTCGGGGATTGCTATGGCGGGGCCTGCGCCGACGCCGTCACCTCCCATGCGGAAAGCTTTCTGCTGCAGGCTGGGGCGACCGTCCGCCGCAACAATCCTTACAGCGGCGGCTATGTGACCCAGACCTATGGCCGGCCGGCCGAAGGGGTCCATGTGCTGCAGCTGGAGATCAACCGGCGGCTCTATGTTGATGAGGCCAGTCTGGCCCCCAATGCCGGCTTTGCCGCCACGCGCGATCTGCTCTGCAGTCTGATCGCCAGCCTGCGCGACGCTGCATCTGATCTGATAAAGCGACGATAATGGATTGAATATGCAGTATATTCGGCCTGCAACCCCGGCGGATGTCAGCGCCATAACAGCGATCTATCGCCATCACGTCCTGACCGGCACGGCCAGCTTCGAGGAAGAGCCGCCAAGCGAGGCGGATATGGCGAACCGCCTGGCCGCCATTCTTGAACGGCACCTGCCGTATCTGTGCCTGGAAACGGCCGATCCGGCGACGGGGCGGCGGCGGATCGCCGGCTACGCCTATGCCGGACCCTATCGTCCGCGCAGCGCTTATCGCTTCACGGTCGAGGATTCGATCTATGTCGCGCCAGATGCAACCGGCCGCGGCCATGGCCGCGCCCTGCTGGAGCGGTTGATTGCAGACTGCCGTGCCCTCAAGCTGCGGGAAATCATTGCGGTGATCGGCGATTCGGCCAACAGCGCCTCGATCGGCTTACACCGGCAGGCGGGTTTTCGCGATGTGGGCACCCTCCGCCAAGTCGGCTTCAAGTTCGGCCGCTGGCTGGACAGTGTGCTGATGCAACTGTCGCTTCAGGACACCGACACGCAGCCGGACGAGTGATGTCGCAACCCGTCGCCTCGCAGGCGGTTGCGACCCGCGCTGCGCGCCTTTGCGCAACGGCCTGGGGCGGCTCATGGCAAAAAAAAGGGCCGTGCATTGCACGGCCCAAGTTCTGGGAGGAAACGCCCATGAGGGGCGTAAGCGAGAGGGGAGTGTCAGGGGAGATGTCCGCCTCTCGCACTGCAGAAAATGATGTTGCGGCTGCGAAAAGTCAAGGGACAACCTGTCGCAGAAGCTATGCAAATGATTGACTCTGCTATCAGAAAACCTCATGGCGCTTTTCTAAAGCTCGTCAAATTTTATGCAACATTCCGGCCGCCTCGGCGGCACATTGGCTATTGATCACGGTCTCGTGATAAGGGAGGCTGATGCCCTTCACGCCGGGTCCGCGATACAGAAGAATGGACCTTGCCGCCCCTGGCGGGCAACGGGTCGGACTTCTGGTGCCGGACGGAAGGCGGCAGGATATGGTCTGATCGGTTCGGATCGACCATGAATGATGGGGAAATAAGCCTGCTTTGGGGGAAGGAGGCGGGATGAGCCCGCATACGGGGGCCACCGGTAAGCTGCTGACAGCGACCGGCGACCAAGCCGAGGCACAGCCTCCGCAAGGGGAAGATGGGGCGCGTTTCGACGGCGGGCGATTTGCCCGTCTTCCCCTGTGGCGAACCGTTATTGCGATCGCGGTCCTGTTCGTTCTCGGCCTGGTTGCGATCGTCACCCTCATGTTGCGAAGCGCTGAGGAGCAGAACGCCGAAGCGCGCCACCTGGCCGAGTTCCAGTTCGGCGCGGCACTTGCCGCAACGGAACGCAATGTGGCGACAACGACACTGGATTATGCCTGGTGGGACGATGCCTATACCCATCTGGCCGAGCGGCGCGACAGCGCCTGGGCCGATGTCAATCTTACCGGCTCGACGGTTGTCGGGTCGGATAAACTGATTCAAGGCGTCCTGGTCTTCGACGCATCCGACCGGTTGGATTACGGAAACTGGCTGGGGCAATCGCCGGCCGCCGACTGGACCGGCAAGATAAAAGGGGGGCTGCGGCAACTGCTGCAGGAGGCGCGCAGCGAGGATGCAGCAAAACCCCACGCCGTGTCCGGCCTGCTTTCAATCGATGGCAAACCCGCCATCGCTGCTGCGGCGCCGGTCCTGCCGTTTTCCGCTACCGCGACGATACCGCCGGCCGAGACACGCCATGTGCTGGTCTTCATGAGGGTGCTGGACAGCGCGAATCTCCAAGCCGTCAGCGCCATCCTCGGCACCAGCCGGCTGCAATTGTCGGAGCGTCCTGCGGCGGCGGCCGGCTCGACGAGGGGCGGATCGGCCGCGGCGGAGACTGCGGAGGTTTCCCTCATTGCTCTCGACGGCAGCGATATCGGCCGCATCCGCTGGCTGCCGCCACAGCCCGGCCGGACCATTGTCGGGCGGTTGATGCCGCAGATCGCCATGATCATCGGAATCATGACGGTCCTGGCGGGCATTGCCATCGCCTTGATACTGAGCATACAGCGTCGCAGTCAGGCCTATCTCAACCTGATCGACGCCAAAAACCGGCGTATCGAGAACAATCTCCGGCTCTGGCGTATTACAATCGAGGCCATCGAATATGGCGTTGCCGTATTTGATCAGCAGGGCCGGCTGTTGCTGCGCAACCAGGCATGCCAGCGCATCTGGGACCTGCCGGAGGAGTTGCTGCGCGAAGGAACGACGGTGGCGGCGATCGCCGACTGGGTCCTCGGCAGCGGCGGTTACCAACTGCAGCCGGATGACGCCCGCCCGGCCGACTTGCGGCCGCAGGAAGCGATCGCCGGCGGCCGCTGGATCTATTGCCGCGGCGCACGCGTGCTCGAGGTCCAGCGTCTGATCGTCCCGGAAATCGGCGGTTTCATCAGTATTTCGCGGGATATGACGCAGGCCCGGCAGCACGAGGAGGAACTGGTTCAAGCCTGGGAGCAGGCGGTTCTTGCCAACCGTGCGAAATCCGAGTTCCTCGCCAATATCAGTCATGAACTGCGGACGCCGCTGAACGCCATTATCGGCTTCTCCGAGGTGCTGGAACTGGAGATCTTCGGCGCTCTCGCCAATGAACGCCATCGATCCTATGTCGCCGATATCAAGGCCAGCGGCGCGCATCTCCTCAGCCTGATCAACGACATTCTCGATCTCTCGAAGATCGAGGCGGGCAAGTTCGATCTCCGTATCGAGCCGGTCGATTGCAGCGAGGTGCTGGAGGCGGTGGCGCGGCTGATCCGCCCCCGCGCCGAGGCCGGTCAGTTGCAATTCACCGTCACGCGTCCGGACGGCCCGCTGATCATCGGTGCTGATGAGCGCGCCGTGAAGCAGGTGCTGATCAACCTGCTCAGCAATGCCGTCAAGTTCACGCCGGCCGGCGGCAAGGTCGAGCTTGCCTGCCGTCAAGTGCCCAACGGCATCGCCCTGGTGGTGCGGGACACTGGTATAGGCATCTCGGCGCAGGATATTGAGACCGCCCTGGCACCTTTCGGCCAGATCGACAGCCATCTTTCCCGTCGTTTCGAGGGGACGGGCCTCGGCCTGCCGATCGTCAAGGGCATTTGCGAGCTGCATGGCGGCTTCCTTGAGCTGCAGAGCGAGGTGAACGCGGGCACGACGGTCACCGCGATCCTTCTCGATCAGCTGGCACCCGGCGAACGCCATCATCCCGGCGCGTCGGAGCGCGCGCCGACGGTAACCTTGCAGCCGAATTGAGCGACGACTTTCCGGCGGGGCCGCCGGTTCTCTCGCCCGGCCTGCGGGTCGCATGCGGGTGGGAGTTGACCGGCATGTGGTTGTCAGTTCTTATCATTGACAACCAGGACGATTGCCGGCGCGAAGACTCGGGCGGGCGATGAACCTGCCGCCCGCCGGTGGCGAGGCGACGGAAGCGGGGCTGGTTGCGGCTGGTTGGGCGGCCGGGTAAAGAACAAGGCTTTAGGCGTGATGGGCGAACCGACCCTTTATGGTCCTTTGCATAGCAGTCTGGTCAGTGCCGTGCGATTGGCCTTGCTGGCCCTGGATCTGCCGCATCAGATCGTCGAGCCTGATCTCCACAGCCTCGACAGCACCCGGATGACCGATCTCCTGCCTTATTTCGTGTCGCAGGCGCCGACCCTCATTCACGACGATCTGGCGCTCTATGACACCGAGGCGATCCTGCTTTACCTGGACAGCTGGTATGGCGAGCTGCTGCGGCAAGAGGGGATTGCAACCCGCGGGGCGGCGGTCACATCCGGCCTGATGCCCGGTCAGCCGCGTCTCCTCGGGCTGATGTGGCAAATGGTTGCGGTGATGCGCGACCACCTGCAGCCCGCCGCAATTGGCGGTGTGGTAGCACAAAAGATCTTCGTGCCGCATCTCGGCGGCCGGCCCGATACCGAGAAGCTGGCGGCGGCGGTGGCGAGGCAACAGGATTGCCTGCAATTGCTCGAGCAACTGACCTTGCTCTGTCATGACGGCGATCACGCCGACTATCTGGTGGATAGCCAACTGCGGCTTGCCGATCTGCTGCTCTATCCGATTGTCTTCCTGATGATGAAGACCGATCTCGGCTCCGCCTGTCTCGCGCGCTCGGTCCGTCTGTCGCGCTGGTGGCTTGCCATCAGCAAGATTGACCGCTTGCGGCCGGGATTGCCGGTCCTGCCGTAGCCGCCCGGACGCGCTGCTGCGAACTGCTGCAAGACGGTGCGGCGCCCTATATAACAACAGAATCTCTTTCCGATCGCGAGTACAGCCATGTCCAATGCCAATGACAGCGTTTCCGCAACCGGGCCGGCAACGGCCGCTGCCGGTTTCGGCCGGCGTCACGACATCTCCTGGCTTGCCGAGCGCCGCTCGGTTGCCGTGCGCCGCATGGGCGGCCCGGGGCCGAGCGAGGCGGAGCTGACGCAGATTCTGTCGGCAGCGCTTGCCGCGCCGGATCACGGTGCCCTGCGGCCCTGGCGCGTCGTCCGCTGCACCGACAAGGGCAAGGCGCGGCTGGCCGAACTGTTCATCGCTGCGAAGCTGCGCGCGAAGCCGGATGCCGCCGAGGCAGAGCTGGCGCGCGAGCGTGACAAGGCGATGAAGCCGCCGATCCTGCTGGCCATGGTGGCGACGCCGAAACCCGCCAAGGGCGAGATCACGCCGGCCGAGCAGCTCGCTTCAGCCGGGGCTGCCATGCAGAGCATCCTGCTGGCGGCTTTCGGCCTCGGTTATGGCGCCATCATCCTCAGCGGCAGTCGCTGTGCCGATCCGGCCGTGCGCGCGGCGTTCGGGGTGGCTGCCGGCGGTGAGCTGCTGGGCTTCATCAGCATCGGTACCGTAGTCGATACGCCGATCCCATCACCCCGCCCGGGGCTGGCCGAGATGGTCGCCACCTATGACGGCGACGCGCTCGGCTGAAAGGGCGATGCGGCTGCTCTGTGACGGTCAAGCGGCCTGCGCCCAAACCCGCAAAGCGCCGATGGTCTCGAAGCCGCAACGCCGCATGGCAGTGATGTCGCCGCCGCTCTCATAGCCGACAATGGGGAGATCCTGATACTCGGCGGCGATCATGGCAATGGCACTGGCGCGCCAGGCATCGCTATCTTGGTCGGGCACGAACAGGTTCGTATAGCCGACAACCCCGGCATCGTGAGCCCCGGTATCGTGACAGGTGACGCAACCGGCAACCACCCGCCCGTCCTGCCGGCAAGCGAGGACCCGTACCCGGGCATCATCGAGCAAGGCGGCCGGAAAAAGCGCCGCCCCGCCGGAATCTCCCCAGCCGGCCTCCCATGACCGCAATTCTGCCGCCGTCGCGACCACCTGCCATGACGCATCGGCCGGAGGCGTTTCCTGCCGCCGTCGATCAGCCGGCAGTTGCAGCCATTCGGCTTCGAACAGGCAGCTGAAGCCGAGGGGCGCAAGGTCCAGCAGGTTGAAGCTGTCCTTCACGGCAAAGGGCATATGAGTCTCACGCGCGGCGGCAGCGAGCGCGCCGATCGTGGCGAGCTGCGACGCGGTCGCCGCCGCACCACTCAACGTGACGACGTTAGGATAATAGCGGGGCGCGGGCGCTGTCGTGAACCAGAGATGCTCGCTGAAATGCGTCGCGCAACCGTGGGCCCGTAGCATCGCATCGCACCAGGCCGCATTGTTGCCCGCGGCCAGAGAAACATTGTCGAGGTTGTTCATGCCGGTCGCTCCGTGGCGCCCGACGACTGCCGCAAGGTCACGGCGTCGCGTCCGGCCCCACCTCTTCGGCCAGCTCGCTGTCGCTTTCGGCGGCGATGAGCTTGGCCTGGGGCGTCGCCACCGAGGCCTCCTGCGGCTGCGGGCGGCTGGTCTGGCGCACGAAGAGGATGGCGAAGCCGGCGGCCATCAGGGGCAGCACGCAGCCGAGGCCGAGCACCCAGTGGATTGCGGTATTGATGGTGGCGGAATCAGCGACCTGGCTGAGGCCGACGCTGTTGGCGACAACGCCGGCACCGGCCGCGCCGAAGGAGATGCCGAGCGAGCGTATAGTAGGGATGGCGCCGGCCGTCAGGCCTTCCTCCCCCCTGGTTGCATGACGCATGACGGCGGCAACCAGATGCAGATTGGTGGTGCCGAGGCCGACACCGACCAGCGCATCGGCCAGCGCGATGACCCAGAGCGAACCGCTCTGCATGCTGACGGTCAGGATGGCGAGGCCGATGGTTGAGAGCAGCAGCCCGAGGGTGATGCAGGCCTGGGCCGCCTTGCCCTGAAAATGCGAGGTGCTGACCGAGGCCACCGTCCAGGCGACGGCAAGGCAGGCCATGATATAGGCCGCGACGGAATCGCTGGTGCCGCGCACCGCCTGCAGGGCAAGCGGCAGATAGGCGCCGATGACGGCATGCGTCATCGATGAGAGCAGCATCACCCAGCCGCCGATGCCGGTGCTGGTCGAGAGTCCGAGCGGCCGGCTGGGCAGCAATCGGCTGCTGCTCCGCACACGCTCCGGCCGATCGAGCAGGATGGTGCGTTGCACCGCCAGAATGGCGATGCCGATGAGGATGATCTGCAGGGCAATGGCGATGCCGCGAAACGAGGGACCGGTGGGATCAATGCCCAACAGCGTCATGGCCTCATAGACTTCGCCGGCAAGGCTGACCGCGCAGACGCCGATGGTCAGCAGGCCGAGGCGGCGATAAGGGAAGCGGGGAACTTTGACGCCGCTCTCCACCTGATGGCGCGGCAGCTTGATCCAGGCGCCGGTCATGAAGATGGCGACGATCGGCGCATTGAACCAGAAGGCGCCGCGCCAGAACCCATGCTCCGCGAAAAGGCCGCCCACGGCCGGGCCCAGCAATGCGGCAACACCCCAGGTGCTGGAGATGAAAGCGAGGGCGCGCTTGCGAAGATGCTCCGGATAGGCCGATTGGACCAATGCCATGGAAAGTGAAATGAGCAGCCCGCCGCCCCAGCCCTGGAGGCTGCGCGCCAGCAACATGATCAGCATGGTCGGCGCCAGGGCGCAGCCGAGAGAGCCGATCAGGAAGGTGATGCTCGCCAGCATATAGGCGCGCCTGGTGCCGAGAATGGCGCGCAGCGGCGCATTGCTGGCGGCGCCGATGATGGAGGCGACCATGTAGAGGGTGGTCGGCCAAGTATAGAAGCTGATGCCGCCGATATCTTTCACCACCTTCGGCATGACCGCCGCCGTGATGAAGACATCGATCGCATGCAGCGCCATGGCGAGGTTGATAGTCAGCGTATAGATGCCGAGGCCGTTGCGGAAAATGTCGAGCCAGCTATGGCGCGCATTCCCTTCGGCCGTCGCCGCGGCCTTGCCGGCATCCGGCTGTCCGGCGGTGGATTGATTGGCTGGATTGCGGCGCTGCATGGTCTTCCCGATTGACGCGTCGACCGACGCCGAAGACCACTAAGGAGGGCAAGTCATCTGAGCCGGATCGAAAACGGATGGTCTGAACGGTGCTGCCCGTCTCGCTTCCCGCGTGACCCCCGCCGCACCCCTCGATGCCCACTATAGAGCGGCAATCAGAAACGAAAAGTGTTAATCGCGTGCCGTTCATGGCCGCATGCGTTGCGCTGCAGCAAGTTGCCGCCATCAATGTGTCATGAGGCTGCCCCATGATGATGGGTGATGACGCAGTGTGAGTCCCGTTATCTGCATATAGGGGTAGGTTTGATGGGCGCTGTTGCCTTGTGTCCCGGCTCGATCGTGAAGACGTCTTACACGGGTTTTCATATCCAGTTGTTGAGGGCGCTGTTGCAACCATATGGTGATGATTTATCGTCAGCAGACCGGCCGCTCGAAGAGCAGGCGTGCGACTCGATATAAATAGGCTTCATGAATGGACTTCGAGGCTGGGCGGGTAAGGTCTTTTAAGAAAACCTTGATGCAGCCAACGCGTCTCTCTCATCGCAGGATGTCGAGGCGTCACGGCGGATCAATCCGGGGCAATGAAATGGCAGGGGTCGAAGATGAACATGCTGAAAAAGGTGCAGGAAGATGCCGGCAGCAAGCGCTTGCGCCGGTGCAATGCCAACCCGCCGGTGCTTGAACACACCATACCGGCCAAGATTTTGGCGGGCGATCCGGTCAAGAAATGGCATGACATCTATGTCGATCCCACCAACCAGTTCTGCGTCGGTGTCTGGGAATCCGATATCGGCAAATGGGAGATCGATTTCATCGAAGACGAATTCATCGCCATCATTTCCGGCAAGATCACGCTGACCGATGAAAACGGTCATGCCGAGACCTTTGGTCCTGGTGATGCCGTGGTGGTGCCGCGCGGCTTCAAGGGGACATGGGAAACCGTCGAACCGGTCAAGAAGTGGTACGCTGCCTTCGAAAACCTGCGCGACTGAAAGTCTTTCACCGCAATCGATATGCGCATGGGGCGTGCTGGCGTCGCGACCGCCGCCGGGCCGGCTAAGCAATGTCCTGACAAAGCGGCCCCCGGCGGCTGGCCGATCCGGCCCTTCACCCGCGGGCGGCCCGGCCGCATCCTCGGGTTTCGATGCTGGCTGGTGGTGGCGAAGAGGATGGAAGCGGTAACGGTTTTTGGCGCGCGCTACAGCGTCTATGTCCGCAGCGTGCGGCTGGCGCTGGAAGAGAAGCAGATCCCCTATCGGCTCGAGGAAGTGGATGTCTTCGCACCGGGCGGGCCGCCACCGGCATTGTTGCAACGCCATCCCTTCGGACGCATTCCGGCCTTCGAACATCGGCGCGCCACGGATACGGTGGCGATCTATGAAACCGCCGCGATTTTGCGCTACGTCGACGAGGCCTTTGACGGGCCCGCCTTACAGCCGCACATTGCGCTGCCTCGGGCGCGGATGAACCAGGTGCTCGGCATCCTCGACAACTACGCCTATCGCTGTCTCGTCTGGGATATTTATGTCGAGCGTGTGTCGCGGCCCGCGCAGGGCCGTCCGAGCGATGAGGCGCGCATCGCATCCGCCTTGCCACAGGCACGGACATGCCTGCGGGCTCTCGCCGGGCTGATGCAGGAAGGTCCCTGGTTTACCGGGCCGCAACTCACCTTGGCCGACCTGCACGCCGCCTCGGTCTTTGCCTATTTCGTCCAGGCGGCCGAGGCGCCGGATCTGTTGGCAGGCCATGACAATCTTTGCCGCTGGTGGGCCGAGATGTCCCGGCGCGACAGCATGATCCGCACGCCATTTGAGTCTGGGGAATGAGCCGGCGTCGCTTCTTTCGGAAAGGAGCGCATACCACCCCTGCCGCAATCGGGTTGCCACCGCTGAGGACACCGAGGCAAATCTGCTTTCCCTCCACCGGAGCGGCCTTTACTCTGCGCCCCCATCAGGAATCAAAGGGGTGCCCACGGGCGCACCAGCAGAGCGTGGAGAAGCAGATGAGCAAGAAATTGATTCGCTTCGGCGTCAATCCGCCGCCGGTCGAGGAGGGCAGGCCGGCCACGGTGCTGGAAGGCAATCCGGTGACCCAGCTGCAGAACTATTACGCCGATCCTACCGGCCAGTTTTTTGCCGGCGTCTGGGAATCAGCCCCGGGCAAATGGGCGGTGAATTATACCGAGGAGGAATTCTGCACGTTCCTCGCCGGCAAAGCGATCCTGACCAGCGAGGATGGCACGGCGGAGACGTTCATCACTGGCGACGCCTTCATCATTCCCCGCGGCTTCAAGGGAACCTGGGAAACCGTCGAGCCGGTGAAGAAATGGTATGTCATCTTTGAGCCGAAGGCCGGTTGATCCGATCGCTTGCAGCCGAGATCAGCCCGCCCGGCGCTTGTGCTGGCTGCAATGGATCGCCGCCATCACCGCGCCCTTGATGAAAGGCAGCAGGCCAAGACTGAGTAGCACGGTCGCCGGGAGCCAGATCGCCGCCTGCAGCCAGGAGGGCGGATGGAAGGCCGCTTCCATCAGCAGCAGACCGCTGACGACGATGTGGCCGACGATCGAGATGGTGAAATAGGCCGGCGCATCATCTGCCCGGATCGGCTCGAAGGCGAGTCCGCATGCGTTGCAGCTTTCGGCGATCGCCAGGTAGCCGACAAACATGTGACCGATGCCGCAGCGTGGACACCGCCGCAAGAATCCGTATTTGAGGCTGGTCCATAGACCGGCCTGCTGTGCGCCCTTGGGCTGACTGTCCGCCGGATAAGCGCCGACCAAGTGATTGCCCGTCTCCTGGCTGCCGGCGATTTCGGTCAACTCTGCGTTCATCCCCATGGAGGCGTGTTCCAAGGCAAGGGTTGTGCTGTTCTATTGCAAAGGGGCGCCGCTTCAAAAGGTCGCGACCGTCCCTACGGCTCACCTGAGCCGGAAGAGGGCTGTCACGGCTGATGGTTCGGCGTTGCCGTCCATCTGCCGCCCACGACCGGCCCGCTAGCCGTCGCCCATAATCGGGGGGCAGGCTGCCCGGGGGCCGTGAGAATGCCCTTCAATCTTGGTCTCCGTCATTAAAGGAAAGAGCACCTGTCTCACAATGCGACCGGTTGCCGCCGAAGATACAACCGCAGAGACAGCTGCAGCGGGTATGTCGGGGCTGCGACAGCAAGCGGTGTTGACAGCGCTATTGACAGCCAAAGCCGGCCTGACGTCACATGCCGGAATGGTAGCAACGCGTGGGGGCCGCGCCGATGACATTGACCTGGGACATCTCCTTCCTGTTGGACACCCAGGGCAAGATCGAGGAAGCGCGCGGCAATTGCCTGGAAATCCTGGGCGAGCCCGCCCGGACCATGGTGGGGCGGTCGTTCCTGCCTTTCGTTGCCGGCGCCGACCGCGCGCATTTCCGCCGCTTTTTGGCACAGCTTGGAAATGCCAATGCCGTAAGGCGGGCGCTGTTGCATCTGCGCACCGGTCTGCGCGGTGACCAGCCATTTTTCATGGAAGCCCAGAACGGTTGGTCGGCCGCGCGCCATTGGATCATGCTGGCCATTCCGACCGATCAGGTCACCGCAAATCCGCTGGCCGTCCTCGACGCGCCAATTCCCACCACCAGCGACGACGATCTGCTGATGCTGATCGAATTGGCTGCCGAGCAGGCGACACCGCTCGACCTGACCGTTTTCTCGGTGGGGGGCCTCGCGGCGGCGGATGTCGATACGCGGTCGAGCCCGGATGTGGAACTGGCAAGCAAGCTGCGCCGCCAGGTGGAACGGCGCCTGGTTGCCAACGCCTATGACGGCATCGTCAGCCGATCCGAGCCCGGCGTCTACAATGTGCTGCACGAGGCCAGGAAGGACGCGGAGGAGATCGCCGGCGATCTGCGAGCGGGGGCGCGCGAGATCGGCGTCAGCGATGAAGCGCTCGGCCTCAGCCGGCGCACCGTGAAGCTGGGCGTGCGGCCGGATCGCGAGAAGATCAAGGCGGCCGTCGTCGCCGCCAGGATGCCGATACAGGATCGCAGCCTGCCGGCCGGCGCCAGCGCCGATGCGGCGCCATCGATATCGCGTTCGCCCTGGTTCTATGCGGTGCTGGTAATGCTGGTGCTGGTTCTGCTGGCGCTCGGCGCCGCGCTGCTGGTCTTGCGCCCGTGATCCTGCTGCGGTGATCTTGTGCCAGCGGTGCGGTCGCGACGAGCAGCGCAGGGCGACAGATGGGCTCAGCTCTGCGTCAGCATCTGGGTGAATTTCGCCATCGATTTATCGTAGTTGGTGGCCCACCACGCGCTGTCGACGATGCTCTGCTGCGCCAGCGCTTCCGGCTGGGTCGGGTCGCCGCTGCGCAGGCTGGCCGGCATGGCGGCGGAGGCGCGGGGATTGGCCGGACCGACGCCGCGCAGGCTGGAAAGGGCAATCTGGCGCGACGGCTCCTGCATCGAGGCGAGGAATTTGAACACGGTGTTGCCGCCCGGATTGTTCTTCGGCACCACCCAGACGCCGGGACATAACAGGCCCTGGTCGAAGCTCCAGCCGATCCCGCCTTTGGTTTCGACCGCCAGCTGGGCCGCGCGGGTGTGCCAGATGCAGGCCATGGTGACGACCTTGTCGAGCATCATCTGCTTGGCCTCGTTGCCGGTCTCCCAGGTCACCAGATGCGGCTTCAATTGCCCGATGCGGTTGACGCAATCGGCGATATCGAGCGGATAGAGCTGGCCCGGCTTGGCGCCATGGGCCATGGCGGCCGCTTCGAAGCCGCCGATCATCCACTTCCACAGGCCGCGCTTGCCCGGATATTTGCGCAGGTTCCAGAAATCGGCCCAGCTTTGCGGCGGGTTGTCCTTATAAACGTTCGCGTTGTAGGCGAGGACGAACGAGTAGGTATAGCCGGCAACGCCGAAATCGTAGGCGAAGGGCTGGATGACCTGGCTGCGATCGACGACGCTGTAATCGACGGCGCTCAGCGCGCCGCTCTGGCCGAGCCGGATGCAGGCATAGCCGTCGGTGTCGCAAATGTCCCAATCGACATTGCCGCTGTCGACCATGGATTTGATCTTGCCCTCGCTGGGGCCGGTACCGTCGAAAACGACGTCGATATTGTTGTCGCGCTTGAACGGCTTGCCGAAAGCCTGGCTGAGGTGGTCGATGTCGCTGTTGCCCCAGACGGCGAAGGTGAGCTCATCGGCATCGGCGGCCCGCGCCTTTTGCCCGAGGCCCAGTCCCAAGCCGGTTCCCACACCGATCCCCAGGCCCGTGCCAAGGAATGGCGCCAAGCCTGCCGCCGCAAGGCGTCGCAGGAAATGCCGCCGGTCCTCGCCGGACAAGGCCGCTGCCTGCTGCCGTAATTCGGCGCCGAGCAGGGGCAGATCCTGCGCAAAGGGCGAGGCGGCGGTCAGGCCGGCGAGCGGGCGGGCAAATGTCTTCGACTGCATGCCTCCGCTGTAGCCCCCCGATCCGACCGCGTCAAGCTGGCGACAAGGCGGCGCTGTGCTCAGGCCTGATGCGGCTTGTGGTTGAGGAGCGACAGCAGGAAAGCGAGGGCGGCGGCGACCAGGGCGACCAGGCAGGTGCCGGTCCATCCCCAGGCCTCGAAGGCCGAGCCGCCCAGCATGGAACCGAGCGCGCCGCCGCAGAACATCGTGGTCATGAAGACCGTGTTGACGCGGCTGCGCGCGCCGGAATCGAGCGCATGGATGCCGGCCTGGTTCGAAACCAGCGCCGATTGCACGCCAAGATCCATCAATACGACGCCGATCACCAGCGCCGGCATGGAGCCCTGGACCAGGATGAGAAGCAGGAACGAGGCGAAGACCAGGACCGCCGACAGGGTGACGACCATTTGCGGCCCGTGGCGGTCGGCGACGCGGCCGGCGATCGGGGCCGCCAGTGCGCCCACCGCGCCGATCAATCCCATCAAGCCGGCGAAGGTGGCGCCGAGGTTGTAAGGCGGCAGGCGCAGCTCCAGCGCCAGGTTCGCCCAGAAAGCGGAAAAGCACGCAAACAGCATGCCCTGGCACAGGCCTGCCAGTCGCAGGCGGCGATAGCGGACAAAGAAGCCGAACAGCGAGGTGAGGATGCGGCCGTAATGATCACGGGTGACCGGCTGCACCCGGGGCAGCACCGCCGCCAGAAGCGCCGCCAGGCCCAGCATCAGTCCGGCGGCCAGCGCGAACATGGCACGCCAGTGCCAGTGGTCGGAGACATAACCGCTGATCGTCCGGGCGAGCAGGATGCCGACCAGAAGGCCGCCGGTTACCGTGCCGACGACCTTGCCGCGCTGGGCGGGATCGGCCAGATGGACGGCCAGGGGCACAATCTGCTGCACTACCGTCGTCAGGATGCCGATCACCAGGCAGGCGATGCCGAGCCACACCAGGCTGGGGGCCATGGCGGCGCCGGCCAAGGCGATGCTGAGCCCAAGCAGGGTGACGAGGATCAGTGTTTTGCGCTCGACCCGGTCCCCGAGAGGCGCCAGGAAGAAAAGACCGGTCGCATAGCCGATCTGGCAGAGAAATGGCATGATCGCGACTTCGCGCGGCGTCGCTGCGAAGTCTCGGATGAACAGCCCCAGCATCGGCTGGTTGTAATAGGTATTGGCGACGGCAAGGCAGGTCGCGACCGTCATCACCGCCAGCAGCTTGCCGCCGAGATGGGGATGTGCCGTTACCAAGGAGTCGTTGCCGTCCGCCCGCGCGCGGGGCGTTCCGGCGTCTTCGGCTGCCGCTTGCGACGCCTCATCTCCTGGCCGGCTTTCGACCAAACCCGACTCCGCCATGGGGCAGACCCTTATCCTGAAAGTGGGGTGAAATGCCGTGCATAGACGGCAAGATACGATACGGTACGTAGCGAAACAGAGCTGGCCCAGCTTGGCAACCCACATTTTTGCTGCCGCGGCCATACAATATTGCATCGCGACAGGGCATCGGATGCGGCCATCCGGCATCGGCGAAATCTGCCCGGCCGGAGTTCAGCGGCGCTTCGATACGCTCAGGCTGCGAAGGCTCAGGCCATGAAGATTGAGCTCAAGGATCCCGTCGATGAAGTCCGGATTGATCGGCTCATGGCCCAGCATCATGCGGTACCAGATCGGGCCGTAGATCGCGTCGACGACGATATCGAGGTCGATATCCGGCCGGGCCAGGCCGGCGGCAATGGCCCGCTGCAGGCATGCCTTCGCGGCGGCACGGCGCGGCAGCAGGTAGCCGTCGAGCAATTGCCTGTTGGTGATGGCGTCGGCCTGGCCGAGTGCGATCAGTTCGCGCAGGATCCGGCCAGTCTTGCCGCGATATAGCTTGCCGACCTTGTGAACCTGGGTGCGCAGATCTTCCAGCGGCGTCGATGTCTCCGGGAAAGCGATCTTTGGCGATACCGAGGTCAGGAAGGCTTCGAGCGCCAGCACGCCCTTGGTCGGCCACCAGCGATAGATGGTGGTCTTGGCGACAGCGGCGCGTGCTGCGATTCCCTCGATGCTCAGCTTCGCGAAGCCAACTTCTTCAAGCATCTCCGCGGCTGCCTGCAACACCGCGCGCTTCGCCGTGTCGTCGCGCGGCCGCCCGCAGGTCGGCCCCGTCCTCTTCGCAATTGACATCTAGTTGCCGGCTTCCCGCATTTCTGAAACGCCCAAGCTTATCCGCTCAACCGCCGGAAAGGCAACGCGGGGAAGCGATCGGGAACGGGCGAAGCCGGAAGATCAGCTTTGCTTTGCGGCCGCCGGTTGTCCGGACACCCGGGCCAGTTGTGCGTCGGGCGGCAAGCTCCGCTTGCCGCCCGTGGTCACAATCATCTGTCTGCCGCCCTGATAGCGGCCGAGGAGCGCCCTCGCGGTGGAATCACTTCATTGTCGGCATGACGAATTCAGCGCCGGCGCGGATGCCGGTCGGCCAGCGCGAGGTCACGGTCTTCAGCTTGGTGTAGAAGCGCACGCCTTCCGGGCCATGCATGTGGTGATCGCCGAACAGCGAGCGCTTCCAGCCGCCGAAGCTGTTGAAGGCCATCGGCACCGGGATCGGCACGTTGATGCCGACCATGCCGACCTTGATCTTGGCGGCAAATTCGCGGGCGGCATCGCCGTCACGGGTGAAGATGGCCGTGCCGTTGCCGTATTCATGGTCGTTCACCAGCTTGACCGCCGTGGCATAATCCGGCACGCGCACCACCGAGAGAACCGGGCCGAAGATCTCTTCCTTGTAGATGCGCATCTCCGGGGTCACGTGGTCAAACAGGCAGCCACCGAGGAAGAAGCCATTCTCATAGCCCTGCAGCTTCAACCCACGGCCGTCGACCACCAGCTTGGCGCCTTCCTGCACGCCGAGATCGACATAGCCTTTGACCTTGTCGAAATGCTGCTTGGTGACGAGGGGGCCCATATCAGCTTCGGGATCCGTGCCGGGGGCCACTTTCATGCCGCGCACGCGCGGCGACAGCTTCTCGATCAACGTATCGCCGACCTTGTCACCGACGGCGACGGCAACCGAGATCGCCATGCAGCGCTCACCGGCCGAACCATAGCCGGCACCCATCAGCGCATCGGTTGCCAGATCCATATCGGCATCGGGCATGACGATCATATGGTTCTTGGCGCCGCCCAGGGCCTGGACGCGCTTATTATGCGCGGTGCCGGTATGATAGATGTATTCGGCGATCGGCGTCGAGCCGACGAAGCTCACCGCCTGGATCTCCGGATTGGCGAGGATCGCGTCGACTGCTTCCTTGTCGCCATTGACCACGTTGAACACGCCGTCCGGCAGGCCGGCCTTCTTCAAGAGCTCCGCCATCAGCAGCGAGGCGCTGGGCACGCGCTCCGACGGCTTCAGGATGAAGGTATTGCCGGTGGCAAGGGCGATGGGGAACATCCACATCGGAACCATGGCAGGAAAATTGAAGGGCGTGATGCCGGCGACGACACCGAGCGGCTGGCGGATCGCCCAGCTGTCGACGTTAGTGCCGACATTCTCGCTGAACTCGCCCTTCAGCATCTGCGGAATGCCGCAGGCGAATTCGACGACTTCCAGGCCGCGGGTGATGGAGCCCTTGGCGTCCGACAACACCTTGCCGTGCTCGGCGGTGACCATCTGCGCCATCTTGTCCATGTTCTCTTCCAAGAGATCCTTGAAGCGGAAGAGCACGCGCGAACGCTGCAGCGGTGTCACGGCGGACCAGGTCTTGAAGGCCTCGGCGGCAACCTTGACCGCGGCATCCAGCTCGGCCTTCGAGGCCAGCGCGACCTTGGCCTGGACTTCGCCAGTGGCAGGGTTAAAGACGTCGCTGAAGCGACCGCTGGTGCCGGCAACTTCCTTGCCGCCGACGTAATGGGGGATGGTCCGCATGTTGTCCTCGCCAGGTGATGGGCTGTTAATGGCCATTATTCGTCCCGGCGCAAGCCGGGCCAAGCGGCGGAATAGTAAGACCTATTCGCCGGGGGTCAAGACAATTCGGTCAAGATATTGACCGCCCGATTAGGATATTTAACGGATATGCCTCCGTGGCGGGGTGGCGCGATCCGAAGGTAAACCGGAGCGTTCAGGCGCGGGATTAAACCAGGCAAGGGGGCAGTCCCGAGGATGCCGGCCCCGGCCGGTCAGCGGATGCCTTCCTCGACGATGGTTTCCTGAGTCACGGCGGCGGCTTGCCGCTCATCCGCGGTAATGCGCGTGGTTTTCCAGCTGCCGCGGGCGAACCAGCAGATCGAGACGATGGCGACCAGGATATTGGTGACCGGGAAGGACCACCACAGGCCCTCCGCCATCAGCGCCGTGTGTTTGGAGAGCACATAGGCCATGGGAAACTGGATCATCCATTGCGAGACCAGGGCGATGACCATGGCGATCAGCATGTTGCCGGAGGCGCGAAAGGCAGAGACGATGCTGAGCTGGATGCCGATCCCGCCCCAGGCAAGGCACATGACCCTAATGAAGCGGGCGCCGGCGGCGATGACCTCCGGGTCCTCGGGAATGAAGAAGGCGACGATCGCCGGGGCGGCCAGATAGGCGATGACGCCGACGACGCTGAGCGTGACGAATCCGAAGACTGTGCCGAGAACGGTGACCCGCGCCGCGCGTTCGAGATTGCCGGCGCCGATATTCTGTCCGACCAGGGTGGAGACCGCCATCGACAGGCCCATGGCGGGAATCGTCACCACCTGCAGCACATTCGAGCCGACGCCATAGGCGGCGATCGTCAACGTGCCGAAGCTCGCCACCAGGAAGGACATGATCATCAGGCCGAGGCCGCGGGTCGACAATTCGACGGAGCCCGGAAAGCCGAGAAAGAAGGCGCGGCGGATATAGGGCAGGTCGGGCTTCAGCCCGGTCCAGTGCAGCTTGATGCCATGGCGGCCGTGCAGGAAGAGGCCGATCCCGATGGCTGCCGCGAGTGCCTGCGTCACCAGCGTCGCCAAAGCGGCACCCATCACGCCAAAACCGGGGACGGGGCCGGCGCCGAAGATGAAGAGCGGGTCGAGGATGAAATTGAGCATCACAGTGCCGAGCACGATGGCGAGCGGAATCGCGGTGCGGCCGACGCCGCGCATCAGGGCCTGGAACATCGCATAGATGAAGACGAAGATGATGCCGATGAAAGAGACGCGCATGAAGCCCAGCGCGCCGGCATAGACATCCGGCGCGACGCCGAGCAGTTCCAGCAGATAGGGCGAGAGGGCGTATCCAAGCACGCCGAGCAGGACCGAGGTCAATGTCACCATTACCATGGTCTGCGCCGCCACATGATCGACCATGTCCTGGCGCCCGGCGCCCATATATTGCGCGCTGAGCGTCGCGCCGGCCATGGCGAGGCCGGAGCCGAGCGCGATCACCAGGAAGGTGACGGGAAAGCTGATGGAGACGGCCGCCACCGCCGCGGCGCCAAGGCGGCCGACCCAAAAGGCGTCGGTGAGCTGGTAGCCGGTCTGCAGCACATTGCCAAGGATGATAGGGATGGCGAGGGTGATCAGGGCGCGGCTGATCGGCCCTTCCAAAAACAGCCTGCGGCGGGAATCCAAGCTGGCGGTCTCTCGAGTGTTGGACACGGCCGAGAGCTTAGCCCGAACAGCGGCCACCGGCACAAACAAAGTCGTGAGGCGAGCGGGGGCGATGTCCGTATGATAAGATCGGCGGCGTGAAGACCGGCTGGCCAGCCTTCACGCCGCTTTGTCTTGCCGGGTGGAGCAGCAGCGGCTTTACGCCTGCTGCGACCACTCCTTGTACCAGGTCTTGAACAGCTTCAGCTGGGTCTCGGCATAATGCTTCTGGCTGGGGCTCAGCTTGTCCGACGGGTTGATCTGCAACTCGTATTCCGGGCTGCCTTCCAGCACCATGAGATGCTTGTAATAGAGGACCAGGTCCGCTCCCTCGTCGAAGGTCGAAAGCACCCACAGCGCCTTGTCGAGTTCCTCGGCCTTGCGGCGGGCGACCGCATCGCCGGCCTGGGCCTTTTCGCACAGCGAAACGAGATGCAGCACTTCGCGGGGCAAAGCGTTGCCGATGCCGGTGATGGCACCGCCCGCATTGCAATTGACGAAGCCATGGACGACCTGGGTGTCGACGCCGACCATCAAGGTGAGGCTGGGATCGCGGCCGGTGATGTGCTCAGCGGCATAGCTCAGCGATTCCCGTCCGCCGAATTCCTTGAAGCCGACCAGATGCGGGTATTTCTCGTTCAGCTTGAAGAAGAGGTCGGCCTTGGTCTCGAAGCCGTAATAGGGACTGTTATAGATCACCGAGGGAAGATCGACGGCGGCTTCCAGGATGCCGGCGAAATGATCGTATTGAGCCGCGGCGGAGGTGCCGCGGGAGAGCACGCGCGGTATGATCATGAGACCGCCGGCCCCGACCTTCTTGGCATGGGCGGCCAGCTCGGTCGCCTGGCGTGGATTCTGGGCGCCGGTGCCGACGATGACCGGGACGCCAGCCTTGACCAGGGCCTCGACGCCTTGCTGACGCTGTTCGATCGTCAGCAGCGGCCAATCGCCCATCGAGCCGCAATAGACGACTGCCGACATGCCTTTCTCGATCAGCTCCTTGCCCTTGCGGGCGAGGGCGGCAAAGTCGGGGCTGCGATCGGCTTTGCAGGGGGTCATCAAGGCGGGAACGCAGCCGCGGAAAATATTTCTAGCCACTTTAATCTCCTGAGGATGAATTCGGCCCGACCATAGCGTCCCCGACGGCAATTAAAAAGCCAGATCCTCGTCCGCTTTGCACCGCTTATTGCCGGCCGGCCGCCGCCGGGATACCCGCCTGCGGCTCAGTTCCGTCCCTTGACCCGCAGCCTGGCCGCATGGAGCAGCGGCTCGGTATAGCCGTTGGGCTGGCCGCGGCCCTTGAAAACCAGGTCGCAGGCGGTCTGGAAGGCGATCGACAGCTCGAAATCAGGCGCCATCGGCTTGTAGGCCGGATCGCTCGCATTCTGTTTGTCGACCACCGCCGCCATGCGCTTCAACACCGCCATCACCTGGTCGCGCGTGCAAACGCCGTGATGCAGCCAGTTGGCGATATGCTGCGACGAGATCCGCAAGGTGGCACGGTCTTCCATCAAGCCCACATTGTTGATATCGGGGACCTTGGAGCAGCCGATGCCCTGGTCGATCCAGCGCACGACGTAGCCCAGGATGCCCTGGGCGTTGTTCTCCACTTCGCGCAGGATCTGCGCCTCGCTCCATTTCCTGAACGAGGCGATCGGGATGTCGAGGATGGCATCGACATGGGCGCGGCGCCCGCCGGCGGCCAGTTTCTTCTGCACGGCGAAGACATCGATCTTGTGATAATGCAGGGCGTGCAAGGTCGCTGCGGTGGGCGAGGGGACCCAGGCACAATTGGCGCCGGCCTTGGGATGCTCGATCTTCTGCTCCAGCATCGCCGCCATCATGTCGGGCGCCGCCCACATGCCCTTGCCGATCTGTGCCTTGCCGGAGAGGCCGCATTCCAGGCCGATATCGACATTGAGATTCTCATAGGCGGTGATCCAGGCCTTCCGCTTGATGAAATCCTTGCGCGAGAAGGGGCCCGCTTCCATCGAGGTATGGATCTCGTCGCCGGTACGGTCGAGGAAGCCGGTATTGATAAAGGCGACGCGGTGCTTCGCGGCACGGATACATTCCTTGAGATTGACCGAGGTGCGGCGCTCCTCGTCCATGATGCCAAGCTTGACCGTGTAGCGCGGCAGCCCCAGGACCTGTTCGACGTGGGTAAAGGCATCGTCGGCGAAGGCAACCTCCTCCGGCCCATGCATCTTCGGCTTCACCACATAGACCGAACCCATGACGGAATTGCGCAGGGCATCGGCCGCGTCGCCGGTCTTTTTGAGGTCATGAAGCGCGATCAGGGTGGTGATCATCGCATCCATCAGGCCTTCAGGAATCTCATGGCCCTCCTTGTCGAGGATGGCCGGCGTGGTCATGAGATGACCGACATTGCGCACCAGGAGAAGCGCGCGTCCCTTCAGAGTCAGCGTGCCGCCGTCCGGCCTGGTAAAAACGCGATCGGGATGAAGGCGGCGGGTGAAGCTCTTGCCGCCCTTTTCGACTTCCGCAGCCAAGTCGCCTTTCATCAGGCCGAGCCAATTGGAATAGGCGAGGACCTTGTCTTCGGCATCGACACAGGCAACGGAATCCTCGCAATCCATGATCGCCGATACGGCGCTTTCGATGACCACATCGGCGAGCAGCGCCTGATCGCGGCTGCCGATGGGATGGGCGCGATCGAAGACCAATTCGACATGCAGGCCGTTGTTGCGCAGCAGGACGGCATCGGGCGCTTTCGGGTTGCCGCGATAGCCGACGAACTTTTCCGGCTGCAGCAGCGGCAGGTCGTCGACCAGCAGAGCCCCGTCCCTGACCTGATAGCGGCGGACATCGGCATGGCTGGCGCCTTCGATGGGAAAGGCCTCGTCGAGGAAAACCCGGGTGCGCGCCACGACGCGGGCGCCGCGGCCCCGGTCATAGCCGCCGGTCGGAATGGGGGCTCCCATGGCATCGGTGCCGTAGAAGCAGTCATAAAGGCTGCCCCAGCGGGCATTCGCCGCATTCAGCGCATAGCGCGCATTGGTGACCGGCACGACCAGCTGAGGGCCGGCGATCGAGGCGATCTCCGGATCGACATGCGCGGTTTCGATTTTGAAGTCCGATCCTTCCGGCAGCAGATAGCCGATCCGGGAAAGGAAGTCCTTCTGCGCGGCGATGCTGGCGCCGGGATTAGCCTTGTGCCAGGCATCGATCTGCGCTTGCAAGGCATCGCGCTTTGCCAGCAGCGCGCGGTTTCTGGGGCCGAGCTCATGGATGAGGGCCGAAAAGCCATGCCAGAAATGATCGGTCGCGACGCCGCTTCCCGGCAAGGCCTGCTGCGTGATGAAGTCGTCGAGTTGCGGGTCGACCGAGAGGCCTTGACGCTGGATCATCTTTACCTGCCCGTCATTTGGATATCCGGTGTTTACGTAGAAAGTTGGCAAGAGGCTTGCTCTTCCTCGCAGAGTTTATGTGCTGAGGTTTTGGAACTGCAAGCACACAGTAGAGAAGCAGGCGCCGGACCCAATGCCGGTCGGCGATCTGTCGCGCAAGATACCTGCCCGACCGGCAACGCAGGAACAGGGTGTCGTATATGGGCGATCGTGATCGTGCAGTTTCAACCGTGCGAATTCCCGTCTTGAACGTGCGCCCCGGCAGGGGGGCGGTTCAGGCAAGAAGTCGCCAGAAGGCGAGGGCAAGTGCGATCACCAGTACCCAAGCGATTACGGCATAAGGCAGCACCGATCTGACGCCCCGCCAGAAGTCATGATCGACGGCAGGAATATCATAGGATCCCAGAGCCTCGGCGATGGCCGCGTCCAGCGTGTCGTGATCGTTGCTGGTCCAGCTTTTGTTCCGGGTGGCGTGGGTGAGCGTGCAGCGATATTTTCGGCGCGTTCCATCGTGCCAGGAGGTCACGCTGACGGTCAGCTCGTCCGGAATTGTCGCCAGCCCGTTTGCCGGGGTGGCGGTCAGCTGGGACATGCCGCTTAATCTCCCCACACTCCCATCGATAAATATAAACAGCTTTTACGGAGCGGCTCTGGAAATTTGTCAATTCCAGCGCAAATGGCTAAATTAAAAGACAATATTTATACATTTGGGTGTGCTTTTCGATGGCCGCCGGTCATTGAGCCTCTGGCATTTTCGCTTTAGAAACAGGATACGCGCTAAAAATCGAAGTTGGCTGGCTGCAAAGTCGGTGAGTAGGGGGAGGCCACATCCGCCGAAGGGAGAGGACGAAATGTCCCCGCTTCGGATCGTGCAGGAGGCCCAACACCGTGATGCTTGACAATCCGCCGACCAGGCGACGCTTCGTGTCGACGATGTATTGCGTCGGCACAGGTGGTGCGAAGCAACGATCTCGACAAGATCCGCGTTGCACCTCGCCTGCCGGTCATGACTCTGCCTGGGTCTGAGGTGATGGGGGAGCGCGATCGATGAAGACCAAGGTATTGGTGACCGGCGGTGCCGGCTATATCGGCAGCCATGTGTGCAAGGCGCTTCATCTGGCCGGGATCGAGCCGGTGACCTTTGACAATCTCAGCACAGGTTATGAATGGGCGGTGAAATGGGGGCCGCTGGAAGTCGGTGATATCCGCGATACCGCACGCGTCGCCGCCGTGATGAAGGCGCATGAGGTGACGGCGGTGCTGCATTTCGCCGCCAAATCGCTGGTCGCGGAATCGGTTGCCAATCCGCTGCTCTATCACGCGAACAATGTCGGCGGCACAATGTCCCTGGTGGAAGCGATGCTGACCTCAAGTGTTACGAAGATCGTGTTCTCCAGCACCTGCGCCGTCTACGGCATTCCCGCGCGGACGCCGATCGGCGAGGACGCGGCCCGCAATCCCATCAATCCCTATGGCCAGTCGAAGCTGGGTGCGGAAAATGTCCTGACGGATGTCGCTGCTACCGGCAAGCTGCAGGTGGCCCTGTTGCGTTATTTCAACGCTGCCGGGGCCGATGCGGCGCTGGAGATCGGCGAGGCGCATGTGCCGGAGAGCCATCTCATCCCGCTCGCCATCCGGGCGGCGCGGGGCACTGGCGAGGCCCTGCGGCTGTTCGGGACGGATTATCCGACGCCGGACGGCACCTGCCTGCGCGATTATATCCACGTGACGGATCTTGCTTCGGCCCATATCGCGGCACTCGATTATCTGATGACCGGCGTCGATCTGTGCCGCTTCAATCTGGGCACTGGCAAGCCGGTTTCTGTCCGCGAGGTACTGGATGCCGTTTCGGACGCAGTCGGCAGGCCGGTCCCGGTCACCGAGGCGCCACGCCGGGCCGGCGACCCGCCCGCGCTCTATGCTGCGAACGACGCGGCGCGCAGCAAGCTGAAATGGCAGCCGGAACACAGCGATATCGCGACGATCGTGCGCAGCGCCGTTGCCTGGGAGGCCGCCTATCAGGATCGTCTCGGCCAGCTGAAGCCGATCAGTTGATGGCGGCCGGCCTGACCGCGCCAGCCCGGCCGCGAGACATCGCGCGCTCATCTCGCCGGTCCGCGCATGAGATCTCTAGCCTTGTGCCCGTCTTGCTTTTACTGTTGCCGCAACCCTGACATCTCGGCGAGCGCCGCCAATGTTCGAGACTTTCCTGGTTGCCCTGAACTTATGGACCGCACCGGTGCAGCCTGCCGCCGCACGCGCCAACTTGAAAATTGACGTGCCTGTCGGCCTCGACACTTGGCAGTCGCCCGATGTCTGGAGCATTCCGGTCTATGCGGCGGCGGCAAGCGATCCGCTGCAGCCGGTTTTGTATAACGAGGCCGCGTGGTGGATGGTCGCCTCGGGCCAATGGAAGCGCTCGGGCAATGCGCCAGCCATGGAGGCCGCCATCCTGCAATCCTCCCGCGACCATTTTCCCTTTCCGGGCAATGTCTATTCATCGACATCCCCCAGCGAATGGAAGCTGCCGCCGGCATTCAAACAGGTGATCAATCCGGCGGCGGGTCCGGCGCGCTTCCATGCGCGAGGCGATATGCTGCCGGCGCCGGGGCCGGACGGTCACATGGCGGTACGCCAGCCGGATGGCACGGTGCTGGAAACCTATGCCACGATCGTCCTCAGCACCGGGCAAATCGTCGCCCTATCCTACGGGGTGTCCAGCCTGCAAAGCCCGGGCGACGGTGGGCAGAATGGCCAGACCGCATCGATGATTCCCTGCTATCTCGGCGTGACCGACGACCAGGAGATCACCGCCGGCGCGATCAAGCATGCCATGGCGATCACGGTTCCAGCGCGTTATCTGTCGCCGCAGATTGCTTATCCCGCTTATGCCTTCGACCGCAACGCGCTGACCGAGGCGCATCCCTATGCAGGCGCGCTCCCCATGGGCGCCCATCTCGCACTTTCGCCCGATGTCGACATTGCCGGCCTCAATCTGGTTACGGCTGAAGGCCGCACCATTGCCGAGGCGGCCAAGACCTACGGCTTCATCATTGTCGATCGCGGCGGGGAGGGCTTTACCATCCGCCTGCGGCGGAACAGTGACCAGCCGAACACGGCCCTACGCAACTGGTCCCAGCCGCTGCAATCGGACCTCAACGCCGTTTTCGCCCATCTCGTCGTCCTTCCAGAAAGGGCGACGCAGACCAGCAATTAGCGGGAGAGCTGCTCCAGGATTTCCTTGGGAAAGCCGTATTGCGTCAGCGCCATGTCCGGGTCGTTCGAAATGGCGGCGAGGGCGAGCCTGGCGAGTTCCGGCAGCGACTTGCAGCCGGTCTTCTTCATGATGGTCGCTCGATGCCCCTCGACCGTGCGCTGGCTGATACCGAGATTGGCGGCGATGACCTTGCTTGGCTGACCGGCGAGCACCATGGCCATGATCTGCCGCTGCCGCGGCGAGAGGCTGGCGATGCTTTTGGCCGCCTTCGCTCGCCAGGCATGCAGCCGGTTCGCGTCCTTCGACTGTTCCAGGGCGCGGTCAACGCTGGCGAGCAGCTCTGCGCGGCTCACCGGCTTTTCGATGAAGTCGAAGGCGCCGGTCTTCATTGCCTGAACGGCCATCGGTACGTCGCTGTTGCCGGTGATCATGATCGCCGGCAGGCTGTGTCCGCCTTCCCGCAGCCGCTTCAACAGGTCGAGGCCGCTCATGCCCGGCAGATAGGCATCAACCAGCAGGCAGGCGTCGGGCTCGGGATGGTGGGCGGCCAGAAATGCCTCTGCGCTCCCATAGTCCTGGACAGTCCGGCCTTCTTCTTCCAGTGCCTTGCGCAGGCCGGCGCGAAGGCCGCTGTCGTCGTCCACGATATAGATGACCGGCCGGATCGCAGCCTCCTCCTCGCGCGACGACGGGTCTGTCGACGGCGCCTGTGGGACCGGCAGGAGGCGGCGGATCATGGCTTTGAGCTCGGCCGTGCGGATTGGCTTCTCAAGCAGCAAGCAGTCGTGCCGCGCGATCTCCGCGGCAACCTCGCCCGCCATGTCGGCGGCCAGGATCGCAATCGGCAACCCCTGGCCGCACCAGGCGCGTATCTCGGCGGCAAGCGCGAGGCCAGGCACACCGTCCGGCAAGCGGTAATCCGCCAATACCAGATCCGGCTGCGCACCCTCGGCGGCCAGATCGCCGATGCGGCTGCCGTCGGCAAAAGCCAGGACCTGCAGCCCTTCGTGCTGCAGTGTCAGCCGCAGCAGCTCCCGCATATCCGCTTCGCCCGAGATTACCAGGACAGTTGGCAGACGCAGCCCTGCGTCTTGCAGGGCAGCCGCCTGCGGCAACGACGCTGTGGGGGACGCGACGGGCGTCAGGATGCGCGGTTCCGCGAGCGGTACTTCGACGAAGAAGACCGACCCTTTGCCGACCCGGGATCTCACCCCGGTGCGAAGGCTCAGCAGATTTCCGAGGCGCCGCACGATGGCGAGGCCAAGCCCCATGCCGCGATCCGCCTGTTTCTTCTTGTTGTTTAGCTGATGGTATTCTTCAAAGATTGCATCGAGTTCATTTTCCGGGATGCCGGTCCCGGTATCCCAGACTTCGATCCGCAGCGTCTCTCCGTGCCGACGGCATCCCAGCAGGATCTTGCCGCTGGGTGTATATTTGACGGCGTTGGAGAGAAAATTACGGATGATCTGTTCCAGAAGTTGCCGGTCGCTCGAAACGTGAAGGCTGCTGAAGACGACCCGCAGGTCGTGCTGCGGCTTGCGGGCGTGATACACGAACTCATTGCGCAGGCGGATGAGCAGATCATTGACGGGGAAAGTGACCACATCGGCCTGAACGGCGCCGGCTTCGATGCGGTTGATGTTCAACAACGTCGTCAGCATGCCCGACATGGCCGTCAAGGTATCGTCCAGCAAGGCGAGCAGTTCCTGCGCCCCGGGCGCATTGATCGTCTTGAGCAGCAGGCCCTGCAGCAACGCGAGCGTCTGCAGCGGCTGGCGCAGGTCATGGCTCGCCGCGGCCAGCAGGCGCGACTTCGTCGCCATTGCCGTCTCGGCTTGCCGCTTCGCCGCATCAAGTGCCGCGGCGTCCCGCTTCACCTGCGTGATATCCCTGAAAGTGACGACGATGCCGGCCAAGCGTCCGTCCGGACGGTGATAAGGCGATATTCGCCGCAGAAGGACCCGGCCGTCCTGATAGACAACTTCGCGTTCGATGGTGTCGGCGTTGCGCAGGATGAGGCGCGCCTCCGACACTAAGGCATCGTCCGACTGCAGCGCGCCTATTTCCGAGAGCGGCGCGCCCAGCTGATCGGTGCGGATGCCGAAGAGCGTTTCGGCCTGCGGCGTGAGATGGCGCAGCCTGAGCTGCCGATCGAAGAGAAGCAACGCCACTTCCACGCTGCTGAGCACATTGAGCCAATCAGCGAGGTTGATGTCCTCGGGGGCCGTCCCGCCTGTCGTCCGCCTGGCGATTGGCGCCGGAGGGGCTGCCTGCACGGAGCCGTTTTGCGAAAGCTGAGCGGGGCCCATTCGCGATCGGTCGCCTTCGGAGACCTGCGATGCCTCGCTCGTGGCGGGAGGAACGCTTCTATTGCGATCCTGGCCATCTGCGCGCTGGCCGGTCGCGCCGATGATGTCGGCGGCCAACTGCCCCAGCTCCGCCGCATCGTTTCGCAATATGTCCAGATAGCGGCCGATACTCGTCTGCGGCCATCGCCTCGCGAGACGCCGCTGGATCACCAGCCGCAATATCTTCGGCTGCGGTCTGATGAAGCCTTCCGTGACGCGCGCATGTATCAGGTCCGCGATCTCCGGAAGATAGCTGCCGCCGTCGCGCGGCGTCCAAAGCGAGGTTGTGGCGGAGCCGTCGAGTGCGAGATCGCCATAGGTTGCAATGGCCGCCGGTATTCCTCGGACGGGGAGCACCAAGTCCACGGCGCCGGTCCTGATCGCGTTGCGGGGCATGTCATCCTTGTCCGCCTCGACGGGGTCCTGGGCAATGACGAGGCCGCCGGCCTCCTTGAGTGCGAGAACGCCCCTGCTGCCATCGGCGCTTGAACCGCCGAGCACCACACCCACGGCGCGTGTTCCGTATGTTTGCGCCAGGGATTGTAGCAGCAGATCGAACGGTGCCATCGCCGCTCCATCCATCGGCTTCTGCGCGAAATTGAGTGCACCATCTACAATTGAAAAAAAACTCTCGGGCGGAGCAATATACAGCTCCCTCGGGCTGAGGCGCATGCCATGGCTGGCATGCAACAGCTTCAAAGACGTGTGCTTTGCCAGAGCTTCGGGCGAGATCGCCTCATGCGATGGGTCGCGCTGTTGAACGAGAATGACGGATAAGTTGGCCTCGGCGGGGAGAGCCCCGAGAAAAGCACGACACGCCCCCATTCCGCTGCTCGAAACGCCTAGACCGACGACAATCAAATCGTCCGTCGCTCCTGCAGAAGCGGTCGCCGTCCATCCCTCGGCTTTGGCAGACCGAGCACCAAAGCGCGCCTCACGCTGTCTCCCAGCCATTTTTTTCTCGTCTCTGTGACGGTTAGTGCCCCCGTATGACTTGAATATCGTCCCCTTCCAGCAGGGTCCAACCTATCACGATTTCGCGAGTGGATCGATCTTCCAAAGCTGGCGCTTGAAAGATGTGATCGTAACGGCGGCGCTTCACATATCGGCAATGACGGCCCCTACGTAGTTTCCGAGCCTGCTCCATCTTCAGCAGATAAGCTATGAATGCTGTCACTACCCAAATGGTTGCATTGCGCGGCCGATCAAGTTGGGAAATGGCCGGGTGATCTCTTTGCGGTAGTAGGGCGTGACAAGGAAAGGTCGGGTCTTCACACATCGGCGCATCAGCACAGAGGCTGGTGGCGGTGCGCCGAAAAAAAAATGCGCTTACGCACGATAAAAAAACACATCACTGTGGGCGTAATCGAAAAATAAAAAGAGTATTTCTTAAGCTCTGCATTGAAAAGGGGAGGCATGACTGACCAACCTCTGGGGGGTGAGATGATAGATCTTGCGGTAAAATCGCGAATTGATCGCCGGACGAATGCCGTAAAACAGCTGCTTCTTCGGCGCTTTCAAAGCCTCGTACAACTTTCCCCGATCGAAGAAGATGCATTGGCGCGCTGGGCGGCTGGGCTTGATGAGCACCCTGCCGGCAGTGAGCTGCAGCGCGACGATGAGCCTGGACGGCGCCCGTGCCTGATCACGCAAGGCTGGGCTTGCTGCCAGCATGTCCTGCGGGACGGGCGGCGGCAGGTTATCAGCATCCTCGTACCGGGAGATCCGCTGGACCTGCGGATGCGTCCGCATCCGTTTGCGGTCACCACGACGGTAGCCTTGACGCGGGTGGAGACCTGCAACCTGAACGCGCTCCGCCATGCCATCGTCACGGGCAGTCCCGACTACGGCAATTTGATCAAGGCCTGCGATATGATCGGTGCAACAGAGGAATACTACCTCATGCATCAGATCGTTCGACTGGGGCGGCAGAATGCATATGAGCGACTGGCTCACCTGCTGATGGAGCTGTATCACCGGCTGCAGCTGGCCGGCCTGGCGCAAGATGGCCGCTTCTTCCTGCCGATCACGCAGGAACTCCTCGCCGATACATTGGGACTGAGTAGCGTGCATATCAATCGCACACTGCAGCAGCTGCGTCGTGACAAGTTGATCCACTGGAAAGGCGGCCTGTTCAAGCTTCTCGAACCGGAGACGTTGAGCATGGTTGCCGACTTCCAGCCGAAGCTGCGCGCCCCGGGAGGCGCAATCCTCGAGCAGCAGCTAGCTTAATCCAAAAAACGATCCGCCGATGACGTGGTGGGCGCCGCATGTCGGAGCCCACCCGCAGCAGACGCATCATATGCAAGATCGAACGCGTTAAAAAAATGATACCGAGCTTGCTGCATGTTAAAGACGCATATTTCGGCCAAGGCTACTCTCGCCTCAAATGACTACCTCTCTCGACAACGTACCGGTGACGCGCAGAAGTGCGACAAGCGAGAGACTTGAGACGACAGACAGGGACATAATCAGCTCGACGCAGCCCTCTGACGATCCAAGCGTCTGACGGTCACATCGAGCGTACAGGAACGAGTGCTCTACGATGGTCTCAGAGACTGCAAGTGCTCGAACGATGACTCACGCCTTGAGGGGCAGGGCGACAACGGGGGTTATTGCCGCAATCGACATAGCGGCCCTATCTTTCAGCACCCTGATAACGCTGGCGCTGTGGAGTGGCAAGGCGAATGCCATATCCGCATCCAGCGCGATAAATCTGCTGATCATCGCCATATTGACGATTCTATGCCTGTCGGGCATCGATGGATCCGCCAAGGCGGCACCGCGTGCCTCGGCTTTCATTGTTCTGCCCTTTCTCCGCAATTGTCTCGCGATCGTTGTCGCCTGGTCGATCCTGGCGGCGACCGACTATATCGCCGGCCCTGCCAGCATACCGCTCGCCGCAGCGCTGCCCTTTGCCGTCGCCTGGCTGGCTGCCGCCGGCGCGGCGACGCTTTGCAGCCGATCAGCCTGCTGGTACCTGCTTGAGGCGGCGGGAGCATCCGCGAAACATCGCATCGCCATTGTCGGCGCCGGTCCGCTCGGCACCAAGCTCGCGCGCATGATTGAAGAGCGCTTCGGCGAGCAGATCAGTATCGTCGGCATCTACGATGACCGCGCCACGCGAATTCCGGAAGCGGTCTGCGGCCTCAGCGTCGAGCCGGTGGAGAAACTGCACGGGCAGGTACGCCAAAACCGTGTCGACAAGATACTCGTCGCGCTGCCGCTGAACGCGGAGGAGCGGTTGCTGGACGTGCTTATCCGATTGAAGTCCTTGCCTGTCGATGTCTCCATTCTGCCCGACGGGCTGGGAATCCGGCTCTTCGGGCAACAGGCATCGACGTCTGCCGATGGCTTCAACCAGCTATTCCTGAACATCTTCCATCGGCCTATGTCGGCCAGCGATCAAGCCGTCAAGCGTGCCTTCGACGTGATCGTCAGCCTTATGCTGCTTGTCTTCCTCGCACCGGTAATGGCGATAACCGGGCTGGCGATCGTGCTGACAAGCCCGGGCCCGGTCTTCTTCCGGCAACCGCGGGCGGGCCTCTATGATGACGTCATTCGCGTGTTCAAATTCCGTACCATGTATGCGCATCGGACCGATCTGCTGGCCAGCCAGCAGACGCAGCGCAATGATCCGCGGATCACGGCGGTGGGGCGTTTCCTGCGGAAGACGAGTATCGATGAGTTGCCGCAGCTCTTCAATGTTCTGATGGGCGAAATGTCGCTCGTCGGGCCGCGCCCCCATGCCACGGGCATGTGCATCAATGGTCAGCCTTGCCACAAGATCTTTCGCGAATATGCGCACCGGCATCGCGTCAAGCCGGGTGTCACCGGATGGGCGCAGGTAAATGGATTTCGAGGTGCGGTAGAAGATGCAGCCATATTGAACGAGCGCATCAAGCATGACGTCTACTATATCGATAACTGGTCGCTTTGGCTCGATATGGAGATTCTGCTGAAAACAATACCGGAGATCATGTTCTCGAAGACTGCCTACTGACGGGCGTTCAAGCCTGCTTGGGGCACGGTCTTTGCGGATGAATCGATTATGCGTACGAGAGAGGGGGGCCGGTTCTTGAGCGAAGCCGTTGGCACGGGGTGTGCGCAAGCGATCTGGCAAATTCATGACTTACTGGTTCTGATCCGAAGATGTGGGCGGAACTATCTAAGCGGAATGGGGGCGGGTTATGGAGCGGTCGTCTTCGCTCTGTTGCTGATCACTGTGCAGCGGGCATCAGCTCAGGAAGCGCAGCAGGATGATCCGACCGCACGGCCGGCGCTTCCCGATGTCATCCAGGGCGAGAGCCTGATGGATCGGTTTAATCGTATTCATCGCCCGTCTGGTTTCGCCCTCGGACCTTTCGCAGTTACGGCGCGGATGGACCTGGCGCTCGGATACGATACGAATATCTTCGATTCTCGCCATAGAGCCAAAGATGATGGCTTTGTCGTGTCGGGGGCCGGCCTCAATGCCACATCCTTGACGCCGGATCACTTCCTCAATCTCGACGGCTTCATCGCACGGACGACCTATATCGACACCAGCAGCAATGATGTCTGGAGCGGTCGCATGACTGCGACAGGATGGAAGGATGTCGGCACGGATCTGCGGCTGAACGGTAATGCCCTGGTGGCACGGGAAGTCGAGCGCCGCGACGATCCGCAATCGAGCCCGGAGACGGAACCCGTCTCCTACTGGCACTACCAGGCCGGCACGAGTCTGGAAAGCAGATATGCCGTGGTGACCTTCCGGGGCGGGCTATCCTATGACCGCGTGGATTACGACGATGTGCAAAGTACCAGCGGCAAGATAAACCTCGATTTTCGCAACATGAACGAGATAGATGCGACGACCCGCGCCACATATAACGTCGGCGAGGATCGCTCCTTCTATCTCGATGTCATCGGAAATATCCGGTTGCCGGACGATAAGCGGGACAATTTCGGCGTCGAGCGCCAATCCAGCGGAACCGTGGTGTCCCTCGGCGCCGATTACGCGTTGACGCCTCTGATCCGGCTGGTGGCCTCGGCGGGTTACAGGCTACAGATCTACCAGGACAGTGATGTGGACAACGTGTCGGGACCGGTTGGCAGCTTACAGATGCTTTGGCAGCCAACCGACACGACCGAGGTGGGAGCGCTGTTCTCCCACGACTTCTATGAAAGCTTCGACTTCCAGTCACCGGGCTATTGGCTGGATGTCGGCCGCGTCAGCATAACCCAGCAGGTCCGGCGCGACATCGTTCTGGTCGGCCAGGCAACGATAGGTTCGCGTGATTTCATCTCCAGTTCCCGCAGCGAAACATTCTATGCCTTCGATGCCAGCTTGAAGTGGGGGGTGATGCCGGGCCTGATCGTCAGCCTCGACAACACCTATGAGATCCAGACCGCCAACGCAGATAACGGCGGTTTCAATAGTAACGTTACGCTTCTGCATGTCACCAAGTCCTTCTAGGAGGAAAATCATGCGCCCATCGGGAAACCTGCTTCACATGCGGATTGCCGGCAGATCTATCGGCGGTTCCGTCCATGCTATGGTGATGGCAGTCTTCTGCCTGTTGCTGTTCGCCTGCAGCTCCATGCCGCCGCTGAATAACGCGACCGAGGCGGAGAGCCGCCTGGCATCCGGCGACAAGATCAGGGTCCAGGTCTATGAGCATCCTGAATTCTCCGGCGATTTCGTGCTCGCGGCGGATGGATCGATCTCCGTGCCGACGGCGGGCGCCGTCTCCCTGGCTGGAAAGAGCTTGCGTCAGGCCGAGACCGAAGTTGCCCAGAAGCTCAAGCAGGAGCTGAACAAGCCGCAAGTCAGTATCAACATGCTGGAATACCGGCCGATCTATGTCCTCGGCCAAGTCACCCAGCCCGGGCAATATCCGTTCATGAGCGGGATGAAGGTTCTGAACGCCATTGCCTTGGCGCGTGGCTATACCTACCGGGCCGATCCGTCGCGGATCACGGTCATCCGCGGCGATGACGCAAACGCCAGGCCGATGAAGGCGACAGAGGCGGATTCCCTCCAGCCGGGTGATACGATCAAGGTATTGGAGAGCTGGTTCTAGAACGCGGTTGTTTCGAGTGGAAGCGGATAGGCTTCACTTGAAACGTGAATCCGGCTGTAAGACGCCGGGTATAGGCGGCAAATCAGAAGGAAATGCAGGACGCGCCGGCAACCGGCGATGCCGGCCCTAGGCCGCGCGCTGCTTCAAGTGATCGGACAGGCGCAGCGCCAGGGCGGCAATGGTCAATCCGGTATTGGCATAGCCGGTGGAAGGAAGGGTCGAGCCGTCGCAGATATAGGCATTGTCGATGCCGAAGATCTGGCAAGTGCTGTCGCAGACGCCGTCCTTGTCCGACCGTGACATCCGGCACGTTCCGGAATGATGCGCCGCGCTGTGCAGGGTCTTTTCCCATTGATCGAAAAAGCGGCTCTCCAGCACGATGCCGCCCATTTTTTCCAGCAGCTGGCGCAAAAGCGCGCCGATCTGTTCCGTGTAGCGGTCTGTAATGCGCCAGTCGCGGACAATGCCGTCCGTCCGCTCGTCGCGATAGACCGAACGATGCTGGTCGGGAACCTCGCTCGCGACCAAGCGAAGCACATAATAGTCGGTGGGAAGCTGTAGGCCGAGTTTGAAGGACAGCACCTCGCGAATGTCGTCGCGGCTCGCTGCGAGGGCGGCCAGCGCGGAGAGCTTGAACGGCGAGTTGCGCAGATTGACCAGGACGCTTTGTACCCGGTCGCGGCGATCGCCGTGGGATACGACGGAGGCGGGACGCAGGAAAACCGAGATCTTTAGCCCGCTCTGATCCCGGGCCACGATCGGCGTCTGCAATGCGCCGGCGATACGACGTTGGCGGAAATTCCATATGTCATAGAGCCGGCTCTTCAGTTTCACCTTTGCGATCATGCCCATCGGATGATCGATATAGTGGCGTCCCGCGGCTTCGAGCGAGGGCAGGGAAAAGGCCTTTGCCGTGGCCTGTACCAGCAGGGGAGAGGACAGGCCGCCAGCGCTGAGGATGACAATATCCGCTTTCAATTCTGCCGGACGGCCGAGGTCATCCTCGAAAACCAGGCCGGTGACGCGACCATCCTCGACGATAAGCCGTCGCGCCCGCCCGGTCACAACACGAACGGATCGGTCGGCCAATCCGAGGGAGTGCCACAGGTTGCGGCGCCGCTGCGGGTAGAACAGGCCGTTGCCGATCAATTCAGGCGGAATCCCGCGCGCGACATGGAGTTGCCGCAACTCATCGTAGCATGAAGCGACGTCTTCGCGCGAAACGCCGGACAAGAGAGGATAGGCCTTGGACAGATAGGGAAGGAGCTCCTGCTGGCTGATTGGCCAACTGGCATAATCGTCGTCTTCAAGTTCGATCAGACCATTGTTCCACAAAGCGCTGGTGCCGCCGGGGCCGCTGCCGACATGTGGCGATAATCCGGCGGGGCGACTGACATCCGTCAGCGGTACGGCGAGACTGCCATTGTGCTGCGCAAGCTCGACGACGGTGACATCGAATGTCTGCGCGAGCTCGGCGGCTAGAATCGAACCGGCCAGGCCGGCACCGACGATAATGACACTCTGCGCCATAGCTCACATCTGGTCTTGTTGCAGCGGAAGAAATGTCAATGCACGGCACGGTATAGAACCCGTCGGTCGCCGCATAATGGTTCCCGTCGCATCTTCAATCGCAAGCATGACAGAGAAGCAGTTTTCGCCCACTAACATATGTTGGCTGCGATGCGTTTTATGCGGCGCAAGGACCGCGCATCATCGTTCGGGCGCGCGAATGACATCGACCACGCGTCGTCACCGTGCTATCGTTTTTGAGAGCTAAGATCATCGCATCGGAGTGGTCCGGCACGCCCTCTTCCAGCGATCGAAATGACAGCGCAATTCGGCGAGGCAGCATGAGCAGAAGTCAGGCGATCAGCAGGCGAAAGCTGAGTCAGAAGACATATTATCACTTCAGCGAGGCAGAGTTCCGTGCTTGGCTGGCTGCGTGGCGTGCAACGCGCGCCGCGCTCGAAGACGCCAAGGTCATCATAGAAGAGGAACTGAAGGCGGCTGCGAGCGGCAATGAGACGAAACTGCGCCAGGCGCTTATCGACATCGAAGAAAAGATCGCCCATCACGTCGATTTGAAGCTCTCGTTTTACGCCAATTCGGTTGCGCTATCCGTCCCTGCGCCCGGCAGCCAGAACGTCCTGGAACAGCTTGCGGATAACGTCGACCGCCTGATCGGATCCGCCGATGATGTTACCCATGTTCATAGTCTGGCGGCAGACATCTTCCAGCGCTTCAACGCCTCGACGCTGGGCTGAAAATCCCGAAGCTGGGGATAAGGATCAGCTTCCTCGGGAACGTCCTCATTTGGATCAGAGGCGCCCGCCCGCTTTGCACTCTCGTTAGCCATTGCGGAACTATTTGCTCCGTTATCGCGTTGTCAGGGCTTATATTGGCACGGCCGAGCCGGATTGTTCCGGCGGCGGGTCGTGATCGTCCTGACAGCGGATTGGTGACGTGGCGGCATCTTCGATGCAAGTCCGGCTTCGACCGGAACATCTGACCACAGGGAAGACGCATCGGCAGAGCGAGGCCGGGCCGAAACCGGCTGCGCGGTTGACCTGTGCGGCAGCGGCGCTGCTTGTCGGAGCCTCCGGCGCGGATCTCTTTCCTGCGAACTATGCCGATACCTGCCATCCGGTGGAAGGCGGTTTCTGGCGGGGCGTAGGCGCAGCCGCCCCGTTCAGCGCGCTGCTGTGGATCGCGATCCTGTTCGCGATCGGAGCCTGGTAGCCGCGTCGCGCCGCAGCCTATCCCCCATCGCCGCGGATCCGGAAAGCTCCCGTGGGGCGCCTTTCTACAGCGATCGCCGATCGCAGTTCACCGAACCGCACGGCCGAGGCGTGCAGGCCTTCACGGCCGATCGGCCAGCGAGGCGTCGCCGGCGTTCAGGCCGGTATTGCGCAAGCGGATTTCTGCCGCCGGGCCTGCTCGATCTCCGCAAGGCAGATCGATACCTTGGACGCCACGGCCGAGACATGCGGTGGGCTGAGCATTGTTATGTGATCGCCTGGCGTCGGCAACAGAATGATCTCACGCACCAAGCGCGACCAGGTCAAGACGGGGTCACAGGCCAGCGCGTCACCGAACTCGGCCTGGAAGAGATAGAGCTCGCCGTCATAGAAGGTCGGTTTATAGCGCGCCGCCATGCCTATAGCGGCATCGCGGACACGCTGGAATTTCGGGGGCAGATCGGGAATGTAATAGGGATCTGACTTCAGGAATGCCACCGAGGAGGGATCCGTCAGGTAGCGATGCTTGATCTTACGCCAGACGCGATGGACTTTGTCGGGCACCCGTCCAACCGATGCGGCCAGCCGAGAGACCGCCTTGCCGAGGCGATGGTTGACCGGTTCGCTCTGCGCCTTCTGCTGTTCCCCGGCGGTGTCGCGGGGCGACGAACCGGCCTTTCCGGCGCGGCGCACCATGAAACTCAGCCAGATGTCAAACGGCCATGCGCGCTCGGCAAAATTGGTGTCCAACACGCCGAAGAAATCGACCTTGGCGCCGCGGGCCGCTGCATGCCGGGCCATTTCGAAGGCCGTCACGCCGCCGGCCGAATGGCCCAGGAAGCGAAATGGCCCGCCGGGATAGACGTGGCGAGCGAGGTCGAAATTCTCCTGGCCGAACCGAACGGTATCGCTGGGCGGCGGGTCGACGCCGTCGAGGCCCGGCGCGGAAAAAGCATAGATCGTGCCGCCATAGGCGATCTCTTTGGATAAGGCCAGCAGCTCGAAGACGACGCCGCCGAGCCCAGGTACAAGAAAAAGCGGCGGAACACGCTCATCACCCTTCCGCAAAAGGACGAGCCTGGCAAGTGGCGGTGTTTCGCGGGTTGTAGCGATGCGGGCCAGGTCGGCGACCGTCGGGGCATCGAAGAAGGCCGAGAGAGGCAAGTCGAAGTCAAACCGGCGCCGGAACTCGCGCAGGAAAAGGAACGCCTTTCTTATGTCGGATGTGAGATCGACAAACCTGCTTTCGGCGGTGAGCCGACGAATCTTCAGCAATTTCTCCATCATCTGGATAATCTGCAGAACCGTAGCCTCGTCTGGCTCCTCGATCAGCCTATCCGCGAGATCCGCCGGCGGCACAACTGAATGTGTCGGTAGAAAGCTGAATTGTTGATTCATCGACCCTCCCATCCAAGCCCAAGCGATGTCGCCTGAGACCAACTTCATAGCTGCGGGAATACGCCACTGTCCTGCGGGGTTGCTAAATCAGGCGGTACAGCCAGTCGGGGATCCGTTTTTCGCGACAATTGAAGACCGTGCCGAGGCAGACGCCGCCGAATTGCCCGATACTGTCATGCGTCCACTCGATAATGCCGCGTCGCGCATGGCCGGAACGGACGACGACGATCGTGCCATCCGCATAACGGGTGAGCGCGAGACTGTCGGCGGCATTGCTGGCGGCGGGGCAGTCCAGAACAATTCCGGCGAAGTCCAGCTTCAGGAATTCAAAGAGTTCGCGAAGTTCCGCGACATCGATCTCGAGCATGGAATTGGCGTTGGTCGACAGCCGCGCATAATGCAACCGCGCGGTATCCGGAACCCGTTCTATCGCTGAATCAAGCCGGCCGGAGCCCAGGAAGGCATCGATCAGGGACGGGCGCGCACTTGCATTTCGGTCGTCGCCGCAGCAATCGATGATCAAAGTCGGCAACGCATATTCGTAGGAGGCGGCAAGCGCAAAGCTCCAGGATATCGTCGTGGTTCCTTCGCCCGGCGTCGAGGCCAGAAACTGCAGGACAAAGGATTTGTCCTCTTCCTTCAGCGCGTCCACGGCATAGAACAGCTTGATGATCTCCGGATCGAGCGTCAACCGCCGCCCCTCGATCGGAACGATCGCGCGCCTTCCCTTGCTGCCTGAAGGTACAAGAGATCGTCCGGGGGAAACGCCATTCGCAGCGTCGTTATCGGCGGCGCCGCCCTCGTCATTGGCATCTCGTGCGTCACTGCTATCCATTCTCATTTTCGCCAGCCTGTTTGTGATGAGGGTGCTTCATGTCGTGCCACGGTGATCGCAGAATGAGGTCCTCGCCCGAGGAGAAGGAGTCTGCTGACCCTCGACATCACGTCGCGGCAGTTGCTTCATTATAAGAAACTTGTATCGCGTTCGCAGCAAAAACCTGTTACGATCTATTAAAGTTATCGCTGTGCCACAGCGATTTCTTACATATGTTGCAAATTGGACGAAGGAGAAAATGAGCGACGCGGATACCAGAGAAGCAGAAATTGAGTGCGCGATATCGCAGATATAGAAATCTCTAACTTAAGTTAGTCGGCCTTAACCGGGACAGAAGACAGTGAGATGAACACTATGCGCAAACATGCTTTCCCGTCGCTCCGCGAACTTCTCTTTTCTGCATTCCAGGACGGCCGGAGAATCGTCGTTCTCATGCTGCTGACGCTGCTTCTGGCGGCGGGCGCGGCAGTGGCGATCAAACCCACCTATATGGCGTCCTCCACGCTTCTTGTTCTCTTGTCGCCGGAATATGCCTATCGCCCGGAAGCCGGCGCGGAGACCTTCGTCAATATGGCGCTGGAACGCGACGCAATCCTCAGTTCCGAGATCAGCATCCTCTCCAGCACCAAGCTGCAATATGAAGTGGTCAATAAGATAGGTCCCGAGCGGCTATATCCGGATACGGCCCAGCCGGAAAACTGGTTCACGCGGACATTCCACCGTCTGCTCGGTCAGAGATCGACCCGTAATCCGGCGGATCTGGCAGTCGAACGGTTTTCGCAAAATCTGATGGCCTTTCCGGATAAGTCAGGCAACACGATTCAAATTGGATTCCGCCATCGCGATCCGGTCCTGGCGGCGGAAGTCGTCAATGACCTGGTGGCGGCCTATCTGGCCGCGCGCGAGTCGGTCTATCTCGACGTGCAATCCGACCTGGTGCAGCGACAGGTCGACAAGTTGCATGACAGCCTGGGCCTGGCCTCGGCGGAACTCGATAGATATCAGCGGGAAGCCGGCATCTCCGATTTCCCCACTCAACTGGACGTGCTGTTGCGGCAGCAGGGCGATCTGAACAGGTCGCTGCAGGCGGTCGAGACGACCATTGCGGATGCTTCACAGCGCGCCCAGACCATCAAGACGCAGCTGGCAAAGACGCCCATGGAGATCGTGCAGTTCTCCGATGATGAGAGTGATCGCAGGGTTCAAGCGACCCGCGACGCCCTGGCTGCGTTGAAGCAGAAGGAGACGGATCTGCGCCAGAGCTATACAGATAGCAGTGACAAGGTGGTCGCGGTCCGCAACCAGATTGCGGCGATGCAGGACGAAATGACGAAACTGCAGAGCAACAAAAAGCCTTCCGCCGTGCGCAAGGGGCTGAACGAGACCTATGCGACGCTGAACCTCGATTGGCTGAGGGCTGAAAGCACGCTGGCTGCTGCGACCCAGCAACGTATCGCAATCCAGCAGCAGCTGACCGCGGTCAACAAATCGGTCGCCGATCTATATGAGAAGAAAGCGGGACTTGAGGAACGTCAACGGCAGAAGGCCTTGCTGGAGCAGAATTACGCCGCGGCGATGAAGACGCTCGATGATCGGCGGATGCAGGAGAATGTCGAGGCGAAGAAGGCAACCAACGTCCGGGTTATTCAGCCGGCCGGTGCGCCCCTCAAGTCGAACGCCATTCGCATCGTGATTTTGGCGGGCGGCGCCATTATCAGTCTTCTTGTCGGCCTTCTTACGGCCTTTCTCTCCGACGTGTTCCGCAGGGGTTTCATCTCTCCCGACAGGCTGGAGCGGACGCTTGGCGTGCGGGTGCTCGGCAGCGTCTCGTCCTCGCATAGATTCAAGGAGATCTGGTCGGTGGCGGATACCAAGCACAAATGGCTGGCTGGGTGACAGACAGAGCGGCCGGCTGATCGCACAGGCCGGCTACGCGAGTCATGCAGGCGCCGTCATTGCAGCATGCAAGACTATCAGATTGCCATTGGGGAGGCGGGCCGGTGACGGCCGAGCGACGCGGATGGCTGTCGTGTGTGCCTTCGATAGATCATATGAGCTTCGGCATGGGTTTGGCTTGTCGCATGCGGCATAACTTCGGCGCAATTGACGGGCGTAAATGGGGGAGCCTGGAATGAAAATCGCGATGATCGGTTCGCGTGGCATTGGATCGAATTACGGCGGAATTGAGCGCGTCCTCGATGAGCTCTGCCCGCGGCTTGCGATGCTGGGTCACGAGATCGACGTCTTTTCGCGCACCGATATCGGGTTGCCAGAACCGGCGAACGAGGTGGCGGCTGATGAAGAGAGGGGGGAGGCGATGCCGGCACCGGAGTTGCTTGCCGTCAAATCGATCCCGACGAGGTCGTTCGGTGGCAAACATCTGGAGAATCTGTCGCGGAGCATGGCATCGACCTTCAAGGCCCTCCGGCGCTACGATCTCGTCCATTTCCACGCGACGGGACCGGGCCTCTTTTCCGCAGTCACCCGTGCTGCGGGGCAAAGATCGGTCGTGACGATTCATGCGCTGGATCAGCGACGGCAGAAATGGGGACCAGCGGCAAGGCTGTCCTTGCAACTGGCCGAGCGCACCATCACTTCCTGCGCGGACGAGATCACCGTGGTATCTGAGAGCCTGCGACGGTATATGCGGGAGAAGTACGACTACCACGCCCGCTATATCCCCAATGGCATCCCGCGCCGGGCCGCCGTGGCGCCCGGACCTCTCCTCGCCAAGCACCAGCTGGAAGCCGGCCGTTATTTCCTCTTTGCGAGCCGTTTGACTCCGGAAAAGGGCTGTCATGATCTGATCGCCGCCTTCAACCGCAGCACGACGCCGTTCAAGCTGGCGGTCGCCGGTGGCGTCGGGCCAACGGAATACGCCGCACAATTGAAGCGTGTCGCTGATCCGGAGCGCGTGGTGTTTCTTGGTCATCTCGGGGGAACGGAGCTGGCCGAGGCCTTCAGCAACGCCTATGTCTTCGTTCTGCCATCCTATATCGAGGGCATGTCGATGGCGCTGCTGGAGGCGATTTCCTTCGGCATCCCCGCCCTGGTCAGCGACATCGAGGAGAATCTTCTGGTCCTTGGCGGGCAGGGCTTCCACTTTCCGGTCGGCAATGTCGCGGCACTTGAAGCGGTACTGGCTTTGCTGGCCTCCAAGCCGACACTCGTTCATGCCGAGGCGCGGGCGCTGAAAAGCCTGCCACTGCCGACCTGGGACGACATCGCCATCCGCTATGACCGGTTCTACCGGAATATCCGCGATACCACAGCCAGGGAGCATTGATGACATCGCTATCCACCGGCAGGCTGATTTCCTTCGCGCGGAACCGGCTTCAGAGCTTCGGCGGCGATGCCGCCATTATTCTGTCCGCGCGGATGCTGCAGAACGTCAACGGCTTTTTTCTCTCGATCATCATCGTGCGGAAGTTCGGCCTGGCAGCGGCCGGATCGCTGACCATTGCAACCGTCGCGACGGTTGTTCTCGGAACGCTTTGCACCTTCGGATTGCCTTATATCTTCGCACGCGAGGCGGCCGCGGCACGCGTTCGCAACACGGTCGGGCTGATAGCCTGGTTCGGGGCCGTCGCCGTATCGGTACCGGTGGGTCTCGCCCTCGGCCTGGCGACGGGGCAGGATTTCACCGAAGCGATGGTTATCTTCCTGCTCTCCATGGCGGGGCCCTTCTTCGCGCAGACGAATATGGCGAATTCGCTGCTGGTGCTGGAAAACCGGACGCGGCTGATCATCTATGCGCCGCTCGGCAATCTGGCGGGACTTGTCCTTGGCTACCTCTTTGCCGGTAACCTGCTTGAATTCGCGCTGGTCCTGACATTCTTTCGTCTTGCCGGGACACTGGTCATTTTCCTGCTGTTGCCGCTCGGCAGGGTCGGCCTCCGGTCCTTGGTGCCGTGGGTGCGATCTGGCCTGCGGTTCCTGACGGCGGACATCATCAACCTTGGTGCCGACCAGGCATCGGTGTTGATCGCTTCCTATCTCATGAGCCGATCGGAGCTCGGCGTCTTCGGCCTGTGCCGGCAGATGCTGACCCTCAGCGACACGCCGGGTTGGTCGCGCCTGGTGACCTGGTATCCGAAGGTGTTTGCCGATCCCCATGGCACCATTCCGCAATTCACCCGCCAGATGCTGGCGCTAGGGGTCTTCTGCGGCATTTCCGTTGCCATCCTCTGCGTTCCCCTGGGCTATTGGGTCTATCATCTGCCGGCTTTTGCGGTGCTCGCACCGCTGCTCCTCTGCAGTGTGCCTTTCCGTTATCTGGTCGGGATCTATGATATGAGCCTGCGGGCGATCGGCGCCGTCAGGGCGACCAATGAAATCACCCTGCTGCGTTGCGTCATGGTGGTGGCGCTCTACAGTGCCGGCATCCTGCTGGCGGGAATCTACGGAGCCATTGCCGCCACAATCGTGCTCGCAATGATCTCCGCCTGGGTCACCCGCCTTATCCTGATGCGGAACCTGCCGGCGCAACCGGACGAGATCGGCAAGAATGCAGAGGGCGGGCCGATCAATGCCACGCCCGCTCTGGAAGCATCGCGATGAGAGCGTTCCGTCAGGGTCTTTCTCCGCTGGCGGATGCCGGTGGATCGGCCGCGGTCGATTCCTTCGCGACTTCCTTTTTTGGGCGCTATCTCCGCTTCACGCCGCTTCTCTGGGTATTGGGTGCGCTCATTCCCTGCGCGGCGACGATGCTGATCAAGCTGGCCATTGATCGCTGGCCGAAGGGTCGGCTGATCAACCTCGTCGTCTTCTGCTGGCTCTCCATTGCCATCGCGCAAGCGAGTTGCTCGGTGCTCAACGGCCTCATCCTCCATAATTTCGGAATGGGGTTGCGCAACGCCATGTCGTTCACGGCGATCGGCTGGGTCTTCGGTGCGCTCGCTATCGCCGTGGGCAATAGCTGGTCGCTCAGCAATCGGCACACTGCCAACTACATCGCCAATCTCGGCATCTATATCATTCTTCTCTCGATCATCGCCCTCGGCGGCGCGCTGGCGGGGCGCAGCGAATTGCGCATGCTGACGCCGCTGGGAATGCTGCTGCCGAGCGGAAATGCCACCAATTTCTATGCCTCCATGACTATCTTCCAGAGCGAAGACACGCTGGGGGAATCGCGTATCCGGCTGATCCTGTTCTTTCCCTGGGCGACGGCGCTCGGCCTCGGCGGCCTCGCCATCGCCCTGATCAGCAGCCGGGCGGAGCAGGGCTGGCGGCGCTTCTTCGGCATGACCGGTGGCGCTATCGGTGTCGTCTTCAGTTGGAGCCGGATCGCCCTTGCCGCCATGGTCCTGGTCGCGGCGATCCTGATCTTCATCAAGCTTCCCCGCTATCTGCAGATTCTGTCGACGGTCGCCGTCGCGCTTACGATCTATGGCCTGTCGATTGTCGGCCTTGATCCGGTGACACTCCTGACGGATGTCCATGATGCGGCGGACCGCGCGCGCGCGGGGTCGTCGCTGGCGCGCGATCTGATCTATGAGAAGAGCTGGGAGGGCTTTCTGCAGTCGCCTGTCATCGGCAACGGCTGGATCGGCGAATCCGTTCATCGCACCGAGAACCTGCCGATCGGCAGCCATTCGACCATTTTCGGCGTTCTCTATACCGGCGGGGCCATCACTTTCGCCTGTTTCGTCCTGGCCATGGTGGTAACGTTGGTCGCATTGCTTTATGCGGTCTATCATTGGCGAGACGACAAGCCACGCCAGCAGAACGCCATCATCGCCAGCTGCCTGTGGCTGAGCCTGCTGCTCTATTGTCCCTATGAATCGCTTTTCAGCCTGACACTGCCTTGCCTTTTCCTGTTCTGCTGGATCGGCGGCGCAATTCCGGGGGATGCGGCTGCGGCCGGGCAGGAGACGTCGCCGAGACGGGCAAGGCCGGCTTTCAGCCGGCTCGGCGGGCAAGCAGCCAGCAGGGGTCTCGTCAACGCTCAGGGACAGCCGTCAGGCGGCAGCGCAGCCGCGGCGAGAGCATCCGTCTTCACTGTTGATCAACGACGTCAGGGAGAGAGATATGGATTCGCAGATGACAGATGGCATGAAAGCAGAGCCTTCAGAGCCGATTCTTAGCATCGTAATCCCTGCCTATAATGTTGCCGCCTATATCGAAGACGCAATCGAGTCGGCGCTTGCCCAAACGCTGCGCGATATCGAAGTGATCGTCGTCAATGACGGCTCCACCGATCACACGGCGGAAGTGATCGAGCGCGTCGTCGACAGGCACCTGGATCCACGCCTCAAGGTGCTCAACCGGGCAAATGGCGGCTTGGCCGCGGCACGCAATACCGGCGTTCTGATGGCCACCGGGCGATATATCGGGTTTCTGGACGGTGACGATGTCTGGCTGCCGCACAAGGCCCAGATACAGATCTCGCTGATGGAAATGAACCCGCATATCGGCATCAGCTTCAGCCAGTCCAGATATATGCTCGAAAATGGCGTGCTGACGGAGAACCTGTTACGGGCCGATAAACTGACGCCGTCCTTTCATGACATGATACGCCGCAACCATGTCGGCAACGGTTCGGCGCCGATTGTCCGGGCGGTCTGCTTTCAGCAGGCCGGGCGCTTCAACGAAGCGCTGAAGAGTTGCGAGGACTACGAAATGTGGTGCCGCATCCTCTGGCTGACTGAGTTCTGCGCCGTCGGCATCGACCAGGCATTGACGCTTTACCGCATCAGGGATACCAGCCTCTCCTTCAACTTCGAGAAGTTCCTCGCCAATGCGGATCTGGCGATGACTGCCTTGCGGTCGCAGATGAAGAACGTGCCGGAACGGGTGTTCAGGGCGGCCCATGCGGAGCACTATCGGATTGCCGCGTGGAAAGCCGGCTCGACGCAGCAGGATGCCGTCGCCCGCCGGCTGCTGCTGAAGGCCGTGAGGATCTGGCCCTGGCTGATCATTTCCGATTGGCGGGTCGCGGCGGTGGCGGTCGCGCTGTTGATCCCGCGCGGGACGCGGGCGAGCGTGATCGACAAGGCGAAGGCTCTGCGTCAGGAACTGGCCACCCTCGCGCAATAACCTGGTCTTCCATTTATAGTTATAAGAAGCATCATGCTTGCCGCATGTTAGAGACGACAGGGGCGCGCCGTTCTAGTCTCATTTTGCCAGTGAGCAGAGATCGGAATTCATAGTTCCTTGTACTGGGTCGATGTTCTGTAGACGTTCGATGGCGCCCCCCAAGCTTATGCGCGATTGAAGTGCTCCTGTCTGAGAGTCGCCTATGGACATGCGACCGCCGCGGATCGGATCGCGATTTCAGGGTCGCGATCCGATCCGCTTTCTCTAGCGTCCCGGCGGCTGCGGACATGCGGTGTCGATGTGCGGCGGCGAAGCCGTGCGCGGGATATCGATACTTCTATCGGAGATCGGTCGGCTCGTTGCGCGCATGTCCGGGCGGGCAAGCGGCTACTTCAGCACCAGATCCTTCTTGCAAGCGGCGTCTGCCTGCACGAGACCCCAGCCATAGATCGGATCATAGCCGGGTGTGCCGAGATCGGCGGCGGCTTTTTGCATGCGCTTGGCATCGCCTTTGAACAGCGCGAGCGTCGCCGTCACATAGGGGGCGGCGAAGGAAGTTCCCGTGAAGTAATTGCCGTCGCCCTTGCCGGCCGGCAAGCCGGGAATCCACACATTGACCCCCGGCGCGGCAAAGCCGACATAGTTTCCCTGATTGGCTTCGGGAAGAACGACATGGCGGCTGTCGATGGCCGTGACCCCGATAACATCGGGATAGGCTGCGGGATAGCGGCTTACATTGACGAGGTGGTCATTGCCGACAGCCGCGACGATCCGCATGCCATTGGCAGTCGCCTGGGCAACGGCCTGGGCCATCAAATCATTTGGCGGGCCGGAGAGCGAGACATTGACAATGGTGACATGGTTCTCGGCCATCCAGTTCAGCGCCTCGACAAACCCGATTGCTGTTGCCACAGGTAACCCATCGCTGTCTTCGCGGAAGACGCTTGCGGCATAAAGCGATGCCTGCGGCAGCAGGCCGGTTCCATCGCGGCCTGCCAGAATGGCGGCGACGGCCGTGCCGTGATCAGCGTGGGCTATGGGCGAAGACAGCTGCTCAGAGAAGTCGCTGCTGACCAGGGCAACGCCGGCCAGGCTGCGCACAGTGCCATCGACATGGGTGTCGATGATGCCGATCGGTTGCGGTGTCGGGCAGTCTGCCGGCGGCGCCGGCCACTTGATGGCTTTGACGGGAAAATTCGGGGCAGGGACGGTGAAGCTTCCCTGCGTCTGGTAGATATGGTCGGCATCCACCTTTGCGTCGGGGAAGCGCGATTTCAATTCGGCGATGCTGGCTTCAAGCGTCAAATCGGGCGGGGTCTGCAGACGTGCGATCGAGAAGCCCAGGGCACTCAGCCGCTTAGTCTGGATGACATTAAAGCCAAGCTGCCTGGCACCCTCCAGGAAATCGGGTTTCGTGCTCGACGCCAGAACCTCGCCTTTCAGCAATCGATCCCGGCCGGTGACATTATTCTGCTGCGTGGCGGCTGGGCCGATTGCGCTGGCGGGCTGCGACGAGGCGGACGCAGCGGTGGTGCCGTTGGATGTGTCGGTCGAATTCACGCTTTGATTGGAATTGTTCTTGGCGGAATTGGCAGCACTGTTGGCCTTGCCGTTCGCGCTGCCATTGGCGCCGCCATTGCCATTGCCATTGCCATTGCCATTGCCATTGGCGCCGCCATTGCCGTTGCCACCGCCATTACCATTCCCGCCGCCATTACCATTCCCGCCGCCATTACCATTCCCGCCGCCATTGCCATTCCCGCCGCCATTACCATTCCCGCCGCCATTGCCATTGCCGCCATTGCCGTTACCATCCTTTGCAATAGCGGTGGATTGCAGATGAAAGAGGCCGAGAGGGGCTACAGTCAGCGCAAGGGTAATGGCGGCTGTCATGAGCAACCGGAGCAGGCGCAGGGATTGCGGCCTTGCGGGAAGAGCAGATCGAGGAAGGCCGCGTCCGGCCATGGCCTTCGCCTAACGACCCGTCTTCATCGTCATCACTTGCCAGTTGCCCGCCGGATCCTGGCAGGCGAGACCGGTGATGGCAGTCTGGAGGGATTGCTGTTGCTTGAAGGCGATCTCAGCGCAGGAAATGCCGGACGCCAGTTGGAGATGGCGTTCCACGCTGAGCGTGCCGCGCAGTCCTGCCGCCGGGTCATCGATATCGGCCTGCTGCCGCCCTGATTCCGTCAGCAGCGGGATCAGGGCCCTTTGCAGGGCGATGTCGGTGCGATCCCCATCGCTTGCCGTCGACATGTCCAGCCCGGCAGGCCGGAGCATGTCGTCGTTCACCGATGAGCGGCTGATGAAATGCCCGCTGAGCAGGCCGATCGCGACGCCAAGGATGGCTGCCGCCGCGACCTGTCGAAGATCCACCAGCCGCAGGGCCGGCCAGATTCTCGATCGGACTGGCCTGCGGAAGGGCAGTACCTGAGCACCAGCATTGTCATTGACATTCCAGGAGGAGAAGGCGAGCCTGGCTGCCGCCGTGCCGCGGGCCATATCCGCATAGACGGCCCGGAGTTCCGGGTTGTCGTCCATCTCCGCGCGGAGCTGTCGCGATTCAGTCTCGCCGAGATCTCCGTCCTGCAAGCGCATCAAGCGAACCAGGAGACTTGTATCCGGGTAGGCTTCGGTGGCCTCGTTCTTGACTTGAGGCATGTCGATTCCTTCGTGCTAAAAAACTATTCGTTCCAAAATCAGTCGTCTGCGTTATTGGCGGCGACAGCGCGTCCTAATGACCAGCGCGCGCGCGCTAGGCGACTCATGACGGTGCCGATCGGAATCTGCAACACGTCCGCCGCCTCCTGATAGCTCAGCCCCTGTCCAGCAATGAGCATAAGCACCGCACGTTGTTCTGCCGGTAGATTGTCTATCGCGCGCTGTGCCTCTTGCAAGTCCCTTCGCGCCTCGTACTCATCCTCCAGTGTGTTGACGGCAAGTCGGTCGCTTGCCGCAACCGCGGCGTCGGTATCGATTTTGAGCAGGCGCGAGGCGGCGGATTTTTTGCGGTCAAGCCAGATCGTATGGATGATCCGGTAGATCCAGCTATCCAAACGCGTACCTGGTTGCCATTGCTGCCATTTCTCCAAAGCGCGCAGGCAAGCTGCCTGAAGCAGATCCTCTCCTTCGTCGGCCGAGCCGGCCAAGCCGATTGCGAAGCGCCGCAAGCGCGGAAGCAAGGGTACCATCTGCGCTTCAAAATCGCGCCGGTTGATCATCGAAACTCTTTCATTTGCCGGTCACATATATCGGACGGCCATGATGATGCACAATAAGAGTTCATTCTAAGTTTACGGGCAGAGAAGCAGGCTCGGCCGTTCCTGTGTCCCGTAGTTTTCATTCTGCGCGCCGCGCCGCCGGCCGTCCAGTTGAGGTGTCCAAGCCACCGGGCAGGCAATTTCGACCGTCCTTTTCAACCGACAATGCCGTGAGTCAAGCCTTATTGGCCTCAAAACCCATGCACCAGGGTGAGAGGTGTACTGAATATGTGTCAAATTTTGCAGGAATTTTGCGCTTTTCATCTCGTTTTCGTGATTGGGCGGCCCTGATCGCATCTGCCGAGGACGGTAGGTGGCGAGATGGAAGACGGAGGAGAAGCGCGATGGCGACCAATATTAGTGACGTTCTGGAAAATACTACTTATGATCGTGGTGGCGGCAGCGACAGCGGCGATATAGTTGAATTGGCCGAGAATACTGTGAATGCTGGTGCCGCGCCGGGGGCCGCGCCGCAGGCCGGTGCAGCGGATGGCGCCGCGGCGGTCATTCCTGCCGTGCCGAACGGTGAAGTCGCCGTCACAATTCCTGCCGGTCAAACGGTGGTGCGGGTTCAAGTCGCGCCGGGCGAGACGGTTGATTTGCCCTTTGACGGCGCACTTGCTGCGAAGCTGGGCCAGGGCAATCTGGCAATCAGATCCGGTGACCAGACGATCATCCTCATCGGCTATTCCAACGCCAACCAGGAAGGCGGCGTCACGCTGCACGACCATCGCGGCCAGGCCATCGATATTGCTGCAACGATTGCGCAAACCGATCCCAATCTCGACATCCAGACCGCGGCCGGACCGGCGGCTGGTCCTGCCGGCGCGCAGGGCGGACATCTGTTCTTCAGCTTTTCGCCCGATGGCGGGTTGGGCGGCTTCGGAGAACTGAGCACCATCAACGCAACGGAACTGAATTATCAGACGATTCAGCCGGATGAGACCATTCTGGTTCCACCACCGGCAACGGAGCTGACGCCCCCGACGGTGATTGTGGAGAATGGCTCGACCATCAACGAGGACGATCTGCAGGGACGCTATCCCCAGACCGACGAGGTTGCGCTGCTCGCGATGCCGCCCTTCGGCGGCTATGGACCGCGCCAGGGCAACGATGCCTATGACAATACCGATCTCGACAGCGACGGCATTTTCCCGGAGCCGGTATCGACCACGATTCATGTGACGGCAAATCCGGGTTCCTCGCCCTCGCTGGCCTTGGCCTTCAATGCCGCGACGATCGCTGCTCTGGAAGCCCGGCACCTCTTCTCGGAGAATCTGCCGCTTGAATACAATATCTCGCCGGACGGCAAGACTCTGACAGCCTTCATCGTGACTGGCGAAGAAAGTACGCTGGAGGTATTCCGCGCCGAAGCGGCCGATGGCGTCGCCCAGCCGGACGGCTCGATCAAGTTCGACATCACCGTTACGCTGGAACACAGCCTCGACAATGACGGCAGCCAGGCAAATGTAAGCGACACAAACCCGAACTTTGCCGACGATATTACGCTCGACATTCCCTTCACCGTCAGCGGCAGCGGCGGATCGGCGGGCGCGGAATTTGGCGTCACGTTCCGTGACGATACGCCGAATATGGGCCCGACGGGCAATCTGGAAACAGTCTCCCTCGAGGCTGGCTTGAACAGCGTCAGCGAGGCGAGCGAGCCGGCCAACATTTATGGCAGCTTCCAGTTCAGCTATGGCGCCGATGGCGAGGCGACCGAAGGCGATACCTTCCAATATGGTTCACTTGCGGGCCAGAAAGAGGGACCGAACGCGACCTTCCTGTTGACGGTCTACGATCCGGAGACCGGGGATTCGGGCGCGCCGTTACTCACCATTGATACGCGGAATGTCGCTGCCGGCAGCTGGACGGATCTGGCTGCAACCGTATCCTCGCTCAAGAGTGGGCAGGAGAATGTCACCATATGGGCCTATCGCGATGGCGACGTGACGATCATCGAAGGCCGGACCAGCGGCGATCCCAGCGTCGACGACAGTTCGAGCGGCCTGGTTTTCAAGATCACCGCCTATAACCACAGCGGCTTCTATGAGGCGGATTTCTATGCTCCGCTGGGGCATCCCGATGCCAACCAGACCGGTAGCGATGATCCGCTGCAATTCGATCTGACCGCGACGATTACCGATGGGGACAATGATACGTTCAGCAGCACCCAGTCATTCCAGTTGCTGGATGACGGCCCGACCGCGGTGGTTTCTGCCGACAACGAGATCAGCGTAAGGATCGACGAAACCGCCGGCATCGACGCCGGCACCAACGACGCGGCCGGTGACGGTCCGTTCGGCCTGGGCACGCCCCTGGCCTGGGGGCAGACGGCGGCCCCGGTCGTTCAGACCACGGGCACCAGCTACGGCGCGGACGGCGCGGGGACTGAGAGTCTGACGCTCCATCCCTCCAGCGAGGGCGTTTTCTCCGGTCTTTATGATGTGCAGACCGGCTTTGGCATCTATCTATACCAGCAAGGCGCCAATGTCGTCGGCCTCGTCGGCACGGATGCGAGCGGTAGCGCTTCCGGCGCGGATCCCAGCGGCGCGCTGGCGGTTGCGTTCCGGCTGGAGGCCGATGGTACGCTGGACGCGGCCGAATACCGGGCCTTGCAGCATTCGACCTCGACCCTCGGCGATACCAGCGAGCCGGTCCATGTCGATACCCAGGCCTTGCAGGTTACCCTGAGCATTGCCGATGCGGATGGAGATATCGCCACCTCAAGCACCGGTGTCGGCAACCATATCTCCTTCCTGGACGATGGTCCGACTGCCAGCAATTTCAATATCGGGACTTTCACGGAGCACACCGCGCAGGTCGATCTCGGCACGGTCGATGCCGTGTTCGGCGGGCATTATACCTCCGGGGTTGACGGCCTCGATGCCCTGCAGGGCATCGTGCTGACCGGCGTCGATGATCCAAGCCATGGAACCCTCAGCATCAGCGGTGGGCATGTCTTCTATACCCCGCCCTCCAATGTGGTCGGGGACCAGACTTTCACCTTCGGTTATCAAGTCACCGATGGTGATGGCGACACCGCGGCGGGAACCATCAGCGTCGCGATCAAGGACAATGTGCCGAACATCATCCAACTAACGCCGGGTGGGGTCGATCTCTACGAGGCGGGTTTGCCGGATGGTTCGGGTATCGGCAATACCGCAACGACGGCTTTCGGCGCGTTCCAGGTCGACACCCATGGCGAGGGGCTGGGCTCGCTGCAGATCGGCGTAGACACGATCAATCTCGCCGGGCCTTTCCCGCAGGATCTCAGCAGTCTCGCAAATGCTCACGTTACCGTCCTCAGCATCACCGATGTCGGCGGTCTGTATACGGTAAATTACAGCTACACGCTGGAAGATGCCGATGCGTCCTCGGGCAATAACGGGCAAAATCTGGAACTGACGATCATAAATGGTGTCCTGGCAATCGATGCCTCGGGCGATCCGGCTACCTCGACAGTCACGGCTCATATCTATGACGACGTGCCGACCGCGCAGGCGGACAGCCGGAACACCAATTCCGGCGCCATCATCAATGGCAATGTCGAGGGCAATGACACCTTCGGCGCCGACGGCAAGGATATCGTCGGCGGCGTGGTGGGTGTGGCGACCGGCAGCAACACGGCGGTGCCCGTCTCGGGCAGCCTGAGCGTTCCGCTGGTGGGAGCCTATGGCACGCTGACGCTGAACGCCGATGGCAGCTACAGCTATCATGCCAATCCGAATGTGAGCGGGACGGACCACTTCGTCTACACGATCAAGGACGGCGACGGCGATCTCTCGACGACGACGCTGGACATCACGGTGAACCAGGTTACCCCGACCAGTGACACCAAGACGGTGACGGTGGACGAGGCGGCCTTGGACCTGACCCAGACCGGTTCCGACCTGGCGCCGGGGACGGTGACAGGCAGCAATCCGGGGCTGACGACGGAGACGGCGACGGGCGCCCTGAGCCTGGGTTCCGGCGTGACGGTGGTCGGCGGGTTGAGCCAGACCGGTCTCTTCGG
>DATLJB010000006.1:0-6079 GCA_035539075.1 Terriglobia bacterium
GCTTTGCAATCGGGCGATGCGGCGCGCGGCGCAAGCTGGTAGTCTGCGGCGCATGGAAGCCTATGCCAGTGATCCGCATCAGTCGCGCGGCCGCCTCGTGGCCGAACCGGAAAGCCCCAGCCGTTCGCTGTTCCAGCGCGATCGCGATCGCATCATCCACAGCGTCGCTTTCCGGCGGCTGAAACACAAGACGCAGGTCTTCGTTTATCACGAAGGCGATCATTACCGCACGCGCCTCACCCACAGTATCGAAGTGGCGCAGATCGCCCGCTCGCTGGCGCGGGCTTTGGGCCTCAATGAGGATCTCGCCGAAGCGGTGGCGCTGGCGCATGACCTCGGTCATCCGCCGTTCGGCCATGCCGGCGAGGATGCGCTTGACCATTGCCTGCTGCATCACGGCGGCTTCGATCACAATGAGCAGACGTTCCGCGTGCTCACGCATCTGGAGCGGCGCTACGCGGCTTTCGATGGCCTCAACCTCTGCTGGGAAACGCTGGAAGGCATCGTCAAGCATAACGGTCCGCTGATCGGGCCGCATGCCGACGCGAAGGCGCTGGCGAAAAGGGTGCCATATACGATCGCGACTTATAACGAGCAGCGTGATCTCGACCTCGCCGGCTTCGCCAGCGCCGAGGCGCAGGTGGCGGCGCTCAGCGACGATATCGCCTATAACAACCACGATATCGATGACGGCCTGCGTGCCGGCCTCTTCACCATCGAGGACCTGCATGACGTGCCCTTGGCGGGGCCGATCTTCGCAGCCGTTGCGCGCGAGCATCCGGGCTTGGAGGTCCATCGGCTGATCGGTGAATCGATCCGCCGCATGATCGACCAGATGGTGACGGATGTGCTGGCGGAAACGCAGCGGCGCCTGGCGGCGGCAAAGATCCGCAGCATCGATGACATCCGCCGGCTGGACCGGCCGGTGGTGGCTTTTTCAGCGGAAATGCGCGCCAATGATCTCGGCCTGCGGCAATTCCTGTTCCGCCGCATGTATCGTCATCACCGGGTCGTGCAGATGACGCAGAAGGCGAAGCGCGTGGTGGTCGATCTCTACAGCCTGCTGGTGGCCCAGCCGACCTGCCTGCCGCCGGAGTGGCAACAGGAAGTGGATGCCCCCAATACCGCGGCGACGGCCCGCCTGGTGGCCGACTACATTGCCGGCATGACCGACAAATACGCCTTGGAAATGCACCAGCGCCTCTTCGATCCCTACGAACGGATGTGAGAAGGGCTTGCAGCGGCGGCGTCGGAGCCGTTCACGGTCACAAAATTGCCCGAAAAACCCTGTCGAATCCGCCTGTTAACAGTTTCGATACGGGTCTTCATGCTTGACCGACTCGGGCGATTCTTGGTCTGATAGGCAAATTTCTCAAACATTCCCGATGCTTGCCGGCGACTCGAGAAGTTTCCGGTGAACTGGGCGGGAAGGAAGGTAACCCCCTCATGTCAGCTGACAATCCCAACCCGGACCAGGCGCAAGCCAAGATCGCCACCGCCCTCGGCCGTTTGCGGGGCGATGTCATGCCGCCGATCACATCCCAGGCGGCGCCCCGCCTACCCGAGCAGCGGCCTTCTGATCAGCGGCTTGCCGATCAAATCGGGACCGCGCCCCTGCCCACCGCCTCGACTTTGCGGGCCGAACCGACGCTGGGCTCCGCTGCCGGCAATGCCTCTTTCGGCCCGGCCAGCACGGCGCCCGCCAATGCCAATCCGGCCGGCGCCAATCCCGGAGGCAATCAACCGGCTGTCAATAATCCGGCAGCCGGCGGCGCCGCGCCGAGCTTGACGCCTGGCGGTACGATGCCCGGCAGCCTCGGCAACAATGCCAGCGGCACCGGTAGCAGCTATCTCGGCATCCCCAGCCTGGGCAATGCCCCCGGTCTGGGCAATGCAAACGGGCCGACGGGCGGCCAGCCGGATCTGCTCGCCGGCGTCGATATGGGACCGCCGCCGCTCGGCAGCGACTATCCGCGGGTCGAGGAGGATGACAATCGGCGCAAGCGCAATCGCCGTATGGCGCTGATTGCTGCGGGCGTTGCCGCGATCGTCATTGTCGGCTTCTGGATCGGCACGCGTCATAGCGGCGAAGTGCCCGTGATCGCCGCCGATTCTTCGCCGGAGAAGGTCAAACCGGCGGATCAGGGTGGCTTGCAAGTGCCCAATCAGAACGTCCAGGTGCTGGAAAACATGAACGGCCAGCCCAAGACGCAAGGCAGCGAGACCGTCTTGCCGCCGCCGGAGCAGCCGGTTGCACCGCCGGCTCCGGTGGCGGAAGGAACGGGCGCGCAGGCCAATGGCACGTCGAATGACGCGGGCCAGGGCGTGCCGCAGCCTGCCGGCCAGGACGCTTCGGCAGGGAGCGCGCCGGCTGGCACCGCAGCGCCTGCGGTACAGGCGCCTGCCGTGCCGGCCCCGGCCGCGACGACGAATGCGACTAGCGCCGCGCCTGCCGTGCCGGCAGTACCGGCAGTGCCGGCAGTTCCCGGCACCGCTTCCAGTGCGATGGCAGGCAGTCCGGCGGTTCCCGCTGCGCCCGCGGCGACGACCGCATCTGCCGCGACCAGTTCCTCGGCTCCGGCGGCATCCGGCACACCAGCCGCCACCCCGCAACCGGCGGCGAAATCTACCGCCACAACGCCTGCTGCGGCACCGAGCGGCAAGATCCGGATCCAGCTGGCGGCGGTGAAATCGGAAGCGGCGGCTAAGTCAACCTGGGCGAAGCTGCAGAAGGCCCATCCGGACCAGCTCGGCAATCTCAACCTGATGGTGGAAAAGGTCGATAAAGGCAGCGAAGGCGTCTTCTTCCGCGTCCAGGCCGGGCCGTTCAGCGACAAGGCGGCCGCCAAATCGGTCTGCTCGGCGCTGTCGGCGAAGGGCCAGGCCTGCATCCTCGCGCGCTGACCCGGTCGTCTGATCGCCGATGACCAATGCGGTTATTTTTGGCTGCGCCGGGCCGCAGCTCGAAGCTGCCGAGGCTGCGTTCTTTCGCGAGACGCAGCCTCTGGGCTTCATTCTCTTCGCCCGGAATGTGGTCGAGCCGGTGCAGTTGCGCCGGCTGACGGCGGAATTGCGGGCCTCGATCGAACAGCCCGATGCGCCGATCCTGATCGACCAGGAAGGCGGCCGCGTGCGTCGCCTCCGGCCACCGCATTGGCGCGATATCCCCGCAGCCGGCATGTTCGGCGCGCTTGCTGCGCGCGACCGCAAGGCCGCCGAGCGTGCGGTCCATCTCAATCATCGGCTGATGGCGGCTGAACTCGCGGATGTCGGAATCACCGTGGATTGCGCGCCGCTGCTCGATATCCGCTTCCCCGGCGCCCATGACGTGGTGGGCGACCGCTCGTTCGGCACGGATCCCGATCTTATCGCCGATCTCGGCCGCATCGCCGCCGACGCGCTGATGGCCGGCGGGGTCATGCCGGTGATCAAGCATATACCGGGCCATGGCCGCGCCATGGTGGACAGCCATCTCGATCTGCCGCGGGTCACGGCGGGGCACACCAGCCTCGCCGACAGCGATTTCCGTCCCTTTGTGGCACTCAAGGATTTCCCCTGGGGCATGACAGCGCATCTCGTCTACGAAGCGCTCGATCCCGACCACCCGGCGACCCTCTCCAAAACGGTCATCGGCGAAATTATCCGCGGCGAGATCGGCTTTGACGGCCTGCTGCTTACCGATGACCTCAGCATGAAGGCGCTGAAGGGCAGTTTTACCGATCGCGCGGCCGGGTCCCTGGCGGCCGGCTGCGATGTCGTTTTGCATTGCAATGGCGATATCGACGAGATGCGTCAGGTGGCTGCCGGGCTCAGCCCCTTGTCGCCGGCGGCAAAAGCCCGATATGAACGGGGGCAGGCGCGGTTGCGCACTGCGGCCGGTTCCGCTATCGATCCGGTCGAAACGCGTGTGGAGCTGGACCGGTTGATCGGCTGAGTCGCTCGCTGCGCTGTGACAGGAGCGAATTTTGGGCGGTCACGACCTTTCGGCAACGATCCAAGCTGCGACCACCTGGGTCCTGCCGATCCTCTTTGCCATTCCGCTGCACGAGGCGGCGCATGGCTTTGTCGCCTTTCTGTGCGGCGACCGCACCGCCTATATGCTGGGCCGGGTCACGGCCAATCCGCTGAAGCATATCGACCCGATGGGAACCATCCTGCTGCCGGCCATCATGTGGCTGGCCGGCGGATTCCTGTTTGGCTATGCCAAGCCGGTTCCGGTCAACTACCGCAATCTGCGGCATCCGCGGCGCGACAGCGTCCTGGTCGCCGCCGCCGGGCCCGGTGCCAATTTCATCATCGCTACCATTTCTGCGTTGCTGTTCCATCTGGCCATTTTCCTGCCCGGCGCCTATCAGGATTTCGCCGTGCTGACGCTGTGGAATTCGATGCAGCTCAATGTCTGGCTGGCGCTGTTTAACCTGATTCCGATTCCACCGCTTGACGGCGGCCGCGTGGCGGTCGGGATTTTGCCGCGTTCCCTGGCGATGCCGCTGGCGCGTCTGGAGCGTCACGGCATGTTGATCCTGATGGGCCTCATTTTCCTGGGTATCGCCGTACCGCAGCTCAGCATTTTAGGCTGGATTCTCCGTCCGGCTTCCAGCTATGTGCTGACAGGGATCGCCCATCTGACCGGAATCGCGTCTTATCTCGGATTCTAGGCAGATAGCCGTTCCATTTCTGTTCCAGCTGCCAGGTAGTAACCGACCGCATGACCGTTATGGATGATCAGGACGAAATCGGCAGCGCGCCGGACGAACCCGTTTCCGCCGCGCGGGAAGGGACCGAGCCGGAGCCGATCGCGACGGCCGAGATCGAACCGGCGCCGCCTGCGACCGAAGAGGGCGGCAGCGTAACGCCGGCGGAAGAGGGTGGCGTCGAGGCGGAAGCCGGTCAGGCGGCGGAAGCGTCCGTCGACGCGCCGACAGAGCGCGCTGCGGAAGAACAGCCGGTAGAAGCCGCACCGGCCGCGGCGGGATTTGACGAACCGGTCAAGAAATCGCCGGACGACAATGGCGACCTGGTGCTTGATCTCGACGGCTATGAAGGCCCGATCGACGTCCTGCTGGCCCTGGCCCGCGACCAGAAGGTCGATCTCAAGAAGATCTCGATCCTGGAACTGGCCGATCAGTATCTCGCTTTCGTGGCGCGGGCGCGGCGCCTGCGCCTGGAACTTGCTGCCGATTACCTCGTCATGGCGGCATGGCTGGCTTATCTGAAATCACGCCTGCTGCTGCCCGAGCCGCCCAAGGACGGCGAACCCTCCGGCGCCGAAATGGCCGCCGCACTCGCCTTCCAGCTGCAGCGCCTGGCCGCCATGCAGAAGGCGGGACAGGCCCTGCTTGCCTTGCCGCAGCTCAACCGTGATTTCTTCTATCGCGGCGAACCGGAGCCGGTGCGCCTCATCCAGGTACCGGTCTATAACCTGACGCTCTATGAGTTGCTGAAGGCCTATGGCACCCATCCGGGGCGTAAGCGCGAAGGCATTCTGCATATCGAGCCGCTGCGCCTGTTCTCGATGGATGATGCTTTGCATCGCATCGGCGATCTGATCGGCCACAAGCTCGACTGGACCATCCTGCGGGATTTCCTGCCGGAGGACCTACTGCTCAATCCGCTGCAGCGGCGCGCGGCCCTGGCCGCCACCTTCGCCGCCTCGCTGGAGCTTGCGCGTTCCGGCCGCGTGCAGCTGCGCCAGGACGGCACCTTCGGGCCGATCTATCTGAAGCCCGGCATCCCGCGCGACTGGGACAAGCCGGATGAGCCGAACGGCGGTTCAGGCCAGGATGGCAGCGACGGCGGGCGAAACGACAATGAACCGGAAGATCGCGGCCTCGATGATGGCGGGCCTGCGGATAGCGGGCTCACGGATAGCGACCTGGCGGATAGCGATCTGGCGGATAGCGATCTGGCGGATAGCGGTCTGGAAGATCGCGAACCGGGCAACAGCGACTTCGATGCCGCCTGGCCGGCTGATGGCAGCGCCGGCGATGATATCGCGACTGGCGATAGCGCTGCCGACAATACCGCCACTGACAATGTTGCCACTGGCAATGTTGCAATTGGCAGCACCGCCGGCGAG
>DATLJB010000007.1:0-2237 GCA_035539075.1 Terriglobia bacterium
GGTGATGGCGCAACGACGAGCCATGACCAAATCCTTTTCTTTTCAGATACTTACAAAAATCAAATCGGCCGGATAAGCAGGTCTCCGGCCAGTCGCGGCGGTTTTTACTGGTTTAGGCCCGGAAGGTCAAGGTGATTCCGGGCAAAACCGGTCCGAAGTCCCCGATCAACCAGGAGAATTCAGCCGGCAGATCAGCCGAGAAACCGGGCCAGGACCTCGCGCGCGGCGGCACCGGGCGTGGTCTTGCCGTTGACGACGCCGGCCTCCAGGACCGCCAGATGTTCCGCCATGCCGGGCTTGTTCTTCAGGAGATCGAGCAGGCTGTCCGACAATTCGCGCCAGAGCCAGGCCCGCGCCTGCTCCCGGCGCCGCACCGCCAGTTCCCCGCTTTCCTGCATCCGCCGCTGGAAATCCAGCACCTTGTCCCAGACCGCCGCCAGGCCCTCGCCATGCAGGGCCGAAAGGGTCACGACCTCCGTGGTCCAGGCCCGATGCAACGGATGCATGAGGCGGAGCGCATTGGCGTAATCCGCCGCCGTCCGCGCGGCCGCCGGCCTGAGATCGCCATCCGCCTTGTTGATGATAACGAGATCGGCCAGTTCCATGATGCCGCGCTTGATGCCCTGCAGGTCGTCGCCGCCTGAAGGCAGGAGCAGCAGCAGGAACATGTCGACCAGTTCGGCGACGGTGGTTTCCGATTGCCCGACGCCAACCGTCTCGACGATGACCAGATCGAAGCCCGCCGCCTCGCAGATCAACAGGGCCTCGCGCGTCCGGCGCGCCACGCCGCCCAGCGTGAGGCCGGCCGGCGAGGGACGGATGAAGGCTTCCGGCCGCCGCGACAATTCCGCCATGCGCGTCTTGTCGCCCAGGATCGATCCGCCGGAGACCCGGGAACTGGGATCGATGGCGAGCACCGCCACACGCCGCCCCTCGGCGATGGAGAGCTGCCCGAAGGCCTCGATGAAGGTGGATTTGCCGACGCCGGGCGGGCCGGAAATGCCGAGCCGGATCGCACCGCCGGTCGCCGGCAGCAACAGGCCGAGCAGCCGTTCGGCCGCCTCGCGATGATCGGACCGGTCGGATTCGACCAGCGTGATCGCGCGCGCCAGCGCCCGCCGATCGCCTGCCCGTACCTGGCCCGCCAGCGCCGCAACATCCATGATCAGACGGCTTCCGCCGTGAGATCGTCGCCGGCCGCCATCAGCGCCGCTTCATGCTCGGTCGCCTCCTGCTGGCGACGCCACATCGCGGCATATTTGCCATTGGCCGCGAGCAGGCTGCCATGCGTGCCACGTTCGGCGACGCGCCCGTCCTCCAGCACGATGATCTCGTCGGCGTCGATCACCGTCGAGAGCCGGTGGGCGATCACCAAAGTTGTGTGGTTGCGCGCCATGTCCTTGAGATTGTCCTGAATTTCGCGCTCGGTATGGCTGTCGAGCGCCGAGGTCGCCTCGTCAAACAGCAGGATCGGCGGCGCCTTCAGGATGGTGCGGGCGATCGCCACGCGCTGCTTCTCGCCGCCCGACAGCTTGAGGCCGCGCTCGCCGACCATGGTCTTGTAGCCATCCGGCAATTTGGTGACGAAGGTGTGGATCTGCGCCAGCTCCGCCGCGGCCTCGATCTCCGCCTTGCTGGCGCCGGGCCGGCCATAGGCGATGTTGTATTCGATCGTGTCGTTGAAGAGCACCGTATCCTGCGGCACGATGCCGATGGCAGCCCGCACCGACTGCTGCTGCACCGCACGAACATCCTGGCCGTCAATGGTGATGCGTCCAGCCTGCACATCATAGAAGCGGAACAGCAGGCGAGAGATGGTGGACTTGCCCGCACCGCTGGGGCCGACGATGGCCAGGGTCTTGCCGGGCTCGACGCGGAAGGTGACGCCTTTCAGGATCGGGCGGCGCGGGTCGTAGCCGAACTGGACGTTTTCGAAAGCGACCGCGCCCTCGGCAACGATCAGCGGCTTGGCGTCCGGCGCATCGGCAATGTCCACATCGACGCGCAGCAGGGCGAACATCGCCTCCATGTCGATCAGGGACTGGCGAATCTCGCGATAGACCGTGCCGAGGAAATTGAGCGGCAGGTAGAGCTGGATGAGATAGGCGTTGACCAGCACGAAATCGCCGACGGTGAGCCGCTTGGCGGCGACGCCATCGGCCGCCAGGGTCATCATCAGGGTGACGCCGACGGCGATGATGAAGGCCTGGCCGATATTGAGATTGGCGAGGCTGGTG
>DATLJB010000008.1:0-6245 GCA_035539075.1 Terriglobia bacterium
CGAGATGACTCACGGCTCAGTTCCTCTTGGAAGTCGATCAGGTGGATGGGGGCTTCAGATATTCATGCCGAGATGGATGCCGCATTCGGTCTTTTCGCTGCCGGCCCAGCGTCCGGCGCGGCTGTCTTCGCCCTCGGCGACACGTTTGGTGCAAGGCTCGCAGCCGATCGACCGGTAGCCTTCATCGAACAGCGGGTGCTGCGGCAATTTGAAATCGCGAAAGGCGTCGCGAATATGACTCTCGCTCCAGCTCGCCAGCGGATTGATCTTGATGCGGCCGTCCACCACTTCAGCAAAGGGCAGGCCGGCACGTGCCGAGGTTTGATAACGCTTGCGGCCGGTCACCCAGGCATCGACTCCCGACAAGGCCCGCTGCAGCGGTTCGACCTTGCGGATGCGGCAGCAGATATCGGGGTTGGTGGACCACAGATCGCCGGCGGGATCGAGATCGCGCAGATCGGCGGTATCCGGTTCAAGGGCGCGCGCATCGGTGAAGCCGAATCGGCCCACCAGGATGTCGCGATACATCAGCGTTTCTGTGAAATGCTTGCCGGTATCGAGAAACAGGATCGGCACATTGGCATCGACCTGCGCGACCAGGTGCAGCAGCACGGCCGCATCGGCACCGAAGGACGAGACGACAGCCAGGCGTCCCGGGAAGATTTCAGTGACGGAATCCTTTAGGATTTCGCTGGCGCTGGCACCCTGCCACCGGGCGTTGAGGTCAGCCGCCCTAGCGGCAAGCACCGCCGCCCGGTCAACCGCCGGTTCCGCGTCCTGGCTCGCGGCGCTCAATGCCGCCGCGGGTGCCTGATTGCCCAAGAATGACATGGCCCATCCAATCGACTGCCGCCATCGGCCCCGAGCGGGTCGACGACAAGATTTTCTTATGGATACATGGCATTCTGTAAATTATGCAGCAAGATAAAACATCTAACTAACGTGTAAAAAAATATAACAACTTAAATTTTGTGTTATTTGTGGTCAAACCTATCTCACGAGAAAATAAGGATTCTCGTGAGATAGTCGGAAACGCCGTGTGAGATGTCTCTGCCGAGCCAGGCTGCGAGCGCGAACCTATTAACAGCGTGGTGCGGTTAATTAGCTGCGGCGACCGGTGGCCCACCATACCAGCGGAACGAACAGGAGCGCGCCCAGCAGCACCAGGAGCGAACCAATGATCGCAAATATCTCCATCCCATGATTGCTCAGGATCGCGACCGCGACGCCGGGCACGAAAACGATGAGGCCGAGATGGGCGGCGACGGCTTGAAACTTGGCCAAGCGCGAAGCCGCAACCGCCGGGAATTTGGCCAGGACCAGGCCATAGACTGTAATCGACAGCCAGCCGATGACATTGAGATGTGCATGGGCCGGCATCAGGCTGAAATCCTGGGCGATGCCCATATGGATGCCGAAAGCCATGCCGATCACGGCGTAAATGGCGGCCGCGCGCAGATGGAACGCCGCCAAAGCGGGTACCGTTTGTTCAGTATTCATTCTGTTTCCCCCAAGAATCATTTTATCGCGCGGATACTAGGCGGTGACGATGATCCGGAGAAGCCGGAAAGCCGCCGGGCAGGAGCATTGGTGCGATTCATCACTGGGCGGAGGAATGCGGTTTGGGCTTATTCGCCTAAACGCGCTGCGCCGGTTCGGATACGCAGGATGAACGACGCCGTCATTACTGCCATCATCTCCGTCGGATTTCCACGTCCCGCTGTCGAATAGGGTCAAATTTCGGTCTGACCGCATGCTATGTCTGGCCATCGAACTGGCATCAGCGGGGAGTGTAAGATGAGTGAGCAGGTCAAGGTGGTGCGGCGCGGCCATGTGCTGGAAATCACCCTGGACAGGCCGAAGGTGAACGCGGTCGACGTCACCGCCAGCCGCGAACTGGGTGCCGCCTTCGTGCAACTGCGCGACGACCCCGAACTACGCGTCGCCATTCTGACTGCCGCGGGCGAGAAGATCTTCTGTGCCGGTTGGGACATCAAGGCCGCCAATGCCAATCAGGAAGTCGGCAAGTGGTGGGATATCGATTACGGCCCGGGCAAGTTCGGCGGCATTACCGAGCTCTGGGATCTCAACAAGCCGGTGATCTGCGCCGTCAACGGTCATGCCTTGGGCGGCGGGTTGGAAATCGCCATCGCCTGCGACCTCATCATTGCTGCCGATCATGCCGAATTCGCCATGCCGGAATTGCCGATCGGCATCCTGCCGGATTCCGGCGGCATTCAGCGCATTCCTCGGCGTCTTCCATACAATATCGCCATGGAAATGCTGCTGCTCGGCCGCCGCATGACGGCGCAGGAGGCGGCGCATTACGGCATGATCAACAAGGTGGTGCCGGCCGAGAAGTTGATGGAAGCGGCGCGCGAATGGGCGGATGCCATTGCCGAAGGGGCGCCGCTTACCATTCAGGCTTTGAAGGAATCGTTGCGCGAGATCGAATGCCTGAAGCTGCAGCAGTCTTTCGACCTGCTGCGCAGCGGCAAGCTGCCGGCCTATGAGACGGCCCTCAACTCGGAGGATTCGAAGGAAGGCGTCCGAGCCTTCGCGGAACGCCGGAAGGCCAATTTCAAAGGCAAGTAGATATCGCCATCCGGTCGCGGTAAGGAAAAGGCGTCGATCTTCGATCGGCGCCTTTTGTCTGAGCGGACCTGACAGCCGAGATCGGATGCGCGCGGATCAACCGGCGGTCTGATGCATGATCTGGCTGATCTCCACCACAGCGGCGTGATTGGGATCGCTCCAGGTATAGACGTTGAAGCCGTCATGGCTGCCGGCCTGCTGCCATTGGTGGGATGAATTGTCACCGGTCAAATTCACCGTGTCGCTTTTGTCGCCGATGATGGTGAGGAAATGATCACCATCGGTCATGTTGAGCACGTCATTGATCGACAGGCTGACGGTATTATTGCCGTGTCCGGTCGTGTCGATATGCTCGGCATTCTGCAGGTTGGACGCCATCTGGTGATTGAGTGTGCCGTTATTGATCTCGTAATGGACGGTGTCGTCGCCGGCACCCATGTCGAACTTGCCGGTTAATTTGGCATCGAGATGCAGGATATCGTCACCGCTGCCGGTGGCTTTCTGGTTCGGCGCCAACTGGCTCACCCAGACCTCGTAGCTGCTCTGGATGTTGATCGTTCCATGGGCCGTGTTGGAGACGGCGTGCTGGTCGTCGGTCACAGCGTAATCGAGCACCCGCATGCCATCCTGGCTGCCGGTGCTGTCGAATGAGACCGAGTTGAGGAGATTCTGGAAGTCGGCGGTGCTTTCGCTGCCGGATTTCGCCGAGATCGATACGTGATAGTCGTCGCCGGTCTGGGTGACCGTGACGTCGAACAGTGGAGACGTGCCGATATGCAGCGTGTCGCCATGCTGGAAGCCGTGCGTATCCAGGGTCGCCGTCGACATATGGGCGCTGTCGATATCGGTGATCTGCACATGCGGCTGGGCGGAAAATGTTTGCGACCGCGGGCCGGTGCCGGCCGAGGTTTCATAATAATGGAGCGCTGTGTTATCGGCGGTAATGACCGGCGCGTCGTTGACCGGCGTGACGGTCAGGTTGGCGATACCGGCATGACTCTCGAGGCTGCCGTCACTGGCCTTGTAGGTGAAGCTGTCGGCGCCGTTGTAATCGGCATTCGGCGTATAGGTATAGGTGCCATCGCTATTGAGGCTGATGGTGCCGTGCTGCGGACCGCTGACAAGACTGTAGGTCAGATGATCGCCGTCGACATCGGTCGCTGTGACATGGCCCTTAAGGGCGGTGTCTTCTGGCGTGGTTGCCGCGGCATCGCTGGCGACGGGCGCATCGTCAACTGGCGTGACGGTCAGGTTGACGATGCCGGTATTGCTGTCGAGGCTGCCGTCATTGGCCTTGAAGGTGAAGCTGTCGCTGCCGTTGTAATCGTCGTTCGGCGTATAAGTATAGGTTCCATTGCTATCGAAGCTGACGGTGCCGTGCTGCGGACCATCGACCAGGCCGTAGACCAGATGGTCGCCATCAACATCGCTGGCTATGACCGCGCCGTGAAGGGTGGTGTCTTCCTTGAGCGACATTACCTCATCAACGGCAATCGGCGCGCTATCGACCGGCGTTTCGATGGCTGGCGGATTGTTGCCGGACGCGTTATTGCCACCGGCATTGTCCGAAGCGTGACTGTTGGCCGGCGGATTGTCGCCGGACGGGTTGTTGCCGCCGGCATTGTCGGAAGCGTGGCTACTGGCGGGCGGATTGTCGCCGGACGCATTATTGCTGCCGGCATTGTCCGAGGCGTGGCTATTGGCCGGCTGGTTGTCGTCTCGCAGCTTGTGGTGTGGCGTGTGATCGGCCGGCAACTGATTGCTCGGCGGGGCGGGTATGGTTTCGCCTGCCGGCGCGCGCCGCAGCGCAAAGAAAGCCGTTGGCGACGGCTGCTGGTTCTCCGTCGACAGGAGCGAGCCCGGTGTTTCGGGGCTCGCCTCGATTACATGCATCTCGCTGAAACCACCGAGACCATGAACCTGTCCGCCGTGGAAGAACATGCCGCTGCCCGCCGCACCGCCGGCCACGCCGGCATCGCCAGCAGCGGTGGCGAAATCAGCGAGATGATCGGAAGAAAGCGCATCGGCCAGTCGCGCCATGTCAAGCACTTGGCCATTGGGCAGTGCAATTTTCGCGGCCGCGTCAGTGGTGAGATCAGCGGTGGCGATGACCTGACCGTTTTGATCAAGCACGGAGAGCTTGCCGCCATCGATATGGATCGTGTAGGCGCCGAATGAGATCGATTGGGCCATGGCCACCTATCCCTCTGATTGGCTCGTTCGAGCTAAAGCTCGCTTGAGTCAAATTTGAGGATAATTACAGCGCCCCGACCATGAAGGATGGGTAAATAGCCTCACACCCTAGTGTGCCGAGGGGGTGGTGCGCACTCTTTTTTCCGAAAATTTACCTTGGATTTACCGTCGAGGGGCCAAGCCGGCGCGGAAAAAGCCGTCCGGCTGGGAGGCCGGACGGCAAGGTGGGCAAACTGGTTTGCGTGGCTTACTGCTCGTAAGGACGCAGCAGCGCGCGCGAGATGATATGGCGCTGGATTTCCGAGGTGCCGTCCCAGATGCGCTCGACGCGGGCATCGCGCCACAGGCGCTCAACGCCGACCTCTTCCATCAGGCCCATGCCGCCGAAAATCTGCACGGTATGATCTGTGACCCGGGCCAGCATCTCGGTGGCATAGAGCTTGGCCATGGCATAGTCGCTGTCGGTGACGGTGCCCTCATCGCTCTTCCAGGCGGCATTCAGGGTGAGGAAATTCGCCGCTTCGATCTCGGTCGCCATATCGGCGAGCTTGAACGACGTGCCCTGGAACTTGCCAATGGTCTGGCCGAACTGCTTGCGGGTCGCCGCCCATTGCATCGCCATCTCGAGGGCGCGATAAGCGCGGCCGACGCATTGCGCCGCCACGGTCAGGCGGGTGGCGCCAAGCCAGGTATTGGCAACGTCGAAGCCATGATGCACTTCGCCCAGAACCTGGCGCTTGTTGATTCGGCAATTGTCGAAGAACAGTTCGCAGTGATGGAAGCCGCGATGCGAAACGGACTTGTGCCCCTTGCGCACGGTCAGGCCCGGCGTGTCCTTGTCAACCAGGAAGGTGGTAATCAGCTTCTTCGGGCCGCGCTTGGTTTCTTCCACGCCGCTCGCGGCGAAGAGCACGATGAAATCGGCGACATCGGCATAAGAGATGAAATGCTTGTTGCCGTTGATGATGAAATCATCGCCCTGCTGCTCGGCGCGGGTCTGCATGGAACGGAGATCCGAGCCGGCATTGGGCTCGGTGAGCGCCAGGCATTCCACCCGCTCGCCGCGAATGGCGGGGAGGAGATAGCGTTCCTTCTGCTCGTCATTGCAGGCGCGCAGGATGTTGCTGGGGCGGGCGACCGCATATTGCAGGGCAAAGGAGGTGCGGCCGAGTTCGCGCTCCAGCAAGGCAAGGCCGACATGGTCCAGGCCGCCGCCGCCGAGTTCTTCCGGCATATTGGCGGCATAGAAGCCGGAATGGATGGCGCGTTCATGGATCTGCTTGATCAGGTCAGGCCGCACTTCGTCGGTCTGCTCCACCTCGTTCTCATAGGGCATCAATTCCTTCTCGACGAAGGCCTTGGCGCTGTCGACGAGCATTTGCTGCTCGCTGGTCAATCCGAAATTCATCGTCGTTCCTCTCGTCCTACTGCTCTCCGTCCCTTATTGTCATTGCCGG
>DATLJB010000009.1:0-36793 GCA_035539075.1 Terriglobia bacterium
CATCTCCTCCATCGAGGACGAGGCTTCCTCCGCCGACGAGGCCTGCTCCGTCGCACCCTGCGACAGTTCCTCGGCGCTCGACGACAGCTCCTGGCTCCCCGCCGACACGTTGTCCGCAGCGCTCAGCGCTTCGGAAACCACACTGCGCAGCTTCTCCAGCATCCGCTCCAGGGCGATCCCCAGCGTGTCCTTGTCAGACAGGCGATGGATGTCGACCGTCAAGTCACCGGCAGCGATCGAATCAGCGACTTCCGCCGTGGCCCGCAGATTGCGCGTCATGCCGTTCAGGGCATCGACCAGATCCTTGATCTCATCATTGCTGCGGATCTCGATATTCTGTGCGAGATCACCGATCGCCACGGCATTGGCGAGCGAAATAGCCTTGCCGAGACCGCGGCTGATCAAGAGGCTGATCCAGACACCCGCTACCACCGCCACCAGCAACGAGAGCACGACTGCCGTTATCAGCAGCATGCGCTCCTGTGCATAGTCATCTTCGGCATCCGCCTTCGCCTGAACCATCTGGCTGCGATTGAATTCGACGATATCGGCCAGGACGGTATCCAGCTGTTTCACCAGATCGCGCCCCTGCCCCTCCGAGATCGGCTCGGCCGCATCGCGGTTATTGACGCCGGTCGCCATAAGGTCGCGCATTTTATCCTGCACCGGGACCCATTGCTGCCAAAGGTTCATGAAGCTTGTCAGCTTCTGCCTGCCTTCACCGGACGAAAGGTCGTGCAGCTTGTCTTCCTGCGCCAACAGATCCTGCCGCAGCTTCGGTAGCTGGCCGCTGAAATCGGCGACCTGCTGCTCGTTGTCGGCCATGATCATGTTCTTCTCGACCCGGATCAGAGCGCCCAACTTGACCGCTATGTCCTGCGCCAGTTCGACCTCCTGCGCCGGACCATCGACCAAATCGTCGACCGAATCGCGCAAGGTGGCGAGACCGCTGATGCCGAAACCTGCCATCACCGCCGAGAGGGCAATGACGACCGTGAATGTGATGCCAAGCTTGGCCTTGATTGTCAGACGCATGTTTCCCCTCTTCCCGTTCGCATCGAGACGATCAGCCGCATCATGCGGCGCTTTGATCCAGACCCGATGCGCCGAAGCTGCCCCCGGCTTCCTCGTTATCCGCAAAAATGCGATCGATATCCAAAATGGCGACGAACTCCGCCCCCCGCTTGCCGATGCAGCGGACAAATTCCGGCCGCCATTTCATGCCGAGCTTGGGCGTATCCTGCAGCACGGCGGCGGTCAGTTCCGTGACCTCATTCACCTTGTCGGCGAGGATGCCGACCGTGACCTTCTCCCCCTCCAGCATGACGTCGATCACCACAATGCGGGTATCGATCGTCGGCGGCGTCTGCGCCATGCCGAATTTCAGGCGCAGATCGGCGAGCGGCACGACCTTGCCCCGAACATTCACCAGACCATTGATGAAAGGATGACTGCCCGGTACTTCAGTGACCTGTGTCTGGTCGAGGATTTCATAGACCTGGGTCGCCTCAAGCGCGAATATCTCGCCTTGCAGCTCCAGGGTGAGGACTTCCATAGCGCCTCTTTCGATCTCAGCCATCGTTTACTCCTGTCCCCTAACCGACGGCCCGTAGGTGCTCGTCGCGATGCTGTCCCCGCGCCACCAGATGGGCGACCTCAAGGATCAGCGCGACGGTGCCATCGCCAAGAATGGTTGCGCCGGAGAAGGTGCCGACCCGCGCATGCAGCTTGGACAATGACTTAATGACTGTCTGATGGTCGCCGATGACCTGATCGACCACCAGGCCGACCCGCATATCGCCGGACGAAACGATCACGACTTTCTGGAAGGGATCTGGCTGCTGCTGCGTGGCAAACATCTCGCGCAGGCGCAGAAACGGTACCAGATCGCCGCGGATATTGAGGAAATTGCGGCCGCGCGAGCGCTGTTCTTCAACTGGCGGCAATTCCACGCATTCTTCCACCGCCGACAGCGGAATGACATAGCGGCCGGCCCCGACGCGTACCAGCAGGCCGTCGATGATCGCCAGGGTCAGCGGCAGGCTCAAGGTGATGACCGTCCCCTGGCCCGGCGTGCTGGCGATATCGATGCTGCCGCGCAGACCTTCGACGGTCTTCTTCACCACATCCATGCCGACGCCGCGCCCCGAGAGATTGGTCACCTGGCTGGCGGTCGAGAATCCCGGCTGGAAAATCAGCTGGAAGAGCTCGGCATCGGAAAGTTTCGTCCCCGGCACCAGCAGGCCGTTTTCCTCGGCCTTGGTCTGGATGCGCTGACGGTCGAGGCCCCGCCCGTCGTCGGTGATCGAGATGAAGACCCGGTCGCCGCTATGGCGGGCAGACAGATGGATGTTGCCCTGCGGCTGCTTGCCGGCCTCCTGGCGCTGCTGCGCCGATTCAAGGCCGTGATCGATGGAGTTGCGGATGAGATGGATCAGCGGATCGTTGAGACGCTCGATGACCGTCTTGTCGAGTTCGGTTTCCTCGCCGCTGGTGGTCAGGGTGATTTCCTTGCCGAGTTCGGTGGCAAGGTCGTGCACTAGACGACGGAAGCGGCCGAACAGCGAGGCGATCGGCATCATGCGCACACCCATCGTCGTGTCGCGCAATTCCAGCGCCAGGCGCTCGATTTCCTCGGCAATCGCCTTGACCTGGATGTCGGTGGTCGAGGCCGCGACCTGTTTGAGCCGCGACTGGGCAATCACCAGTTCGCCGACGCGATCCATCAGCTCGTCCAGGCGCTCGGCCGGGACGCGGATGCTGCCGCCACCCTTGGCCTGGGCAGATTCCGACTTGCCGGCGCTTTCGCGGCGAAGCGGCGAAGTGGCTGGCTTCGATGATGCAGCTTCCGGGGTAGCGGTTGCCACCGGCATTTGAGAAGCCGGCTCGGGAGCGGATTGAGCGGCCTCCTCATGGGACCGGCTTACCGGCTGTTCGCCGGTCGCCGGGACGGCGTCGCCGGATTGCGGCTCGATCGACAATTCCATTTCATCGAGCACGAACAAAAAGACGTCCTCGATCGCCGCCTTTGGCTTGCTGGTGACGAGATGCACGTCCCAGCCGATATGGCAGTCGAAGGGGTCCAACGCCTCCAGCGGCGGCACCTGACCGGTGAGCGCGACGATGCGCGCCTCGCCGAGAGCCGCCAGTTCGTCCAGCAGCAAGAGCGGGTTGGTGCCGGTCGCCATGCAATCTTTCGGCAGGCGCAGGCGGATGCGCCAAGCGGTCGTCGCGGCGTCGGTCGTCTGCTTTTCGATGGCAGGCAACGGCGATGCGGCAGCAGCGGCAGGCGCCGATTCGTGGCTTTCGCGGCCCGCCGATCCGTTTGATGCTGCGTCGACGGCGCGCTCGAGCCGGCTCAGCAAGTCGCCGCCCTGGGCCTCGGCGGCATTGCCGGGATTCTCGATCAGGTTGCGGATGTGGTCTTTGGCGGCGAGGGCGACAGTAACCATTTCCGGAGTCAGCGGCACCGTGCCCTTGCGCACGAGATCGAAAGCCGTTTCGACGTAATGCGTGAAGGCGGCAACGGCTTCGAACCCGAACATGGAGCCCGAGCCCTTGATCGTGTGCAGCGCGCGAAAGGTGCTGTCGATCAGGTCCTGATCCTGCTGGCGGTCCGAGAGATCGAGCAAAGCCTGCTCAAGCTGCTCCAGCAGTTCCTGGGCTTCCTGACGGAATAAATCAGAAGGATCCTGCCCGCTCATGCGCCCAGCACTTTCTTGACCACCGCGATCAATTGCTCTTGCTGAAAGGGCTTGGTGATCCAACCGGTGGCGCCCGCGGCCTTGGCCTCGGCCTTGAGCTGGGCATCGGATTCGGTCGTCAGGAAGAGGATCGGCACGCCCTTATAGGCCGGCAGCTGGCGCAACTCCTTGATCAAAGCGAGCCCGTTCATCACCGGCATATTGAGATCGGTCATCACCATATCGACCTGCGAGGCGCGTGCCTTGGCAAGACCCTCTGAACCATCATTCGCCTGGATCACCTGATAGCCGGCGCCGGTCAGGGTCAGTTTGACCATCTGCCGCACGCTGGCGGAATCGTCGACACTGAGAATGGTCTTACTCATGATGATTGGTTCCTTGGATCCAGAAGAGATCGTCGTTATCGGGGTCGTCGGCCGTGCCGGAGAGGAAGCCGCTGCGCACCAGGAGCTGGAGAAAGACACCGCTTGCAGGCCGATCGAGCGAGACAGTCATGCCGAGTTGCGCGGCGCTCTTGCGCATGGCGACGAGCATCTGAAGCAGGCTGAGATCGGCCTCAGCCAGCGCATCACATTTGATCAGGAGAGATCGCCCCGGCCGCAAATGACCCAGCATTTCAGCGCGAAAATCGGATGCGGAACGCATGGTGACAGAAACCGGAAGGTCGAGAACTGCACTGCTCGGGGCTTGCGTCAGGTCTTCCATCTTTTCCGCTACTTCTACACTATGGTGTGAATGTAGTGGCATTCTAGGTTTTAAAGCGTGAACAAGTTATTAGCGATCTTAAATCTCTTCCATAGGAAGGTAGGAAGTCTCCACATGCCGGACTTGCAAAATGGACATGGAGGGCGGTGAACCCGCGGGCGAAATTAAAATCAAATGCGCCGTAAATTTCGCGGCGACAAAATAAACAAAGCAGATGGCGTTTATGCCGGCAGGTGTGCGTGGCACCCGAGCGCCGCGCCGCCGCGCGAGCTTCTCTATATGAATGATGAATACGATGGCTGTGACCGCCGACCGGTGCGGATGGCCGCCGCACCGGGGCCGTCGGCCTCGGACCTCAACTTGACGAAGCCGCGTATACCCTGGTCAAGGAAACTATCGGGCAAACTGACGACGGTAGCATCCTGCACCGCCGGATGGACCGCCAGGGCACGTTCAACCTCCGCCGGCGCTATGTTGAACGGCAGCAAGGCGATCACGCCGCAATGATAGTGTTCAATCGCGTCAAGCACCGGCCCGGCCTCGAAACGCTCGAAGAGAACGAGTGGCATGCCAAAATGGACGGCGGCCAGGAAAGAAAAAAGGCCGCTGGCATGAACCATCGGCAAGGCTTCGAGGCCGATCCGGCCGGCAGCAAAGCCCAGGTCGCCAAAACTGGCTGCGGCAGCCCCGAGGCTCTCTTGCGTATGGATGACGAATTTGGCTTCCCCCGCGTTGCCGGCAGTGGCGAGAAGAACGGCAGGCGCCAACCCATCCGGCTCGATCGAGATCGGATCGCAGCCTGCATCGCCGAACAAGACGGTCCAGCGTTGCGCCTTGCGATCGGCAACCGGATGAATGGGTCCGCCGACAACAAACCGACCGTCAGCGGGAAGAACTGCAGAATCGACATCGGCGACCCGGCCATAAAATTCCAGCTGGCCGATATAGAGCGCAGGCCTGAGGTGCTGCAGCAGCGGTGCAAGTTCGGCCGATCTCAGCCCGATGTCCAAGGGCACGGCGATCGCACCGATGCGAAAGCAAGCGTAATAGGCGAGAACCAGTTCCGGCATATTGGCCATATGCAGGACAATACGATCGCCTTTCCTGATGCCCCGCAGCAGCAGGCCGCGCGCCAGGCGGGCGCTCTCCGCCGCCAGGCGATCATAGGTCCAGGCTTCTTCGCGCTGGACGAAGGCAACCGCTTCGGGATGCGACTGCGCGCGATCGATTAATGCGGCCAGGGGCGTCGCCACCATTTCCGTCTCCGAACGAGATTGGGTTTCGGGTTGGTCAAGTGCCGGCTAGCGGCCGTGCTCCGGTACGGCGCTGCGGGGACTGCGCGTGGTGCGGGCGGGCGCCCAGGCCGGCAACGGCATATTCTCGGCCGTCTGGCGCGGCAAAGGCGTGGCGCAAAACACGCCGTCCGGATCCAGACGGCGCTTGATATCCAGCAGGCGGACAAGATTGCTGCCATAGGCACGCGCGATCTGCTCGTGGTGATCCGGGCCAAGCTGGCTTGGATAGCCGCCGGGCAATGCCGCCGCAGCGAGGCTCTGCGAGATGGTTCGCGCCCAGCCGCGATGCGCGCTGCCATTATCGCCTCCGGCCGGCTCCCAGCCGGCGATGACGTCGCACAGGAAGTGCTCCTGTCGCAAGCCGAAGGCCGTGTTGCCGAGGGGAACACGGGCGGCGGCGCCATGGAAGTGCTGCAGGATGATGGTCGTGTAGGGTGACGTCCTGGTGCTGCCAGCCGCGACGATCGAAGAGATGACCGGCGGCGTCAGGCCCGGAAGCCAGCGTGATTGCACCGTGTAGTGACGACCGGGAACGACTTGGCCATCGAACATGCCGAGGAGGGAGGCATAGCTACGCGGCCCGATATCGGCCGCCAGCGGTGTTCCCAGACGGCACAGGCCTGCCATGATCTGCTCGCCGCGCCGCGCCTCGCCGCTCCAACACGGGGCGAGAAAGAGCAGCGGGTTGCCCGACGTGTCGGAAACCACGCCACTGATCACGGAAAGCTCGTCCGGCGCCCAGCCCGCCGCCTCGGCATAGCCGCGCAGCACCGTTTCCGCCTCGAACCAAGGAAACAGGATCAAGCCGGCGACAACCTCGCGCAACGCATGCAAACGCAAATACATCGCCGTCACGACACCAAAATTCCCGCCGCCGCCGCGCAGCGCCCAGAAGAGGTCGGTGTTCCTGGTCGCATCTGCTTCGACCATCCTTCCATCGGCGAGCACAACCTCCGCCGCAACCAGATGATCGAGCGCCAATCCGTACTTGGCGCAGAGCGGCCCATAGCCACCGCCCAGCGTGAGACCGGCGAGGCCGACAGTACCGACCGCGCCGGTGACCGCGACAAGGCCGTGTGGAGCAGCGGCCTCGATCAGGTCGGCGGCGAGCACGCCACCCTCAACCCTGGCGACTTTCGCCTTTGCATCGATCTCTATGCTGCGCATCGGCGAAAGATCAATCACGAGCCCGTCAGGCCGTAATGCGCGCCCGGCCCAGTCATGCCCGCCGCCGCGAACTGAAAGCGCCACGCCATATCGGCGGGCTGCTTGAACCGCCAGCTGCACATCGCGTGGCGTCTCGCAACGCGCAAACAATGCCGGCCGATGCTCGATTGCCCCATTCCAGATCTGCAGCGCTGCGCCATAGCCGCTATCGGCCGGAGAAAGAACAGCACCCTGCATCTGATCGCGGAGTTGCCGCGCAGCGTCCATTCCGGCTGTTGAAACCATATCCCACATGATGTCGTCTCCCACTCCCTTGACGGTCAGCTTGCACTTGACTTGCTGATGGGGTCCTTGGCGGGACCTCCCCCAGGCGAGTCATGCTGATTGCCCCCGATGCCGGACCATTCTCTGTCCGCTGAAGCGTCAGGTTGATAAGCTGGAGATAGCGGGTTACGCCGAAATTTCAGGGCCGAAGAAAAACGTTACCGCTGTAATGCAGGAGATTGCGCAGCAGGCGAGCGCTGGACCTTCATGCCGCGGGCAAGCGCTGCCGATGGCGATAACTAGGACGGTATGGTCCGCGGCATATCCGTGACGCTTCGAAGACAGCGTTTAAGTGCGGCTGCCAGTTCCGTGGAGATCAACGGTCGCCGGACGACTTCGGAAATCCCTGCCCCGATCAGCAGCGTCGCCTCGATCTCCTGAATCGACGTGGTAGTCAGCAGAATCGGCAATGCTGGCGTAATTTCGTGCAGCTTGGCGGCTAGGTCGAGCGCCAATCCGCTCGACGTAAAATGCCCCAGCACGAGGCAGTCGAACCGGCCGGGCATCGCTCTATAGGCCGCCACGGCATCGGCAATATTAGTGAAACCCATCGGCTCGTAGCCGAGGGCCGCCAACACCTCCTCGTCCGCCAGCAGGCGGTTGCGATCGTCACCAACCACCAGCAGGGTTTCGCCACGCCCGAAAGGAAGCGCCGGCATGCTGACTTTCGGCACCACCTCTGTCCCTCCGATACAGGGCAGCCACGCCTCAAAGCGGCTGCCTGCGCCGGGCGAACTGCGGACATTCATCGCTCCGCCGTGCTGGCGGACGATTTCCCGTGCCGTCGCCAATCCCAGCCCATTGCCGGTCGGACGAGTGGTGAAAAACGGTTCGAACAGACGCTCCAACACCGTCTCCGGCATGCCGCGTCCGGTATCGCTTACGCCGATGCTGACATAACGTCCCTGGGTAAGTTCCCCATGAGTGAGGGGTTGCGCCCAGGGTATGTCGTGGATCTGCGCATCGATCTCGATGCGCCCCACCCCGTCCATCGCTTGTGCCGCGTTGTTGCAGAGATTGAGGATCACCTGCTGCAACTGGGCCGGTTCGCCCAGGATATTGGCGGCCTCCGGCAGCCTGCCGATGACCAGTTCCACCGCGGATGGAAGCGATGCCTGCAACAGGGAGGCGACTTCGGCGATGAGCGAACCGATATCGACCGGACGGCGATGACCCTCGCGATGGCGACCGAAGGCAAGAATCTGATCGACCAGATCGCGCGCGCGTTCGCCTGCCTTGCGTATCTCTTCGAGGCTGCCGACCGCCTGGCCACTCGCCGCCACCTGCGCCTCGGCAATCTCCGTATAACCGAGGATCGCCGCGACAATGTTATTGAAATTATGCGCGATCCCGGACGCAAAGGTCCCCACCGTCTCCATCCGCCGCGCCTGCTGCAGGCGCGTTTCAAGCCGCGCGCGCTCCTGCTCCAGCGATGTGCGCTCGATGGCGTTGGAGATGGCATCGAGCGCCATGCGCAGCAATCCAAGCTCGTCGGCCTGCCTGATGCCGTGCTGCCCGAGAAAATCGAAGCCGAGCAGGCTATGAGTGCCGCCCTCTTCCGATCGCGGAGCACAGATCCAGCTCGACACGCCGGCGGCGTTCAACAGCTCGCGATCGGCTTCCGACGGCAGGCCGGCAATCGACGGAATGTAGATGATCCCCTCGGCCCCGGCATCGAGCCGCGTCGCGGCCGGCAGCGCATTTTCCGGCCAGTCAGATGGAAACGGAGCACCTTCCCGGCACCAGAGATAGACGCGCGGTGCTTTTCCCGAGATCACGTAATAGGCCCGGTCCGCGGCAATATGTTCGGCCAACTGATCGAGCGCAGCATCGACATAAGCGTCAATTTCATGTGGCCGGCAGTTGATGAAGCCCGTGGATATGGCGGCGATCACATGCTCCAGCCCGGCGCGGCGGCGCAAGGCCTGGGCCCTGGCCCTCAACCTTAATCCGAGGTGGATGAGGGTGGTCAGCAATAGCAGCGATGTGGCATACAGCAAAAGCCGATAGCGACGGGCGACCCGCCGCGCCTCGTCGTGATGGGCGACGATCAGAGTTCGGACACGTTCTTTGGCCTGCTTGGTAGGAATACTGAAGAGAGCTTTCACAAGATCATCCGTCGCCGGTAGAAGTTCATGAAGCAGTCGACCATGTGCTAGCAACGTTTCGACGGAATCGGCGTCGCCCGCCGGCACAGGCTGGCGCGCAAGATCGTCGAGCCTATCCTCGACCTCCTGTCCGACCGATGGAGACGTGTTCAAGGTAAAATCCAGCATTGCCGCAGCCAGTGCCGTAACCGCAGGCACTATGACATTGTCGTCGCCCGAGGTGCCGAGATGGGCGCTGAAGAGCGAAAAATACGCGAGCGAATTCTGCAGTAATGCATTGTTGGTTTTGAATTGCTCCGTCAGCTCCTCCTGTCGGTCGACCAAGCCGGATAGCCGATCGACTTCCAGCTGCTCCTTGGAATCGTCCGAGGCCATATCCTGCAACTGCCCCAACGCATCCCTGAGCGTTCCGACTTCCTGCACCAGGGGATCATAGTTCCGCAACACGCCGGCCCGCGCAGCCAGAATGTCACGATGCAGAGCGCTTTCAGTCATCTGAAAGTTATCGAGCACTGAGATCGACTGTTCGAATTGCTGCGAGTTCTCGTTCATGCCCTTGATTGTCAGCCAGGTCAGCATGAGCAGCAGCAACGGGATGGCCATGACAGTCGGCATTATCCTCATCGCGTCGCCGCAATCACGGGCACACCGCGATACGTCCCGGTCAGGCTTCGGAGGAAGGCAACGATCAGATCGGCCTGCTGGTCGGTCAGCGTGCGGTTGAGCTGAGCCGTCGCCATGCGACGCACCGCACTGTTGAGAGTGGGCGCGCTGCCGTCGTGGAAATAAGGCGGCGTCGTCGCTACGTTACGCAAACTGGGGACGCGCAAGATCTCCGGCTTGGCGGCAGCGAGGGGGCGAAAGATACCGTGGCGCTGGAAAAGGTTGCCGCCGATATTCACGCCCTGATGACAGGAGATACAACCGAGCGACTTGAAGAGCTTGTATCCGTTCTGCTCATCCACAGAGAGAGCGGTCGCGTCGCCGCGGAGCCACAGGTCGAAGCGGCTGCCCGGTGTCAGCAGGGACCGCTCGTAGCTGGCGATGGCGTCGAGCAGGCTGTCGCGGTCCGGACCATGGCCGTAGATATGGTTGAAGAGGTCATTCATTTCGGCATCAGATCGCAGCTTGCCGAGAACCTCTTCGATACTCGTCCCCATGAAACCCGGATTCTCGAACGCCGCCGCGGCCTGCGCCTCCAATGTGCGGACATTTCCTTCCCAGTTCAGGCGGAAGTTGAGCGCGGCATTGAAGACCGTCGTCGTATTCAGCGGGATTTCCAATCCGTCGGCATCCCTGTCATGCACTTCGCTATCCGCCCCGTTGGTGCGGACATCATGGCAGGTAGCGCAAGAAAAGGTCCCGCCGCGCGACAGGCGCGTATCGGTGAAAAGCCGCTCGCCGAGGGCCAATTTGAGGGGGTCTATCTCCGGCGCCGGAGGGATCGGTGTGATGGGCTCCGTCGTCGCGAAGGATTGCGGGATCGAGAATGTAGAATCGGCGGCGTGGGTCAGCGCGTCGCTCACGAGGACCGGCAGCAACAGGACGAGGCACGTCAATACCCATCGCAGGTGCCGGCTTGGGGCAAGCCAGCGCAGACGATGCATATAGGCCGATGATTTTCGAGCAGGGCGGTGCATGGCTGACTTTTAGAGCTGCGCAAGTATCAAAAATATGTATGCGCCTACGAGGCGTCCAGTCCCTATCTGGACCGTACCGCGTCCGCGCCAATCGCCACGTATTCTGCAGGGCAGGCCCGACTTGCCGCAGCCGGAGCTTTAATCCGTCTTGCGGTTTTCGCCATGAAGCCCGTGCGCCCTGCATACATACGTCGGCGCCCCGGCCGGCATCCCGGGTTGCGTCCGTTCGTCCCAGGGCACTAACCGGGGGAGTAACACGAATGGGCGTCCGGCCGACCGGCCGGACGCCGCCTTTGCCAAATATGGCCCTTCGGTTCTGTCCTTCTACCTTCCATGTCGTGCGAGGCGCTCGATCTCGTGGCGGGCCACGCCGATATCCTTCAGCATCCGATCATCCAGAGAGCGCAGAGCGGCCAAGCCATGCCGCGCTTCCCGTGCATTCTGGATCCTTGCCTGCAGCGCCGATGCCTGCGACATGATCCACCCACCCCAGCCGAGCACCTGGGCGTCAACCGGCACAGGATTCCGCCTGCCTGGATTCCTTCTGTCTGGTGCCGAGGCCGCTGGTGATTGGGGATGTGCCCGCATCACTTGCGGATAGCGGCTGCCTGGCTCGACACGAGGCTCGCTGTGCCGATACAAGGGGGCTCGGTCGTCCCGCCGGATTCTCGCGACTTCATCATACCCGGCTTCGCCGCCCATCAGCAGGAGGGCTTCAGGATGCATTGCCGCGGCAGCTGAGGCGAAGTCGTTGATCATTTGCTCCGCCATGCGGGAAAAGAAACGCGACAGCCATGCCGGCTTTGCCGCCACCCCGCTCGGGGCTTGGCGGGGATCGCCGCCACAGCCGGAAAACTGATCTACCGGAAGTGAACGCTGCACGGGAAACCGGTAGCTGATCGTCCATTCGCTTCTGCGATAAGTCCGTCTGATGTCGACTTCCTCGGCGACAGAATTGACCGCGGATTGCTTCTGCATCGTTATCTCCGTTGCGCTTTCTGACGGACATAACGTGGGATTCTTATGTTACCAGATCGTCTCCTGATCGAGAAAAGAGGCTACCGTTGTAATGAGCTACCCGCCTAATTCCGCCGCCAGCCCGACTTCCATCATAACGACGGCAGCAGTGCCCCGCGGCACTATCCATGAAACCGGACCTGAAGCTGGCAGGCGTCAGGTACCGTTGCGCATGCCGGGGCCGCTGGCTAGCGAGCGCATAGGCAATGGAGGAGAGGAAGGAGAAATGTCGAGGCGAGCCAATAAAGAGATTTGTTAAGCTTATGTGACGGAAAAATTCCGGCCGCGTATATCGAGACGCCCCCTATAAGGCTTGAACAGTCAGGGTAAAGACATAGCCGACACCGCGTTCTGTCTGAATGATACGGGGTGCGTTGGGATCGATTTCAAGTTTGCGTCGCAGCCGAAGGATCTGCACGTCGATGCTGCGATCGAAGATGTCCTCGTGAACGCGTGTCGCCTGCAGCAGATATTCGCGGCTGAGCGGCCGTTGTGGTGCATCGAGAAAGGCGGTCAACAGTGAGTACTCGCCTTTTGTCAAAGGTACCGGTGTTCCCTCCGGGTTGGTCAGTCGTCGTGTGAGACGATCCAATTGCCAGCCGCCGAAACGCAGGCGTCCACGCGCCGGATCGCGCTGGGGTGTTGCGCGACCGAGCTCCCGGCGTCGCAAGACCGCTCGGATACGGGCCAGGAGCTCGCGCAATCCGAAAGGCTTGGTGAGGTAGTCGTCGGCGCCGAGCTCCAATCCGACGACGCGATCGATCTCGTCGCGCCGATGGCCGGTTGTGATGATGACCGGGACGTCGGAATGCGAGCGGATTTCGCGGAGCAGGTCGAGGCCGTCCTCCTGCCCCAGCCGCAGATCGAGCAGCACGAGGCTCGGTTCACCGGTGGCAAAATGCCGCGTCATCTCCTCCTGCCCGCTGACGGACGTCGCATGCATATTATGTTCTTCGAGATAGTTGACCACCATGCGTTGCAAAGAAAGATCATCGTCAACGACGAGGATCCGTGTGTGCGTATTGGTTTCGTCAGTCATGTCTTGCTCATTGCTATCAATTGCAGGACAATCATTTTGGCTGCGATATAATTTTTGCCGAAAATGTTCGGCTGAGAGGCTCGTAGCTGTGTGACGAAGCATATGTCTCCCCGTTTCACTGGTCCCTACTTTTGAAATGCGGTCGGTCATTCAACCGGTCAACATGCGGCTCCCCTTCTTGTGACCCCGGTCACATCAACTGGTTGCCTGGAGATCATCCCGGATTGGACGAAGATCCGGGTTATCCCTCACAAATTTCCTGCTATTATTCGACGAAGGAGGGATTAACCTCTCCCCGATAACATTGCCATCGTCACAGGCCGGCATACATAACGTGCGCCGAGCCCCGCCGCAACCGGAAGACGTCACCGTCAACGACCCGAAGTTGCGACGGCTTGAACAAAGCAGCAAAGCAAGGTTGCCTGTGCGATGCCTGACATCGGCTCCATGCGTGAAGCCCGTCGATTTCAGCCGTCTGTGCTTCCACTATCGCGCCCGGTCGCCCATACGGCCAATACCTCGGCAATAGCGATGATGCACTCGCTTGGTGTCGGAGTATCGCAACAGGCGCACGAGTCGGGCTGTGATAAAGAAGTAAGGATGCTGTGACAAATTTAGATTGCGACTGACGGAGTGGCTTAGACTCCGTGATAAGCCGATTTATTCCTCGCTTCGGAGAATCATTGTCGCGCGCAAGCCCGGCGAATTATCGCCGAGATGAAGCCGCCCGCCGTGCAGCATCGCGACAGCCTCCACCAGACTGAGCCCGAGCCCCGTGCCCGGCGTGCCGCGGCTCACATCTCCGCGATAAAATCGCTGAGTGACTTTCTGTTTCTCGTGATCCGGAATGCCGGGTCCATTATCCGCCACCGATATGCCGATGACGCCGTCGCCGCCCTTTATCGCGGAAACCGCTATATGACCATTGTTCGGGGCGAATTTGAGCGCGTTGTCGATCAGATTGCCGATTGCCTGGGCCAGGAGCAGCGTATCGCCGCGGATCGTTACGGCATCGCACTGAGCCAGGACGAGGGATATATTGCGCAGCTCCGCCGCCGGCAGGTAGAAATCGACGGCTTCGCTCGCCAGTTCGGCGAGATCAACCGCGACGAAGCCGGCGCGACGCGCCCCCGTATCGATTTCCGCAAGACGTAACAAAGCATCGAAGACCCGGATGACCCGATCGACATCGGCGACCGCACCCTCGATTTCCCCGAAGGTCTCGTCGATCGGCGGCTTGGTCAACGAGACCTCCTCCAATCGCGAACGCAGTTCGGTGAGCGGCGTCCGCAGATCATGGGCGATCGAATTCGACACGTTGCGGATGCCGTGCACCAGCTTCTCGATCTGGTCCAGCAGGCTGTTGATGGTGTGCGACAGGGCATCCAGTTCCGCTGTGGCGCCGGGCACCGGCAGGCGGCGCTTAAGATCGCCGGCGACAAGAGCAGCACTTGCCTGGCTGATGCTCTGGATCGGCGACAGCATCACCCGCCGGATCAGCAGCGCGCCGATGGCCCCGACGACGACGAGGGCGCCGATCGCCATCGCCAGACCGTACCAAAAGCGGATTTCCAGCGGCACCAAACGGGAGATGTCCCTGCCGACCAGCAGGTGGTAACCCCCGGGCAGGATTGTATGGACGAAAAACGTGCGCGCCTGGGCGCCATTGAGCTGCATGTCGACGTTATAGCGACCGGCCGTATCCGGAACCTCTGGCGGCCAGAGCGGCAGATTCCCGGCAAGCGGCTTCCTTGCGGCATCGGTCAGCATGATGATCCGGCCGCTCATGAACTGCATATTGATGCGGGCGTCTATCCAGGCGACAAGCTTCGCGACGCCTTCGCTCCGATAGAGCTCGGCCATATGCTGCGAATCCTCCTGCAGGATTTCTGCGCGACCGGCATCCATGGTCTGTCGCCAGCCGTACCAGAGCGGCGCCGCAAACAGGATGAGCGTGATGATGCTGAGCACGACATAGCCGGCCGCCAGGGCGGCAGCCGAGGAACGCGCCAATCTAAGCATCGGCGGAGATCATGTATCCGGCGCTTCGGATGGTGCGCAGCAGCGAGCGGGCAAAGCCGGCATCGATCTTCTGGCGCAGCTTGCTGACATGCACGTCAACGATATTGCTCTGTGGGTCGAAATGATAGTCCCAGACATTCTCCAGCAGCATGGTGCGCGTGACCACCTGGTCCTTGTGACGCATCAGATATTCCAGCAGCTTGAATTCTCGGGGCTGCAGCGTTATCGGCCGCCCCTCGCGCGTCACCTTGCGCGACAGCAGATCCATGCGCAGACCGTCGACCATCAGCAGCGTTTCCACGCTGGTGCTTTGGCCGCGCTTGGCCAAGACGTCGAGCCGCGCCAGCAATTCGCCGAAGGCAAAGGGCTTGGTGAGATAATCGTCGCCGCCGCTCTTGAGGCCGCGAATGCGCTCATCGACGTCCGACAGGGCCGACAGGATGAGGATCGGCGTCGTATTGCCGCCCATGCGCAGCGCCTCGATGATGCTGAGCCCATCGATGCCCCCCGGCAGGAGACGATCCATGATGATGACGTCATACCGCTCGCTGGCGGCCAGGAACATGCCGCTGCGGCCATTATCAGCATGGTCAACCGTATGGCCGGATTCGGCCAAGCCTTTCTTCAGAAAGCGGATGACGCGCTCGTTGTCCTCTACCAACAGAATCTTCATGTTCTACCTATTACGGCTCAGCCAGCCCCCAAGAGCGGGACTGGACAGCCGTGCCTCCCCATCATAGCAAACTTTCGGCACTCATTCTCCCGCAACGAGTGCGGGTTTCGCGGCTTCTGCTTTCACATGCCGCTTGCGGGTCAACCAGTGGTTGACCCGGTCAAGATACAGATAGACCACGGGGGTGGTGAAGAGGGTCAGTGCCTGGCTCACCACCAGCCCACCGACCATGGTATAGCCGAGCGGCTGGCGCAATTCCGACCCGGTGCCGTGCTCAAGCATCAGCGGCAACGCGCCCAGTAGGGCGGCCATGGTGGTCATCATGATCGGCCGGAACCTCAGGATGCAGGCCTGGCGGATCGACTGCTCCGGCGTCATCCCATGATTGCGCTCTGCCTGAATGGCGAAGTCGACCATCATGATGCCGTTTTTCTTCACGATGCCGATCAGCAGGATGATACCGACCAACGCGATTACCGACAGATCGATATGCGAGATCATCAGGATCAGCAGCGCGCCCATGCCGGCCGAGGGCAACGTCGACAGAATGGTCAGCGGATAGATGTAGCTTTCATAGAGAATGCCGAGAATGATGTAGACGGTGACGATCGCCGCCAGAATCAGAAGCGGCGTGCTCTTCAACGAATCCTGGAAGGCCTGGGCATTGCCCTGGAAGGTACCCTGAATTGCCGCCGGCAGGCCGATTTCCGCCGTCGCCTGGTTGATGACATTGACTGCATCGCCCAAGGCGACACCGGGCGCCAGATTGAACGACAAAGTGATCGCCGGGAACTGTCCTTGGTGGTTGATCGAGAGATAGCTGACCTTGTTGGTGTCGAACTTGGCAAAGGTAGAGAGCGGAACCTCCTGGCCGGTCAGCGGCGATTTGACATAGATGCGGTTCAACGTATCGGCATCGCCCTGCACCTTGGGATCGACTTCGAGGATCACATGATAGGTGCTGCGCTGGGTGAAATACTGCGTCACCTGGCGCTGGCCGAAAGCGTCATCGAGTGTCTCATCGATGACCTGTGGCTGGATGCCGAAGCGCGATGCCTGATCGCGGTCGATGCTGAGCGACAGGGTGCCGCCGCTGGTCTGCTGGTCGGTGGCGATGTCACGCAGCTGCGGCAGCGTCTTCATTTTAGCGACGACGCGGGGCGCCCAGGTATTGAGTTCGTCGATATCCGCATCCTGCAGCGTGTATTGGTACTGGGTTCGCGACAGCCGTCCACCGACATTGAGATCCTGAGCCGCCTGCATGAAGAGGGCGATGCCCTGGACCTTCGCCAGCTGCGGGCGCAAGCGGGCGATGATCTGGTCGGCGGAGGCCGTCCGCTGGTCGCGGGGCTTGAGGCTCAACAGGACCAGCCCGGTATTTTCGGCGCGCGCGCCGCCGATCACCGAGCCCCAAGCGGCGATATCGGGGTCCTTGGCCACGACATCCGTCAGGGACTGCTGTAGGCGCGACATTTCCGCAAAGGACACATCCTGCGCGGCCTCGGAAAAGCCGGTGATGAGGCCGGTATCCTGCTGCGGGAAGAAGCCCTTCGGCACCTGGGTATAAAGATAGCCGGTAATACCGAGGGTCAGGAAGAAGACGCCCAAGGTGATGAGGCGATAGCGCATGACCAGATCGAGGCCGCGCGTATAGAGCGCCAGCAAGCCGTCAAAGAAGCCCTCGACGATCATATAGAGCTTGCCATGCGTGCGGTGCTTTTCATCGCGCAGGAAGAGCGAGCACATCATCGGCGTCAGGGTCAGGGAGACGACGGCGGAAACGGCGATCGTCATGGTGACGGTCACGGCGAACTCGCGGAACAGGCGGCCGATGATGCCGCCCATCAGCAGCAGCGGGATGAAGACGGCGACCAGCGAGACGCTGATGGAGATGATGGTGAAGCCGATCTCGCCCGCTCCCTTGAGGGCGGCCTCATAGGGCGTCATCCCGTCTTCCACATGCCGGTAGATGTTTTCCAGCATGACGATCGCGTCGTCGACGACAAAGCCGACGGCGATGGTCAGCGCCATCAGCGAGAGGTTATCGAGGCTGTAGCCGACCACATACATCAAGCCGCAGGTACCGATCAGCGCCAGAGGCACGGTGATACCGGGAATGATCGTCGCCCAGAAATTGCGCAGGAAGAGGAAGATCACCATGACCACCAGCGCGATGGTCAGGATCAACGTAAAATTCACATCATGGACCGAGGCACGGATCGTCTGCGTCCGGTCGATCATCTTGTCGACCTTGAGGGAGGGCGGAACCGACAGCAGGATATGCGGCATCTTCGCTTCGATGTTCGACACCGCATCGATGACATTCGCACCCGGCTGCTTATAAATGATGAGCAGGACGCTGCGCCGGCCGTTTTCCCAGGCGGCGAGCTTGGTGTTCTCCGGACCGTCGACGGCAGTGCCGATATCGCGAATGCGGATCGGCGCGCCGTTTTTATAGGCGACGATGACGTCATTCCAGGGCTTCGCCGCCGTCAGCTGGTCATTGTCGTAAATGGTGAAATTATGGGTGGCGCCGTCGATCGATCCCTTGGCGGCATCGACCGTCACGGTGGAAATCATGCTTGCCACGTCTTCCATCTGCAGGCCGAGAGACGCCAGCTTGGCGGGATCGATCTGAACACGCACCGCCGGCTTCTGCTGTCCACCGATGACCACCTGGGAAATGCCGGGAATCTGCGACAGCTGCTGGGCAATTTGCGTCTCCGCATAGTCATCGACCGTGGTCAACGGCAGGACGTCGGAATGAATGGCATAGACGACGATCGGCGAGTCCGCCGGATTGACCTTGCGATAGGAGGGCGGGCTGGGCAGATCTTTCGGCAACTGTCCGGCAGCCGCATCGATGGCCGATTGAATATCCTGGGCGGCGGCGTCGATGTCGCGATCGAGATCGAACTGCACCGTCACCTGGGTGTTGCCCAACTGGCTGGTCGACGTCATCTGCGACACGCCGGGAATGTCGGAGAACTGCTGTTCCAGCGGCGTTGCCACGGTCGAAGCCATGGTCTCGGGGCTGGCTCCCGGCAGATTGGCGGAAACCGAAATGGTCGGGAAGTCGATCTGCGGCAGAGGCGCAACCGGCAGCAAGGGATAGGTAACGGCGCCGACCAGGATGACGCCCAGCATGAGCAGCGAGGTCGCGATCGGGCGCGTGATGAAAGGTGTCGAGATATTCATCGCATCAGCCCTTCACCGGGTTGCCAGGGTGGTCTGGCCGGCGGCAGCCTTATTCTGCGCCGCCTTGTCGGCAACGGAGGCTTGAGCACCCGGCTTGTTGGCTTTCACCAGGACGCCTACCTGCAGGCGATACTGCCCGCCGGTGACGACCTGGTCACCTGGTTGAAGGCCGTCCGTCACCACGGCGATCTGGCCGGTATCGTAGCTGACCTGCAACGGCTGCGTCGTGACCGTGCTGTCCGGCTTGACGACATAGGTGAAAAGACCGTCGGGGCCGCGCTGGACGGCGGTCGAGGGCACCGTCAGCACATTGCGCTGGGTCTCTTGCAGAACCTTGATATTGACGAATTCGCCAGGCCAGAGCGCATTGTCGTTGTTGGCGAATTGCGCCTTGAAGCGGGCCGTGCCGGTGGCCTGATCGATCTGGTTGTCGACCAGGACGACCTTGCCCTGGGCGAGCACCGTCTTGCCGTTGCTGGAAAAGGCGGTGGCGCTGACCGTGCCCGCCGACATGGCCTTCATCACCGCCTGCAAATTTTCCTCCGGCAAGGTGAAGACGACCGAGATCGGATGCAACTGCGTGATGACCACGATGCCGGCGGTATCGGCCGCGTGGACATTATTGCCCTGGTCGATCAGCCGAAAGCCGGTGCGGCCGTCGAGCGGCGCCTTGATGCTGGTGTAATCGAGCTGTGTACGGGCATTGTCGATTGCTCCCTGGTCTCCCTGCACCTGGGCCTGCAATTGATCAACCTGGGCGCGCTCGGTATCGAGCTGCTGCTGGCTGGCGAAATCCTTCTTCGACAGGGCGAGGAAGCGCTGCAGGTCAAGCTTGGCATTGGCCAGCTGGGCCATGTCCTGCGCCTTCTTGGCGACCGCCTGATCGAGCGCTGCCTGGAAAGGCCGCGGATCGATCTGCGCCAGGAGGTCGCCGGCCTTGACGTCCTCGCCTTCGGTGAAGCCGATCTTCTGCACCTGGCCGTCGACGCGGGCCGTGACCGTTACCGTATTCAGGGCCTGAACCGTGCCAAGACCCGTCAGGTAGACCGGCACATCCTGACGGCTGGCTGACGCGGTATCGACCGGTATCGCCGCGGGCTGCGCCGGGGGCAGCGTCGCCATGGCCGGTTGATTGACCCACCAATGCCATCCGGCAAAGCCGGCAGCGCCAAGAACAGCCAGCGGGATCAGTGTTTTATAGTTCATTTTTCTCGGTCCATCTTTGTACGGACTATCGACGGCATCGCAGGTGGAGGCCGTGAGCAAAAAAGCAGCTCTATGCCGGGTTGCCGGCAATGCGATCGGTGGAGAGACCGGGTCGATCCATTGCAGGCCTGACAAAGATAGGTAGGCGCCGATTAAGCCGCCATCGACGCTTCATGAAGTTTTGTTCATCTTGGAGGCGGGTGGCTGAGAGGGGTGGTTGGTCGGGGTCAGTCGTCGACCGCCGTCAGCGGGCGGGCAACATGCTCGAGTTGCTTGCGCTCCGCGGCCACGCCCCAAAGTGCCTGGATGACGGCCGCCGCCAGCATCAGCACGGCGCCGACCACATAGCCGACGAAAACATCCTGCCGCGACCCGGTATCAATAAGCCTGCCAAAAAAGGACGGCGCAACGACGCCGCCGAGCCCGGTGCCGATGGCAAAGAAGATGGCGATCGCCAGTGCGCGCATCTCCAGGGGGAAGGTCTCGCTGACCGTCAGATAGGCCGAGCTGGCGGCCGCCGAGGCGAAGAAGAAGACGACCATCCAGCACAGCGTCTGGGTAAGCGCCGTGAGGACACCCTGCTCGAAGAGATAGCCGCTGATCAGTAGCAGTATTCCGGACAATCCATAGGTAAGGGCGATCATCGGGCGGCGGCCCCAGCTGTCGAAGAATCGTCCGATCAGCACCGGCCCGGTGAAATTGCCCACGGCGAAAGGCAGGATATACCAGCCGACCTCGTCAGCCGGTATCTGGTAGAAGTCGGTGAGCACCAGCGCATAGGTGAAGAAGATGGCGTTGTAGAAGAAAGCCTGCGCCGTCATCAGGCTCAAGCCTACCAGCGCCCGCTGGCGGTGGCGATTGAACAGAACCTCGACGACATGCCGCATCTCGGTATGGGCGCGCGGCTGCAGGCGCAATTCGGCAAGCTTCTCATTGCGATCGAAGCGATGCGCCGGGAAGCGCCGCTCGATGCTGGCGATGACATCTTCCGCCGCCGCTTCATGGCCGTGAGTGATCAGCCAGCGCGGGCTCTCGGGTATCCACAGACGCATCACCAGGATGACGCCGCCGAGGACGCCGCCAATGAGGAAACAAAGCCGCCAGCCGAAATCCGCCGGGAACAGGGCCGGATTGAGCAGGAAGACGGAACCCGCCCCGCCCAGCGCCGCGCCGACCCAGAAGCTGCCATTGATGACAAGATCCGTCCAGCCGCGGTAGCGCGCCGGGATGAGCTCCTGGATGGTCGAATTGATCGCCGTGTACTCGCCGCCGATCCCCGCCCCTGTCAGAAAGCGGAAGAGCACGAAGCTAGGCAGATTCCAGGCGAAGCCGGTCGCCAACGTGGCAATGATATAGACGAAGAGCGTGATGAAGAAGAGCTTCCGCCGTCCGAGCCGGTCGGTCAGCCAGCCGAACAGTACCGCGCCGCACACCGCGCCGGCGAGATAGGCGCTGCTGGCGAGGCCGACATTGCTGTTATCGAAATGCAGCTGCGGGCTTTCCTTCAGGGCGCCGGCCACCGCACCTGCCAGCGTCACCTCAAGCCCATCAAGGATCCAGGTGATGCCGAGCGCCACCACTACCAGACTGTGGAAGACACCCCAGGGCAGACGGTCGAGACGGGCCGGAATGGCCGTCGCTGTAATGGGCAGTGCGTCCGCTGCAGGCGGATTGGCCATCGATATCGCTCTCCAGAAGAACCCGCAGAACGAACGACAGCCCGTCTCGTCCGGTTCAATCGACCCGGCACACGATTTGGTGAGCGCCCCCGGCGATATGCGCATATGCAAAAATAACGCGCTCGCGCAGGTCCGTCATTTGACGCAGCATAAAATTCGGATGCCCCAACCTGCTTAGCAACTACCCGACATGGTCTTATCCCTGAAAATGGCCGAAGGACAATCGGCAAAGCCGGCCTGACGCGGCACCTCCCTGGGCGGCTAGGGCCCGCTCTTTCATGCTCGAAGCTTGACGTTCTGATGGGCGATCACCGCCCGCCAAAGCGACGAGCGGCATCAATCGTGAGACCCAAGCCGACGCTGCCGAACATATCGCCTGTCACAGGTCGGGCATTTGGCACATGTGCCAGGATCCGCTGACGGACCGCGGGAATCCCGGTCGAGCCGCCGGTCAGAAAGATCGACTGGATCTGCGCCAATGCGACACCTGCCGATTTCGCGCAAGCGTCGATCGCAGCCAGGATACGAGAGGTGTCGCCATGGATGGCCCGTTCCAGATCAGCGCGGCGCACCATCAGATCCACCATCGGCTCGGTTCGCAGATGCAGATGCGTTTCAGTTTCCTCCGACAGAACAATCTTGGCGGCTTCAACCTCGCCGGCAATGTGATGCCCCTTGCGATGCGAAAGGACATCGATCAGGCGGCGGATCAGTTCCGGGTGGTCCACCGAACGCATAATCGAGTGCAGATAAGAGAGATTCTGCGGCGTATAAAGGAACGGGATCTTGTGCCAGCTGGCAAGATCATGGAACAGATGCAAAGGCATCGGCAGTTTCTTCTCGCCGATCAGCGCCTTGTACCCCAGCGACGGCATTGCCTGGGCTATGCTGAAGCTGCGATCGAAATCGGTACCGCCGACATGGACGCCGCTGCGGCCGAGAATGTCCCGGCCGCGATCCGGCTGCCGCGCCCGTTCCGGCGACAGACGCGCGATGACGAAGTCGGAGGTGCCGCCGCCAAGATCGACGATCAGCGACAGCTCCTCGCCCGCCAGCGATTGCTCGTAGGCAAGCGCGGCGGCAATCGGTTCCAGCTGAGTCTCGACATGCTGGAAGCCCTGGGCCTTGGCAATCTCGATCAGTTCCGCCTCGGCCCGCCGGTCGGCTTCGTCATCCTCGTCGACGAAACGCACCGGGCGACCGAGCACCACACTGTCGATCTCGCCATCGACGCCCTGCCCCGCCAGATAGCGCTGCGCCGTCGCCTTCACCTGCCGGACGAACATGCCGATGATGTTGCGCATGGATACGTGCTTGCGCTGGATCAGCGTTGTCTCGTTGATCAACTGGCTGCCGAGGACGCTCTTCAGCGAGCGCAGCAACCGGCCTTCGGCTCCCTCGATATAGGCGGTGATGGCATCGCGGCCATAGCGGACCATGTGGTCCTCATAGTCGAAGAACACTGCGCTGGGGAGCGTGACGGCCGATTGCTCGAGCGGGCAAAGCAGTTCCCGCCCATTGAGGCTGATGCCGAGGGTCGAGTTCGAGGTGCCGAAATCCAAACCGCAATATTGCCGGGTCATTCACAATCCGATCGAGTCATTGAGGCTTCCCCGGGCGCCACAGCCGGACCGGTAAACCGCCTCGCGGCACGTGATCTCTCGATCGTCATGGCGGTACGGCGAACCAGTTTGGGATTCCTTGGAATGCGGGAGCCAGGGTTTAGCTTAGCTTTATCCCCAACTCAAGCGCCGAGAATCAGGTCCTGACATATCGTGGATCGCGCGAGCTATTCGGTCTCCTCTTGAAGGCCATGCCAGAGAGGTTGCGACCGCCGCCTTCCATTCCGGGACTTGCCGTCTCTCGGCTGCTAAGGCTAGTAATCAACGGGAACAGCAGTCAATGCGCCCTTCGATTGACTTATCGCCCCGGCTGGGCGGATGAGCACCAGATGATGGATGCCAAAGGCGGGATTGTCGATGACAGAACAAAACCAGTCCCGGGATAAGAGCGATCCTCACTTCATGCAGTCGCTGGCACGCGGCCTGCAAGTACTCGAGGCTTTCGCAGACCTGCCGCCCAGCGTCACCGTGCCTCAGCTGGCGAAAGAGACGGGCCTCGCACGCGCGGTGGTGACGCGCTGCCTGCATACTTTGGCGGCGCTTGGCTATGTCGAGGAACATGAGCGTCATTATTCGATCTGCCCGCATGTGCTGCGGCTTGCAGGCGCCTATCTCTCCGCACGCTCGCTGCCGATCATGGCACAGCCATTGCTTGAAGACTTGCGGGATTCGCTCGGTGAATCCTGTTCACTCGGCGTCCTCGATGGAGATGAGATCGTCTATGTGGCGCGCGCCTCGACGACGCGCATCATGGCGGTGTCGCTGCATGTCGGCAGCCGGCTGCCGGCCTATTGCACCTCGATGGGGCGTGTCCTGCTGGCGGCGCTGCCGCCGGATAGGCTGCAAGCGGCGCTGGGCCGCGTGACGCCGATACAGCGAACCCCGCACAGCATCACTGAGCGCGCGGCCCTGCAGCAGGCGATCATGGCGGTCGCCAGCCAGGGCTTTGCCGTGGTCGACCAGGAACTGGAGCTCGGCCTGCGATCAATCGCCGTACCCGTCCGCGACCGCGCGGGCCGGGTGGTGGCAGCACTCAATCTCGGCACCAATGCCATGCGGCTTTCCGTGAAGGACCTGAAATCGCGCGCCCTGCCACAGCTGCGCGCCGTGGCGGAAAACCTGCAGCAACTGGCCGGCTAGTTCGGCCGACGGCTCAAACCCGCTCCAGCGCCAAAGACAGGCCCTGGCCGACACCGATGCACATGGTGACCAGCGCACGGCGCCCGCCGCGGCGCTCCAGCTCATGCACCGCCGTCAGCGCCAGCCTGGCCCCTGACATGCCGAGCGGATGGCCGAGCGCGATGGCGCCGCCATTGGGGTTGACCCGGTCCTCCGCGGCATCGACGCCCAGTATCCGCAAGGAAGCAATGACCTGGGCGGCGAAGGCTTCGTTGATCTCGATCACGTCGAAATCATCGATCGTGAGACCCAGCCGCTCCAGCAGTTTCTTGCTGGCGGGAGCCGGGCCGATCCCCATGACGCGCGGCGCGACACCCGCCGTCGCCATACCGAGGACGCGCGCACGCGGCGTTAGGCCATGACGTTTTGCGGCAGCTTCGGAAGCGATGAACATCGCCGCGGCGCCGTCATTAACGCCGGAAGCGTTGCCGGCCGTGATGCTGCCATCGGCGCGCACGATCGGGCGCAATTTCGCCAGCGCTTCGGCGGTCGTATCCGCGCGTGGATGTTCGTCGCGGTCGATCGTGACATCGCCTTTGCGGCCCGCGATCGTAACGGGGATGATTTCCGCGGAAAAATAGCCGCTGTTCTGCGCCCGCGCGCAAAGGTGCTGGCTGCGATAGGCGAAGGCATCCTGATCTTCACGGCTGACGCCGTGCTCGACGGCGACATTCTCCGCCGTTTCCGGCATGGAATCGGTACCGTAACGCTGCCTCATCAGCGGATTGACGAAGCGCCAGCCGATCGTCGTGTCTTCCAATGCAGCGCCGCGCGACCAGGGTTGATCGGCCTTGGCCATGACAAAGGGCGCCCGGGTCATGCTTTCCACGCCGCCGGCGATCGCCAGATCGATCTCTCCCGCCATGATGGCGCGAGCGGCCGTGCCGACGGCATCGGCGCCGCTGGCGCAGAGGCGGTTGATCGTGGTGCCCGGGACCGTTTCCGGCAATCCCGCGAGGAGTGCCGCCATGCGGGCGACATTACGGTTGTCCTCGCCGGCCTGGTTGGCGCAGCCGAGGAAGACATCGTTGATCGCCGCCGGATCGAGCCCGCTTTGAGCGGCGATCAGCGCACGGATGGGGGTGGCGGCGAGATCGTCGGCGCGGACCTGCGCCAGCGCCCCGCCGAAACGGCCGATCGGTGTGCGCAGGGCCTCGCAAATGAAGGCGGCCGTCATGATGCAAGCTCCACGGCGAAAGCGGTGCCGGTCTTGGCCTTGACCTCGTCCAGCGATACGCCCGGCGCCAGTTCGACCAGGGTCAGACCACCCTTCGCGTTGTCGCAGGCCAAGACGGCGAGATCGGTGATGATGAGATCGACGACGCCGGCGCCGGTCAGCGGCAACGTGCAACGAGGCAGGATCTTCGGCGCGCCATCCTTGCTGACATGTTCCATCAAGACGACGATGCGCTTGACGCCGGCCACCAGATCCATGGCGCCGCCCATGCCCTTCACCATCTTGCCCGGGATCGTCCAATTGGCGATATCGCCATTCGCCGCCACTTCCATGGCGCCGAGAATGGCGATGTCGATATGGCCGCCGCGGATCATGGCGAAGCTGTCCGCCGAGGAAAAGAAGCTCGAGGTCGGCAGCTGGGTGATGGTCTGCTTGCCGGCATTGATGAGATCGGGGTCGACCTCATCGGGATAGGGAAACGGCCCCATGCCCAGCATGCCGTTCTCGCTCTGCAGGGTCACTTCGACGCCTTCCGGAATATAGTTGGCGACAAGTGTGGGAATGCCGATGCCCAGGTTGACGTAATAGCCGTCGCGCAGCTCCGCCGCCGCCCGTGCCGCCATCTGTTCGCGTGTCCAAGCCATCACGCCACCTGCCGTTCGCGTGTCGTGGCCTTCTCGACTCGCTTTTCGTAATGTGTACCTTTGATGATGCGGTCGACATAAATGCCGGGCGTATGGACCTGATCGGGATCGATCGCGCCGGCCGGAACCAGTTCCTCGACCTCGACCACGGTCACCTTGGCGGCCGTCGCCATCACTGGATTGAAATTCCGCGCCGTCTTCCGATAGATGAGGTTGCCGGCCGGATCGGCCTTCCAGGCCTTGATGATGGCAAGATCGGCCTTGAGCCAGGTCTCGCGCACATAACGCTGGCCGTCGAATTCCTCGACCGGCTTGCCTTCAGCCACCACGGTGCCGACGCCCGTCCGGGTATAGAAGGCCGGAATGCCAGCGCCGCCGGCGCGGATCCGCTCAGCCAAGGTGCCCTGGGGATTAAGCTCCAACTCCAGCTTGCCGTCGAGATAGAGCTGCTCGAACAGCTTATTCTCGCCGATATAGGAGCTGATCATCTTGCGGATCTGGCCGTTGGCCAACAGCATCCACAAACCGAAGCCATCGGCGCCGCAGTTATTGGAAATCACCGTCAGGCCCGTGACCCCCGCATTGCGAATGGCCGGAATGAGGTTCTCGGGATTGCCGGAAAGCCCAAAGCCACCCGACATGATGGTCATGCCGTCGAACAATATGCCGGCCAGGGCGCTCGCCGGGTCAGAATAGATCTTTTGTGGCACGGTCAACTCCAAAAGGTTCGATAATCGAACTAATTATCTGAATATCGAACAAACCTAGAATTGATATCGCGGCCAAGTCAAGCCACCGCACCGAAGCACCGCCATGCTGCTTCAAGTGAGGGGGCCGAAGATGTGCGATCCGGCGCTGTCGCTTATTTCAGCGCAGTCGCGAAGAAGTCCCGTGTCCGTTTATCCGCCTGGTCCGCCAGCGCCGGCACCCGGGATCCGCCCTGATGGCGGGCAAAGGCGTGATCGGCATCGTAGTCATAGATGGTCACAAGCGGATTGCCCTTCAGCCCGGCATGTATCTTCGCTTGCGCCTCGGCCGGCACAAACTTGTCCTGGGTGGCGACATGCATCAGCAGCGGCTTCTTGATATTGCCGCTCTCGCCCAGCAAGCCATCGAGGCCAACGCCGTAATAGGCGACCGTCGCGTCGCTATCGGTACGCGCCGCGGTGAGAAAGGCGAGCCGGCCGCCGAGGCAATAGCCGACGACGCCGACCTTCGCACAGCCACGCTCACGCAGCGCTTTGATCGCGGCAGCGATATCCTTGACGCCGAGATCACCATCGAAACGCTGCATCAAAGAGAGCCCTTCCTGGAACTGCTCGGGGATATCGGCGTCGAGTTCGACCCGCGGCTTCAGGCGCCAGAAAAGATCCGGAGCGATGGCGGCATAGCCCTGCGCCGTCCAGGCATCGGTCATCGCCTGAATACCCGTATTGACGCCAAGGATTTCCTGGATGACGACAATGCCGATCTTGGCCTTCTGGGGCGGTTCCGCGAGATAGGCGGCCATGGTTTCGCCGGCCTTGGCAGCAGGAATTTGGATGAAGCTTCCCATCAAATCACCTCTTTATATGAATGGAGTCGAACCTGCCGGCGCAGTCGGCATCGACCGATCGGTCGTGGAACAGCGCATATTGGCTATGACGCCTTGACGAAGGCAAGCACATCCTTGGCTAGGAAACCTGACAAGCATCACCAGGCCAAGGCACTATCCGGCAGCGAGATGAGCCCGCCTGTGCCGGCTCCACGGTCGCGCGAGGGCGCCGCGCCTGGAATGAGCTTCAGGCCTCCGCGCGGCGGCGCTCGGTCAATCCCACAAGAGACTTGCCGTCAGGATCGTTGCAGCCAGCGCCGCACAGCCGGTCCGCACATGGTTCCACATTGTCCAGCTGGTGAGATAGCGGCTCCAGAGCGCGGTAGCTTCGGGTCCCGCAGGTGCAGCGGCCAGCGCTTCGTTCAGCGGTACATTGCAGAGCATCGTCACGGCGAAGGTTCCCACCACATAGAGCAGGCCGCCGGCAATCACGCAGGCCATCTGCAGTTCGTGCCAGCGGAACGGCGCCGCGACGATGAGACCAAGGCACAGGGCGGCGGTCCCCATAAAGGTGCCGAGGAAGAGCGGATTGAGCACGGTGATGTTGATTGCCTGCATCGCGGCGACGCCCTGCTCCGCCGGCAGCCGACCGAGTGCGCGCATGACGAAGGAAGAGAAGGCAAGAAACACGCCGGCGATCAAGCCGGATCCGATCGCGGATATCAGGACCAGAACGGACAACAGGATGGCGATCATGTTTCCTCCGTCGGTTGGACATATTGTTCGCCCATTGCCGGAAGCGCATCACCCGACATCGGCCAGTCGCCAGGGCAAGGCGCCTAGGGCCACGCTGCACTCGGCGGCGAGGTGCGGTAGATCCGCCAAACATCCCTCACCACGATAAATATGAGTAACCCTCATATTGACAATGTGATAAACTCTCATATTCTATCTGGCAAGTAGAATCCTGCGGATTGATCTTGCCCAAGACGAATGCACCAAACGGCCTGCGGCAATCGAAGCCGTCATCGGCCGGCCGCCTGCCGAGCCAGCAGCGCAGCCGCGAACGGGTTGAACGCATTCTGGGGACCGCCTCGGACCTCATCGAAGCCGGCGGCTGCGATACGCTGCGCATGAGCGATATTGCTGCGCGGGCGGAGATTTCCATCGGCTCGCTTTACCAGTACTTTCCCGATAAATCGGCGATCATCCGCCGACTGGCCGAGCGGTTCAATGCGGCGGGACGGACTTGCGTGGCTGCTGAGCTGGCGCAAGTGCGGGTGGCTGGCGAACTCCAGGCGGCGCTCCGGCGCGTCACGGATGGGTATTACGCGATGTTTCTTGCCGAGCCTGTGATGCGGGATATCTGGTCCGGGACCCAGAACGACAAGGCGCTGCTGGCACTGGAAGCGGAAGACAACCGCGCCCACGGCAAGATGCTGGCGGAGACATTGATGCGCCTCCATCCGGCAGCCGACCGGAAGGAGATCAATATCTCGGCCTTCCTGCTCATGCATTTGATCGCCGCGACGGTACGGCTTGCCATCACCTTGCCGCAGCAGGAGGCGCGGAAACTGATCGAAACCTTCAAGCAGACGATTCTGGAAACGTTTCGCCTGCCTGGCAGGTCGAAAAAATAGCGATAGCGCATGCACCCACAAGCTGCGTCTCGCTCCACGCAGCCGGCGGCCCGATCACCCGGCAGAAGCGGGACCAGGCCGCCGAGGCGAATTCGTCGACTTAGAATGATCGCGCTCTAGCGGGGGACGATCTTCCGATAGAGATGCCAGGTCGCATGGCCAAGAACCGGCATGACGACGATAAGGCCAATAAACAGCGGTATCGTGCCGAGGATCAGCGCAGCGACGATGATGGCGCCCCAGGCCGCCATGATGCGCGGGTTGCGCTCGACCGCACGCATGGAAGTGCGAACCGCCGTTCCCAGACCGATATCGCGATCCAGCAGCAGCGGAAAAGAAACGACGCTGATCGACAATACCAGGACCGCGAAGAGAAAGCCCACGCCGCAACCGAAAGCAACCAAGGCAAGACCGGCCGGCGTATAAAAGATGTCGTGCAGGAAGGCGGCGATGGAAACCGGCGTGTCCGGCCCCAAGGTGAAGATATAGATCACCTCGGCCGCGGCGAGCCAAAGCAAGAAAAGCGCCATCAGAATGAGGCCCAGGACCGCAATGGGCGTGATATTCGGTGACCGCAACACGTCGAAGGCGTTGAGCCAGGTGATCTCCGCCCCCTGCTCCCGCCGGCGGCTCATTTCATAGAGGCCGATCGCCGCAAAAGGTCCGACCAGCGCAAAGCCGGATGCTAGCGGAAAGATCAGCGGCAGCATCTCGTAGCCGAAAGCCAGCCGCGCAAGCACCAGCCCAGCCACGGGGTAGATTACGCAAAGGAAAATGACGTCGGTGCGATAGGCGCCGAAATCCTTGCTTCCCTGGATAAGCGCAGCACGCAAATCCTCGATGCCGATTCGCCTGACGGCTGGCATGGGCGCGGCGAGCTTTTCCGCCTGCATCCTGTCTTCGGTTCTGAGGAGGGAACGGCCGGCAGATTCGATCGCGGCACCGGCATGCTTGACTTGGTCCCAGCCCCATTCGACGGGGTTCCGGATGGTAGAATCCATGGTCTGTCCTCCAGTCGCTGCTGCACAAACGTGAGTACGCGAGAACGCCACTAGCTGTTTGCATGAAAGACGGGACGCAAATGACCGAAGACGATGCGGCTTGTTTTGCCTTGGGCAGAATGCGCAATCCCGCATCCGGCTGCCCCGGATCGTCCAACGGGTTTAGGCCGCCGGGATACGTCATGCAAACCGTCATGAATCATAGGCCTCTGCACCTAGCCTGTCACTAGTTCGCATGAAATTGTGAATGGCGCCGAAATCGGCCGCGATCACCGCCCGTCAAAACCCCGGCAGCAGCACGGCCGCGCCATCAAGGCGCCCGGCCCGCAAGTCGGCAATTGCACGGTTCGCATCGGCAAGGGCATAGCGCGTCACATGCGTCGTCACCGGGACACGTGGCGCAAGCGCCAGGAAAGCTTCGCCATCGGCCCGCGTGAGGTTGGCCACCGATCGTAAGCTGCGCTCGCGCCACAAGATCTCGTAGGGGAATGACGGTATGGCACTCATATGAATGCCGGCACAAATCACCGTGCCGGCCGGCCGCACGGCCCGGAGTGCCGCCGGCACCAGCGCGCCGACCGGCGCGAAGATGATCGCCGCATCAAGTTCGCTCGGCGCCATCTCATCGGAGCCGCCGGCCCAGACGGCACCAAGCCCGCGAGCGAAGGCCTGCGCCGCCTGGTCGCCCGGCCTGGTGAAGGCATAGACCTCGCGCCCCTCGAACCGCGCCACCTGGATCAGGATATGGGCGGCAGCACCAAAGCCATAGAGGCCGAGCCGCTTCGCCTCGCCGATCTGCCGATAGGCACGATAGCCGATCAGCCCGGCGCAAAGAAGCGGCGCCGCCGCGGCATCGTCGTAGCTCTCCGGGATGGGAAAGCAATAGCGTGCGTCAGCAACGCAGAACTCCCCGAAGCCGCCATCGATGTCATAACCGGTGAAACGCGCCGTAGGGCAGAGGTTTTCCCGGCCGGCACGGCAATAATCGCAATGGCCACAGGTCGCGCCCAGCCAAGGAATGCCGATCCGCTGGCCGATATCGAGGCCTGACACCCCGGCGCCGATCCCGATCACTCTACCAACCACTTCATGGCCCGGCACGAGATCCGGCTTCGGATGGGCCAGGTCCCCGTCCAGGATATGCAGGTCCGTCCGGCAGACCGCGCAGGCAGCGACCTTCACCAGAACCTGCCCCTGCCCCGCTTCCGGCATCGGCCTGTCCGCCAGGACGAGCTGGTCGCCCGCCGATCCGCAACCGGCCGCCGGATCGTCCGGAACCTCATTTGTTGCCGATTTGTTGAAAATCATGGCGCGCATGGTGCGGCTGTCTCTCGTGCGTCTGTTATCGACACGGCTAATTCGGGCATTCCCGTTAGCTTGCGACGCAATCCTGCCAGCGCGGCGGAATGGCTTTCTTGCGCTGGATCAAAGCAGCGACGGCCCGTCCTGGCAGAATTGGAGGGCAATTCAAGGGATCATCATGAGTGGTCGATGTCTCGGCTTCTATAATCTGATCCGTCAATAAGGAGGTATGTCATGGCAAATGCACCTGTTGAAGTGAAAAAGACTGCACCAGCCCCTGCCGATTACTGGCAGAATCTGCGGCGTGAATTTGATGACATGTTCGAGCGCATGGGGATGCGCGGCGGTTTCCCTTCCTGGCCGACGCTGTTCGAGCGCGACCCGGCCTGGCGCTTGGGATCAAGCCTCAACCTGCCGTCGCCGGCGGTTGATATCGCCGAAGGCGAGAAGGCCTACAAGATCACGGCTGAACTGCCCGGCTTGAAGACCGAGGACATTTCGGTCTCACTCAGCGAGGACATGCTGACCCTGCGCGGTGAGAAGCGCCAGGAACATGAGGAAAAGCAGGCCAACCGCCACCTTTCCGAGCGCATTTACGGAGCGTTCGAGCGCAGCTTCAGCTTGCCTGCCGGCGTCGACCGCGACGCCATCACCGCCGAATTCAATAACGGCGTCTTGACACTGACCTTGCCCAAATCCGCGACATCGCAGAGCCAGGTCCGCAAGATCGACGTCAAGGCTGCCTGATCGACGCCTATCCAGCGATGCATATCGAAAGCTGGACGGAATCTCTTATTGCCGGTGCGACCCGCATCATCCCGCGGATCGCACCGCATATGGGCGGCTCGCAGCGGCAGTGAACTGCTGGTGCATCTGGCAGTGTCCCCCTGCCAGGGCACCGCGGGCCGCCTATCAACAAACAGAAGGAAAACTTATGTCGACGCATTATCATGCTATCCTGTGGATCGATCATCATGAAGCTCGGATCATCCACTTCAATGCGACGGAAGCTGACGAAAACGTTATCCATCCCAGTCATCCACCGCGGCATCTGCATGCCACAGCGGGCAGCGCCAGCGGCACGCATCAGCACGGGGACAAGGCTTTCTTCCATGATGTCGCCAATGAGCTGCGATCCGCTCATCTTTTTCTCGTGGTCGGCCCATCGACGGCGAAGAACGAGTTCGTCACCTATCTCGAAAACAACAATCGCGATCTGCTCGGCAAGCTCGATGAGGTGAAGGCCATGCAGCATGTGAGCGACAACGAGCTGGTCGCTGCCGGCCGGCGGCACTTCAAATCAGCCGATCGCATGCGCGCGCAGATCGGCTGACCGTATTCCGACCGTATCCCTGCTAGGAAACGTCTAGGACTTGCGTGAAGCGGCTGGATAGGGAATGACTCATCGCCAATCCATCCAGCCGCGCCTCTTCAGGCCGGCGCGAAAGAGTAAGTGAACTGGACCCATGGATCGCAAGACGCATATCAATTTCTGGTATATTGCCGCGGCCGTCATCGCCGTTCTTTTCATCCAGAGCTATCTCTCGCGCCTAGCCCAAGTCGAGAACATTCCCTACAGCCAGTTCCAGACCTTGCTGAAAGAGAATGCGATCGACGATCTGACGGTGGGCAGGGACACCATTACCGGCACCTTTCGTAAACCGGCTGATCCGCAGCGCAAGCAGTTCTCAACCACTCGCATCGATCCCCAGATTGCCGATGAGCTCGCCAAGGCCGGCATCAAATATCAGGGCGTAACCGACAACAGCCTGCTCTCGACCATTCTGTCCTGGGTCGTGCCGACGCTGTTCTTCTTCGGCATCTGGATGTTCCTGATCCGTCGCATCGCCGGCCAGTCCGGTTTCGAAGGCGGCCTCATGAGTATCGGCAAGAGCCGGGCGAAGGTCTATGTCGAGACCGATGTGAAGATCACTTTTGCCGACGTTGCGGGCGTCGACGAAGCAAAAGACGAGCTGAAGGAAGTCGTCGACTTCCTGAAAGACCCGGTCAGCCATGGCTATCTCGGCGCCAAGATTCCGAAGGGCGTTCTGCTGGTCGGTCCGCCCGGCACCGGCAAGACGCTGCTGGCGCGGGCGATCGCCGGCGAGGCCGGCGTGCCGTTCTTTTCCATCAGCGGCTCAGAATTCGTCGAGATGTTCGTCGGCGTCGGCGCCGCGCGGGTACGCGATCTCTTCGAGCAGGCGCGCAAGAAGGCGCCGGCCATCATTTTCATCGATGAATTGGATGCGCTTGGCCGCGCGCGCGGCGCCTTCTCGCTGGGTGGTCATGACGAGAAGGAACAGACGCTGAACCAGTTGCTGGTGGAACTGGACGGCTTCGATTCCACCTCCGGCATCATCCTGCTGGCGGCCACCAACCGGCCGGAAATTCTTGATCCGGCGCTACTCCGGTCGGGGCGCTTCGACCGGCAGGTCCTGATCGACCGGCCCGACAAGAAGGGACGCCGCGACATCCTCGCTGTCCATACCCGCAAGGTCAAACTGAGCAGCGACGTGCAACTGGAGGAGGTGGCGGCTCTCACGCCCGGCTTTACCGGCGCCGATCTCGCCAACCTCGTTAACGAGGCGGCGCTGATCGCAACGCGCCGCAGCGCCGAAACCGTCTCGCTGGCGGATTTCACCTCCGGCATCGAGCGCATCATCGCCGGCCTGGAAAAACGCAATCGCTTGCTCAATCCGCATGAGCGCGAGGTCGTCGCCCATCACGAAATGGGCCATGCCTTGGTCGCCATGGCGCTGCCGCAGACCGATCCCGTGCACAAGATTTCCATCATCCCACGCGGGATCGGATCGCTCGGCTATACAATTCAGCGGCCCATCGAGGATCGTTTCCTGATGACCCAGACGGAATTGAAGAACAAGCTCTGCGTGCTGCTGGCCGGCCGCGCCGCGGAGAGCGTCGTGTTCGAGGAGATTTCGACCGGCGCGGCGGATGACATCAAGAAGGCGACGGACATCGCCCGCAGCATCGTCACCCGCTACGGCATGGAACCGAGCCTGGGCAACGTCGCCTATGAAAGCGAGACCTCGCCCTATCTGCAGCCGGTCGCCGCCGCCATGCCGGACAATTCAGCATCCTATAGTGAGATAACGGCGGACAAGATCGACGAAGCCGTGCGGCGAATCATCGACGAGGCCTTCGCGCGCGCCAAGGCATTGCTGCAGGATCACCGCGAGGTCCTGTTGGAGGGAGCCCAGCTGCTCTTGCAGAAGGAGACCCTCGACAAGGACGCGCTCAAGCCGTTCACGGAGCGCATGCGGGCTTCCATCGCTCCCTCTCCCACCCCGGCAATGAGCGGCACCGCGACGAAAGCAGCAGGTGTGGCGCGTTGAGTTGCACGCCTGGCCGCGATATCGGCGGTTGCGTGCTTTGGCGCCGGCGTCGAAGCTTTCAATCGGACGCCGATCAGCGGACGAAAATTCCCACCGGCCGCCGTCAGGCGGCCGGTGGGGCGCATACTTAATCCAGAGATGACAACCGATCGCCGGTCAGCTCGATTTCAGGCTGTTGAAGTCGAAAGGCAATGACCGCAGCCTCTTGCCGGTCGCGGCGAAGATCGCATTGGAGACCGCCGGGGCGACCGGCGGCACGCCGGGTTCGCCGATGCCGGTCGGGGCCTCGGCCGAGGGAACGATATGGACCTCGACCTTCGGCATGTCCGACATGCGCAGCGGCTCATAGGTGTCGAAGTTTGCCTGATCAACAACACCATCGGTAAAGGTGATCTTGTTGCGCAAGGCGGCACCCAGGGCATAACCGGCCCCGCCTTCGACCTGGGCGGCGATGACATCCGGGTTGACGGCGACACCGCAATCCACCGCGGCGACGATGCGGTCGACCTTGACCGAACCATCACCCTTGACCGACACCTCGGCCACCATGGCGACATAGCTGCCGAAGCTTTCATGCACGGCAATGCCGCGGCCTTTGCCCGCCGGCATCTTGCCCTTCGACCAGCCGGCCTTCTCGGCCGCCAGTTTCAGAACGGCGGCATGACGTGGATGCTCCTTCAGCATCGCCAGACGATAGGCGACCGGATCCTGCCCCGCCGCATGGGCGAGTTCGTCCATCATCACCTCGACCGCCTGGGCGGTATGGGTATGCCCGACCGAGCGCCACCACAAGGTGGTGATCGGCGAGTCCGTGCGCTGCCAGTCCACCATGAGATTGGGAATGGCATAGGGCATGTCGGCCACCCCTTCGACCGCCGTCGAATCGACGCCGTCCTTGACGGCAAAGCCCTCGAAGGCAGTGCCGAACATGAAGGACTGGCCGACCAGGCGGTGCTGCCAGGCGATCAGCTTGCCCTTCTCATCCAGGCCCGTCTTGATGGCGTGGTAGAACATCGGCCGATAGCGCCCGCCCCGAATGTCGTCTTCCCGGCTATAGATGAGATGAACCGGATATTTGCCGCCGGTCGCCTTCAGGATCGCTGCTGCTTCGCCGAAGTAATCGCCATTCGGCGTGGCACGACGTCCGAAGGAGCCGCCGGCCCAGATGGTGTTGATCGTCACCTGTTCCGGCTTGAGGCCGAGCGTCGCCGCCACCGTTGCCTGCTCGACGGTCTGGAACTGCGAGCCGGCCCAGGCTTCGCAAGTCCCGTCCGGTTTCATCTCAAGGACACAGTTGAGCGGCTCCATCGGCGCATGGGCGAGGTAGGGGAATTCGAATTCCGCCTCAACCACCTTGGCCGCCTTGGCAAAGGCCGCATCGGTATCGCCGGCTTTGAAGGCGACGACGCCGGGCTTCGCCGCCAGCGCCTTGTAATCCGCCATCATGGCAGCCGACGAACGCTTCTCCGCCTTGCTGTCGTCCCATTCTACCTTCAGCGCGTCGCGCCCCTGCATGGCCGCCCAGCTGTTCTCGGCAATGACGGCGACACCCTGCGGCACGGTC
>DATLJB010000010.1:0-40177 GCA_035539075.1 Terriglobia bacterium
TAGTTCCGGCCGACCAAAGATCAACAAAATGGCGGAATCGGTAATGTCTTCTCGGTATCTGTGGCGGCTTCTTCCGGCATGCGCCTGCATTGCCCTGATCACCGCCTGTTCCAGTCCGGAACCTGATATCCCCGATCAGCCTGCCGAACAGCTTTACAACAGCGCCATGGACGCCATGGAGACCGATCAGCCGAAAAAGGCGGCGAGCCTTTTCGACGAGGTCGAACGTCAGCATCCTTATTCGCAATGGGCGACTCAGGCGCAGATCATGTCCGCCTATGCCCATTATTCGATCGACGAATATGATGACGCCATCCCGGCACTGGACAGCTTCATCGAGCTGCATCCGGGCAATCGCAGCGCCGCCTACGCCTATTACCTGCGGGCGCTCTGCTATTATGAGCAGATTGCCGATGTGAAACGCGACCAGGGCAATACCGAACAGGCGCTGCGCGCTTTGTCCGACGTCGTGGCCCGCTTCCCCAATACCGATTACGCCCGCGACGCTGCATTGAAGCTTGACTTGGTCCGCGATCACCTTGCCGGCAAGGAAATGGAGATCGGCCGCTATTACCTGACCCGCGACCAGTATCTCGCCTCGATCAACCGCTTCCGCACCGTCATCGAAAGATATCAGACAACCACCCATGTGCCGGAAGCGCTGGAGCGCCTGGTCGAGGCCTATCTATCGCTCGGCGTTACCGATGAAGCGCAGACTGCCGGCGCCGTGCTCGGCTATAACTATCCGGGCAGCCAGTGGTATCAGGACGCCTATAATCTTCTGAAGGCCAAGGATCTGAAGCCGGAGAAGAAAGAAGGCTCCTGGCTGAACAGCGTCTTCTAAGCCGCGCCAAAGCCCATGCTGGTCGCACTCACCATCCAGAATGTGGTGCTGATCGAGAAGCTGGATCTGGCCTTCGATAGCGGCCTCACCGTGCTGACCGGCGAGACCGGCGCCGGTAAATCCATCCTGCTCGATGCGCTGGGCCTGGCTTTGGGCGCTCGCGCCGAAGCCGGGCTGGTTCGCCAGGGTGCGACGCAGGCGACCGTTACCGCTGAATTCGCCCTGCCGGCGCAGCATCCCGCTCATGCCCTGCTCGATGAGCAGGGCATCGAGGCTGAAAGCAATCTGATCCTGCGCCGGCAATTGACCAGCGACGGCCGGTCGCGCGCCTTCGTCAACGACCAGCCCGTTAGCATCGGCCTCCTGCGCAAGCTTGGGGACAGCCTGGTCGAGATCGAGGGGCAGTTCGAGGCGCAGGGATTATTGGATCCCGCCACGCATCGCGACCATCTTGACGGCTACGGCCTGCTCGAAGCCAAGGCCAAGGCCTGCGCCGCCGCCTATCGCCAATGGCACGATTCGGTCACTGCCTGGCGCCAGGCGCAGGAAGAACTGGCCCGCGCCAAGGCAGACGAAGACTGGTTGCGCCATGCGGTCGAGGAACTCGAACTGGCCGCATCCCGGCCGGCCGAGGAAACCGAGCTGGTCGCCGAGCGCGCGCTGCTCTCAAACCGCGCCCAGCTGATCGAAGCAATCGACGCGGTCAACACCGAACTGACCGGCGACCGCGGCGCCGACCGGGCAATTGCCAATGCCCAGCGCCGTCTCGACCGGCTGGGCGATCGCCTCGGCGATCAGGCCGCCACGCAATTGCAGCCGGTCGTCGCCGCGCTGGATCGGGCAAGCATCGAGCTCAGCGACGCGATCGGCGCGCTGCAGCATATGGCCGCCGATCTCGACGCCGATCCGAAGCGGCTCGACAAGATCGAGGAGCGCCTCTATCTGCTGCGCGACCTCGGCCGCAAGCATCAGGTCGCAGTGGAGGCGCTGCCGGACCTGCTGCAGAAGCTGCAGCAGCGCCTCGCCAATCTCGATGACCGCGGCCAGAACATCGGCAAGCTGGAAGCCGCGGTTAGCCGCACCCGCCAGGCCTATGTGGAGGCAGCCGGTACCCTTGCCAAGCAGCGGCAGAAGGCGGCGAAGGCCATGGATGCGGCGGTCAATGGTGAACTTGCCCCGCTGAAACTTGAAAAGGCCCGCTTCGCCACGCGGATCGAAACGCTGGATGAGGATCACTGGTCGGCCAGCGGCTGGGACCGGGTCACCTTCGAAGTCGCCACCAATCCCGGTGCCGCGCCCGGGCCGATCAATCGCATCGCCTCCGGCGGCGAGCTCGCCCGCTTCACGCTGGCGCTGAAAGTGACATTGGCCGCCAACCAGCCGGTGCCAACCTTGGTCTTCGATGAAGTCGATGCCGGCATCGGCGGCGCCACCGCGGCTGCGGTCGGCGAAAGGCTGAAGCGCCTGGCCGGCGCGGTGCAGCTTCTCGTCATCACCCATTCGCCACAGGTCGCCGCCCTCGGTCACCAGCATTGGCGCGTGGAAAAGAGCGGCGGCAAGAAGGAAACAACGACGACGGTACGGCCGTTGAACGCCGCCGAGCGCCGCGAGGAAATCGCTCGCATGCTCTCGGGCGCCACCATCACCGACGAAGCCCGCGCCGCCGCCAAGACCTTGCTGGCCAGCGCCGGCTGATCTTTACCTTGTGCCGATTACGGGGATAAGCGTCATGAGCAAAACGCCACGCGAGGATGTCGCCACGATCGCCGTCGAGGATCTGACAGAGAAGACGGCAACGACCGAGTTGCGGCGGCTGGCCCGCGTCATCGCCCATCATGACATGCTCTATCACCAGAAGGATGCGCCGGAGATCAGCGATGCCGAATACGACGCCCTGGTTCGCCGCAACCGGGCGATCGAGGCGCGTTTCCCTGAGTTGCAGCGCAAGGATTCGCCGAGCCGGCGCGTAGGTGCTACGCCGGCCGAAGGCTTCGCCAAGATCGCCCATCGCCAGCCGATGCTCTCGCTCGACAACGCCTTCACGCGCGAGGACGTCGCCGATTTCCTGCAGCGCATCCGGCGCTTCCTGGGGCTGAAGGCGGATGACGCCATTCCCCTGGCAGTCGAACCGAAGATCGACGGCCTCAGCGCCAATCTCCGCTATGAGGACGGTGTTTTCGTCCAGGGCGCGACCCGCGGCGACGGCGCGATCGGCGAGGACATCACCGCCAATCTGCGTTATGTCGCGGATATCCCCCACAAGCTGAAGGGCAGAACGCATCCTGCTGTGATCGAGATCCGCGGCGAGGTCTATATGCCCCATAGCGGCTTCGCGAAGCTGAACGCCGCGCGCCAGGAGGCCGGCGAGGCCGTCTTCGCCAATCCACGCAACGCCGCCGCCGGCAGCGTGCGCCAGCTCGACCCCAACATCACCAAACAGCGGCCCCTCCACTTCTTCGCCTATGCCTATGGTGCCATCGAGGGCTGGGAGGACCAGCCGAAGACCCATCATGCTTTTCTGGAACAGCTTGATTCCTGGGGCTTCACGGTTAATCCCCTGCGCGCGGTGACCGATGATCTGGACGGCGTCATGAAATTCTATGACAAGCTCGGCAATGATCGCGCCGACCTGCCTTATGACATCGACGGCGCCGTCTATAAGGTCGATCGGCTCGACTGGCAGGCGCGGCTCGGCTTCATCGGCCGCGCCCCGCGCTGGGCCATCGCCCATAAGTTTCCGGCCGAACGCGCCATCACAACGCTCAACAAGATCATCATCCAGGTCGGCCGGACCGGCGTGCTGACGCCTGTCGCCGACCTGGAGCCGATCACCGTCGGCGGCGTGGTCGTTTCGCGCGCGACCCTGCACAACGAGGACGAGATCGCCCGCAAGGATATCCGCGTCGGCGACAAGGTGGTGGTGCAGCGCGCCGGCGACGTCATCCCGCAGATCGTCGAGGTGGTGGATGCCGACCGCCCTCATCGGCATCGCCCCTATGAATTTCCGGATGTCTGCCCCGTCTGCGGCAGCCACGCGATCCGCGAAGAGGGCGAGGCCGCACGGCGCTGTATCGGCGGCCTTACCTGCGCCGCCCAGGCGGTCGAGCGGCTGAAGCATTTCGTCTCGCGCGGGGCCTTCGACATCGAAGGGCTGGGCGACAAGCATATCGAGGCTTTCTACCAGGACGGCCTGCTGAAGGGACCCGGCGATATCTTCCGGCTGCAACGCCATCGCCGGGCGCTGATGGAACGCGAGGGCTGGGGTTCGACTTCCGTCGACAACCTGCTGGGCGCCATTGAGGCGCGGCGGCGCATTCCGTTGCACCGCTTCATCTATGCGCTTGGCATTCCGCAGGTGGGCGAAGTCACGGCAAAGCTCCTGGCCAAGAACTACCTCTCCCTTTCCGCCTGGCGCCATGCGATGACGGCGGCCCAGAAAATCGGCAGCGAGGAGCGCCAGGTCCTGGACGAAATCAACGGCATCGGCCCCGCGATGGTGGAAGACCTCACCGCTTTCTTCGGCGAGGCGCATAACCTGCAGGTGCTGGATGACCTTCAGCATGAGCTGACGGTGGAGGATTTCGTACCGATCGCCGTCAGCAACAGCGCCATTGCCGGCAAGACGGTGGTGTTCACCGGAACGCTCGTGAAGATGACCCGCAGCGAAGCCAAGGCGCGCGCCGAGGGTCTGGGCGCCAAGGTCGCCGGCTCGGTTTCAAAGAAAACCGACTATCTGGTGGTGGGCGCCGATGCCGGCTCGAAGGCCGCAAAGGCCGCTGAACTCGGGGTGCAAACGCTGAGCGAGGATGAGTGGCTGGACCTGATCAGCGGCTGAATCGTTGAGCATCGACGTGCAATGTCCTGCCGCTTTGGTCGATCCTGCGGCACGCACTGGCCGTTGCAGTCCCTTTACGAACCACCTCTCTTTCGGTTACTGCTAGGCGGATTATTGTCCCAGCCAGCCGAGCGCCGTCATGTCCACCGTCATCGCCGTGCGCGGCTTGCGCAAGGAATACAAGGTTCATCACAAGGAAGGCGGCTTCCTCGGCAGCCTGAAATCGGTCGTCAATCGGCGCTATTCGACCGTGACGGCGGTCGGTGGTGTCAGCTTCGAGATCAGCGAAGGCGAGATCGTCGGCTTTCTCGGCCCCAATGGGGCCGGCAAGACGACGACGCTCAAGATGCTCTCCGGCCTGCTGCATCCCAGCGGCGGCAATGTCTCCGTGCTCGGCTTCGAACCGAAACAACGGCAATCGGCTTTCCTGCGGTCGATCACGCTGGTCATGGGGCAAAAGCAGCAATTGGCCTGGGATCTGGCCGCGGTCGATTCCTTCCTGCTCAACCGGGTCATCTACGACATACCAGACGATGTCTATCGGCATCGGCTCGGGGAATTGAGCGAGATGCTGTCGCTGCAGGAAGTCTTGAACAAGCCCGTCCGCAAGCTGTCCCTCGGCGAACGCATGAAATGCGAATTGGCCCTCGCGCTGCTGCACCAGCCGAAAGTCCTGTTCCTCGACGAACCGACCATCGGGCTCGACGTCAATATGCAGCGGGCGGTGCGCGACTTCATCGCCGCCTATAACGATCGCTACCGCGCCACCATCATGCTGACCTCGCATTACATGGATGATGTCGAGGCGCTGGCGCGACGCGTGATGGTGATCGACGGCGGCCGCATCGCCTTTGACGGCGACCTCAATCGGCTGATCGCCGAGCAATCGCCGAAGAAGGTCCTGCGCCTTAAGCTGGCCAGCGCCCAGTCCGCCGAGCGGCTAAGCCAATATGCGGAGCTGCGCCGGCTCGACGATCTCGAAGCCGAACTGCTGGTCGACCGCTACCTCGTGCCTGATACCGCCTCGCGGCTATTGGCCGAGCTGCCGATCGCGGATATCGCCATCGAAGAACAGCCGATTGAGGATGTGATCGGCGCGCTGTTCAGGAACAGCCCCGGGAAACCGACGGCAGCCGCATCGTTGACGAGCGCAGTCTCATGAAGGGCGCGCGCCTGCTGCATGCAATGCGAATCTGGCGACAATTGCTGGTGCAATATTGCGCCGTCGCCATGACCTATCGCGTGCAATCGGCAATCTGGATGCTGGGCGGCCTCATGCCCATCGCCATCATGCTGATCTGGGTCGAATTGGCCGCCAAGGGACCGATCAGCGGTAACGGGACCAGCTATGACCGGCACGATTTCGCCATTTATTTCATGGCGATGTATCTCGTCCGCCAGGCCACGGTGATGTGGAGCGTGCTCATTCTCGATCGCGGCATCCGCCGCGGCGAACTGGCGCCCCTGCTGCTGCGGCCGATGCCGCCGATCTGGGCGCATATGGCCGAGCATCTCGGCGAAATCGTCATCCGGCTGCCGATCCTGCTCGGCGTATTCGTGCTCGGCCTCGTCTTGACCGACACGCTAGGCCAATTGACAGTGGCGAACACGGCGCTGTTCGCCTTGTCCCTGGTCGGGGCCTGGCTGATCTTCTTCTTCATCCATTATTGCGTCGGGCTGCTTGCCTTCTGGATGGAGGGGGCTCTCTCGCTGGAGCCGCTGATCTGGTATTTCAGCGTCATCCTGGGCGGCGGTGCCATTCCCATCGATCTTTTTCCGGCCGTCATACGCGATATCCTGACCTGGCTGCCTTTTGCCGCAATGCTGGACTTTCCGGGACAGATCCTGTTGGCGAAGATCGGCGGCGCTGCCTTGCTTCTCGGCTTTGCCAAACAGATCGGCTGGGTCATCGCCCTCTCGCTGCTGCGGCAGAAGATCTGGCGCGCCGGGCTGAAGCGGTTCTCAGCGGTCGGAGCCTGATATGCGCAGCTTGAGATTGATCCTCCTATTTCTGCGCAATTCCCTGCAGGTCGAAATGGAGTACCGCGCTAACCTGCTGGCGAGCCTGCTGACCGCCCTCTTCAGTGGCGCCCTGTCGATCCTGACACTGCTCGGCATCTTCGGCCGCACGGCGGAAATCGGCGGCTGGGACCTGCCGCGGATGATCGCGCTGGTGGGCGTCTCGATGATCATCGAGGGATTGATCGATTGCTGGCTCTATCCCAGCCTCAATGCCATCACCGAATATGTGCGCCAGGGCGAGCTTGACCTCCTCCTGATCCGGCCGATCAACAGTCAGTTCATGGTGAGTTTCCGCAATATCCGCATCTGGTTCGCCGGCAATGTCGTTCTCGGCATCCTCGCTATCCTCTACGGCATGCAGGCCCAGCATGTTCTCACCTTCGGGCATCTCGCTTTGTGTTTCCTGCTGATCGGGGCCGGCATCGCCATTCTGTATTCGATCTGGCTTGCGGCGGCGACTCTTGCCTTCTGGTTCACCAAGGTCGGCGAGGTCTCGATCATCGCCTATACGCTGATGGAGACGGGGCGCTTTCCGGTCAGCGCCTATCCGGCCTGGGCGCGCTTCGCCTTGACCTATGTCCTCCCCATCGCCTTCATCACCAACGTCCCGGCAGAAGCCGCCATGGGTCGGCTGAACTGGCCGGGCGCGGCGCTTGGTCTGTGCGCCGCCGCGATCGCCCTGGCTTTCGGCAATTTCTTCTGGCGCTTCGGCCTCTCACGCTACAGCAGCGCCAGCAGCTGAAGCGCATTCACGCAGGAAGCCGGCCACAGCGGTGATTTCCGGCCGCAGGCCACGTCGTCCCATGGACGTCAGAATGAAGTAGCCCTTGCCGCTCGGCTGCTCCTGCCTGGATAAAGCGACGAGCGCACCTTGCGCAAGGAAGCGGTCGATGAAAGGCCGGCGGCCGATGGCGATGCCGAGCCTTTCCATGGCGGCCTGCAAGACAAGGCCGGAAGTTTCCAGCCGCAGCATCTCGCGCCCGATGGAAAGCGCACCGCGCTGCCTTCCGCCCAGCCAGGACGACCATTCCTCCGGGTGCTGCAAATTGAGAATGAGCGGAATTTCCGTCGCCGCGGCGATCGATCGCGTAGCGAGGCGCCGGGCAATATCGGGATGCGCCACCGGCACGAGTGACTCCTCCATCAGAAGCTCGATCCGCGCCCGCGGCCAGGAACCGGCCCCATAGCGGATGGCGATATCGATCTCGTCACGGTCGAGATCGGCGAGATCGGAGGAAGTCGTCACCGCGATAGCAATATCCGGCAAGGCCTCACGCAGGGCCGCCAATTGCGGCACCAGCCAATACTCCGCCAGAGCCGGCACCATACTGATCCGCACCAGATGCTTTTCCTGCGCGGCAAGGCCCAGTGTCGCATCGGCGATATCGCGATGGGCCTGCTGAACCACGGCAAGATAGGCGCGCGCCGCCGGCGTCAATTTGATCTGGCGATGTCCCCGTTCGAAGAGGTCGAGGCCGAGATCGCGTTCCAATTGGCGGATCTGGAAGCTGATGGCCGATTCCGTCACCTTTAGTTCATGCGCCGCCTTCTTGAAACTGAGGAGGCGCCCCGCCGCCTCGAAAGCGCGCAAGGCAGCGCTGCCGGGGAAGCCGGCCTGAATCAAGGCGGCATTCAGGCGGGGCCTGCCCGGCGGCATGGCCTTGCTCCGTTGCTGGGCGGTTCGGTTGTTGCGCGACATCGGCCCTCCTCCGGTTGCGGCTAGTCAGCGATCGCCGGCCAGCTACATCGGCAGGTACAGCGACGGACCTCGGACGAGTTTAACTCGTGTGAGATGAGGGGTGAACTCGTTTGTCCCGAATGAATCCGGCCGCGACATTAGGGAAAAGGCACGTCGCCATTTTCGGAGGACCAGACCATGGACAGGCCAGCCGCAGCCATTCCGGCCAGCAGGTCACCGCTCGAGGTGACGCTTTTCTTCACCGCCTTCGTTGCCGTCACCTATGGCTTCGGCATCTATCTCTTCGCGGCATTGGTGCCGGATATGCGGCAGAGCTTGGGCTTTGACTACGCGACGGTGGGCCTCGCCACCGGCATCGCCCAGGCCGGCTTTCTCGTCGCCTCGCTGGCGAGCGGCCTGTTGGCGCCCGTCATCGGCCCGGCCCGGCTCATCTTCGCCTCGGTGAGCCTGACCGGCGGCGGCCTGCTGCTGATGGGCCGCCTGAGCAGCGATCGATTGGGCGGTGCCGCGGAAATGACCGCACTTTTGGCCCTGATGGGCGCCGCGGCAGCCAGTGTCTGGGTGCCGATGGTCGGTATGTGCCAGCAGGTGATTCCCGCGCGGCATCACGGCAAGGCGCTTGGCCTGATGTCCAGCGGCACCAGCTATGGCGTCTTCATCAATGGCCTGATCGTCCCGCCCTTGCTGGCATCCCACGGCTGGCCGAGCGCGTGGCTGGCGACGGGCGCGCTGACCCTCGTCCTGCTGCTGGCGGCACTGTGGCGGCTGCGCGGACTTGGTAGCAGCGGGAATGCAATGGCAAAGACGGCCAACCGGATGACGCTGCCTTTGCGCCAGCGCCTGCGTCTTGTGCTGCGGCCGCTCGGTCTGCTGATGATCGCGACGATGTTCCTGAACGGCCTTTCCTGCATGCCGTTCCAGACCTATCTGGTGCCCATGCTACGTGAGGATTTCGGATGGAATGCCGGGGATGCGACCCGTCTCTGGAGCCTGATCGGCGGAATCGGCATGGTCGGCGGCTTTGCGCTCGGCTGGCTCGCCGATCGCATCTCGATCAAATGGGCCATGCTGATCACCTATCTGCTGCTGTCCCTCGCTGCGGCAATTCCCTTGAGCCTGGCGCATCTTCCGGCCGCCGCTGCGTCCCGGCTGATGGATCTCGCGGGCCTCAGCTTCGGCCTCGCCTTCTATGCGATTTTCGGCCTGGTGCCGGCCTATATCAGCGCCTGGTTCCGGGGCGACGCGGCCACGCTGTTGTTCGGTCTTGGCAATATCGCGCTCGGGCTCGGCGGCCTGCTGGGGAATTTCGGCGGCGGCTATGTGAAGGCGCTTACCGGAAGCTTCGCCCCGCTTTACGGCCTTGTGCTGGCTGCGGCAGCCCTGCAGGTCTTGCTCGCCCTGGTGACGCCGAATGAAAGAAGGCAAGTTCTGCTTGCTGGACAGCGGCCCTCGCCCAGCCCATCATGCGGATAGTTTGCATCTGAAGCGGACAGGACCGGCATGGCTGACAAGACGACCCGCAGCGAGATCATCGATGGAGCAACATTGCGGCGTCTCTCCGAACGCTCCGACAGGCTCGGCTTGATGCAGCTTGCCAGTCACCTCGCCTTACTGCTGGCGACCGGCCTTCTCGTCTACCACAGCCGCACCACCGGCTGGCTGGTGCCGGCAATGATCCTGCACGGCATCGTGCTGATCTTTTTCTTCACGCCGCTGCATGAATGCATCCATCGCACGGCTTTTGCCAGCCGCCGCCTCAACGATGCCGTCGGCTTCGTCCTGGGCTGTCTGATCCTGCTGCCACGCGAATATTTCCGCGCCTTCCATTTCGCCCATCATCGCTTCACCCAGGACCCGGTACGCGATCCGGAACTGGCCTTCCCCAAACCGCGCAGCCTGCGGCAATGGCTGTGGCATGTTACCGGCCTGCCCTATTGGATCGGTGAAAGCCGGCTGTTGATCGATCTGGCGCGGGGCAAGGCCGAAGGCAGCTTTTACGGCAACGACCGCCAGCGTCAGGACGTGGTGCGCGAGGCCCGGCTCATTCTGGCGATCTATGCCGTGATCCTCGCCCTCTCGCTGCTGCTGCGCAGCGATGCAGTGCTGATCTATTGGGTCTTGCCGGCGGTGCTTGGCCAGCCCTTCCTGCGCCTCTATCTGCTGGCGGAGCATGCGCTCTGCCCCGAGACGAATGACATGCTGGAGAACAGCCGCACAACCTATACGACCGGCATCGTCCGCTTTCTTGCCTGGAACATGCCCTACCACATCGAGCATCACGCGTTTCCTTCGGTGCCGTTCCATGCCCTGCCGCAGCTGAACGCATTGATCGCCGGCAAGCTGAAAACCACGGCGCCCGGCTATCTGGCCGTGCAGCGACAGATCTTGCGGTCTTTCAAACGGGCTTGAGCGCCAGGCTCTTGAGCGTCAGGCTCTTGAGCGTCAGGCTTTCGGCGGCCAGCGCAGCGCGCGATCCGGATCCGGCAGCTCGGCACCCCAATTACGATAATATTGCATGGCGGCGTCGCTGCGCGGCTCGTAGTCCCAAGCGGCCACAGCCCCTTGCGTCAAGGCCTGATGGATGAAGCGGCGTCGGCGTTGGCTGTCGATGACGGCCGTACGCAGGGCCTCGAGGTCATAGGTCGCTTCGATCTCACGCTTCCAGATCGCAGCCGCCTCACTCTCCGAGGCAGCCAGGTTGCTAAGTTCCAGCGGGTCCTTTTGCAGGTCATAGAGGATCGGCCCGAGATCGCGTGCGTAAATGAATTTGCGACCGTCGCGCCGGCTCATGATGACGGGCGCCTGATAGCCTTCGCCCATATACTCGGCGCGCACCTCGCCTTGCGGTTCACTGCCGAAGCTCAGCGCCGAGCGAAGATCGCGGCCGTCGACGGGTGAAACGGGTACGAAGGTTGCACCGCCCTGGGCAATGCCGGCCAGGGTCGGCAACAGATCGAGATGGGAGACCGGCGCGGCGATCCGCTTGCCGCCGCGGATGCCGGGGCCGGCGACGATCAATGGCACGCGGATCGCGCGGTCGAAGAACACCATCTTGTACCAGAGTCCGCGCTCGCCCAGCATGTCGCCATGATCGGAGGTGACGACGACGACGGTGTTGTCGGTAAGGCCGAGGAGGTCGAGCCGCGCCAGCAGCCGGCCGAGCAGATCGTCGCAATAGCTCAGCATGCCGTAATAGGCGCGGCGCGCCCGCAGGACCTGCTCGGTCGAAAGCGGAATCTCGCCGCGATCATAGAGCTGGTACATGCGCTGTCCCATGGGATCGCGCTCTGCCAGCGGCAGATTGGGGATCGCCGGCGGATCGATGTCGACGCCCTCATAAAGATCCCAGAAGCGGCGCGGCGCCTGATAGGGGTCATGCGGATGCATGACCGACAGCGTCAGCATGAAGGGGCGCCCGTCTTGGCTGCCGGCCGTCTGATGCAGCCATTGCTCCGCCTTGAAGAGGGCGTCCTCGTCATATTGCATCGACAGCGAATAGTCGCAGGGGCCCGCCTCGGCCGGGCTATGCAAGGTGTGATACCAGCTTTGCACCTGTTCCGGCTGGTCCCAATCCGGCACCCAGCCGAAATCCGATGGCGAGAGATCGGTGGTGAGCCGTTCCTCATAGCCGTGCAGCTGGTCGGCGCCGGTGAAATCCATCTTGCCGGAGAGACAGGTGCGATAGCCGGCGCTGCGCAGATAATGTGGCAGGGTCGGCACGGCGGATGGAAACTCGGCCGCATTGTCGAAAGCGCCGATCCTGGAAGGCAGCTGTCCGCTCATCAAAGCGAAGCGCGCCGGCGAGCACAGGGGCGCGGCACAATAGGCTTGGTCGAAGACGGTGCCCCGCGCGGCCAGGCGGTCGAGGTGCGGCGTCTTGACGATGCGGTGCCCGTAGGCTGGAAGGGACAGGGCCGCCATCTGGTCGAACATGACAAGGACGATGTTCGGACGGGCGGAACTTGGACGGCCGGAATTCGGGCGATTTGAGTTGGGGCGGTCCGGCGGAGAGAGAACGGGCAGGCGGGCCATTGGTAACCTTCCGACAAAAAACCGGCGCTCCGATGGGAAGCGCCGGTTGCAACTTTAGATAGTTACGCCGATGCGGACAATCGCATCAGCGCTCAGATCTGCCGCGTCGCCGTCTTCAGCCAGTCGGCGTCGGCACCTTCCAGTTGCGGCAGCAGCACCTCGCGCACCTTGGCATGATAGGCGTTGAGCCAGTCGATCTCCGCCCGGGTCATGATGCTGCTATCGACCAGGTTGAGATCGATCGGCGCAAAGGTGATGGTCTCGAACTGCAGCATGTTGGGATAGCTGTCGACCGGCTGCACCACCACCAGATTTTCGATGCGGATGCCATATGCGCCGTCCTTGTAATAGCCGGGCTCGTTGGAAATGATCATGCCGGGTTCGAGGGCGACACGATTGGGCACCTTGGAGATCCGCTGCGGCCCCTCATGCACCGAGAGATAGCTGCCGACACCATGGCCGGTGCCGTGATCAAAATCGAGGCCTGCATCCCACAGCGGCCGGCGCGCCAGGACATCCAGCTGGCTGCCCGTCGTGCCGCGGGGAAATTTTGCGGTGGCGAGGGCGATATGTCCCTTCAGCACGCGCGTGAAGCGATCCTTCATTTCCGCCGTCGCCTCCCCCACCACCAGGGTGCGCGTGATATCGGTCGTGCCGTCGAGATACTGGCCGCCGGAATCAACGAGATAAATGGCATTCATCTCGAGCTTGCGGTTGGTCTTGGGCGTCACCCGGTAATGCACGACGGCCGCATTGGGACCGGCGCCGGAAATCGTGTCGAAGCTGAAGCCGCGAAAGAGATCGTTCCGGCGACGAAATTCTGCCAGCTTCTCGGCGGCATCCATCTCCGTCAGTTGCCCCTTCGGCGCCTCGCCACTGAGCCAGGAGAGGAACTGCGCCACGGCAGCGCCGTCACGGCGATGCGCCTTGCGCGTCCCTTCTATCTCCACCGGGTTTTTCGTCGCCTTCGGCAGCGCACAGATATCTTCTGCGACAGCCACCGTGGCACCCGCCGCCCGCAACCGGTCGGAAATGGCGATACCGGCCGTGGCGGCATCCACATTGACCCGGGCTTTCTGCGTGCCGAGCTCATCAAGGGCACTGAGGAATGCTTCCGGCTGCCGCAATGTGACCTGGTTGCCGAGATGCGCCAGCGTCACCGGGGGAAATTTCCGCCGGTCCATGAAGAGATCGACCTGTCCATCCTTATGCAGAACGGCATAGCCGAGGGCGAACGGGGTGCAGGGCACATCGCCACCGCGAATATTAAGAAGCCAGCAGATCGAATCCGGCGCCGAAATCACCGCTGCATCGCGTCCCTGGGCAACCAGCTTTTCCGCCATCTGCTGGCGTTTTTCCGCCGAGGCGCGGCCGGCATAACGGATATCCTGCGGCCAGACCGGTGCGATCGGCGCGGCAGGCTGGTCATGCCAGACGGCATCCAGGGGATTGCCGTCGACGGCCACCAGTTCCGCGCCAGCCTGCTCGGCCGCCGCGCGAAAGCGTTGCGCCGTGTCGGCAGTCAGCAGCCAGGGGTCGAAGCCCAGCCTGGCCCCTTTCGAAAGATGCTTGGCAAGCCAGGCTTCGGCTGGCGAATTCGTGATGTGCAGAATCTCGAACAGGCTGCTATCGACCTGCTCGCGCACCTGAAGCGTGTAGCGGCCATCGACCCAGATGGCGGCGCGGTCCTGCAAGACGATGACGAGGCCGGCCGATCCGGTGAAATTGCTGATCCAGGCCAGGCGCTCGGCACGCTTCGGGACGTACTCGCCCTGATGTTCATCCGCCCGGGGAACGATGAAGCCGGTAAGGTTGCGCCTGCGCAATTCTTGCTGCAGTGCAGCAAGGCGATCGGCGGTTTTGGTAGATTGCATACCGCTATTTGCGGTAATCCACTGGTCGAGGTATGCGTTGAGCTGCGCTTTTGTCGCAGGGCTCGGATCAGCCATGATGAGGGTCGTCCATTCATCGGCCCGTTCCGCCGCCGGCGCCGCCGCAATCCCAGGAATTACTTGAGCCAATTCATCTAACGATAAGAAAGATTGACCTTTTTTTAACAAAGATTGCAGAGCCTCATCGCCTTGATAGGTTTCTCTACAGACCGACATGATTTCTCCTAGAACCGACACAGGGTGGCGCGATGGGCGCCGCAAGGGGGATTTTGGTGACCTGAATCACGTTTACGCATGCTTTACCATGCAGTGAGCGCATTACTGCGATGCAGCATCCCCCTCTGCAAGAAGTACCCGATTTCCTCTATATAAAACGCATCGAATGTCGGCGGCAATTGGGCCGGCCGAGACGATAATCGGATTGGATAGATATCATGTATCGGATGATGACAAACGAGAAGGTGGCTGGTTCGGTGGCTTTGGCGCCGGCTGTGACCACCCGGGTGACTGGCTCCAGCGCGATCTCTGATTTCGCGCGGGCAGTTGTAAACTCTGCGCGTCGGGCACTGACGCGCGCTGCGGTGGCACATGAGTTGTCGCTGCTGGATGACCGCATGCTGGCGGATATCGGCGTTAACCGCGCTGAAATCGGCCGGGTTGCCGACAAGGCGATTGCGGTGGCCGGCGAACCGACCCTGTTCCAGGCTTTCAGCCGCGTGGTGTTTGCCGTGATCGTGCAGCCGGTGCTGCGCCACGTGCATCGCCGTCAGGTTTACAACATGCTGATGTCGCTCGACGACCGCATGCTGGCCGATATCGGCCTCAATCGTTACGACATCGCGGATTATGTCCGCACCTTGGATCACAGCAATGAGCCGGCCCAGAGCCTGCTCGCTGCGACCCAGCAGGATCTGGTCGCCCCGCTGCGTGCCTGGAACCGTGCCCGCCTGACCGCTCGTCAGCTTGCCAAGCTTGATGACCGGATGCTGGTGGATATCGGCGTGGTGCGCGGTGACATCGACTGGCTGGCCGGCGAAATCGCCCGCCGCACGGTCGTTGCCGCCAATGGCAACCAGCCGAGCGAGCCGCGTGCTGCTTAAGAATTGGTGACGGCCGGGCACCTGCCTCGCCGTCACAACCGAGAAGTCCTGAGTACCTGCGTATAAGTCCCGAGTAAGCGTAGCCTCAGAGTATGCGTACCGCGTAAGAGTACCAAGTTATCGCGATAGCCCAGATCATGCGTAAAGAAAACGGCGGCCCATCCGGACCGCCGTTTTCATTTTGGGCGTCAGCGAAATCGCCGGCGCTAGCGCTTACGGCCCGGCTTGCCTTTGACGGCCGCCTTGCGGCTGCCGCCAGCGCCCGCTGCAGTTTTCCGCCCTGCCGGCCGTTTCGCCGCCGCCTTCCTTGAAGCCGTTTTCTTCACCACCGACTTCTTCACCACCGGTTTCTTCGCTCCCGGTTTCTTCGCTGCCGGTTTCCGTGCCGGCGCCTTCTTCCGGGGAGCCGGCTTTTTTCCGCTCTTCTTGGGTGCCGGTCCTGCCGCCCATTTCAAGACCAACACCGACCAGTCCTTGAGCCGCAGGCGGAAATCAAGTTCCAGTCCCAGCGCCTGATGGGCAGCCAGCACGTCCTTCTCCTGGGTCCGCAGCAGGCCGGACAACACGGCACGGCCGTTGCGCGCGAGGACACCCGCCAGGGACGGCGCGAGGTCGATCAGCGGATTGGCAAGAATATTGGCGCAAACCAGGTCGAAGGGTGCTGCATTGCGGATCGCCGCCGCGCGATAGCCGTCGGAATTGACGATCTTCGCCTCGCGCTTGAGCCCGTTGAGGGCGGCATTCTCGCGGGCGACGCGCACCGAATCCTTGTCGTTGTCACCACCGATGACGGGCACCTTGAAAAGCCGGGCCATGGCAAAGGCAAGAATGCCGGTACCGGTGCCGACGTCGAGCGGCCGCTTCGCCTTGAAGCCGGATTTGGCCAGGCGCGCCAATGCCAGCAGGCAGCCCCGCGTGGTCTCGTGCCGGCCGGTGCCGAAGGCCATGCCGGCATCGATCTCAAAAACAATCTTGCCCTGCGGCAGACGGCCCTGGTGATGTGAACCGTGAATAAAGAACGGGCCGGCGCTCAGGGCAGGCAAGCCACGCTGGCTCTCCGCCACCCAGTCTTTCTCCGGCACCGCCGCGATCTCGGGCTTGAAATCGCCGAGGCCCCAGAGCGCCGCGCGCACGGCCGCCGCATCCGGCTCGCTTTCACTGAAGACCTCGATCTTCCAGGCTTTGCCGTCGTCAATCTCGAAGCTGGATAGGGCCTCGCCGAAGGGCTCCAGCGCTAGTTCCAACTGCTGGCGATCCGGCTCCGCCGGCTTGTAGGGCAGCAGCAAGGTTATCGACCACAATCCCCCGGTCATCTCAATCATCCCTGTTCAAATGGTTTTACCGTCGTATCTGCTAGGCCTGGTCGGCGCGGACCACGAACCCGGCCATGACCTTCTTCAGGCCTGCCTTATCGAAGTTGATCTCGAGCTTGTCGCCATCGGCAGTGATCACCCGGCCATAGCCGAATTTCTGATGGAAGACGCGGTCGCCTGATTGATGGGTGAGCCCTTTCTTCACCAGCATGACAGCATCCGGTTCCACGTCGATGACACTGTCGCGCCGACGCGCACCACCCGACCAGGTCGAGCCGCCGTTGCGCAGCCCGGAATTGCGGCTATTGGCATAGCCGCCGCTGCCACCCCAATTGCCGCCACCCCAGCCGCTCTGCCAGTCGACATCGCTCACCGAGCGCACCTGCTGCAGCAGGTTTCCATCGCGCCGATCGAGATTGGCCTTTGGCAGTTCGGCCAGGAAGCGCGAGGGCAAGGCGCTCTGCCACTGGTTATGAATGCGCCGGTTGGCTGCATAAGAGATGATCGCCTGCTTGCGCGCCCGCGTGATGCCGACATAAGCGAGGCGGCGCTCCTCCTCCAGGCCCTTCATGCCGTTCTCATCCAGCGCCCGCTGGTGCGGGAACAACCCCTCTTCCCAGCCGGGCAGGAAAACAACGTCGAATTCCAGCCCCTTGGCGCCATGCAGGGTCATCAGGGTCACCATATCGCCCGGCGCGCCACCGCTGTTCTCCATCACCAAGGCGACGTGCTCCAGGAAGCTGCCGAGGCTGTCGAACTCCTCCATCGCATGGACGAGTTCCTTCAGGTTTTCCAGCCGGCCGGGCGCCTCGATCGATTTGTCGAGACGCCACATATCGGTATAGCCGGATTCGTCGAGCACCTGCTGGCAAAGCTCGCCCTGCGGCACGGTTTCCGCCAACTGCCGCCAGCGCTGGAAGTTCTGCACCAGCGTGGTGAGCGCACGCCGCGCCGCCGGCTTCAATTCATCGGTTTCGACGATCCGGCGTGCGGCTTCCGGCAGTGAGACCGAGAGGCGGCGCGCGAGATCGTTCAACTGCTTCAATGTGCTTTCGCCGATGCCCCGACGCGGCACATTGACGATGCGCTCGAATGCCAGGGCATCGTCCGGCTGGTTGATCAGCCGCAGATAGGCCAGCGCGTCGCGGATTTCCTGCCGCTCATAGAAACGCGGCCCGCCGATGACGCGGTAGGGAATGCCGAGCGTGATGAAGCGCTCTTCGAATTCGCGGGTCTGGAATCCGGCGCGTACCAGGATGGCGATATCGCCGAGGCCGACCTGGTGCCGCTGCAGATTCTCGATCTCCTCGCCGATCTGCCGCGCTTCCTCCGCACCGTCCCAAGCGGCGGTGATGATGACTTTCTCGCCCTCGCTCTTGTCGGTCCACAGGGTCTTGCCGTGGCGATCGGCATTATGGGCGATCAGACCCGAAGCGGCTGCCAGGATGTGCGGCGTCGAGCGGTAATTCTGCTCCAGGCGGATGACCTTGGCCCCGGGGAAATCCTTTTCGAATTTCAGGATGTTCTCGACCTCGGCCCCACGCCACCCATAGATCGATTGATCATCGTCGCCGACGACGCAGATATTGCGATGGGTTTGTGCGAGCAGGCGCAGCCACAGATACTGCGCCACATTGCTGTCCTGATATTCATCGACCAGCATGTAGCGGAAGCGCTGCTGATAACCGGCGAGGATCTCCGGCTGGCTGGTGAAGATGGTGATATTGTGCAGCAGCAGGTCGCCGAAGTCGCAGGCATTCAAGGTGGCGAGGCGTTGCTGATAGCTGCGATAAAGCTCCAGCAACCGGCCGCTGCCGAGTTCCGCCTGTTCGGCACGGCTGACCTTGTCCGGCGTCAGGCCGCGATCCTTCCAGCGCTCGATGACGCCCAGAATCATGCGGGCAGGCCATTTCTGGCTGTCGATGTTCTCCGCCTGCATCAATTGCTTGACGAGGCGGATCTGGTCATCGGTATCGAGGATGGTGAAATTAGGCGTCAACCCGACCAGCTCGGCATGGGCGCGCAGAATACGGGCCCCTAGAGCGTGAAAAGTGCCGAGCCACCAGCCTTCGACCGGCCGGCCGATCAAGCGGCCAATCCGCTCCTTCATCTCCGCCGCGGCCTTGTTGGTGAAGGTAACTGCCAGGATCTCACCCGGGCGGGCTCGGCCGGTCGCCAGCAGATGGACCAGCCGGGTGGTCAGGACCCGCGTCTTGCCCGTGCCGGCCCCGGCCAGCACCAGGACGGGGCCGTCCAGGGCTTGGACGGCCTCGATCTGGCGATCATTGAGGCCCTGCATGTAAGGTGGCGTTACGGCGGGCTGTGAATCGGAAAACAGTTCGTTCATGGACGGACTTATAGCACTGCGCCTGAGCGATGGCACCAGTCGGGTCGCCGGCGATTTGCAAACTTCGACAGCCGGTTCACGCCGTTTCACCGTCCCCGGAGGGATGACCGCGGGGTATCCGAATCGAGCCGTGCTTCTGTCTTGAGATCGCCGCGCCAAAGATAGAGCGCCGCTAGAGGCTGCTCGAGCGCACGGGTTGCATGCGGGACTTCGGGCGGGTGATGGATGACCGTACCGGGAGCGCGCTCGACCCACTGCCGGCCCGCGACCTCGGCTTCGCCGCGTTGCCAGGCGCCGGGCGTCAGGGGAACATAGATTTCTTCGGCCGGATGCCGGTGCGGCGGGTAGCAGGTCGCCGGGCCGAGGATGAGAATGCCGCAGCGGATCGGCGCCTGGACCAATCCGTATTCGCCGCAGATCTCGGCATAGCCGTAATTGTCGAGAAAGGCGGGCTCCGGTGGATTGTGGCGGTAGTTGGGATTCTGCCGCCAGCGGAAATCCGGACTGATCCGGCGGAGCAGCGCGGCGAGCGCGGCAAGCCGGGTCCCTGCCGTCTCCATGCCGCGCAGGCAGGCCGGCCAGAAACGCAAGACCGGCAGGCTGGCTTCGCCGGATGCAGTCTGAAGATGGAAAGGCAAGACAGGAAAAGCGGCGAGGAACGGCCGGGACGCGGAAATATTGGTCGAAAGCAATGCGGCGACCTCGCCGAATACGTGCTGCAGGTCCGTCTCCAGCATGTGTTGCCTCATTGACAGCTTCCGTATCGCCAGCCACCTTCTGCGCTTTCTATACAGATGTTCAACGGGTGCCAGCAAGAATCATGAGCAAACGCATCGACCGTATCGACCTGCCCAGCATGAGCCCCGGCACCGAGCGCTACCTGAAGGTCCACCGCTACGGTGAGGCCGGGGCGCGGCCCAAGGCCTATATCCATGCTTCGCTGCATGCCGACGAGACGCCGGGCATGATCGCCGCCCATCATCTCTTGCGCCAGCTGGACGCGGCTGACCGGCGGGGCGAAATCAAGGGCGAAATCATCGTGGTTCCCGTCGCCAATCCGATCGGGCTCGGCCAAGTCGTCAACCGCACCCATGTAGGGCGCTATGAACTGCGGGGCGGCGGCAACTTCAACCGCCATTGGCCGGATCTCTTCGCCGGCCTGGTCGAGGCGACGGCCGGGAAGCTCGGCGCGGATCCCGCGAGCAACGTCGCCGTGGTGCGCAAGGCGATCGGCGCAGCTCTGGACAAGATGAATGCCGACAGCGAATTTCCGGCCCTGCGGCTGGCCTTGGCGAAACTGGCTTACGATGCGGATATCGTTCTCGACCTGCATTGCGATGACGACGCCGAAGTGCATCTCTATCTCGTTCCCGAAAGCTGGCCCGATGGCCGCGATCTGGCCGCCTTCCTCGGCGCTGAAGCCGTATTGCTGGCCGGCGATTCGGGCGGCGCCTCTTTCGACGAAACCTTCTCGGCGCCCTGGGTAAAATTGCAGGCGGCGGTCGGTCCCGGCATCCCCGTTCCGCCGGCCTGCCTGTCCGGCACGGTTGAGTTCCGCGGCCAGCATGATGTCTTCGACGAAATCGGAACCGCCGACGCCACCGCGCTTTTTTCGTTCCTTCAGCATCGCGGCCTCATCGGCGGAACGGCTCCCCAGGTTCCCACGCCACGCTGCGAGGCGACCATGCTGGATGCCTGCGATGTCGTGCGCACCCCGGTCCCGGGGGTGCTCGCCTACAAAGTAGCCCTCGGCCAGCAGGTGCGGGCCGGTGACGTCATCGCCGAAGTTATCGACCCGCTGGCCGACGACCAGTCGCTGGCTCGCACGCAACTGCGCTGTCAGACCGATGGAAGAGTGCTGTCCCGCAAATTGATGAAGCTGATCGCCACGGGGGAATCCGTCTGCAAGGTCGTTGGCACCAAGAAACTCGCTTATCGCCAGGGCTTGCTGCTGACCGATTGAGAGCGCAGCGACGCTGAAGGAAGCGGTTCAGGTGCTGCGCCGCTTATTCGTGAGCGAAATGTTGCGGCCGAGTTCAGGCGGCTGCGGCAAGGCTGCATGGGCCGCCATGACTTGATCGAGCCTTGCGCGCGCCGCCGGCGGAATCTCGGTCACGCGACGTTGCGTCATATCGATGAACAGGATCATCCATTCGCAGGTGGCGGCGAGATAGCCCTTTTCAGCGTGATACATGGCCTGGAACCAGCGGAAGCGCTTGTTGTCCAGCCCCACCAGTTGCGTGGTGATGCGCAGCCGGTCGCCCTCGAACACCTCGCCCTGGAAGGTGATGTGCATTTCGGCGGCAAAAGTCGAGGTCTTGGCGGAGGTCATCATCTCGGTGCCCAGCGCCAGGACGCCATAGACCTCATCGAAAGCCAGATCAAAGGCGTGCAGGTAAAAGGCCACATTCATATGGCCGTTGCTGTCGATCCAGGCCGGCAGGACCTGCAGCCGCTCGCTGACGAAAGGTGCTGCTATTGCAGCAGAAGGGAAGCCGGCGGTGCCGGCACCCGTGTCACTGTCCTGGGGCATATGCGATCCTGGTTGATGCGTCGGCGGGTTGTTCAACTGGCTGGAACATGGCGGCGGTGCAATTGCCGGTCAAGGCGGTTGGCGGAAAGATGGATCGATTCGGCGGAGCCGCTAGGATTACGAGCCGCTCGTTGATTGCCGCCGGATCGTCGGCAAGCCTGTCGGATCGACGGTCCGTTCTCGTCCCGTACCGCTTTTTATTATACAATTGTCGCCAAGAATTGACTTCGCTTACGCAAGAAGCCTAGGGTTCGGGTAAGGCTGCCGTCAAAATTGGCTGAACCCTGACTGGACATAACGGCTCGGGGACAAACACAGGGATAGGCGCGGCAACCTAAAGACACATTGGGAGACTATACATGAAACGTCAGCTACTGGGGGTGGCGGCGACCGCCGCCTTGGCGCTCGGCTTTGCGGCCATGGCGCAGATAGATGCCGCGCAAGCAGCCAGTTCGAAAACCCTGGTTTACTGCTCCGAAGGCAGCCCCGAAGGCTTCAATCCGCAGTTCTTCGATAACGGCACCACCATCGACACGACCCACCAGATCTTCAATCGGCTGGTTCAGTTCAAGCCGGGCTCGGTCGATATCAGCCCGGCTCTCGCCGAGAAGTGGGAGCTCTCCGACGACGGCACGGAATACACCTTCCATCTGCGTCACGACGTGAAGTGGCAGACGACGAAGAACTTCAAGCCGACCCACGGCATGACTGCCGATGACGTGGTGTTCAGCTTCGAACGCCAGTGGAAGAAGGACAATCCCTTCCACGCGATCGGCGGTGGTACCTATGCCTATTGGGAAAACCTCGGCATGGGCGATCTCATCACCGATGTGCAGAAGGTCGATGACTACACCCTCAAGATCAAGCTGAAGAATCGCCAGGTGGCGTTCCTGCAGATGATCGCGATGGACTGGGCGGCGATCGAATCCAAAGAATATGCCGACAACATGATGAAGGCGGGCACGCCGGACAAGATCGACCAGGAGCCGGTCGGCACGGGCCCCTTCATCCTGATCGATTACAAGAAGGACGCGCAGATCCGCTATAAGGCCAACCCGGATTATTTCGGCGGCAAGCAGAAGATCGAGAACCTGGTCTTCGCCATCACCAAGGATGCGACCGTCCGCAAGGCCAAGCTGGAAGCCGGCGAATGCGATGTCGCCTATGCGCCGAACCCGGTCGATCTGCCGGCGATCAAGGCCAATCCGAAGCTGGAAGTGCTGTCGGGTGCGGGCATGAATGTCGGTTATCTTGCTTTCAATACGACCAAGAAGCCGTTTGACGACAAGCGTGTCCGCCAGGCCCTCAGCATGGCCATCGACCGCGAAGCGATCCTGAAGAACGTCTTCCATGACAACGGTCAGCTGGCTTCAACCCCGTTGCCGGCATCGCTCTGGGCGCATGACAAGGGCGTCCAGGCTTATGAGTACAATCCGGAAAAGGCGAAGGCCCTCTTGAAGGAAGCCGGCGTGACCGACCTGCAGACTGACCTCTGGTATCAGCCGGTGACCCGTCCCTATAACCCGGACGGCAAGAAGATGGGCGAATTGATGCAGGCTGACCTTGCGAAGATCGGCGTGAAGGTCAATCTCGTCACCTTCGAATGGGGCGAATACCGCAAGCGCGCCGGTCAAGGCGAACACACGATGATGCAGATGGGCTGGATCGCCGATTATCCGGATCCGGACGACTTCCTGCTGCCGCTCCTGACCTGCACCGCTAAGGCTGGCAATTCCAACTTCGCCCAATGGTGCAACAAGGACTTCGATGATCTGATCGCCAAAGCCGAGCAGACCACCGATCAGAAGGAACGCAACGCGTATTACGCCAAGGCCCAGCAGCTCTTCCATGAGGAAGCGCCGTGGATGACCACCGCCTATGCGAATTTCAACGTTGCGTTGAAGAAATCGGTGACCGGCTACAAGCTGGACCCGTTCCTGGCTCTACAAAGCTTTGACGGCGTCGGCAAAAGCGAATAAGGAAGCCGCCAAATCTGAATAAAGCGGGGGGAGAAATCCCCCCGCTGCTTTTATTGGTATTGCCCTAGGCGTGCATCCTTTAGGCGGTGCATCGCAATGAGGCAGGCTAAATTGCGATCGTTTGCGTGAAGGCGATTTCGCTTACGCCGACGATCCTCCGGAAAGTTACCTGATCGATGTTACGCTTTACCCTGTCGCGTCTTGGCATGGTGATACCGACCTTTCTCGGGATCATTTTTCTGTCCTTTGCGCTCATCCGCCTGGTGCCGGGCGATGCCATCGAGATCCGCGTCGGCGAACACGGCCTAACGCCGGAACGCCATGCCCAGCTGATGCATGAGATGGGCCTCGACCGCCCCATGTATGTGCAGTTCTTCGACTATGTGAACCACATCCTGCACGGCGATTTCGGCATGTCGCTGGTAACCCGCAGCCCGGTGCTGAGCGACTTCTGGAAACTGTTCCCGGCGACTCTTGAGCTGTCGATCTGTGCGATGATTTTCGCCGTCGTCATCGGCCTGCCTGCCGGGGTCATTGCAGCGGTCAAGCGGGGCTCCCTGGTCGACCATCTGGTGATGGGCGCCGCCCTGACGGGCTATTCCATGCCGATCTTCTGGTGGGGCCTGCTGCTGATCCTCACCTTCTCGCAGCAGCTCGGCTGGACGCCGGTCGACGGCCGCATCGGCGTCGACTACTTTTTCGATACCGTTACCGGCTTCATGACCATCGATTCATGGTTTTCCGATGATCCGGTCAATGCCTTCTTGTCCTCGCTCTCCCACCTCATCCTGCCGACAGTGGTGCTGGGGACGATTCCGTTGGCGGTGATCGCCCGCATGACCCGCTCCGCCATGCTGGAGGTTCTGGGCGAGGATTACATCCGGACGGCGCGTGCAAAAGGCCTCAGTTCTTTCCGCATCATCAACGTGCATGCCTTGCGCAACGCCCTCATCCCGGTCGTCACCGTGATCGGCCTGCAGGTCGGGACGCTGATGGCGGGCGCCATCCTCACCGAATATGTCTTCACCTGGCCCGGCGTCGGCGGCTGGCTGGTCAATTCGATCATCCGCCGGGACTATCCCTCGTTGCAGGGCGGCATGCTGCTGATCGCCACAATCGTCATCGTCGTCAATCTGCTGGTGGATTTGACCTATGGTCTGCTCAATCCCCGCATCCGGCATAAGCGCTGAGGGGCTGTCATGAGCACGAATCTGGCCAACGCACAGACTGCCAACCCCGCACCGGGCAATCCTCTCCCCGCCGGGACGCCGCCCGTCAACCAGGTCATCTCGCCGCGGCGCGAGGTCTGGCTCTCCATGCGCGCCAATCGCGGCGCGATGCTGGGTCTTGCCGTCATCCTGCTGCTGGTGTTCTGTGCGGCCTTTGCCGACCTGATCGCGCCGCACGACTATGCCGAGCAGTTCCGCGACAACGTGCTGCAGCCGCCTGTCTGGGTGGACGGTGGCAGCTGGTCCTTCCCGCTCGGCACCGACAGCGTCGGCCGGGATATGCTGTCGCGCCTCATCTATGGCACACGCCTCTCGCTGCTGATCGGCGCCATCGTCGTCACCCTATCGCTGGCCATGGGCATTGGCTTCGGCCTCGTCAGCGGCTTCTTCCGGGGCACGCCCGAGATCACCATCATGCGCTTGATGGATATCATCCTCTCGATGCCGAGCCTGCTGCTCTCCCTGGTGATCGTCGCTATCCTGGGTCCCGGCCTGATCAACGCCATGATCGCCGTTGCCGTGACCTATGTGCCGCATTATGCCCGCCTGACCCGTGCGGCGGTGATGTCGGAACTGTCCAAGGATTACGTGACGGCATCTCGCGTTTCCGGCGCCGGCACCTTGCGGCTGATGTTCGATGTCGTCCTGCCGAACTGCCTGGCGCCGCTGATCGTCCAGGCAACGCTCAGCTTCTCCACCGCCATTCTCGATGCGGCGGCCCTCGGCTTCCTCGGTCTCGGCGCACAGCCGCCGACACCGGAATGGGGCACGATGCTGGCCGATGCGCGGCAGTTCCTGGAAGCAGCACCCTGGGTCGTCACCTTTCCCGGCCTTGCCATTCTGGTCACCGTGCTGGCTTTCAACCTGATGGGCGACGGTCTGCGTGACGCCCTCGATCCGAAATTGAAGCGTTGAGGCACCATCATGGCGCGCGCATCTGCTCACCTGCTTGAAATCCGCAACCTGTCGGTCGAATTCCAGACCCATCGCGGCCCGTTCCGCGCCGTCGATGGCATTGATCTCACTCTTGATGCCGGCGAATTGCTTGGCGTGGTCGGCGAATCCGGTTCCGGCAAGAGCGTCACCATGCTCGCCGTCATGGGCCTGATCGCCTGGCCCGGCAAGGTCATGGCCGACAAGCTGACATTCGACGGCGTCGACCTCCTCAGCCTCAGCCCGCGGGCGCGGCGCAAGATCGTCGGCAAGGACATCGCCATGATCTTCCAGGAACCGATGACCAGCCTCAATCCCTGTTTCACCGTCGGCTTCCAGATCATGGAAGCCTTGAAGGTGCATGAAGGCGGCAGCCGCGCCGAGCGCAAGCGTCGTACCATCGAGCTTCTGGAACAGGTCGGCATTCCGGCCCCTGAAACCCGGCTCTCTGCCTTTCCGCACCAATTGTCCGGTGGCATGTCGCAGCGCGTGATGATCGCCATGGCCATTGCCTGCAATCCGCGCCTGCTGATCGCCGACGAACCGACCACCGCCCTCGACGTCACCATCCAGGCGCAGATTCTCGATCTCCTGGTCTCCTTGCAGCGCGATCGTGGCATGGCTCTGGTTCTCATCACCCATGACATGGGCGTGGTCGCCGAGACGGCGCAGCGTGTCTCGGTGATGTATGCCAGCCAGCAGGTCGAGGAGCAGCCGGTCGACCAGTTGTTTGCCGATCCGCATCACCCCTACACAGCCGCTTTGCTGGAAGCGCTGCCCGAACGCAGCGAAGACAAGCTGCGGCTGAACACCATCCCCGGCATGGTGCCAGGCATCGCCGACCGTCCTACCGGCTGCGTCTTCAATCCGCGCTGCAGTTTTGCCGACGACCACTGCCGTGCCGTGCAACCGCCCTTGGCACCGGTAGAGGGACGCGGCGGCGGCCATCAACTGGCGCGCTGCCATTATCCGCTGTTCGGCGGCATGCCCAGCGGCAAGTCCTATCCGCCGGCGGGGCTGGCTCCGCGTGGCGCAGATCTGGAGGCCCGGTGATGAGCACCACCATGACCCAGCAGACGCGCGGCGGCGCCCAGTCCGCAGCCAACGCCCTGGTGCTCGAAGCCGAGAACCTGCAGCGCCATTATCAAGTGGCGCGCGGCTGGCTGAAGCCGACCGAGACCCTGCGCGCCGTGGCGGGCGCCAGCTTCACCCTGACCGCCGGGCATACCCTGGCCGTGGTGGGGGAATCGGGCTGCGGCAAATCCACCCTTGCCCGCCTGATGGCGATGATCGAGCAACCGACAGCCGGCAAATTGCGCATCGATGGCGAGGATGTTGATCCCGCCAGCGTCGAGCAGCGCCGCCGGCTGCGGTCGCGGGTACAGATGGTGTTCCAGGACCCCTATGGCTCGCTCAATCCCCGCAAGCAGGTCGGGCGGATTCTCGAGGAGCCGCTGGAGATCAACACCGATCTCGACAGGAAGCAGCGCCAGGAAGCGGCGCGGATGATGATGGCAAAGGTCGGTCTTCGACCGGAACATTACGGCCGCTATCCGCACATGTTTTCCGGCGGGCAGCGCCAGCGTATCGCCATCGCCCGCGCCCTGATGCTGCATCCGAAGGTGGTCATCGCCGACGAGCCGGTCTCGGCCCTGGACGTCTCGATTCGCGCCCAGGTCCTCAATCTGCTCATGGACCTCCAGGCGGAATACAACCTCGCCTATCTTTTCATCTCGCACGATCTCAGCGTCGTGCGGCACATCGCCGACGAAGTGATGGTGATGTATCTGGGCCGCCCGGTGGAACAGGGGACGAAGGAAGCGATCTTCGCCCAGCCGGCTCACCCTTATACCCAGGCCCTGCTGGCCGCCACGCCGTCGACCGATCCGGCCGCAAGGTCGAAGCGCCTGACGGTCAAGGGCGAGCTGCCCTCGCCGCTCAATCCGCCGCCGGGCTGCGCCTTCCACCGCCGCTGCCCCTTTGCCACGGAGGAATGCAAAGTGACCCGACCCGAATTGCGGCCGGTCGCCGGGCGCCAGGTTGCCTGCCACCACGCCGAGCGCGTGATAGCGAGCTGACCCCGCACGCCCCTTATGCTGCAACGCAGCAATGCGCCGGCGGACAGCGTCTGGCCGACTGTTGCGCCAAAGCCATAGGCGGCTTTCCGGCTGCACCCCGGCGCTAGAGCGATCGTTTTAAGTGAAAGGGGATTGGCTTCCCCTTAAAGCCTGAATCGCCTTCTATCATATTGAGGAAAGACGGATTCACGCCATAGCTCGAAGCACTTCGTGATTCAGCCGGAAGCGATCCGGCTCTAGCCGATATCCGGCGATTATGCTAACTAGCGGCCTGTCGACAACGGGGGACACCAAACCACGGTGAGCAACGTCACTCACGCTTCATTAATATGTTGCTGTGACTCTGTGACGGCATGTACTCATTGCGTGTGCTATCAGGTGACTTTGACCGTCGCCGAAAGCGAGACTACCGAAAGGGGACGTCGGTGCTGCTCGCGACAGAGTCGTGCGAGACATCCGGGGTAATCGGGAGAGGTTGGGAATCTATGTTTCAGAAAAAAGTTTTGCAGCATCTGGCGATAGCGGGGGTTATTGCCATGTCGGCGGCTGTAAGCGGTTGCGCCACCAAACCCGACCCGACTGACGAGGCGGCGGTGCAGGCCTATAAGGAGGCCAATGATCCGCTGGAGCCGATGAACCGCTATTTCTTCGAGGTAAATATGTTCCTCGATGAAGTGCTGTTGAAGCAATTCGCCGGTTATTACAATATCGCCCTCCCGCAGGTGGCGAAAGACGGCGTGCGCGGCCTGTTGCGCAACCTGAATTCGCCCGTCATTCTCGCCAATGACCTGTTTCAGGGCGAGGGCCACCGGGCCGGCGTGACCGCCGGTCGTTTCGTGGTCAATACGACACTGGGTGTCGGCGGTATCTTTGATGTCGCCAAGAGCTTCGGCATGCCCTATCACGACGAGGATTTCGGCCAGACGCTGGCGGTATGGGGAAGCAGCGAAGGCCCCTACCTGATGCTGCCGCTGCTGGGTCCGTCCAACCCGCGCGATCTCGGCGGCAAGGTGGTGGACAAGTTCCTCGATCCGCTGACCTATATTGGCTATATCTACAACGTCGGTTACATCAACACGGCGCGGGGCGGCCTTGAGGCCATCGATACGCGTTCCCGCAATCTGCAGGCGCTCGATGACCTTAAGAAGAACTCGATCGACTTTTACGCGACGATCCGCAGTCTCTATCGCCAGCATCGCAATGACGCGATCCGCAACGGCAAGGAAGATGACGACCTGACGCCGAAATTGACGTCGGAACTGGTGATTCCCTCGGATGGCAACGGATCGAATGCCTCTCCGCAGGCGTTGCTTGGCCAGACCTCGGTCACGCAGTGAGCAAACAGGAGAAGTTTGGATGTTGAGCCACTTCACGATCGGACGCCGCCGCTTTTTGGCCCTTGCGGCTGGCGGCATGTTCCTGGTCGGGGCGCAAGGATGGATGGCCGGGGCGCAAGCCGATGACCAGGCCGTTCTTAACTTCGTCAATACGCTGAGCAATACGACGCTGCAGGAACTGGCCAACCAGCAGAGCGATGCCGAGCGCGTCGCCAAGTTGAAGCCGATCCTGGAAAAGTACTTCGACATGCCGGCGATCGCGAAATACGTGCTGGGCGGCTATTGGCGGAAGGCGTCACCCGACCAACAACAGGCCTTCCTGTCAGCTTTCACCGACTATATCTCGGTCAGCTATGGCAAGCGCTTTGGCCAGTATTCGGGCCACCGGATGGAAATCAAGCGCGTACATGACGACGGCGGCGGCCATGCCACGGCCTTCACGATCGTGCAGGTGGAAGGCCAGGATCCGACCCGCGTCGATTGGGTGATCGATACGGTGGATAACAGCTTTCACATCCTCGATCTTCGGGTGGAAGGCCTCAGTCTGTCCGATACCCATCGCCAGGAATTTGCCTCGGTGATTCAGAACAATGGCGGCAATGTCCAGGCGCTGATCGACCTGCTGCATCAGAAAGCCAAGCTCTGAACCGCTGCGATCCGGCCGCAAGCCGGATCAAGCCGTAAAAAAGGCCGCGATGGACATCCATCGCGGCCTTTGCTTTTGTCGAAACCTGATCAGGCGGTCTTGGCCGTCGCCTCGATCGCCTGGCCGATGGTCTTTTCAAGGACGTCGAAGCCCTCGTTGATCAAGGCTTCCGGCGCCGTCAGCGGCATCAGGAAACGCAGCACATTGGCATTGACGCCGCAGCTCAGCAGCACCAGGCCGTTATCGCCCGCCTTGTTGACGACGGCCTTGGTGAGGTCTGCGTCCGGCGTGCCGTCGCTTTTCACCAATTCGCAAGCCACCATGGCGCCGAGGCCGCGGATATCGCCGATGCGATTGCCGAAGCTGTTGCGGCGCTTCATGTCGGTCAAGCGGTCGATCATCTGCTTGCCGATGACATTCGCGCGCTCGACCAGCTTCTCTTCTTCCATGACGTCGAGCACGGCATTGGCGGCCGCGCAGCCGATCGGGCTGCCGGCATAGGTGCCGCCGAGGCCGCCGGCCGCCGGCGCGTCCATGATTTCCGCCCGACCGGTGACGGCCGAAAGCGGGAAGCCGCCGGCGAGGCTCTTCGCCATGGTCATCAGATCCGGCTCAACGCCGCTATGCTCGATCGCGAACATCTTGCCCGTACGGGCAAAGCCGCTCTGGATCTCGTCGACGATGAAAACGATGCCGTGTTTCGAGCAAATCTCGCGGATCGCTTTCAGGAATTCGAACGGCGTCACATTGAAGCCGCCTTCGCCCTGCACCGGCTCGATGATGATGGCGGCGACGTTATCCGGGCCGACATCGGCCTTGAACAAGGTGTCGAGCGCCTTCAGCGCGGCGGCGCCGCCGTCCTTCAGGGCCGGATCGGGGAAGGGAATGTGATAGATATCGGTCGGGAACGGGCCGAAGCCGATCTTGTAGGGCGCATATTTGCCGGTCAGCGCCATGGTCATCAGCGTGCGGCCATGGAAAGCGCCAGAGAAAGCCACGACGGCTGCGCGCTTGGTGTGGGCGCGCGCGATCTTCACCGCGTTCTCGACAGCCTCGGCACCGGTCGTCAGGAAGATCGTCTTCTTGTTGCCGCTGATCGGCACCAGGTTGTTCAGCCGTTCCGCAAGGCGGATATAGCTCTCATAGGGCGTCACCTGGAAGCAGGCATGGGTCAGCCTGTCGACCTGTTCCTTGACCGCGGCGATTACCTTGGGATGGCAGTGGCCGGTATTGAGCACGGCGATGCCGCCCGCGAAATCGATCAGGCGCTTGCCTTCCTCGTCGATGATTTCGGCATTGGACGCGCTCTTGGCGTAGATCGCATAGGCATTGCCGACACCACGCGGAACCGCGGCCGTGCGGCGCTGATGCAGGCTGGCATTGCTGGACATATGAAGCTCCTCTTTCACGACAACGCGTCATGCCGGCCGTCCCGGCCAGCCCGACGCCACAATCGCCCGATCGTTATTTTGCGCCGGGCTGATCACGCGGCGACTATAGCAGCTTGGCCTTACCTTGCCAGCTTGGCCGGTCAGTTGGTTTAGCGCTGCTGCCATGCAGCGGGTACAAGGAGGAAGCAATGCCGCAGCGCCGCCTTCTTCGCCGATGCCAGGCTGTCTGTTAACGCTGTCCGTCGGCTCGAAGACCGGTAGGCAATGCCAAATCGGGTGACGCCCTGTCCGCGGCAGTTTCGTGCGCACGCAACCGACGGCGCACCGCATCACGAACTGGTTTTCAGAATGAGGCGACAGGCAAGGCAGCGGAAGCGGAGGGCTTGAATGATTTTAAAGTTGAATTATATCTTAATTTTTAATCGAAAAATTCGATCAGATATAGATGGCCAACCAGATCAACAGTTTGAAGCAGCTCCGCTATCTGACCGCCCTGGCGGAGCATGGGCATTTCGGCCGTGCTGCCGAAGCTTGTTTCGTGTCTCAATCGACGCTCAGCGCCGGCATAAAGGAGCTTGAAGCGCAACTCGGCGTCACCCTGGTCGAGCGCACCAACCGCAACGTCGTCTTCACGGGGCTGGGCCGCAGTATTGCCGCCAAGGCGCAGCATGTCCTGAATGAAGCTGCGGCCTTGAGCGAACTGGCCGCGGCCTCCGGCGAGCCGCTGACAGGGCCACTGCGGCTCGGCGTCATCCCGACCATCGCGCCTTTCCTGCTGCCCCGCGCCCTGCCGCAACTGCGCAAGCTTTATCCCAAGCTGAAGCTTTACCTCACCGAGGATCAGACGGCGCGGCTTCTAGCCCAGTTGGAAGAAGGTCATCTCGATCTGGTGCTGCTGGCCCTGCCTTATGACTGCGGCGATGCCGTGACCTGGCCGCTTTTTGAAGATCGGTTTGATCTTGTCTGCCGTCAGGATCATCCCCTGGCGCAGCAGCCGATCATCCATACCTCGGATCTCGCCAATCTGCCGCTGCTGCTCCTGGCGGAAGGTCACTGCATGACCGATCATGCCTTAAGCGCCTGCCGCCTTGCCCAGCGGAATCCCAGCGCCGACCTCACCGCCACCAGCCTTACCACCCTGGTGGAGATGGTCGCCAATGGGCTTGGCGTCACCTTGCTGCCGGAGATGGCAGTGGAGGCCCAGTTGCTGAAAGGCGGCGAGCTGGTCGCCCGGCGTTTCAGCGACGAGAATCCCTTCCGCGAGATCGGCCTCGCCTGGCGCCCGACCAGCCCGCGGGGCGCGGAATTCAAGCTGCTGGGTGACGCGTTTATCCAGGCGCGGTCGGCCTCAGGCCGGCCCCGCCCCCGTCAGGCTCATAAGGCATCTATGCAGTGAGCTGAACAGCGGCGGCGGTTGACCGTGATGTGATGGGTGCGGATCGCCGTTTCATAAGCCGCCGGTGACATCGACGACGCTGGCGGTCACATAGCTGGCGGCGTCGCTCAGCAGCCACATGATGGCGGCTGCCACTTCCTCGGCGCGCCCGGCCCTCCCCATCGGGGTCGTGGCACCGAGTGCGACGCCGCGCTCCGGCCGGCCGCCGCTGGCATGAATTTCCGTATCGATGAATCCGGGCCGCACGCCGTTGACGCGCACCCCCTCACCGGCCAATTCCTTGCCAAGCCCGATGGTGAGCGAATCGATGGCGCCCTTGCTGCCAGCATAATCGACATATTCGCCCGGCGCGCCGCGCAATGCGGCGCCGGAGGAAACATTGACGATGGCGCCGCCTTTGCCGCCGCGCCTGGTCGACAGCCGGCGCGCCGCCTCGCGGGCACAGAGATAGCTGCCGAGTACATTCACCGTGAACATGCGCTGCAGCCGCGCAAGATCCATATCGGCCAGCTGCGACTGCGGCGCCACGATACCGGCATTGTTGACGAGATAATCCAACCCGCCGAATTGCCGCTCCATCGCATCAAACATGGCGATGACATCGGCTTCCTGCGCAACATCGCCGCGCAGGAGCGCAGCGCGACCGCCGGCCCGCTCGACCGCCCGCGCGGTTTCCCGCGCAGTGGCTTCGTTGCCGAGGTAATTGATACCGACCGACCAGCCCTGGCCGGCGGCAAGCAGGGCGGTCGCGCGGCCGATGCCGCGGCTGCCACCCGTGATGAGGATCGATTTCGTCATCCCGGCACGCCGCACCTATTCACCTGCCGCCACATGCAGCTGGATCTCATGCTGTGCCAGCAGCTCGCAGATGGCATTGGACGGCATCTTGTCGGTAAAAACGGCCGTCAGTTGGCTGAGATGCCCCAGACGCACCATCGGCCGGCGTTCGAACTTGCTGTGATCGGCGACAAGGAAGACTTGCCGGGAGTTCTCGATGATCGCCTGCGCCACCCGTACTTCGCGATAGTCGAAGTCCAGCAAGGTGCCGTCGATATCGATACCGCTGATGCCGATGATGCCGACATCGACGCGGAACTGGCGCACGAAGTCGATGGTCGCCTCGCCGATGATGGCGCGGTCGACCGAGCGCACGACGCCGCCGGCGACGATGACCTCCGATGACCTGTTTTCACAGAGGATCGCGGCAACGTTCAGGTTGTTGGTGATAACCCGCAAGCCGGTGTGGTGCAGCAGCGCCCGCGCCACTTCCTCATTGGTCGTGCCGATATTGATGAAGAGCGAACTATCGCCCGGAATATGCTGCGCGCAGAGCTGGGCGATACGGCGCTTCTCCGCAAGATTCTGCACCTGCCGTGCCGCATAGGCGGTATTGTGCACGCTGGAATTGAGTCCAGCGCCGCCATGATGGCGCTGAAGCAGATCCTGGGCTGAGAGATCGTTGATATCGCGCCGGATGGTCTGCGGCGTTACGTCGAAATGCTGCGCCAGTGCCTCGATCGACATATAGCCGCGCTGCCGCACCAAAGTGACGATCTCGGTCAGCCTCGCATCACGCTGCATGCAATTCTCTCCCCGCGCAACTTCATCGATCCGGTTCAATGCCGGTGGTCAGCTATCCCAACAGCAGACTGTCATCGGCCAATTGCTCGCCGCGCACCGTGGCGAACAGGTTGAGCAGATCCGGCACATCCAGATTGCGGCGGCGCTCGCCGGCGATGTCGAAGGCGACCCGGCCTTCATGAAGCATGACAGTCCGTGTGCCGTAATCCAAGGCGTTTCGCATCGAATGCGTGACCATAAGCGCCGTCAGGCCGTGTTCGGCGATAATCCGCTGGGTCAGCTTCAGGACGAAATCGGCGGTGCGCGGATCGAGCGCGGCGGTATGCTCGTCGAGCAGGAGGATCTTCATGCCGGCGAGTGTCGCCATCAGCAGGCTGACGGCTTGCCGCTGGCCGCCCGAGAGCAATCCCATGGAATCGCCGAGGCGGTTTTCCAGGCCGAGCCCGAGCAGTGCCAGGCGCTCGCGAAACAGCGCGCGTTCCCTGCCGTGCAAAGCCAGGCCCAGCCCCCGGCGCCTGCCGCGCGCATGGGCGAGCGCCATGTTTTCCTCGATCGACATCGCCTCGCAGGTGCCGGCCATCGGATCCTGAAAGACGCGGGCGACGAGACCGGCACGTTTCGGCGCCGACCAGCGGGTGACATCGATCCCGTCGATCTCGACCTTGCCCTTTTCCGGTGTGGTATCGCCGCTGAGGACATTGAGCAGGGTGGATTTGCCAGCGCCGTTGGAGCCGATCACGGTGACGAACTCACCCGCCGGAATGCTGAGGTCGAGGCCGCGCAAGGCACGTGTCTGCAAGGGCGTTCCGCGCCCGAAAGTGACTTCGGCGGCAGAGACGGTGATCATGAGGCGGCTCCCGACTGCGCATCCCCGGCCGCAGCCTTGCGACGCAGCATCGACTTCAGCGGGTTGCGCGCACCCGGCAGGATGAGGGCGATCCCCACCAGCACGGCCGTCACCAGGTTGAGATCGGAAGCCTGCAATCCCAGCGCCCCGCTGTTGAGCGCAAGAGCGATCGCCAGCCGGTAGAGGATCGAGCCGAGGATGCAGGCGATCAGCTTCACCAGGATCGAACGGGTCGGCAGGATGGTCTCGCCGAGAATGACGGCGGCAAGACCGACAACGATAGTGCCGGTACCGACGGTGACATCGGCAAAGCCTGCCGTCTGCGCAAAGAGCGCGCCGGCCAAAGCGACGAGGCCATTGGAGAGTGCCATGCCGCAATAGGTCTGGCGGGCGGTGGCGATACCCTGTGCGCGGGCCATGCGCGGATTGGCGCCCGTCGCCCGCATGGCGAGGCCGAATTCGGAAACGAGGAAGCGGCCGAGCAAGGCGGTGACGACGATGACAAGAATGCCGACAACGACCACCTTCAGGCTTGCCTGGCCCGGCAAGCCAAGCGCCGCGAAGACCGGCTTGATGCCGGCGAAATAGTCGATCAGCGTGCTCTGCCCCAGCAGCGAGACGTTCGGCTTCCCCATCACCCTGAGATTGACCGAGAACAGGGCAATCATGGTGAGGATGCTGGCCAGCAATTGCAGGATGCCGAAACGCACGTAGAGCCAGGCGGTGACGAGACCCGCGAGGGCGCCGGCAAGAATGGCGATGAGAGTGGCCGACACCGGATCGAGGCCGATCGCGATCAGGGTCGCGGCGACGGCCGCCCCCAGGGGGAAGCTGCCGTCAACGGTGAGATCGGGAAACTCCAGCACACGGAAGGAGAGGAAGACGCCCAGCGCCACCAGGGCATAAACCAGCCCGACCTCGACGGCGCCAATCGTGGCAATCAGGGACATGCCCGGCGCTCCGCTATTCCTGCCAGCATCGCAATCTCCAAAACGGCAAATGACGCCCAGGTAAGTATCGCCCGGCGGCTGGCCTGTGAAGCCTCAATTACGCGTACCGCACTGCCGCGCGGCGCAAGCCGGGTCAAAGGGCGCAAGCCGGACCGGGGGGCGCAAGCTGGACCGGGGAGGCCCAGGAACAAAAACCCCCGGCCCGGGCGGGACCAGGGGTCTTGTTCAGAGCGACGGATGGTTAAGGCCTGCCGGCTTATTCGACAACCTTTTTCGCCCGCTTGATCAGCGCATCCGGCAGCGTGACGCCCATGGCTGCGGCCGCCTTCGGATTGACGAAGAGATCTGTGCCGGACGCATTCTGCACGGCAATGTCGCCCGGCTTTTCACCCTTCAGGACCCGCACCACGACGGCGCCGGTCTGCAGGCCGACCTGGAAATAGTCGAAGCCGATCGAGGCGATGGTGCCGCGGGTGACGCTGTCGGTATCGCCGGAAAAGACCGGCAGCTTGTTTTCCTTGCCGACCGCGATCACCGCCTCGAGGGCGGAGACGATGGTGTTGTCGGTCGGCACATAGATGGCGTCAACCTTGCCGACCAGGCTCTGCGCCGCGCCCTGCACTTCCGACGACTTGGTGGCCGGTGCTTCGACCACGGTGATGCCGTAGCTCGGCGCCATTTTCTTAAGCGCGTTGAGCAGGGTCACGGCATTGGCCTCGCCCGGATTATAGGGCACGCCGATCTTCTTGGCCGAGGGAACAATCTCCTGGATGAGTTTCAGGTGATCGGCCAGCGGCGACATATCGGAAATGCCCGTGATGTTGCCACCGGGCTTGTCGAGGGTTTTGACGATCTGGGCACCGACCGGATCGGTCACCGCAGTGAACACGACGGGGATGTCCTGCGTGGTCGCCGCGACGGCCTGTGCCGAGGGCGTGGCAATGGCGACGATCACGTTGGGATTCTCGCCGGCGAATTTCTGCGCGATCTGTGTTGCCGTCGCGGGATTGCCCTGGGCGCTCTCGTAATGGAAGGTGAGATTGGTCCCTTCCTTGTAGCCCGCATCCTCCAGCGCCTTCTTGACGCCGTCGCGGGCCGCATCCAATGCCGGATGCTGGACAATCGCCGTCACATCCACCGTGACCATATCCGCGGCGCCGGCCGCATTGATACCGCCCGTGGTCAGCGCCAGTGCGGCAGCGCCGGCCAATGCCAGTTTACGAATTAACATTTGAAAATCCTCCCCCTCAGATCCTGCCGGCTGCCGGATATCCACGTGGATGGGCGCCGGGGCAGATGACCGTCATTAGCACGAGGGCCGTACGGCACGTCAAGCGACCCGCGCCAGACGGAGTGCCACGGAGCGGCGGCGAAGACAGCCCGCTTGGCAAGAGGCCGCCAGGACACTAGCCTCAGCCCATGGCCAAGAACTTCACTGAAATCGCCTATAGCGAGGCAGTCCTCGCGATGCAGCGCAGGATGAACGCCGTCGAGGTCAATGCCGAGCTGCAGCATAGCGTCGGCCGCAACAGCATCACGCCGGCACTGGCGACCTATCTCGGCAGCCGCATCTCGTTCTACCTCGCCAGCGCCTCCGCCGCCGGGCAGCCTTATATCCAGCATCGTGGCGGTCCACCGGGTTTCATCAGGGCGCTGGATGCGCAGACCCTCGCCTTCCCGGATTTCGAGGGCAACAAGCAATACATCACGCTCGGCAATCTCAGTGAGAACCCGCGGGTGCAGCTCTTCTTCATGGATTACGGCCAGCGGCAGCGGCTCAAGATCTGGGGACAGGCGGCGATCGTCGAAGATGACGAAGAACTGCTGGCGCTGGTCAGCCCGCAAGCCTGGCGGCGGCCGGTTCGCCGGGCAATCCGCCTGGTTGTCGAGGCCTGGGACGTCAACTGTCCGGCCTATATCCCGCAGCTCTTTGCCGTCGATGAAGTGGAAGCCGCGCATGCCGCCATGCTGGGTCGTATCGCCGAGCTGGAGGCCGAGGTCGAGGCTTTGAAGGCTGGTGCGGCAAAGCCTGCCCGCAGGGAGCTGGCTGCGGCTAAGGTTGCAAAATCGAAGTAACCGCGCCAGGCGCGCAGCCACCCCGTTTAGGTAACTCCGTCACCCCGCCCTTCGCAAACGGAGCGAGGAAGTTTCGCGCAAAGATGCTCACTCTCTCACTGTCACCCTCGGACTTGATCCGAGGGTCCATGCCAGACGAGAAGCTCATGGTTACCATAGATGCCCGGGTCAAACCCGGGCATGACAAAGGGGGATATGCGGGGCGAAGGAGAGGAAACGTCGTCAGGAAGTGGCGAGGCTTTCGCCGCGCTGCTTTGCCTCGGCCGGCTCATCGATATCGATCGGCACGCCGGGCTGGAGCTTGCTGGTGCGAATGCCGAGCGCCGATTTCACATGGCTCACATTGGGTGCGGGCGTCAGGCAGGTGGTGAGAAATTTCTGATACGAGTCCCAGTCATGGGCGACGATCTTCAGCAGGAAGTCTGTCTCACCCGCCAGCATGTGGCACTCCCGGACCAGGGGCCAGGTCTGGACCAGGGCTTCGAAGGCCTTGAGGTCGTGTTCCGCCTGGCTGCTGAGGCCGACATGGGCGAAGACCGTCACGCCGAAGCCGAGCGCCTCGGGATTGACCTGGGCGTGGTAGCCGCGGATGAAGCCGGCCTCCTCCAAAGCCCGCACCCGCCGCAGGCAAGGTGGTGCGGATATACCGGCGCGCTCGGCCAATTCGACATTGGTCATACGCCCATCGGCCTGCAGATCCGCGAGGATGCGCAGATCGATTTTGTCGAGTTTAGCCCGACGCATGAAAGGAAGCCCCTGTCTCGCCCGCTGTTTTGCGCAACTATATTACAATATTTACAAAAGCAACAAGCCTGCTTCGGTTCCGTCCGTGCTGCTGAACACAGTCCGGCGCCCCGCCTGTCGCTTGTATCTCAGCGGCCACAACCTTATGTTAGCGGAACATACCATTTACCGGATTCGGAGCTTTTGGTTGCACCGAGCGGCCGGTTTCTCGACCATTAGTCATCTATCCGGGATTGCTCCATGGCTACGGAACATCGCAGCAAAGTCGTCATCATCGGTTCCGGTCCGGCTGGCTATACCGCCGCCATCTATACCGCGCGCGCCAATCTGAAGCCGATCCTGGTCCAGGGGCTGCAGCCGGGCGGCCAGCTCACCATCACCACCGATGTGGAGAACTATCCGGGCTTCGCCGATGTCATCCAGGGTCCCTGGCTGATGGAGCAGATGCAAAAGCAGGCCGAACATGTCGGCACGCAGATGATGTATGACACCATCACCGAGGTCGATTTCAGCCGCCGGCCCTTCCGCTGCGTCGGCGATTCCGGCGATATCTATTACGGCGACACGCTGATCATCTGCACCGGCGCGCAAGCGCGCTGGCTGGGCCTCGAATCCGAGAAGAAGTTCCAGGGCTTCGGCGTCTCCGCCTGCGCCACCTGCGACGGCTTCTTCTTCCGTGATCGCGAGGTCTGCATCGTCGGCGGCGGCAATACCGCCGTCGAAGAGGCGATCTATCTCACCAATCACGCCAATAAGGTCACGCTGATCCACCGCCGCGATCATCTACGCGCCGAGAAGATCATGCAGGACCGGCTGTTCCGCAATCCGAAGATCCAGGTGGTCTGGGACAGCGCCGTCGAAGAAGTCTTGGGCGGCGGCGATCCGGCCGGTGTCACCGGCGTGAAGATCCGCAATGTGAAGACCGGCACGCTGAGCGAGATTCCCTGCGACGGTCTTTTCGTGGCGATCGGCCATAGCCCGGCGACGGAGCTCTTCAAGGGCAAGCTGCAGCTCGATAACGAGGGCTATCTCGTCACCAAGCCCGACAGCACAGCGACGAACATTCCCGGCGTCTTCGCTGCCGGCGATGTCAAGGACAAGGTCTACCGGCAAGCCGTAACGGCGGCCGGCATGGGCTGCATGGCGGCATTGGAAGCGGAGCGCTTCCTGGCGGCCAATGAGGGGGAACACGCGGCCGCGGCGGAATAAGCCCGACCGCCAACACGGCCGGAACGGCCGATCGGTGATCAAATGGATTGGGATAAACTGCGCATCTTCCACGCCGTGGCCGAGGCAGGCAGCTTCACGCATGCGGGAGAAACGCTGAATCTGAGCCAGTCGGCGGTGTCACGCCAGATCAGCTCGCTGGAAGA
>DATLJB010000011.1:0-14647 GCA_035539075.1 Terriglobia bacterium
GAATTCGTCCTGCCGGATCCAGGGCAGCGGGATATGGCCCCATTCGCCGCCGATCCCGGTATGGCCTTCCAGCAGCTGCTTGTTGATGGTGATGCCGCCGCCGACCCCCGTGCCGATGATGACGGCGAAGACCACCTTGGCGTCGCGCCCGGCGCCATCGGTGGCTTCGGAGACGGCGAGGCAATTGGCATCGTTAGCGAGGCGAACCGGACGGCCGATCGCAGCGGCGACATCCTTGCCCAGGTTCTGCCCGTTGAGCCAGGTCGAATTGCCGTTGCGGATCAGGCCGGTCTGCGGCGAAGGGCTGCCCGGTATCCCAATACCGACTGTGGGGCGCTCGGCCAATCCGGCGCGTATTTCCGCCGACAAAGCATCCTCGACGCGCCTGACAACCTCGGCAATTGTTGCTACGGTACCGGCGTAATTCTCACGCGGTGTGGGTTGCCGCAATCTGGCGAGCGTCTGTCCTTGGGCATCCAGGGCAATTCCCTCGATCTTGGTGCCCCCCAGATCGATCCCGATACGCACACGCATCTTGCCTCCAGTTTTGGCAATAGTTCAGGGATGTTACCGCTATCTCACGCATCCCGATTTAGCCAGCTTTGTTTAACTAATTGATAACCAAACTCTGCTTTTCATAAGATATTAAATGCTATGTTAGCAAATGCGCAGCATCCTCGCGGGGATGCTGTCGGAATAATTTGGTGGAGGCGCCGGCATGGCTGAGCGGGAGCAACTGACGCCCGAAGAAAAACGTCGTCGGGCGGCGGAAAAGACGATTCTGATCGTCGAAGACAATGAGCTGAACATGAAGTTGTTCCACGACCTGATCCAGGCGCATGGATACAACATCCTGCAAACCAAGGACGGCATGGAAGCGCTCAAACTGGCGCGCCAGCACAAGCCCGACCTCATCCTGATGGACATCCAGCTGCCGGAAGTTTCTGGTCTGGAAGTCACCAAATGGATCAAAGAGGATGATAATCTCAAGGCCATTCCGATCATTGCCGTCACGGCTTTTGCCATGAAGGGCGATGAAGAAAAAATTCGCGAAGGCGGCTGCGAAGCTTATATTGCCAAACCGATCTCAGTGGTGCAGTTCCTCGAAACGGTCGACCGTTTCCTACAGTGATTTCTAGGCATGTCCGCACGTATCCTGGTGGTAGATGACATCCCCGCGAATGTCCGTCTACTGGAAGCCAAACTGGCTGCCGAATATTTCGAAGTGATCACAGCCAGCAGTGGACAGCAGGCTCTCGACATTATCTCAAAGCAGGCCCCGGATATCGTCCTTCTCGACGTGATGATGCCGGAGATGGACGGGTTCGAGGTATGCCGCCGCATCCGCGCCAATGGCGCGACGCGCTTCCTCCCCGTCGTCATGGTGACCGCCTTGAGCGATCAAACCGACCGCGTACGAGGCCTGGAGGCCGGTGCGGACGACTTTCTGACCAAGCCAGTCAACGACCTCGCGCTTTTCGCCCGTGTGCGTTCCCTCGTCCGTCTGAAGATGATGATGGATGAATGGCGGATGCGCGAACAGACCTCCGGCCAGTTCGATATCCTCTCGGCCGATAGCGAGCCCACCGCCGATGACGACCGCAATGCGCGCATCCTGCTGGTCGAGGCCTTCGCGCCGACGGCGCAGCGGGTGCAGAACATTCTCGATGCGGATCAGGATGCGGTCGTGGTGGCAAATTCCGTTCAACTCGCCACGGAACTGGCGGCTGCCGAGCGGTTCGACCTGATCATCAGCGATATCCAGGTCGGCGGCGAAGACGGGCTGCGCTTCTGCTCGCATCTGCGCTCCCAGGAGGAAACCCGTCAGACACCGATCCTGCTGGTGGTCGACGAATACGACATGCCGCGCCTGGTGAAAGGCCTCGATATCGGCGTCAGCGACTATCTGATGAAGCCGATCGATCCCAATGAGCTGCTGGCCCGCGTTCGCATCCAGGTGCGCCGCCGCCGCTTCCAGGATCGCCTGCGTGCCAATTACGAGCGCAGTCTTTCCATGGCGCTGACCGACAGCCTCACCGGCCTCTATAACCGGCGCTATGCCCTGCGCCATCTCGACGGCCTGATGCGCCGCGTGGTGCAGACCGGCAAGCCGCTGGCGGTGCTGGTCTGCGATCTCGATTTCTTCAAGCGGGTGAACGATACCTACGGCCATGCCGCCGGTGACGAGGTGCTGAAGCAGTTCGCGCAGCGCGCCGCCGCCGCCGTCCGGAACATCGATATGGTGGCCCGCTTCGGCGGCGAGGAATTCGTCATCCTGATGCCGGATACCGATGGCCAGGCTGCCTTGCGCGCGGCCGAACGCCTTTGCAAGCGTATCGGCGAAGCGCCCATGGCGATCGGCCCGGCGGCGGAAGCGGGCATCACCGTCACGGTGAGTATCGGGATCGCGGCTTCGGCGGTGGAAATGCCCGGTGACGAACTGATCAAGATCGCCGATGCGGCGCTCTATCGCGCCAAGCAGACGGGCCGCAATCGCGCCGTCATCGACCCCGCCTCAGCGCTCTGACGCTTTCCGGCCGGACGTTTGACGAAATAACCCGCCGTCGACCCGCCTTGCCCTAAAGCGAACGGGGCGTCCGAACTGGTCGGACGCCCCGTTTCGAAACCTGCCGAGCAGGCCGCCTGTCGGCCGAGATTACTTGATCTTGGCTTCCTTGAACGGCACATGCTTGCGCACAACGGGATCATACTTGTTGAATTCAAGCTTCTCCGTCGAGGTGCGCGGATTCTTCTTGGTCACGTAGTAGAAGCCGGTATCAGCGCTGCTGACCAACTTGATCTGAACGGTATTTGCCTTGGCCATGACAGCCCCTTAACTTCAAACGTCGGAAAAGATGGCGCAAAATAGCCATTAACCGCCCGATGTCAAGCCCGGCTTGCATCCTTCGTGCGGGAACTGCGATCCCGATGGCGGCTGAGCGTCATAATATCATTCCTGTAATTCAATAACTTAGGTTCCGTCGTGCCGATCGCGCGCCGTTCTTCCCAGCGTCGGAAGGCTTCAGCGAGCACGGCATGGGTGACATCGACGATATTCAGATCGCCCAAGGCACGCTTCGGCCGCCAGCCGAGATCCTCCAATTCGCCGTTGCCGGTGACGGTGCCGTGGGCCAAGCCGCCATCGGCGAGGAAGAAGCGGGTATTGTAGCGCCGCCGCGAGGTAACCGGTGTGATGGCCCGCAGGAGAAAGTCCAGATCGGCCAGTTCCGGCTGCAGGCCGGCCGCGCGATAGGCCTGCCAGATCGGCTGGCGCGTCTCGTCGCGGTCATCCCCTTGCGCCGCCGAGGCGGCAGCCCGGCCGACCAGCAGGCCGGTTTCTTCATGGGTCTCGCGCAGGACCGCCCGCAGGAAAGCGGCGACTGGTCGCCGGCTGCCGCCCGAATCGAGCATGCGGCCGACCGCCGGGTGAAGATTCTCCAAAAAGCCCGATGGCAGATTGTCGGCATCATCCACCCGCCCCCCGGGCACCACATAGATATCCGGGAGAAATCCCGACTTCATGTGCCGCCGTCCAAGCAGAACTTCGGCCTCTCCCTGGATGCCCTGGCGGATGAGCACGAGGCTCGCGGCATCGACCGGCCGGACGGCGCGGGAGCGTGCAATCGGATCGCTCATCGGGGTCAGTTCAGCAGCGCGGGCAGGAGATCAAGACTGCTCGATTGATCGCCCTCTGCCATGGCCGGCGGCTGGGCCAGGCGAACGGCTGTGGCAAACAGGGCCGGCTGCTGCAACAGGCGTTCGGCCACTTGCATGTCGATCGGATCATCTTCCGTGCGTGCCGGGCAGGTCTTGCGCAAAGCATCGAGGGCTGCCGTGTCCTCGGGATTGACGGCATTACGCCGATCGGTCGGCACGCTCGGCAGCCGGCCCAGCGCCAGCTCGTGCAGCAGGCCATCGGCATCGTGCTGGCCGACGGTGCAGATCGTCGGCAGGACGCCGAGGTGATGCAGGCTGTAGCCGGAGGGGGCATGGTAGCGCGCCCAGGTCAGGGTGAGCTCGCCGCCATTCGGCATCTTGCGAATGATCTGAACCGTGCCCTTGCCATAAGAATTGCTGCCGACCACCACAGCCCGGTCATTGTCCTGCAAAGCGGCCGTCACGATTTCCGCTGCCGAAGCGGAATTGCCGTCGATTATCACCACCACCGGCTTGCCATCGGTCATGTCACTGCCGGTTGCCTCGAAAATTTGATGGCTGTCCGGATTGCGGCCACGCGTGGAGACAATCTGCCCGCCGGTCAGGAAGAGGTTGGAGACCGCCACGGCCTGGTCGACCAGGCCGCCGAGATTGTCGCGCAGGTCGAGAATATAGCCGGCGAGGCGGGGACCGATCTCCGCCTGCGCATCATAGACTGCGTGCTTGAAGCTCTTGCCCGTCTCGGCATTGAAACTGTAGATGCGGATATAGGCGATATCGCCCTCGCGGTGATAGGCGACCGTCTCCGGCACCACATGTGCCCGTATCAGCGTGATTTCCAGCGGCTGGCGTACCGGCTCTCCCGGTCTGCCGTCCGGCGTTGTCTCCGGCGGCGCCATCATGCGGCTGACGCCGAGCGTGACCTTGCTGTCCACCGGCCCGCGCAACAGGTTGATGACCTCGTTCTGCGCCAATCCTCGCACCGGCTTGCCGTCGATCGTCAGAATCTGGTCGTCGCGCTTCAACCCCATCCGCTCGGCCGGCGTGTAATGCAGGACGGAAACGATGCGGACGACATTCTCCTCGACGGAAATGGTGATGCCGAGGCCGCCGAAGCCATCGCGCGAGGCGCGGTTATCCTCCGCCCGCCTGGCATTGGCATAGCGCGAAAAGGGGTCGAGCTTGCCGACCACACCGGTGAGCACGGCCTCGTAGATATTCTCGGGCGGGGTCTGCTGCAATTTGGCGGAGGTATTGACGGCTTCCTGGGTCACCTTGGCGACCAGCTTGCCCCATTTTGTCGGGTCGCTGCTGGATGGCAGCGGAAAAGTCTGGACGAGCTGCTGATGCACGTCGAGATTGATCTGGTTGCCGATCTCCACGGCGGCGACGTCCGGATCGAGACTGGTCAGCTGCTGCAGCCCGGCCATGGACAAGTCTTCGAGATTCGGCTGATTGATATAGTAGGTATCGATATCCTCGAACCCGCTCTGGAACATCTCCTTGGTCAGGTTGCTCCTGACGACCGGCTGCTCGACCGGCGCGGTACCGGCACAACCGATAAGGATGATGAAGCAGGGAAGCAGGGAGAGCGGGACGATCTGCCGCAGACCGCTGAAACCACCCGGTCGGCGCGAATCCAAGCGCGATGTCGTCAACAGAGGCATTTCCACCTGAATACGGCCGATGCCACTGGCATCACGACCCGATCACCTGTTCGCGAGATTAGCAGAAAGCGTGTGTGATGCCAGTGGCTATTCTCACGGCAGAGTTGATCAGATGGCAGATCGGCTGCGCAAATATCGCTGCTTACTATCGCTAATTACGAACTATCGCTAATTACGAAGCGGAGCCCGCCATATGGCGGCTGCAATCCGGCGACGGGATGGGCGTGCCGCAAACACTACCGACGCTTGCGCCCACTTTTGCCGCTGCGTTCCGAGCCGGGAGCGGCCTTCGGCGATTTACCCCGGTGTCGCGGACGGGCGGGTGGTGCTGCGGTCGCGATGCCACTTTCGGTCGGACCCGGTTCGCCGGCCTCGGTCGCAGCGCCTTGCCGACGTCCGCCAGGGACAGGGCGGGCCTGGCGCGACAATCGGTCGCGCCCCTGGTTGTGTTGCGGCTTGTGCCGGGCTTTCCGGTCTTCGCGGCCGGCTTGGGCCGTGGGGCCGGAGGCGCCAGAGAGCATCGGGAAGTCGCCCCCTGAGACGATCTCGAAGGTCATGCCGCCGGTCAGCGGTGTCGCCGTCAGCAACCGAACCTCGACCTCCGCTCCCAATCGGAACAGCCGGCCCCAGCGCCGCCCGACCAGGGCGTGGCCGGGCTCATCGTGGTCATAGAAGTCCGACGGCAGCGTGCTGATCGGAACCAGCCCATCGGCGCCGCTGTCATTCAGCGTGATGAACAAGCCAAATCGGGTCACGCTGGCGATGCGGCCGGCAAAGACCTCGCCGACGCGATCTGAGAGGAAGGCGGCGATGTAGCGGTCCGTGGCCTCGCGCTCCGCCGCGGCCGCCCGCCGCTCCGTGCCGGAGATATGATCGCCGATATCGACGAATTGCGCGCCGACTTCCGGCGGCAACCCGTCCTCGCCGAAGCTGTAGGCGCTGATCAAGGCGCGGTGGACGAGAAGGTCGGCATAGCGGCGGATCGGTGAGGTGAAATGCGCATAGCGTGCCAGGGCGAGGCCGAAATGGCCGAGATTCTCCGGCGCATAGACCGCCTGGGCCTGCGAGCGCAGTACCAGGCTGTTGATCATCGCCGCATAGGGCGAATTCGCCGCCTTCTGCAGCAAGCCCGTGAAATGCTTCGGCCGGATAACCTGGCCCTTGGCGATGGAGAAATCGAGGCCGCGCAGGAATTCGCGCAGGGCTTCGATCCGCGCTGGATCGGGTGTCTCATGCACCCGGTACATGCAGGGCTGCTTGCGCCGCTCCAGGCTTTCCGCCGCCGCCACATTGGCCGCGATCATGAATTCCTCGATCAAGCGATGGCTGTCGAGCCGCAGGCGGGGCAGGATATGCTCGATCTTGCCTTCGTGGTTGATGTAGACACGGCGCTCGGCAATATCGAGATCGAGCGTTCCGCGTTGCTCGCGGGCGAAAAGCAGTGATTTGAAAGCCCCGTAGAGCGGTCTGATCACCGGCTCCAGCAAAGGCGCCGTGAGGTCGTCGGCCGCGCCGTCGACTGCGCGCTGCACCTGTTCATAGGTGAGGCGCGCAGCCGAGCGCATCAGGCCGCGCATGAAACGGTGATGGAGCTTCTTGCCCTCGGCGTCGATAACCATCTCGACAGCCATGCAGGGGCGCTCCTCGTGAGGCTTCAGCGAGCACCAGCCGTTGGACAATTCTTCGGGCAGCATCGGCACGACCCGGTCGGGGAAATAGACTGAATTGCCTCGTTCGCGCGCCGTCCTGTCCAGCGCATCGCCGCTGCGGACGTAATGCGCGACATCGGCGATGGCGACCAGCAGGATCCAGCCGCCGGGATTTGCGGGATTGGGGTCGGGCTTGGCATGCACGGCATCGTCGAAATCGCGTGCATCCTCGCCGTCGATTGTGACCAGGGGGATCTCGCGCAGATCGGTACGGCCGCCGAGCGTGGCTGCTTTGGCCGATGCCGCCTGCGTCTGGGCGGCGACGGAGAATTCCAGCGGAATGCCGTGCTCGACGATGGAAATCAGGCTGATCGACTTAGCTTCGCCGAGGCGTCCCACGCGTTCAATGATGCGGGCCTTGGGGGTGCCGAGACGCCGCGCCGGGTCCACCAAGGCGACAACGATGTCGCCGTGACGGGCATCGCCTACATGGTTGGGGTCGATATTGAACTCGGTCTTTACTCTTTTGTCGGTCGGCTTGATGCGGGCATGACCGTGGCGGTCGCGCTCGAGCAGGCCGACGACGCGCTGTGCGTGATGTTCCAGACGGCGGATCGGCTGCGCCTCATAGGTATCGGCGTCCTTGCGCTCCAGTCGGGCGAGCACGCGGTCGCCATTGGCGAGGGGCCGGTCCGTGCGCTTGTTGTCGATGACGAGAATGCGTGGCTCGGCATCGTCTTTCGGGAAATCGACCGGCCGCGCCCAGAGGTCGCCATCGTCGTCGGGGCCGATGACCTCGATCACCGTCACCTCCGGCAAGGCGCCGCTGCGGGCAACGCGCCGGCCACGGCCGCGATCGACCTCGCCCTCGCGTTCCAGTTCCTTGAGCAGCGCTTTCAACGGGATGCGGTCGGCGCCGCGCAGGTTGAAGGCACGGGCGATCTCGCGCTTGCCGACCGGGCCGTCCTGGTCCTGAATGAAGGCCAGGACCTGTTCCTTGGTCGGGAAAGGGACGGCTTTTGCTTTTCTTTCGGGTTGCTTCTCACCACCCTTGTCGCGGGCGCGTCTCTCGGCCCGCGGCATATCGGCTTCAGTTTGTAATTGTCCGAGCTTCGGACGTTTAGTGCGGTGCTTTGAATTCGATTTCGACAAAGACAAACTCGTACTCATTCGGATTGATGACGTTATGCTCGACGCCGACCGGCCGGTAATAGGAGCGGCCAGCCGTCAATTCGGCGAAACGCGTTTCCTTGCCGTCTTCCAGCTGCAGCCGACCGGTGGTCATCGGCACCACGACATAATCATAGCCATGACGATGCCAGGTGGTTTCGGCACCGGGTTGAAAGCGCCATTCGGTGACGACAACGCGGTCATTGTCAACTTGAACGGTGGGCTGAGCGGCGGGGCGGGTCGTCATGTTGCTGCTACTCCGTATTCAGATAGAGGCAGCATAGCGGCAAGACGGGAGACTGACCAGCCGGGGCGGACCGGATATCGGAGCCGCGCCGGAGCGAGCTCAGGCGGAGCGTGTCAGGTCGCGGCCGCCGCGCTCTCGAATTCCAGCAAACCGCGTTTGACGTCGAGTCCGCCGGCATAGCCGGTCAGGGCGCCGGAACTGGCGATCAGCCGGTGGCAGGGAATGACGAGGGAGATGGGATTGGCGCCATTGGCGGCGCCGATGGCCCGCGCGGCCCGGGGAAAGCCGAGCCTGGCGGCGAAAGCGCCATAGCTGAGAGAGGAGCCGAAGGGAATGCGCTGCAAAGCGGCCCACATCTTCTGCTGAAACGGCGTTCCCTGCGGGGCGAGCGGCAGGTCGAAATCGCGTCGCTTGCCGGCAAAATAAGCGTCGATCTGCCGGTTGATGAGGGTGATGGCCTGATCGTCCCAGATGATTGCGTTCATATCGACCCGCCATCGGGGCGACTCGACCTCGCCGGGAAAGGCCAGCCGTGTCAGCCTGCCATGCTCGTCCACAAGGGCGGTCATCGGGCCGAACGGGCTGGGGATACGGCCGCCGCGCAGCAACCTGCCGCCGCCCGAGGAGGCGGTCCGTATTGCCCTGTCCCTCATGCGGCGGCTCGTCCCAGATATGTCATGCAGCATCCACCGTTTAGCCCGGCCGACCGATCCGGTCCGTGCTGGCAAAATGCGATCTCCGCTGCGCCTCGGCAATATCGGCGGAAGTGAGACCGATATCGCGCAGCAGATAGGAACTGAACTGGGCGATATGGTTCAGGTCCTGGCGGTACTGCCGGCGCCTCTGCCAGGCCTGATACCAGTCGGCCAAGCTGGCCTGAAGTCGGCCCGATAGCGAGAGGGGGGTAACCGGCTGATGCTCGGTGAGGCAACCGGCGGAATTTGGCTTGAGATCGACGCTCTTCATGGTTTTCCTCATATCTCTCAGGGAGGCTGACGAGAGTTTCAATGGGGCGCTTCATTGCCCATGGCCTGAATATGTGCTTGACTTTGACTCTTGAAAAACGATCTCTCGTCACCCTGGCTGTTAGAAAAACTCTTACCTCGTCGCTGCTGGAATCATGGCCCTTTTGCCGCCGTTGAAAGCCGTCTGGTACTTCGAAAGCGCCGCCCGCCACCTCAATTTCAGCAAGGCGGCGGAGGAGCTGAACGTCACCCACAGCGCCATCAGCCATCAGATCCGGGCCCTGGAAGATTGGGTTGGCCAGCCGCTGTTCGAGCGCGGCGCCCGGGGCCTGCGACTGACCGAGGCCGGTCAGCAATTTCTGCCACCGATCCGAGTCGCCTTTCAGCAATTGATCCAGGCGGGACAGGCGGTACGTCATACCGCGCGCGGCGGGCCCCTGACGGTGAGCGTCTTGCCGTCGCTCGCTTCCAAATGGCTGGTGCCTCGGCTCAGCGATTTCCGCGGCCGTTATCCCGACATCGACGTGCGTATCTCGGCGACCGGGCAGCTGGAAAACATCGGCAGGGGGGACATTGACATCGGCGTCCGCTATGGCCGCGGCAAATGGGGGGATCTCGAAGCGGAATTGCTGCTGCATGACGATCTCTTTCCAATCTGCAGTCCACATCTTCTCGATGGTCCCAAGCCGCTCCGTGAGCCGCGCGACATCGCCAACTTCCCCCTGCTTTCCGACAGCGACTGGCGGCCGGCGGAATATGAGTTCTGGCACAAGTGGTTCGTACTGGCGGGGATCAGTGATCTCGGCCTGAAACCCGACATGACCTTCACGGCCTCCAATCTCATGATCGATGCGGCGATTGCCGGGCTTGGCGTCGGCCTCGGCAATACTATGCTGGCGGGCGCTGACCTCAACGCCGGCCGGCTGGTAAAGCCCTTCGACCTCTCGCTCAAGCTTGAGACCGGCTATTACCTCGTCTACGGGCCGGGCGCCCTCAAACGGCCGAAGATCAAGGCCTTCCGCGACTGGATGTTCGATCAGATGGCCGGCCTCGCCAAAGCGTGAGTCAGGCGGCCATTTTAAGGCTGGCCCAGAAGTGGCAGGTCGCAAGGCTGCGATGCGGTGCGAACCGCGCCATGAGCTCCGCCGTTTCCCTGGCATCCGGCCGCACCTCCCGCTGATGGAAGCGCTGCAAGGCGGTGGCGAGCGCGGAATCGCCTACCGGCACTGCATCGGCAAAGCCGAAACCCCGCAGCATCACATAATTCACCGTCCAGGGGCCGAGGCCACGCAGAGCCAATAATCGCGCTTCCGCCGCGCGGGCCGATCCATCGGCAAGCGTTGCGAAGTCGAGCTCGCCGCCGGCCACCAGCTTGGCGACGTCGATCAGATAGGCGGTCTTCGAGCGCGAGAACCGCCGGCTGGTAAGATCGCCGGGATCAAGATCGGCGATAGCATCGGCATCCGGATGAAGACGCATATCGCCGGCGCCGGGAACTTTCCTGCCGGCAAGTTCAATGAGGTCGCGGCGCAGCGCGGTGGCGAAGGCGAGGTTGATCTGCTGGCCGATGATGGCCCAGGCTACCGCCTCGAAGAGTGTCGGCGTCAAAGGGATGCGCAATCCAGGCTGGGTGGCTGTCAGCCGGCGGATGGTCGTATCGCGTTTGCCGCGCGCCTCGAAAGCCGCTGCGTCGCTATTGAGGCCGATCATCCGCAGCAGGATGTGATGGGCCTCCGCCATCGCCGTCGGACTCATCTTCTTTTGTGCGATTACGCGGCAATCGAGGACGCCCTTGCCGAAAGCAAGGTCCAGCACCGCCGGCTGGCCATCCAGCAATGCGGTCTTTATGAGGCGCTGCCCGCCGATGCGGCGTTCCGCCGGCCCGTCTTTGTCGCGGCCATGATAAGCCAGGGCCTCTTCGGCACGGAAATCGGCCGGCAGTTGCAGCTGGAAGCGGTCGTTCCCGCGCAGGCCGCGATAGGTGCCGGGAGTCATGCCGGTCGCCGTCAGGAATTGACGGTGAAAGGTTGCTTCGCCGTCATAGCCGACGGCATAAGCGATATCGATCACCCGGTCCCGGGAGTCCAGCAGCAGGCCGCAGGCGCGGCGGAGGCGTTCCCGGTGGAGAAGGGCGGCCGGCGTCAGATGCGCTTCGCTGCGCACCAGGTCATTGAGCTTCGTGCTGCTGATGCCGCAGGCTTTGGCGAGATCGCCGATATCGGCGAAACGTGCCGGATCCTCACGCAGCCGCTGCAGCAGGCCGAGATAGAGCGACTGATCCCAATTCTCGCCGCGATAGAACAATTCCGGCCGGCAGCGGCGGCAGGGCCGCAACCCTTGTGCCACGGCTTCATCCTCGCGGCGAAAGAAGCGCACGTTCTCCGCCTTCGGCTTGCGCGCCGGGCAGGAGGGCAGGCAGTAGATGCCGGTGGTCAGCACGCCGGTCAAGAAGCGCCCGTCATAGCCGCGATCCTTGGCGAGGATGCGCTGATACATGAAGTCGGGTGTCAGCTCGGGCTTGGCGCGGGCCATCTGCGATCCTTCAGGCACGGCGTATCCCATATCGACCGAAACCGTAACGCCGCTCTTCTTCCATGCGATCAAGGTGATCGCCGATCAGAGGGCGGAATTCTGCACTGATTTCCGGCTGACGCAAGGCGAGGAGGATCTGCTGCATCCAGCCAACTGACATGCAATAGCCAAGCGCTCTTGAAAGGCCGCGGTTCCTGCCCCTTTCGACTGGTGGCGCAAGGTGGCGGATATCGGAAGAGGCGTGAATATCGGGAGAAGGCATAAGATCCACCGGCGCCGGCTGTTTCGAGGACGTGCCGACTATGATCGAGGCCGCAGTACCTTGCCTCTCATTTCAACCGCTGGAAGTACCAGAGCGAGCGCGTGGAGTATCTCGCGATGTTCGATAACAAGGGGAGTCCGTGCCTACGCCAGGGTTATTGGCGCACAACCGTATCCTCTGGCTGCAGCATGCGGCCATCCTGCGCACGCAGCTCCAATTTCCGCACGGGCTGGCCGCGCTTGCGATCGACCAGGACGACATGCGCTTCACCGGGTTCGAAGAAGAACGCCTCGCCCCATTGCCTGAGCGCGACCAGGACCGGAAACAAGCCGCGTCCTTTCTCTGTCAGCACGTATTCCTGATAGGCGCTGCCGTCGGAGGCGGGGACCGTGGCCAGGATTCCATGGGCGACGAGATTGCGCAAACGCGCCGCGAGGATGTTCTTCGCGAGTCCCAGGCTCTTCTGGAATTCGCCAAACCGGTGGAGGCCGTCGAAGGCATCGCGGACAATCAGCAGCGACCACCAATCGCCGATTGCATCCAGCGGCCTGGCGATGCCGCAGCGCGATTCCTTGTGGCTTACTCGTTTCACCATCGCCACATCATTCCAGCACCCCTGTTCCTTGCGGGACATCACCCGCACGCCGTCTCCATCGTGACGGCCGGATCGCAGCCCAGGTCATGTCTGTTTATATAGTGGTTGCAATTTAAAACCTCAAGCGCTACGAATCAGATGGTTTTAACTTGAAACTACTATGCCCCAAGATGCCGCCCGGGCAGAGGCAAGAGCCCACCAGGTACCGATCCGCACTGCTTCAGAACAGGAGATGTTGATGATCCAATCCCACGCCAGTTTCGGCGGCACTTTTCCCTTCGCGCCGCATTTCAACGCCGCCCCCGGCTTTCAGATGCATTATGTCGACGAGGGGCCGCGCAACGCAGAGGTGGTGCTATGCCTTCACGGCGAGCCCACCTGGGGTTATCTCTTCCGCCATCTGATCCAGGCACTGCGCGGCACCAACCGCATCATCGTTCCCGACCATATGGGCTTTGGCAGGAGCGAGACGCCGCCCGACCGCAGCTATTGGTTGCAGGATCATGTCGACAATCTGGAGCGCCTCGTTCTGGCGCTCGACCTCACCGACATCACCCTCGTCATGCATGATTTCGGCGGGCCTGTCGGCATGGGCCTCGCCGCCCGCCAGCCTCAGCGCGTTCGCCGCGTGATCTCGGCCAACGGACCAACGCCCTTCGGCCAGGCCGGCCTCTTCGAACAGTTGACGGCGAATGCCAGCGCGTCACCATGGTTTCAATGGATCGTGACAGCGGCGGCGGAGGGCAGCCTGGAGCAGGTGCTGGGGCAGCTCGGCTTCAATATCCTGAGCACGCTGAAGCTCAATGGCTTCGAGAACAATACGGTCATCACCGATACCTGGCTCGCAGCCTATGCCGCTCCCTTCGCGCGCCCAGCAGACTGTCTGGGTGCCATCGGTTGGGCCAAGGGCTTTGCGACGGGTGCGCATCGCTTCGCGACACCCGATGCCACCGCTGCGCGCATGATCCGCGCCAAGCCGGCTCTTGCCATTTGGGGGGAGGCGGATCGCACACTCCAGGCGAAGCATTTCCTGCCCTTGTTCACACAGCTATTTCCGGCCGCACCGGTTCATCGACTGCCAGGGATCGGTCACTACTGCTTCGAGGACGCGCCGGACGAAATTGCAGCGCTTATCGCAGACTTCATCCGACAGAGCTGAATTCCGCCAATAAGCGCCTCGCCAGCATCGCGCACCCTTATGGCAAACCGCGCCGGTCCGTTGGGACCGGCGCGTCCACGCGTTGACCGGGATGCTTGGCTTCAGGCCCTGGCCGCTTTCTTCGCCGCCGGTTTCTTGGCTGCCGTCTTCTTTGCCGTTGCTTTTTTTGCAGCCGGCTTCTTCACGGGCGCTGCGTCCTCGCCGTTTGCCATCTTCTTGGCGGCAGCCTTCTTTGCCGCCGGTTTCTTCGCTGCCGGCGCCTTTGCGCCTTTGCGTCCACCCTTGCCGCTGCCGACCTTTTCGGCGCGGGCCGCCAGCAAGGCGACCGCCGCATCCATCGACAGGCTTGCCGGGTCGATGTCCTTCGGGATGGTCGCATTGACCGCGCCATGCTTCACATAGGGGCCGTAGCGGCCTTCATGCACGGTGACCGGTGCGCTATCGGACGGATGCTTGCCGATCTCGCGGCCCGGCGCGGCGGCACGGCCGCCGCGGCCACGGCTGGGTTCCGCCAGCACCACGACGGCGCGGTTGAGGCCGATGGTCAGCACGTCATCGTCCTTGGGGATCGATTTGAAGGCGCTGCCATGCTTGAGATAGGGACCGAAGCGGCCGATGCCGGCGAGGATGGTTTCGCCGGTCTCCGGATGCTTGCCGATCTCGCGCGGCAAAGCCAGCAGTTTCAAGGCCGTCTCGAGATCGACGCTGTCCGGCATCATGTCTTTCAGCAGCGAGACGCGCTTC
>DATLJB010000012.1:0-2918 GCA_035539075.1 Terriglobia bacterium
TCGCCTTCTTGCGGCTTTTCCTTGGCGGTGTCCGGAATAATGATGCCACCGGCCGTCTTTTCGACCGATTCAACTCGACGCACCAACACGCGGTCGTGGAGCGGGCGGAACTTCATGGAGGTCCTCCGTAAGTGTCTAAAATGAATCCCCAGCGCCGACGGATAATTGAGGCTGGCACTCGAGCCGCCCGAGGCGACTGCGGTGCTGTTAGCACTCCCCGCCGGTGAGTGCTGACGATGTAGGCCTTGCCCCGCACTTCGTCAAGGGCACATCCGAGAAATCTGCATGGCACTTCAAAGGCTGAGCATACTGCGCCGCAATATGCCGTTATCCGGTGCGGCCTTTCGCGCTCCTCCGGGGACCGGCTCGCGCCGTGCTTGGCAGCACTCGGGTGGGGCGGTTGCTAACAAATTGAAAATATTACGATTTTGTGATTCCGTTAAGGAATCCAGTGTTACCATCTGTACGTTAGACAGTTTCGAGTCCTCACCCCATAGATGATGGAGGCTGTTCATGAGTACAGGTATCCCCGCTCCCAGAGTCGGCGAAGGCTCGGCCATCCGAGAGGCCGATCAAAGTCTTACCCTTCAACTTCGCGACTATCGTCTGACCACCGCCGAAATCCTCTACCATATGCCGGATCATCCGGGCCTCCTGCAGACCTATATCTGGCAGGATTACGATCTCGCCCCGCATTTCCCCGTCTTGCGCAAATTTCTCGATTTTTGGAGCCATAGTCTGGATGGCAAGCTGCACTCCATCGCCGTCGCCAACCAGGCGCCGATCCGGGCGCCGCAATGGCGCAATGCAGCCGACTTCCTGACGCTGCACTGAGCACCACCGATCCGGCCGTCCATCCCGGCCGGAGTGGTCTGCTTGCGACAGCAAGCGGCATGACAGTGCCGGGCAAAGCTGCTACATCGATCTGGCCCTAGCCGATTGCCGGAATCGGGGCCCTTTTCCCCGATAGCGAGCCGGACCTTGTTGCGTCGTTTGTATGACTGGATCATCGCCCAGGCAGAGCATCCGCGGGCCTTGTGGATCTTGGCGGTGGTCAGCTTCCTGGAAAGCTCGTTTTTTCCCATCCCGCCCGATGTGCTGCTGGTTCCCATGGTTCTGGCGGATCGCCGCCGCGCCTGGGTGATCGCAGCAACCTGCACGGTGGCCTCGGTCATCGGCGGTCTGCTCGGCTATGCGATCGGCTATGGGTTCAGCGAAACCCTCGGCGCCTGGATCATCAATTTCTATGGCCTCGGCCATGCCATGGAGGCGTATCAGGCCAAATTCGCCGAGGTCGGTCTCTGGGTCATTCTTATCAAGGGCGCAACGCCGATCCCCTATAAGCTGGTCACCATCGCCAGCGGCCTCGCCCATTTCGATCTCAAGGTATTCATCCTGGCCTCGATCGCCACCCGGGGCGTGCGATTCTTCCTGGAAGCGGCCCTGCTCTATCGCTATGGCGAACCGATCCGCGACTTCATCGAGAAGCGCCTGACCCTGGTCACCACCGTTTTCGCCGTCGGCCTGGTCGGCGGCTTCGTCGTGTTGCATTACGTCTTCTAGGAGGTGTCGGAATGGCTCCTGCATCGCAATCCGGACAAAACCTGCAAGGCATGAAGGCCGGCTTCATCGAACCTGCTGCCTTCGCCTGGCTGGCGACGGGCGGTGCCTTTGCCGCTCTTTGCGTCGCCTGGCTGGCGCAATATGCCGGCGGCCTGGCCCCCTGCGAACTCTGCTATCTGCAGCGTTACGGCTATTGGGCCACGATCGCGCTCGGCATCGTTACCATCACCCAGAACGGCAAGCCGCGCCGGCGCGGCCTGCTGCTGATCCTGACCGGCCTGGCGCTGCTGGCGGTCGCGGGCATCTCCCTGTTCCATGTCGGCGTCGAACATGGCTGGTGGGAAGGATCAAGCGCTTGCGTCGGCGCCAGCACCACCGGGCAGAGCGTCGAGCAGATGACCGAAACCATCCTCAACGCGCCGCTCGTGCGTTGCGATACGCCCGCCTTCACCCTGTTCGGCATTTCCATGGCCGGCTACGACATGCTCTATGCCCTGGCGCTCGCCGCCTTGACCTTGTTCGGTGCAAAGCGCAGCCTGGACGGCAAGGAGTAACGCATGAGCGATACCCAGCATACCGGGCAAACGGATAAGGCAACGGCCGAGCAGAAATCGCTACCCGGCGATCTCTCGCATGAACAGCTGATCGACCGCATCATCCGCGTCGACCATGCCGGCGAATTCGGCGCGCGGCGCATCTATGAAGGCCAGTTGGCGGTGCTGAAGAATCATCCCGACGCGGCCGTCATACGCCATATGCATGAGCAGGAGCTGGTCCATCTGCGCACCTTCGAAAAGCTGATGGTGCAGCGGCGCGTGCGTCCGACCGCCCTGCACCCCGTCTGGAACCTGGCGGGCTTCGCGCTGGGGGCGGCGACCGCCATGCTGGGACCGAAGGCCGCGATGGCCTGCACGGTCGCGGTCGAAGAGGTGATCGACGAGCACTATCGCCAGCAGCACGAAAGGCTCGGCGAAAGCGAGAGCGAACTCAAGGAAACGATCGAGAAGTTCCGCGCCGAAGAGGTCCAGCATCGCGACATCGGATTGCAGCGTGGCGCCGAAGAAGCCACCGCCTATCCCTTGCTGACCGGCGCGATCAAGGCCGGCTCACGTCTGGCGATCTGGCTGGCGGAGCGAATCTGAGCGGCGCGCCGCGATGACGAAAACCACCCTTTCAGCGATCCATCGCCGCCTCAGAGGGTCTCCATTTCCAGTTCGATATCCCAGTAAAGGAAATCCCGCCAACTATGGTGCAGATAGTTCGGCGGGAAGCCTCTTCCATTCTCTTGCAGCTCGAAGGTCGTCGGCTGCACTGGCCTGCGCCTGGGAAGCATGCCCGCCCTATGCGGCAGCCGG
>DATLJB010000013.1:0-10034 GCA_035539075.1 Terriglobia bacterium
GGGGGACCCGGCCGGCGCGGCAGGATGAGACGGAAAAGCCGATGCGCCGGTTGGCCGATCGGCGGGCAGTGGAGAAGGTGATGACGACGACCATGAGCGACCATACCCTCAAATCATTCGACAGCGACTTGCAGCACCTCAACCACGTGCTGGCCGAAATGGGCGGTCTCGCCGAATCGCAGCTGGCCTCGGCGATCGACGCCCTGGTGCGGCGCGACAGCGAGCTCGCCACCCGCGTCGTCGAAGGCGACAAGCGGATCGACGATCTCGAACACGAGATCGGCAATTTCACCGTGCGCATCCTGGCCCTGCGCCAGCCGATGGCGCAGGATCTGCGCGAAGTGGTGGCGGCGATCAAGATCGCGGCCGATCTGGAACGCATCGGCGACTATGCCAAGAATATCGCCAAGCGTGCGCTGATCCTCAACCAGGGCGTACCGCTGCGCCCGGTCAATTCAATCCCGCGCATGGGCATGCTGGCGCAGCAGATCGTCAAAGGTGTCCTCGATGCCTATATCGAAAAGGACGCGGACCGCGCCCAGGCCGTCTGGCGCCGCGACGAAGACGTCGATGAAATGTACAATAGCCTGTTCCGCGAGCTCCTTACCTACATGATGGAAGACCCGCGCAATATCGGCCCCTGCACGCATCTGCTCTTCATCGCGAAGAACATCGAGCGCATCGGCGATCACGCCACCAATATCGCCGAGATCATCTATTTCCTCGTCCATGGCAAGAGCCTGGATGAATCTCGCCCCAAGGGAGATACCACGAATGTTGCAATCGGCGACTGACCGCAATCGACCCCAGATGAACGCGCCCCGTGACGGCCAAGCGGCCCAGACTACCCAACCGTTGATCCTGATCGTCGAGGACGAAGTCGCACTCGTGACGTTGCTGCGCTACAACCTGGAGCGCGAGGGCTTTCGTGTGCTGGAAGCCGGCAATGGCGAAGAAGCCTTGCTGCTGATCAAGGAACAGCGTCCCGATCTCGTCCTGCTCGACTGGATGCTGCCGATCCTCTCCGGCATCGAGATCTGCCGCCAGATCCGCCGCAGCCCGGAACATCGTCTCACCCCCGTCATCATGCTGACGGCGCGGGGCGAGGAAGGCGACAAGCTGCGCGGCCTGGAAGTCGGCGCCGACGATTATGTCACCAAGCCCTTCAGCCCCAGCGAGCTGGTGGCGCGCGTCCGTGCGGTCCTGCGCCGGGCCAAGCCGCAGCCGCAGGGCGAGACTCTGGCCTATCGCGACCTCAATATGGATTTGATCACTCATCGCGTGCGCCGCGACGGCCGCGAGATCCATCTCGGGCCGACCGAGTTCCGCCTGCTGAAGTTCCTGATGGAAAACCAGGGCCGCGTCTTCAGCCGCGAGCAGCTGCTAGATTCGGTCTGGGGCCGCGACATCTATGTCGAGCCGCGCACCGTCGACGTGCATATCCGCCGCCTGCGCAAGGCGATCAATATCGAGGGCGCCGCCGATCTTGTCCGCACCGTGCGGTCGGCCGGCTATGCCCTCGACGCGGAAGACTGAGTGACCATCCTCCCCTTGGTCCTCACGAACTGATCCCACGAAGACCCGGCCCCCGCGGCCGGGTCTTTTCTTTGGGAGGGCTGTTCCCGCGCCCGCTTTACCATCCCCTGGTTGCCATGACTGAACGGGATCGCAGTTTTCTGCCTTTCGGCGCCGCGATTCTGATTCCCCGTATTTACTGTGGATAAAAAATATTTATTCTAAAGAAATCGCTTGATCGCTGTGGTCCGGCGACTGGTCAAATGGGGAGGTGAGGAATGCCGAAGAACATCCTATGCGCCGTCGATGGCTCACATATCGCCGACCGCGCTGCCGCCTGCGCCGCCGACCTGGCGAAGGAGACCGGCGCGAAACTGACTTTCGTCAACGTCAATACGGTGCCCAGCGAGCGCATGGCACAGACCTATTTCTGGGATGAAAAACTGGTTTCTGCAATCGACAGCCAGATCCACAGCCAGCTTGCTCTGGCGACCCAGGCGGCCGCCAAGCATGGCGTGACGAAATGTGATGCGGTGGTGATCACCGGCAGCAAGGTCGCTTCCGCCATCGTCGCCTATGCCGATGCCAAGCACTTCGACCACATCGTCATGGGAACCGGCGTCACCACCGAACTGGAGCGGCTCTTCCTCGGCTCGGTGGCGACCGATGTTGTCGCCCGCGCCCATTGCCCCGTCACCATCGTTCGGTGACGAGCCTCCGATAGCCTCGGACTGGGGCGGCGGCCCATCGCCGCCCCCGCTGCAGCCACGCCCGCGGCGCGGCGATAGGATCTCCTCTGCAAATCGCCGGCGGTGATCCCTATATCCTCCAAAGAACCGGCGTGATCGGCTCGCCCATGGCACCTCGGCCCATCGCGCCGGAATGGAAGGAGGAAGTCATGACCAGCAAGATCCTCTGCGCCGTCAACGGATCGGCCGAAGCCGATCATGCGGCGGCCTGTGCCGCCGATCTCGCGAAAGGGACCGGCGCCTTCTTAACCTTCGTGAACGTCAACGTCATGGCGCGGGGTCCCTTGGCCCGCGACGGCTATTGGGACGAGCTGCAGTTGGAGGCTCCCGATCTCCAGGGCCATGCCGTGCTCGGCCATCCGACTGATTTCGCCCAGAGCCATGGCGTCGACCGCTTCAATGCGGTGGTGATCAGCGGCGACCGCGTCTATACGGCCTTGCTCTCTTATGCCGAGAACAAGGGGTACGACCATATCGTGCTCGGCACCCATATCACCAACGGCCTCCGGCGCCTGATCGAAGGCTCGACGGCGAGCGACGTGTTCACACACGCGCATTGCCCGGTCACCATCGTGCATTGAGGCATAGCGTATTGAGCCGTGTCGGCAAGTGCCCGGCCATGGGTACTTGCTTCTTCAGTGCCGGAAGTGGCGCAGGCCGGTGAAGACCATGGCGAGACCTGCTCCATCCGCGGCGGCGATCACCTCGTCGTCGCGCATCGAGCCGCCCGGCTGGATGACGGCTGTGGCGCCGGCTTCGGCTGCCGCCAGCAATCCGTCGGCAAAGGGGAAGAAAGCGTCTGAGGCGACCACCGAGCCTTTGGCCCAGCTCTGCGCGTCACCGGCGGTCTTCGCCGCTTCGGCCGCCTTCCAGGCGGCGATGCGGCTGGAATCGACGCGGCTCATCTGCCCGGCGCCGATGCCAACGGTGGCGCCGTTCTTGGCGTAGACGATGGCGTTGGACTTCACATGCTTGGCGACGCGCATGGCGAAGATGAGGTCGGCGAGCTCGACCGCATTCGGTGCACGCTTCGTCACCACCTTGAGCGCCGCCGGATCGACGCGGCCATTGTCGCGGCTCTGCGCCAGGAAGCCGCCGGCGAGGCTCTTGAAGATGAGGCCGGGCGCGGCGGGATCGGGCAGGCCGCCGGTCTCGAGCACGCGCAGGTTCTTCTTCTTCGCCAGCACGGCCTGCGCCTCGGCGCTGACCTTCGGCGCGATGATCACTTCCGAGAAAACCTGGCTGATCAGGTCGGCGGTTGCGGCGTCAAGCTCGCGATTGACGGCGATGATGCCGCCGAAGGCGCTGACCGTGTCGCAGGCGAAAGCGCGGCGATAGGCGCTGGCGAGATCGCTGCCGGTGGCGACGCCGCAGGGATTGGCATGCTTGATGATGGCGACCGCCGGCTCGGCGAATTCCGCCACCGCCTCGAAGGCGGCGTCGGTGTCGTTGAGATTGTTGTAGCTGAGCTCCTTGCCCTGCAGCTGCTTCGCCGTGGCGATGCCGAAGCGCTGCTCGGATGTCGCATAGAAAGCGGCGCGCTGATGCGGGTTCTCGCCATAGCGCAACTCGGCGCGGCGTTGCCCGGCGATGGTCAGGCGATCCGGGAAGGCCGTCTCTTCCTCTTTCGCCATCCAGCTGCTGATGGCGGCATCATAGGAAGCCGTGCGGGCATAGGCGTCGAGCGCCAGGCGGCGGCGCAGTTTCAAACTGGTGGCGCCGCCCTGGGCCGCCATTTCCGCCATCACCGCGTCATAGTCCTTGGGATCGGTGACGATGGCGACGAAATCGTGGTTCTTGGCGGCGGCGCGGATCATCGCCGGCCCGCCGATATCGATGTTCTCGATGCAGGTCTCGCGATCGGCACCCTTGGCTACCGTTGCCTCGAAGGGATAGAGATTGACCACCACCATGTCGATATCGGCGATTCCGTGGTCGCGCTGGGCATCGAGGTGATGCTGCAAATCGCGCCGCGCCAGGATGCCGCCATGGATGACGGGATGCAGCGTCTTCACGCGGCCGTCCATGATCTCCGGGAAGCCGGTATGGTCAGAGACCTCCTTGACCGGAATGCCCGCTTCGGCGATCGCCTTGGCCGAGCCGCCGGTCGAGAGGATCTCGACGCCGCGATCGGCGAGGAAGCGGGCGAAGGGAACAAGATCGGTCTTGTCGGAGACGGAGAGCAGGGCGCGGCGCACCTGGCGATGATTGAGGGCGACGTCGCTGAGGCGTTTCTGCGGGGTGTGGCTGCTGCTCATTCTTCCTGTCTCTCAAAAGCAGCGCCTGCGGAGACGCCGCACTGTATCCTGCGAGGCATCGTGCCGTGGCGACGGCACGCGGCCTTCAGATAAAAACGGATCTCACTTGCCGCCTTCCTTCTGGAAGGCCCATTTGACGGTGGTGCTGTCGCTGTCGATCATGCCGAGCACCACCAGCTGCTGGCTCCTGCGCACCTGGCCGCGCTGGCCCATATAGATGCTTTCGGCGAGCGCGATATCGGCGCCCTGGATGCGCATGCGCCAGCCGCTGCCGCCCGGCAGCTTCAGCAGCGCCGCCTGGCCGTTCTGGGTGATCGAGGCTTGGACCTGCGGATGCAGGTGGAAGCGCAAGGCGAAGGAATTGCCGCCGGTGCCGTTCAATATGTCCTCGCCCATCAGCTCGCTGCCATCGGCGGCGAGGAACAGGCGGCGGCGATGCACCAGGCCGAAGGATTCGTCATAGCCGTTATGGCTGGTATCGAGCCAGACCTGGCCGTCGGTCTCGTCGCGCCGGCTGGTGACGATGGTCGGGATCAAGGCCATGCCGCCATGGTCCAGCAGCATGCTGGAATTGGTGTCGTCGACCACCAGGGTCGAATGGGCGGCGGTCGCCCGCTGCACCTGGCGCCATTCCGGCGCCGACGGATGGCCGGCGCCGCAATTGACGATCATACGGTCGGCGCCGTAGCTCATCTCGAAAGAAAGCGTGCCGGCATGGGCATGGGTATCGAGGCCATGGCGCGGCGGCGCGCCGCAATCCATGATGACAAGCGCTTTGCCGGCCTGCAGCCGCTGGAAGCCGGTCAGCGGCAGCTGCGTGAGATGCCGTTCGCGCTCGCCGCCGATGCGGCTGAAAACCAAAGCGAGCAGCTCCGGCGTTTCCTCGTTGGTATCGTTGAACAACGCCAGCTTGCCGTCGCCGTGGCACATCATGTGGAGAACGGCGCCCAGATTCTCGATGGCGATCTGCAGATGGTCCGGCAAGGCCTGGCGGGCCAGGGTCAGCACCTGGCGAAGATCGAGCAGATGCTGTAGCAGATCGAGGATGATACCGGGGCTGCGCTCGACATGGCCGCCATCGGCCAGCATCTGCTTGCCGATCTCCAGGGCGAAAATGCGCCGGCCGCGGGCGAGATAGGCATCCCCCTGCGGCAGCATGGCGCCGGCCATCATCAGAACGCTGGCCGCCTTGAGAAGCGCGCTGCCGGCAAGTCCGTCCGGCAAGGCGCGCGCAAGATGCGTTGCCTGGCGGTTGAGACTGTAGAGCAGGGCCGAGCGGAACAGGGCGTCGGTCTGCACCTCGAGGAAGGGATGATGCAGCAGGATCTGCCGCAGCCGGGCCGAGAGGATGTCGCTGCGCCAGGCGAAGCTGTCATAGCCGGGATTTTCATCCAGCCATTGCTGGGTCAGCTGCCGGGCGAGCTGCCGCGCCGTCGGTCCGCCGCAGGCGCGCAGATCGGCAAGCCAGGCGAAACCGTTCATCCAGCCGCGCCAGGCAAGGCTGGTGCCGATCGGATTGCCAAGCGGCTTCGGGCTTCTGACGACCTCGCTGCCATAGCGGTATTCGCCGCCGAGAAGATGCAGGCCGGCCTGCTCGTCGCCCGGCCAGACCTCGACCGGCGTCACCGCCAGATCGCCGCTGGAACGGTTGCCGAGCGCCCAGCCGTAGAAGCGGCTGCCATAGATCGGTTGGGCCAAGCTGCGCCATGTCTGCGACAGCAGCAAATCCCGTGGCAGGCTGAACATGGTCTGCAGCCGGGGGGCGATCAGCTTCGGCCGCTGATTGCCCTTGCGCGGTCGCGTCTGGCTCTGGATGAGGTCGCTGGTTGCGCTGTCCGCCACGGCCCCGATCCTCGCTCAGCCCCGCAAACGGGCGATATTGCCGGCGTATTTGGCCGGGCCGCCGGTGAAGGTGGCGGTGCCGGCGACCAGCACATCGGCGCCGGCGGCGATCGCCGTGGCGGCCGTCTCATGATTGATGCCGCCATCGACCTCGAGATCGATCGCCCGGCCGCCTTGCGACTCGGAAACGGCATCGATGCGGCGGCGGATCTCGCGGATCTTGTCGCTGGCGCTGCCGATATATTTCTGGCCGCCGAAGCCCGGATTGACGCTCATGACGAGAACGAGGTCTATCTCCGGCAGCAGGTAATCGAGCACCGAAAGCGGCGTCGCCGGGTTGAGCGAGACGCCGGCCTTCTTTCCCAGCGACTTGATCAGCTGCACGGTGCGATGGGGATGCGGTCCCGCTTCCGGGTGGAAGGTGATGATATCCGCACCTGCCTCGGCGAATTCCGTGACGAAGGCGTCGACCGGGGAGATCATCAGATGCACGTCGAAGGGCAGCTTGCTATGCGGGCGGAGCGCCTTCGCCACCATCGGACCGATCGTCAGATTGGGCACGAAATGGCCGTCCATGACGTCGATATGGACGTAATCAGCCCCAGCCTCGGTGATGGCGCGGACTTCGGCACCCAATTGGGCGAAATCGGCCGAGAGAATCGAGGGGGCGATCTTGATTTTTTGCTGCATCTTTTCTCCTTGGCCGATACCTACCATCCGCGCCCCGGCGGGGCAAGCCGAGGCGGGCGCTAAATTGCGGCAATAACGCGGCAATTTCATCCGGCGCGTGAGAATTTGGCATTTGCCGCCGGCCCCCCGCCTTCGCAAGATGCCGGCCTCGGCCAAGCTTTGCCCGGTTGCCGGTCCCGGTATTGGGTAAAGGGCCGGGAAGGGTTAAGATTTCCGGCGGCGACTCCTCAGGCGGCTCCCGGTCGGGACCGACATCAGCACGACAGGACAGATCAGATGGGCGGCAAAGCGGCTTTTTATCAATCGGTGACCGCGACGCTGGACGGCATCCGCGCCGACGGCTTCTATAAATCGGAGCGCCGCATCGCCGGCCACCAGCAGGCGGCGATCCGCCTCGACAGCGGCGCCGAGGTCTTGAATTTCTGCGCCAACAACTATCTCGGCCTCGCCGACGACGCGCGCCTGATTGCCGCCGCCAAGCAGGGCCTGGATCAATATGGCTTCGGCATGGCCTCGGTGCGCTTCATCTGCGGCACCCAGACCCTGCATAAGGAACTCGAATCGGCGATCAGCCGTTTCCTCGGGTTGGAGGATACGATCCTCTATTCCAGCTGCTTCGATGCCAATGGCGGCCTGTTCGAGACCCTGCTGGGCGAAGAGGACGCGATCGTCTCCGACGCCCTCAACCATGCCAGCATCATCGACGGCATCCGCCTCTGCAAGGCCAAGCGCTTCCGCTACCAGAATAACGACATGGCCGATCTGGAGGCGCAGCTGAAGGCGGCCCGCGCCGCCGGCGCCCGGAATGTGCTGATCGCCACTGACGGCGTCTTCTCGATGGACGGCATCATCGCCAATCTGAAGGCGGTCTGCGATCTCGCCGACCGCTACGAGGCGCTGGTCATGGTGGACGATTCCCATGCCGTCGGCTTCATCGGCGCCAATGGTCGCGGCACGCCGGAATATTGCGGCGTCGAAGGCCGGGTCGATATCATCACCGGCACCCTCGGCAAGGCGCTGGGCGGGGCGAGCGGCGGCTATATCGCGGCCAAGCAGCCGGTGGTCGATCTCTTACGCCAGCGCTCGCGCCCCTATCTCTTCTCCAACAGCCTCGCCCCCTCGATCGCGGCGGCGACCCTCGCGGTCCTGAAGCTGCTGGCATCGGCGGAAGGCGCGGAATTGCGCCACAAGGTCGGCGAGAACGGCCGCTATTTCCGCGACAAGATGGCGGCGGCCGGCTTCAAGCTGGTGCCGGGCGAGCATCCGATCATCCCGGTGATGCTGGGCGATGCCGCCCTCGCCACCCGCATGGCGGACGAGCTGCTCAAGGAAGGCGTCTATGTCATCGGTTTCAGCTTCCCCGTGGTGCCGAAGGGCCAGGCCCGCATCAGGACGCAGATGAGCGCCGCCCACACCCACGCCCATCTCGACAAGGCCATCGCCGCCTTCACCAAGGTCGGCAAGGCGCTCGGCGCGATTTAATCAGGCGCAATCCGAGCCGGACTTGTCCGGACTGATCGTAGAACCGATATCCGATCCCGCAGGATCTCACCCCGTTATCTCATCCCCAGGATTTCACTCAAGGAAACGCCGTCATGAAAGCCCTCGCGAAACTGGAACGTGGACCCGGCCTCACCATGACGGATGTGGCGAAGCCCGTCGTCGGCCATAACGACGTCCTCATCCGCATCAAGAAGACGGCGATCTGCGGCACCGATATCCATATCTGGAAATGGGACGACTGGGCGCAGAAGACCATTCCGGTGCCGATGCATGTCGGTCATGAATATGTCGGCGAGATCGTCGAGATCGGCCAGGAAGTGCGCGGTTTCGCGATCGGCGACCGCGTCTCCGGCGAGGGCCATATCACCTGCGGCTATTGCCGCAACTGCCGCGCCGGGCGGCGCCATCTCTGCCGCAACACGGTGGGTGTGGGCGTCAACGTGCCGGGCGCCTTCGCGGAATACCTTTCGCTGCCGGCGGTCAATGCCTTCAAGATCCCCGACAATATCAGCGACGACCTCGCCGCGATCTTCGATCCCTTCGGCAATGCGACGCATACGGCCTTGAGCTTCAACCTGGTCGGCGAGGATGTGCTGATCACCGGTGCGGGGCCCATCGGCATCATGGCGGCGGCGATCTGCCGCCATGTCGGCGCGCGCCATGTGGTGATCACCGACGTCAACGACTACCGCCTCGATCTCGCCAAGAAGATGGGCGCCAGCCGCGCTGTCAATGTCGCCAAGGACCGCCTCAAGGACGTGATGGATGATCTTCATATGGTGGAAGGCTTCGATGTCGGGCTGGAGATGTCCGGCGTCCCCTCGGCCTTCCGCGACATGCTGAACGTGATGAATCACGGCGGCAAGGTGGCGCTCCTCGGCATCCCGCCCGCCGATACCGCGATCGACTGGAACCAGGTCATCTTCAAGGGCCTGGAGATCAAGGGCATCTACGGCCGCGAGATGTTCGAGACCTGGTACAAGATGGTCTCCATGCTGCAAAGCGGCCTCGACCTCTCACCGATCCTGACACATCACTTCCCGGTCGCGGATTTCAAAACCGGCTTCGAGACCATGCTGTCGGGCCGGTCCGGCAAGGTCATCTTGGATTGGGCGGCGTGAAGGCAATCCAGCTCTCTATTGTCATGCCCGGGCTCGACCCGGGCATCCATTTTGGCAATTGCGCTCATGTTTGCCATGGATCCTCGGGTCAAGCCCGAGGATGACAGCGTGAGAGAGGGTCGATGCGGAGCGCCAAGGACAAACTACTTGTCATTGCCGGGCTTGACCCGGCAATCCATGCTCAAGACATACAAATGCGCAACGTGAAGGCTTAGCCTTCACCAACCGCGCCGCATAGAACCCGTCAATGCCGCCATATTGCGCCAGCTGATAGGGGAAGGAGCGGGTCGGGCAAGGTGTTTGGATTGGGCGGCTGAGGCATTAAACCGCTTATCTCGACCTCTATTGTCATGCCC
>DATLJB010000014.1:0-2738 GCA_035539075.1 Terriglobia bacterium
ACGAATCTGATTTCAATTACCGACGGGCAGATTGTACTGGATGCGCATCTTTTCGCCGCCAACCAGCGGCCGGCCGTGCATGTCGGCCTCAGTGTCAGCCGCGTCGGCGGCAAGGCGCAGCATGCCGCTTTGCGCCAGGTCTCCGGCCGGGTCAGACTGGATTACGCACAATTCGTCGAATTGGAAATGTTCACCCGTTTCGGCGGCGTTTCGGATACACGCCTCCGCGGCCAGATTGATCGTGGTGAGCGCATCCGCGCCTTGCTGATGCAGCCGCGCTTCGCCACGTTGCGGCTGGTCGATCAGGTCGCCCTCCTGGCGGCGCTGTCCGAGGGCGTCTTCGATTCCCTGCCGGCGGCATTGCTGCCACGGTTGCGTGAGGGCTTGTCGCTTCATCTCGACACGACGGCACCGGCTGCGGTCGCGGCGCTGCAGGGACATTCTGCAGCGTTTGATCAGGTGACGCGAGATGCCCTGGTTGCCGCGGTCAAGGTTCTGGCGGCGGATCTCACCAAATGACCGGGAGCCTCGCATGACGGAGCGGCTGAGCGATATCGAAGCGCGGATCGCCACTGTCCACCAGTTGGAGGCGGTGATTTCCGCCATGCGCGGGATCGCCGCTGCTCGTATGCGCGAGGCGCGGGAACGCCTCGATGGGATCAGAGCCTATGCGCAGGCCGTGGCGGCCGCGATCGGCGGAGCTCTGGCCTTTCTGCCGGACCAGTTCGGTGCCGGCTTTCAGCGCGACGGCAAGAGGGTGACGGAGGATGCCCCGACCGTCATTCTGGCGCTGTGCGCGGAGCAGGGCTTTGCCGGCAGTTTCAGTGCCCGCGTCCTCGATCGGGTTCAGGAGGTCAACGCTCGTGCCGGAAACGGCGCGCCCGAAGCCAGGCAGGCATATGAGATCCTGCTGGTCGGCGATCGCGGCTTGATGACCGCGCAGGAACGAAATCTCGCCATCGGCTGGTCGGCGGCCATGGTCGCTCATGTCGATGAAGTGCCGGCTTTGGCCAATCGCATTGCCGATGTTCTCTATGCGCGAATCGGTGCCGGCGCGGGACGCGTCCTGATGGTCCATGCTGTCCCGGACCACCTGCAGGGCGAAGACGAGGAGCAGTCGATCGTGGTTCACCAACTGGTACCCTTCGACTATGCCCGATTCCCCGTCGCCAGCCGGGCGGTGGTGCCCGTCATCACCCTGCCGCCGCAAATTCTCCTCGAGCAGTTGACGCAGGAATTCGTCTTCGCTGAGATTTGCGAGGCGCTCATTCTCTCGTTTTCGGCGGAAAACGAGGCGCGGATGCGGGCCATGGTCGCCGCCCGCAGCAATGTCGCGCATCGCCTCGATGATCTGGTGGCCGACCATCGGCGGCTGCGCCAGGACGAAATCACCAATGAACTGGTCGAACTGGCCGGCGCCACGGCCGCGGGATCGCCGTCCTCCTAGCCATCCCCGCGCTGGAAAGGGTCGCCTGCAGGAAGCGGCGGGCGCAAGAATAGGGCGTGACGCCGTCAAGGCAAACTCGCTTGGTAATCCGCGGCATGCTGGCTAGGGTCCGCGCGTTTCGCTGCGGCCGGTTCGATTTCCACTCCCTTGCAACGTGACGGACAGAAGAATTTGTCGCTGCCAGACAACAACTTAGGATGGTCTTCGCGGCCGTCGAAGAGGATCTCTCCGTCGGTCGCCGCCGGCAGCCACTTGTGGCAGGGGCGGAGTCTTCTATGTTCTATGTTAGGTAACGCCAAATGTTCGTATCTGCAGGCGCGGTATGGCCGATCTTCGAAACTCGGCACTTCACCGCGACGCCGGGCATTGTCTAATGTTACAATTGTGATCGATAAAAATTGAGGCGGGGGTAGCCTTGCGGCTCATAGGGGGATTAAGCCAGGAACGCATCGTGCTGGTCCTGGCGGTGGCCTTATTCGTGGTGTCGGCGGCAACGCTGCGGGGCTTTCTCGACACCGACAATCTGATCGCCATCGTGCGCAGCGTCAGCGTGCTCGGCATCCTGGCGGTCGGCATGGCGATCGTCGTCATCGGTCGAGGCATCGATCTTTCCGCCGTCGCCATCATGGCGATGTCGGTCGCCTGGTATCTGCAGATGCTGAATGCCGGCACAGCCGATCTCAGCGCTCTGGCCTGGGCGGTGGGCGGGGTGCTGCTGGTCGGCCTCATCAACGGCGTGCTGGTCGCCTATGCCGATGTCCCGGCGATTTTCGCGACGCTTGCCAGTGGCTCCTTCGTCTTCGGTTTCGGCCGGTCGCATCTCATCAGTCAGGATGCCGTGCCGGTGCCGGCGCATCATTGGGTCGAGCAGCTTGGCCATCTGCGCGCCGGCGACGTGCCGGTCGAGGTCTTCCTCTTCTCGCTCATGACCTTCATCGCCTATCTCTTCCTGCGCTTCACCAAGTGGGGGCGCTATGTCTATCTGATGGGCGATAATTTCCTGGCGGCGCGCAATATGGGCCTGCCGGTGCGGCCGATGACCTTGCTGCGCTACATGCTTTCGGCGGTGATCGCCTTCGTGGCCGGCATCCTCAGCGCTTCCAGCCTGCTCAGCATGAACACCCGCATCGTCAATTCGACGCTACTCTATGACATCATCCTGATCGTGGTGATCGGCGGCATCGGCCTTTCCGGCGGCAAGGGCGGCATGCGCAACGTCATCGTCGGCGCCCTGCTGATCGGCATCATGCAGAACGCCATGACCATCATCGATATCCCGAACATCTACCAG
>DATLJB010000015.1:0-37895 GCA_035539075.1 Terriglobia bacterium
CGGGTTGAGGTCGACGCCCTTGGCCCCCTGCCAGACGCCGGCGAGCCGGCGCAGCGGGCCGAGATTGGCCAGCGTGTCCGGATCGACATCCGCCGGTTCGGTGAAGATATCCTCGGGAAAAGGATTCATGCCAGTGCCCCCATTTGCATTCAGAACCCCGTTCCTGGAGTCGGATCGCTTTACAGGGAATCGCTTCGCGGTTCTATGTAAAGCGTGATGCCGCCTGTCAAAGAGCGGCCGCGATGGCTTCGATCTCGATCACGAATTCCGGCCGCACCAGGCCCGCCACCACGATCAGCGTCGTTGCCGGCGGCGTCCCCGGAAATTGCCGGTCGCGTGCCCGCCTGTAGCCGTCCATATGCTCGCGGCCCGTCACATAGACGCTGAGGCGGACGATATTCGCCATCGTCATCCCGTCCTCGGCCAGGATCGCCGCAATGTTGGCGAAGCAGAGATCGGCCTGCCCTTCGCTGTCCGCGGGAATCGTCTCGTCAGGAGCGATGCCGAGCTGCCCCGCGGTGATCACCAGCCGGTGGTCCGCCGGCACCGCGATACCGTGGCTATACCGCGCCAAGGGTGCGCGGATCGACGCGGGAGACAGCGCACGCATGCCGGTCGTCCTCAGATGGGAAAAGGGCAGATGATGCGGCTGATGTTAGTCGGGGCCATGACGCGGCGTCAATCAGGGAACGCCGCAGGCGCGTCCGCTCCGAGCACAGGTGGGACCAGCGTGAAGAAGACGGAGCGCGACAAGACTGGTCCTGTCGCTTCTGTCCTTCAGCCGCCCTCTCACCCTCTCCCTCTCCCTGACTGCCGGCGAATGACGGCCTATGCCGACGGGGCGGGACGAGGGAGCAGAGCGTAATGCGCGCATAGTCCCTTCAGAGGGTGAGGGACTAGCCGGAGCAGCGCTAACCGCCGGGGTGCAGGCCGGGGGCTTCCTGGCCGGTGCGCGCCACATATTCGCTGTAGCCGCCGCTGAACTGATGGACACCTTCGGGCGTCAGTTCGAGGACGCGGTTGGAGAGGGCGGCCAGGAAGTGGCGGTCATGCGAGACGAAGAGCATGGTGCCCTCGAATTCCGCCAGTGCCGCGACCAGCATCTCCTTGGTCGCCATGTCGAGATGGTTGGTTGGCTCGTCGAGCACCAGGAAGTTGGGCGGGTCGAACAGCATCTTCGCCATGACGAGGCGCGCCTTCTCGCCGCCGGAGAGCACGCGGCAGGGTTTCTCGACATCGTCGCCGGAGAAGCCGAAGCAACCGGCGAGCGTGCGCAACACGCCCTGCCCCGCCTGCGGGAAGGAGGCGTCGAGCGATTCGAAGATCGTCTCGTCGCCATCGAGCAGATCCATGGAATGCTGCGCGAAATAGCCCATCTTGACGCTGGCGCCGATGGCGACGGTGCCCTGGTCGGCCTCGGTCGCCCCCGCCACCAGCTTCAAGAGCGTGGATTTGCCCGCACCATTGGCGCCCAGCACGCACCAGCGTTCCTTGCGCCGGAGCTGCAGATCGAGCCCGGCATAGATCGGCTGGCTGCCATAGCCCTTATGGACGTTGCGCAAGCTCGCCACGTCCTCGCCCGAGCGCGGCGGGGTGCGGAACTCGAACTGCACCGTCTGGCGCCGCCGAGGCGGCTCCACCCGCTCGATCTTGTCGAGCTTCTTGACGCGGCTCTGCACCTGTGCGGCATGCGAGGCGCGCGCCTTGAAGCGCTCGATGAACTTGATCTCCTTGGCGAGCATCGCCTGCTGGCGCTCGAAGGCGGCCTGGCGCTGCTTCTCGCTCAAGGCCCGCTGCTGGTCGTAGAAATCGAGATCGCCGGAATAGGTGATGAGCGAGCCGCCGTCGATCTCCACCACCTTGCCGATGATGCGGTTCATGAAGGCGCGGTCATGCGAGGTCATGAGGAGGGCGCCGTCGTAATTCTTGAGGAAGGCCTCCAGCCAGATGAGACTCTCGAGATCGAGATGGTTGCTGGGCTCGTCGAGCAGCATGCCGTCGGGCCGCATCAGCAGGATGCGGGCCAAGGCCACGCGCATCTTCCAGCCGCCGGACAAGAGACCGACATCGCCGTCCATGCGTTCCTGGCTGAAGCTCAGCCCCGCCAGCACCTCGCGCGCCCGGGCCTCCAGCGCATAGCCGTCCAGCTCCTCGAAGCGCGCCAGCACCTCGCCATAGCGCTCGACGACCTTGTCCATGTCGGGCTGGTCGGGATCGACCATCGCCGCCTCGAGCGCGGCCATCTCGGTTGCAAGCGCGCTCACCGGGCCGACGCCATCCATCACCGCCGCGACGGCGCTCTGGCCCGACATCTCGCCGACATCCTGGCTGAAATAGCCGATGGTCATGCCGGGATCGATCGAGACCTGGCCGTCATCGGGCCGGTCCTGGCCGGTGATCATGCGGAACAAGGTGGTCTTGCCGGCGCCGTTCGGCCCGACCAGCCCGACCTTCTCACCCTTCTGGATGCCCATCGAGGCGTCGATGAAGAGGATCTGATGGCCGTTCTGCTTGCTGATGTTGTCGAGGCGAATCATGTGGTCCGTACTGGCTGACAGAGAGTGCGATGTCAGCGCGAAGAGCGCTGACGGGGGTGCGACGTCAGCGCAAAGAGCCCTGACGGGGGTGCGACGTCAGCGCGGAGAGCTGCCAACCTGGCGGGGAATTGACCGAAACGACCCCTGCCCGGCGGCGCACATCACCGCCGGAACGACGCGATCGCCGCAGGTTTTACCCTGACGCCCCATCCCTGATCAACCGCACCATCAAGCTCATGATTTATCTGTGAAAATATCCATTCGCCGGCAAATCGGCGCGCGGCCCGCCGGATAAGGGCAGGCGCCATCGGCGACCTGCCGCGTGTCAGTCGGGCGCTACCGACAGCCCCGCGAGAAGCGGGGCGTATGCGGCGAGCCTGCGGGACACGAACTCGGTGAAGAGCCGGACGCGCTTCGTCTTGCGTGTCTCCCCCTGCGTGAGAAGCCAGAGCGTTCCGTACATGTGCAGGTCGGTACCCGGCACCCGCACCAGGAGGGGGTCGGCATCGCCGACGAAGCACGGCAGTGTCGTCATCCCGAGCCCTTGCCGCACGGCAGCGATCTGCGCCTCGCCGTCCGTGGTCCTGAACGGAACCCCCGTGGTGCGAACCTCGCGGGCCCAATCCGGGATTCCATGGCTGCTTATGACGATCCACCGTAGGGGATCAGGCGCACCCGCACGCCACGCGGCCAGTCGATCGCGAGACATGTAGACGCCGCCGAACACATCCGGTCCCTTCAGGCCGTGAAGATTGAGCGGCAGGGTTTTGCGGTCGTAGACGACACGGATCGCGACATCGGCGTCTCGGTTGGTCAGATTCGCCAGCTCGCCGGACGACAAGATTTCCATCTCGATGTCCGGATGCAGCCGCGCGAAATCGGCGAAGTCCGGCATCAGCAGGTGTGTCGCGAGGGGCGGTGCCAGCGTCACCCGCAGGAGCCCGCGCACGCTCTGATCGCGCCCGAAGACGCGCGTCTCCAGCTGGTGCGACGACGCTTCCATCTGGTGCGCGAGATCGAGGACCTCCTCGCCCGCTTCCGTCACGCGGTAGCCCGACGGCAGCCTTTCGAACATACGCGCCCCGAGGCGTTCCTCGAGCTGAGCGATGCGTCGCAGCACGGTCGTGTGATTGACCCCGAGGCGCTCAGCGGCAGCCCGCACCGAGCCCTCGCGCGCGACGGCAAGGAAGTAGCGAATGTTATCCCAGTCGATCATGGTGTGATGCAATCCGTGGTGCAATCCGGCACCACCTAGTGCGCCTTCTAAAGCTCATATCTAACACAGAGAACAGCAGTAGGGGCCGTCATCATAGCCTATTTCGATGGGCGTGCCCTAATTCCGCACGGCGGACACCGATCGTCGTCGCCGGCCTCAATCGTCCGGTCCGGATTGATTTCGCACCACCGCTGTGCGCTCCCCCGCACTCAACACCTGACTTCCGCGGACCCATGTTGAGGGCTCTTGGGGAACGCCCCAAAAGACCGAAGATGGAATTTGAAAGGAGAAGTCATGGGAAAGCTTGAGGGTAAGGTTGCCGTCGTCACGGGTGGATCGAGCGGCATGGCGCTGGCGAGCGCCCAGCGGTTCGTCGAAGAAGGCGCCTATGTCTTCATCACGGGCCGGAGACAGGAGGCGCTCGACGAGGCCGTCAGGCTGATCGGCCGGAACGTGACCGGCCTGCGCGGCGACGCCGCCAATCTCGACGATCTCGACCGTCTGTTCGACACGGTCAGGCGGGAAAAGGGCAAGATCGACGTCCTGTACGCCAGCGCCGGCATGGGCGAAGCCGTCCCGCTGGGCGAGATTACCGAACAGCATTTCGATGCGACGTTCGGCCTGAATACGCGCGGCACGCTGTTCACTGTGCAAAAGGCGCTGCCGCTGTTTAACGATGGCGGATCGATCTTCATGACCGGATCAGTTGCTTCGCTGAAGGGTTTTCCCGGCTACAGCGTATATGCGGCGAGCAAGGCGGCGTTGCACGCATTCGCACGCGGGTGGCTCAACGAGCTGAAGGGCAGGAATATCCGGGTGAACGTGCTGCACCCAGGGCCGATCGCCACACCGATGCAGGACCAGGTTCTGACCGAAGAAGCGAAGCGGATGTTTGAATCCCTGATCCCGCGGGGAAAGATGGGGCGTCCCGAAGAAATCGCGGCGGTCGCCCTGTTTCTTGCATCCGACGATTCCAGCTTCGTGAACGGCTTGGAGCTGTCTGTCGACGGCGGCTTCTCGGCCATCTGAAAATCGGAGAAACATTATGAGCTACGCGATTATAGGATTCGGCAAGATAGGCCAGGCCCTCGCCCAGGCCTTCGCCCGCAAGAACATCGACGTGACGGTCGCGAGCCGCAGGCCGCCCGAGACGTTGGCGCCGCGGGCTCGGGCGATCGGCCCCACCGTCTTCGCCACATCGCTGCGGGAAGCGCTCGAGGCCGATACAATCATCTTGGCGGTTCCGTTCGGGGAGCACCGCGCGGTTGCGAAGGCCCTGCCAAGCTGGAAAGGCAAGACGGTCATCGACGCGATGAACGCCCAGCTTCCTCCTGAGGAACTGGACGGCCTCCCGTCCTCCGCCTTCGCCGCGAAGGCGTTCACCGGCGCCAAGCTCGTCAAAGGGTTCAATCACCTGGTTGCGGCCACCCTGGCTACCGATCCGGTGGTCGAGGGCGGCCACCGGGTCGTCTTTCTGTCGAGCGACGACGAGGACGCGATCGCGCCCGTTGAGGCCTTGGCCAAACAACTCGGTTTCGCACCCGTCAAGTTGGGAAAGCTCAACGAGGGTGGCGCGCTGGTGCACGCACGCGGCCGCATCTGGGGCCCGCTCATCTTCCAGGATTTGTTCAAGAAGGAGCAGTGATCGATCTACGACCGTGTGTTTTGGCCCCACAGCCCCACCTTCTCGCCCTTCTGGATTCGACCGACTGATAGCCCTCCTGATGGGCGATCTTGATATCCTTGGCCGTCACGTCGTTCTGCAGATCGACGAAGGCCTTGCCCTTGCCCTGGGCGGGCGCCGTCCAGCAAGCAGACCCGCCGCAAGGATTTACCTGTGAACCGGATTCCAAAGTTCTGAGATCATCATCCGACTACTGCCAGTCTGCACAAGCGCGTGATCCGTCGCCCAGAGCTTCGCAAGATCGTGCCACTGGCGGACACGACGATCTACGAGATGGAACAGCGCGGCGAGTTTCCCAAGCGCTTCTTCCTAACGCCGCGCTGCGTGGTTTGGGATTTGGCCGAGGTCGAGATCTGGCTCCTCGAACGACGCCGCGCGTCGGAGGCGGATATCGTGCGCAAAGCACCAGCGCCGGATGTGCACCAACGGCGCACGCGACCGGTCAAGACACCTCTTCATCGGATTTGAGAGGCGCCGGCGCGAACGCCTTCCTTCATGTCAACGGAAGTCGAACCACTTGTGCGTGGAAGTTCCAATCCCTCGCGGTCCGCCACCCCCGCCGATTGCGCGCTATAGCGCGATATTCTGCGCGACAGCTACATGCACTCCTATCACCGCATGGCTATCACACGGCAGGCTACAATGGACAGTCCAGCATCCATTGGACGCCGAATCGATCAGTGAGCTTGCCGTAATAGCTCCCCCACGGCTGCACCGCGAGCCGCGTGGTGATCTTGCCGCCATCGGCAAGCGCTGCGAACAATCTGTCTGTCGAGGCGCGATCGTCCATGATGAGCATGTGAGCGGAGCCTCGCATCGGCTCGGCATCGTGACTGTCCGAGGCGAAGAACAAGAGACCAGGTCCCTCGAAGCGGGCGTGCATGACCTTGCCGCGCATACCTTCGCTGGCGAGCGGCACTCCGTGGTCGCCATGCCGCATGAGCGCCGTGACCCGACCAAGGCCACATGCGGTATAGAAGTTGAGCGCCGCTTCGCACTGGGTCGTGAAAAACAGATAGTTGGCAAGCTGCATGGCAGGACCTCCAATAGGCGACCGGACCGCGAAATCTTTGCGTCTCGCAGTCCAGAGCAACGTGCGTTCCGATGAGCGCACGTTGCTCTAGAGAGTTTGGCGATGCGAAACGCTACGGGGCAACAGCGGTACCCACTATGGCCCCGACCAAGCTGGCATTGTCGTAGCTGCGGCCGGCGATGCCCCAAGCTCCCTCGGGAGCGTAGACGATGTTCGACCAGATATGCTCCCGCTTCAGCGCTCCGCCGGCTGCCTTTTCGACGATATCCGTTGCCCTCTCGATGAAAGCGCTTTTCGCCTCGGGCGTCGTCAGCGCAATCTCGGGGAGCTTGAGTTCGACAAAAGCCGCTGCCGCCACCTTGCCACCGGCAAGTATATGCTCCCTCGGCAATACGTTAATCGAGCCGACGATGTTGGCCGTCATGAAGGCATTGCCGGTCAGCCCCGAGATTTCGAGAAGCGCGTCTGTCAGGCCGGAAAAGGCCTCGGCCTGCGCTTGTGGCGATAGCAGCCCTTCGGGCACGGTGAGCGTAATGGGCATAGGGTTCTCCTCGTTTGAACGGCAACGGCATTTGATATATACCGAATGCTCCCTATCAATAAACATGGATCACTCTCTATGCAAGAGATAAAGAGTGATCACTCTCAATGAGGACGGCCATGCGCTACAGCCCGGAACATAAACAGGAGACCAAAGCCAGGATCGTGGCGGCGGCGGGCCGGGTTTTCCGGGAGGAAGGCTATGGTGGTGGGGGCATCGAAGCCTTGACCAAGGCCGCAGGCGTCACCAACGGCGCCTTCTATGGGCACTTTAAATCCAAGAGCGAAGCCTTCCGCACTGCCGTGCTGTCAGGCCTGGAAGAGTTGCGGCAAGGGATTGCGGCGCTCAAGGGCAGCGACCGGACGAACTGGCTGACGACCTTCGTGGGCTTCTATCTCGGTTACAAACGGACCTGCGATCTTGGCGAAAGCTGCGCCTTGCCCAGCCTGTCCACCGATGTGATGCGCGCCGATGATGATACGCGCGCTGCTTATACGACGGAGTTGATGCGCCTCGTCGACGAGGTCGCCGCAGGTTTGCCGGACAATGATGCCCCAGATACGCCCGCCGGTTCGCAAAGAGATCAGGCGATCGTGCTGCTCGCCATGCTGAGCGGAGGCGTTACACTTGCCCGAGCCGTATCGGACCGGGAGTTGTCGGACCGCATCGCCCGCCTCGTAGCGCAGGCAGCGTTACGCTTGACCGGCCAGACGGCGATGGACAGCGCGCATTCGAGTTCTGCCGGTCATTGAAGTTGCGCGGCGTTGGAGGGCTATAGCGTACATGTCGTGCTCATCTGGCTCTGACCCTGCCGCTGATCTCGGCACAGCCCCTAGGACGTCATCGATCAACGCGCCGCTTCGGCCCCTATAAACACCATCGACGGCGGCAACAGCGTCGGCACTCGCTTCACTCCGTTCACCCAGGCATCGATCATATCGGCCCATTCCTGGAGCATGTGGCGGCGCTGTGGTTCGTATTCCGCCTTGTTGTAGACACCGCGTGACAAGCGTCCGTCCTCGTGGGCGAGGCACTTCTCGATCCAATCGCTGTTGAACCCCATCTCGTTCAACAGCGTCGAGCCTGTCCGGCGTAGGTCGTGCACCGTGAACGGTTCCAGAGGCAGCCCTTCCTTCGTCGCCCGCGCCACAACGGCCGAGGTCACGCGATTGAAGGTCGCGCGCGACATGGAGGCGTCGGCGTCATAGCGGGACGGCAGCAGATAGCGTGAGTTGCCGGCGCAGGTTTTCAGAGCGATCAGAATGTCGAGCGACTGTTGCGACAGATAGACGTTGTGCGCTTTCATCGCTTCATGCGCTCCTTCGGAATCGTCCAGACGGCATTCTCGAAATCCACTTCGTCCCAGACCGCGTCCTGCAGCTCGCTCTTGCGCACCATGGTGAGCAGAATCAGATGCAGGCCGAGGCGGATGGTCGGCAGCGTCGGCACGTGCTCGATCTGCTGCAGCATGATCTTGATCTCGGCCGGCGACAGCGCCCGGTCCTTCGGCTGGAAAGTCGCGATCGAGGCCGGCCCGACCTCGTCGGCCGGGTTCGGCACCTTCTCGCCGTGCAGGATGGCGAAGGCGAAGATCTGTTTGACGATGTCGCGGGCGTGGATGGCGGTCGCCGGCGCGCCGCGCTCTTTCACCTTGGCGCAGAGCTGGCGCAGATCGTCCGGCGTCACCTCGGTCAGAAGGCGGTTCTTCCAGGCGGGGAGAATGTCGCGATCGAGGATCGCCTTGCGCATCGAGCGGGTGCTTTCCGCCATGCGCGCTTCCTTGATCCATAAGGCGCTCACCGCACCGAAGCTGCGCTCCATGGCCTTGCGCCGTTTGTCGCGCTGTTTCTCGTGCGCGGGGGAAAGCCCCTCCGCCACCTGCTTGCGAGCGGCGATGCAGCGCTCGCGGGCTTCGGCGAGCGTGAGGCCATCGGCGCCATAGCGGCCGATCGTCAGCGTCTCCCGGCGACCGTTCAAACGGTAGTCGTACCGGGAGGTGATTTGGCCTGTCGTGGCGACGGAAACGTACATACCGTCACGGTCGGCCACCTTGTAAAATTTATTCTTTTGTTTCAGCCTCTTGATGGCCATATCGGTGAGCATGGGGACGGCCTCGTTGACGATCCAAAGCGCCTTTTCGAGCCCCAATTTTATTTACCGTCAAATCCGATACCGTCAATCAACATGAATAATCGTTATAAAACAGCGTACTAACTTGGTTTTCCGTGGACTGCTTCCGTTTTCGACCTGACGGTAGGGCAAAAATCCGGCTGACGGCGGAAAACGCATACCGTCGCGCGCACCGTCAGAGCCCATCGCTTCAAGGCGATAGGCTCCGATAGTGAACACTTAATTTTTTTGTTTTATTTCAGCTAGTTATGACGATGTAGTGATAGTTCGCGAAACGCTGCGAACCACATCATTTTCATTCCCACTCGATGGTTCCGGGCGGCTTCGAGGTGTAGTCGTAGACGACGCGGTTGATGCCCTTGACCTCGTTGATAATGCGGGTCGCGACATGGCCCAGGAACTTGGGTTCGAAGGGATAGAAATCGGCCGTCATGCCGTCGGTCGAGGTGACGGCGCGCAGCGCGCAGACGTAATCATAGGTGCGGCCGTCGCCCATGACGCCGACGGTCTTCACCGGCAAGAGCACGGCGAAGGCCTGCCAGATCTCGTCATAGAGGCCGGCCTTGTCGATGGCGTCGAGATAGACGGCATCGGCCTTCCTCAGGATATCGAGCTTCTCGCGGGTGATCTCGCCTGGGACGCGGATGGCGAGGCCGGGACCCGGGAAGGGATGGCGGCGGATCATCTTTTCGGGGAGACCCAGCTCGCGGCCGAGCTTGCGCACCTCATCCTTGAAGAGCTCGCGCAGCGGCTCCACCAGCTTCATGTTCATGCGCTCGGGCAGGCCGCCGACATTGTGGTGGCTCTTGATGGTCACACTTGGACCGCCGGTGAAGGAGACGCTTTCGATGACGTCGGGATAGAGTGTCCCCTGCGCCAGGAAATCGGCGCCGCCGATCTTCTTCGCTTCTTCCTCGAAGACCTCGATGAAGAGGCGGCCAATGGTCTTGCGCTTCACCTCCGGATCGGTGACGCCCTCGAGCTGGCCGAGGAAGAGGTCGGAGGCGTCGCGATGGACCAGCGGGATGTTGTAATGGTCGCGGAAGAGCGCCACCACCTGCTCCGCCTCGCCCTGGCGCAGCAGACCGTGATCGACGAAGATGCAGGTCAATTGCGCGCCGATCGCCTCATGGATGAGGACGGCGGCCACGGATGAGTCAACGCCGCCGGAGAGGCCGCAGATGACCTTGCCGCTGCCGACCTGGTGGCGGATCTTGGCGATCTCCGCGTCGCGGAAGGCGGCCATGGTCCAGTCGCCGGCGCAGCCGCAGATCTTGTGCACGAAATTGGAAAGGAGCTTGGCGCCGGCGGGGGTGTGCACCACCTCCGGGTGGAACTGCACGCCGTACATGCGGCGCTGCTCATTGGCGATGGCGGCGAAGGGCGCACCGTCGCTGATGGCGACAACCTGGAAGCCTTCGGGCAGGCGCACGACGCGGTCGCCATGGCTCATCCAGACCTGGTCATTGCCGCCCTTGGCCCAGACACCGTCGAAGAGCTGGCAATCGGCAGTGATGTTGAGCTGGGCGCGGCCGAATTCGCGGTGATCGGAGCCTGAGACTTCGCCGCCAAGCTGCGCGCACATGGCCTGCTGGCCGTAGCAGATGCCGAGCACCGGCACCTGCATCTCCCAGACGATATCGGGAGCGCGGGGACCGTCCACCGTCGTCACCGAATGGGGACTGCCCGAGAGGATGACGCCCTTGGCGCCGAAATCGGCGATGCGCTGGGTATCCGTATTGAAGGGGACGACTTCGCAATAGACGCCCGCCTCGCGCACCCGCCGGGCGATGAGCTGGGTCACCTGGGAGCCGAAATCGAGGATGAGAATGCGCTCTGTCATATCGTTATCGCTTTCTAACCGATCTGTCTGTCGTGGCGCTGTGGAGAGCGCCGGTCTCATATCGTTTCATCACGCGGCCGGCCATTTGAAGGCCCCCTCTCCCTAACCCTCCCCCGCGAGGGGGGAGGGAACACTGTGCCTTTGGTCGAGAATCCGGATTCCAGCGCCGAGCCGCCGTGAGGTTTAGCTCAGAACTCGCTGAGCTCCCTCGCCCCTCGCGGGAGAGGGTTGGGGAGAGGGGGAAGGCCGCCGTGACATCATCAATCCACATCTATGCCTGCCTACCCTCGCAGGCCGCGATCAAGGCGTCGATATCGCGCCAGCCATAGGCGACATCCGCCTGGCCCTCGTCCACGCCTTCGGCGACGATCTCGCCGCCCAGCCGGTCGTAGAAGCGGCGAAACTGGTTCTCGGCGAAGGCCCAGAGCAGCAGCGAGCGCAGGCCCTGGTCCTTGAAGCGCCGCGAGAGCTCAGCCGTGAGGCGCTTGCCGAGGCCCCTTCCCTGCGCTTCCTGCCGGCAATGGAGGATGTAGAGCTCGCTGTCGAAATCGTCGATGCGACCGCCGGTCAAATCGTGCTCCAGCACCGGGCCGCCATAGACGAAGCCCATGACGGCACCGCCCTCGGTCGCCACCAGGACGGTCCGGGCGGCATCGGCGATGCGCTCGCGCCAGAAGGCGTGGCGCTTCTCGGCGCTCTTCTCCGCCAGGGTCTCGGCGGCGATGAAATGGCCATAGGCCTGGTGCCAGCCGCGTTCATGGATCTCGGCGATGGCCGGGATGTCGTCGGTGGTCGCGGGACGGATCAGGTAATCGCTCATGCCGCCGCTTCCACGTTGTCCGTCTTGCGGCGCTGGAAGACGGCAGTGAAGAAACCGTCCGTGCCGTTGCGCGCGGGGGTCAACGACAACGTGTCGCCGGCAACAGGACAGTCGCCGCCGATCACCTCGCGCCACACCTGCGGCAGGGGCACGAGGTCGAAATCCGGCAGGTTTTCCCTGATCCAGGCGAGATGGTCGGCATTCTCGGCCGGCAGCAGCGAGCAGGTCGCATAAATGAGGCGGCCGCCCGGCTTCACCAGGCGCGAGGCACTTTCGAGGATGCGGCGCTGCAGGGCGGCCAGCTCCTCGATATCGCCGGGCTTCAACCGCCAGCGGGCATCGGGATTCCTCCGCCAGGTGCCGGTGCCGGAACAGGGCGCGTCGACCAGCACACGATCAAAGCCGCCGGCATGGCGCTTCACCCAGGGATCGCGTTCGGAACTCAGCCCCAGGCGCTCGACATTATAGACGCCGGCGCGGTTGAGCCTTGTCGCCGCGCGATCGACGCGGCCCTGCAGCACGTCGCAGGCGACCAGCTTGCCCTTGTTCTGCATCTGCGCGGCGAGAGCGAGGGTTTTGCCGCCGGCGCCGGCGCAGAAATCAACGACGCGCATGCCTGGCCTGGCATCGGCCAAGAGGGCGACGAGCTGCGAGCCCTCGTCCTGCACCTCGATGAGGCCGGATTTGAAGCTGTTCAAGGTGGCGAGCGGCGGGCGGCCTTTCACACGGAGGCCCAGGGGCGAGAGCGCGGTCGGCGCGGCTTCGACGCCGTCGGCGGCGAGCGCCTTGATCGCCTCTTCGCGCGTCGCCTTCAAGGCATTGACGCGAAGATCGGTGGCGGCCTCGTCGAGGGTCGCCGCCATCTCGGCATCGAGCCGGTCGCCGAACACGGCTTGCAATTGCGTTTCGATCCAGCCGGGATATTCGAGACGCGCGGCCGCAGGCTGTTCCGGTGGGTTGAGTTGCTGGCCTGCGAGCGCCTTCACCAGGCGCTTCTCGTCATTGTCGAGCATGGCAGGGCGGTACTGGCCGCCATCGAAACTGCCGGCGGTGCGGTCGGCGGTCCAGCCGTCAATCAGCAGCAGCTTGGCGATGACGCGGGCGCGCTCGATGTCTTGCACCCCGGCGCCGCTTTTCGCGATCCACCAGTCGAGCGCGGCGCGGCGGCGCAAGACGCCATAGGCATGGTCAAGCACGTCGCGGCGGTCCTTGCCGCCGATATAGCGGCGGTTGCGGAAATAGGCCGCCGCCGCGCGATCGGCCGGCGCCGTGCCGCCATGGATCTCGTGCAGAAGCTCGATCGCCGCCTGGATGCGGGCGCCCGGCATCATGGCTGCACCTGTGGTGCAGTGAGATCGAAGCCGTATTTAAGTGCACTGTGGCGAGAGCGCGGCTGCTGCCCCCTCACCCTGTCCCTCTCCCGCCAGGGGAAAGGGGACGCTGCCGCTATCGTCCGGATTCCCATCACCTCTTCATTGCGCGCGCCGGGGGTCATGGTCGCACCTGCTGATGCTGACGCAGCGCGGAGATAAATCGGCACGAGCGCAGCAGCGCCCCCCTCACCCCTACTCTCTCCCGTCCCGTCGGCGTGGTGGCGAGGGAGTGCAGCGAGCTTTTCGTCAACCGTCACGGCAAGTACGACAGAAGAGCAACGAGAAACCGGATTCCAGCGCGAGCGTCCCCTCTCCCCTCGCGGGAGAGGGACAGGGTGAGGGGGAGTCCCACACTCCGCATGTAGCTGAGCCGTCTCAAGATCACACGAGTTGCTAGGTCGGCCGGGCATTTTCAGTGCGCCATCCGCTCACATGTTCTGCCGGTAGTTCGGCGCCTCGCGGGTGATCTGCACGTCATGCACATGGCTTTCCTGCAGGCCGGCATTGGTGATGCGCACGAAGCTGCACTTGGTCTGCATATCGGCGATGGTGGCGTTGCCGGTATAGCCCATGGCCGCCTTGAGGCCGCCCACCAGCTGGTGGATGACGGTCCCGGCGGCGCCCTTGTAGGGCACGCGGCCTTCCACGCCTTCCGGCACCAGCTTCAGCTTGTCGGAGACCTCTTCCTGGAAATAGCGGTCGGCCGAGCCGCGCGCCATGGCGCCGAGCGAACCCATGCCGCGATAGGATTTGTAGGAGCGGCCGTTATAAAGGAAGACCTCGCCGGGGCTTTCCTCGGTGCCGGCCAGCAGCGAGCCGATCATGACGCAGCTTGCCCCGGCGGCGATCGCCTTGGCGATGTCGCCGGAATACTTGATGCCACCATCGGCGATCACCGGCACGCCGGCCTTGGCGGCGCGCTCGACCGAATCCATCACGGCGGTCAGCTGCGGCACGCCGACACCGGCGACCACGCGGGTGGTGCAGATCGAGCCGGGGCCGATGCCGACCTTGATCGAATCGGCGCCGGCATCGATCAGCGCCTGGGCGCCGTCGCCGGTCGCCACATTGCCGGCGATCACCTGGCAGTCGTTGCTGAGCCGCTTCACCGTGGCGACGGCATCGAGCACGCCCTTGGAATGGCCGTGGGCGGTATCGACGACGATGATATCGACGCCGGCTTCCAGCAGGGCTTCGGCGCGACGGATGCCGTCCTCGCCGACGCCGGTCGCGGCGGCGACGCGCAGCCGCCCGCGCTCATCCTTGCAGGCCGTCGGATAGGCCTGGGCCTTTTCCATGTCCTTGACGGTGATGAGGCCGATGCAGCGATAGGAATCATCGACCACCAGCAGCTTCTCGATGCGGTACTGGTGCAGCAGGCGCCGTGCCTCGTCATGGCCGACGCCGAGCTTAGTGGTGACCAGTCGGTCCTTGGTCATCAGATTGGCGATGATCTCATTCGGGTTGCTGGCGAAGCGCACATCGCGATTGGTGAGGATGCCGACCAGCTTGCCGGGGGTAGCGCCGTTGCTGCCGCGCTCGACCACGGGAATGCCGGAGATCTCATGCCGCTGCATCAGCGCCAGGGCGTCGGCCAGGGGCTGGTCGGGATGGATGGTCAGCGGATTGACCACCATGCCGCTTTCGAAGCGCTTCACCTTGCGCACTTCCTCGGCCTGGCGGGTGATGTCCATGTTCTTGTGGATGACGCCCATGCCGCCATGCTGCGCCATACAGATCGCCATCCGCGCCTCGGTGACGGTATCCATCGCCGAAGAGAGCAGGGGAATGTTGAGGGAAATGCGCTTGGTCAGCCTGGTGCCGGTATTTGCCTGCGCGGGCAAAACCGAGGAGGCCGCCGGCTGCAGGAGCACGTCGTCGAACGTATAAGCTTCACGGATCATCATGCCGAACCTCAAGATCGTGTCGTCCCAGTCGGCCGATCTTTAGGTAATAGGAGATCGCCCCGGGCACCGCGGGTTGGCGCGCCATCATACACATTGCCGTCCGGGACACAAGATATAGTCCGGCCCATAGTGACGCAGGGGCATCATGCATAATTGCCGGCACAGCAGGCGATTTGTGGGGCTTTCCGGCGATTTGCCGCGCCGAACCTGACCAGACCGTCAGGACTTGTCGCCGCGATTTTGTAGCGACCACGCGGAATTTGAGCGCCGCCGCCTGGATCTCCGCCGGGCTGGGGCAGTCGGCAATCAGTTTCATCGGCTTCACCGCCACGAAGCTAAATAGCCACGAATACCTCGGATCAGGCGGTACAGACCGTGATGACGTGGGTATAGGGAACGCGCAGCAGGTCGTGCCGCAGATAGCCCGCCGCCTGCGGGAAGACTTGGCGTTCCAGTTCCAGGTAGGCGTCGAGGGTCCGGACGTTGCGACCCGAATCGAGTCTCGACATCAGCCAGGCAATCGGATTCTGGTTTTTCTCGAAACCGGCATCGAACGCGACGACCCGGCCGCCTGGATTGAGCGACCGTCGCGCGCCGCTCATGATGCGGATCACCTGGTTGTCATCGAGGTGATGCAGCAAGCCGATCATGGTGATGAGGTCGAACTTTTCCGCGGTCGTTTCAAGAAAGCCGATTGCGTCGCCGACCCGAAAATCGCTTTCTGGGAAACGCTGCTTCGCGGCCTCGATATGGGCAGGATTGAGATCGACGCCGATATAGCTGCGCGCCCCTAGGAAAGGCATGATCTGGCCGGCACCGCAGCCGAGATCCAGGACGGCTTCACCACCCTTTGGCTTGATGATCTCATCCGCAACGCGCCCAATGGCGTTCGGCCGCGCCAACGCCAGCTGGATCATCTTATGCAGCGCGGGCACCTGCGTGATGGCATAGATGCCCTTGGTAAACTGAGCCATATCATTCTCCCCAAACGGATACATTTGCCGGCGAGAGGCCCCCTCCGTCTTTCCGGCCGCGGAATTTCAGGGCGACGACGTAGATCTCGGCCGAATCGGCGCGGCTCGCCGCCGGCTTCACGTGTTTCACCTCGGCGAAATCGCGTTTCAGGCTGGCCAGCAAGGTGCCCGTCGCGCCGCCCTGCAGCACCTTGGCGATGAAGCTGCCGCCGGGCGCCAGGACTTCCGCGGCGAACTCGTAGGCGGTCTCGGCCAGGGCCATGATCTTGAGGTGATCGGTCCGGGCATGTCCCGTGGCCGAGGCCGCCATGTCGGAGAGCACGACATCCGCCTCGCCCTGCAGCAGGGCTCTGAGCGCATCGGGCGCTTCCGGCGCCATGAAATCCATCTGGATGAGATCGGCGCCGGGAATGGGATCGACAGGGAGGAGATCGATGCCGACGATCTTGCCGCCGCCGGCCTTGAAGACTTTTGCCGCGGCGACCTGGGTCCAGCCGCCGGGCGCGCAGCCGAGATCGACCACCCGGGCGCCGGCCCTGAGGAAATGGAATTTCTCATCGAGCTGCAGCAGCTTGAAGGCGGCGCGGGAGCGCCAGCCCTGCTTCTTCGCCTCGGCCACATAGGGGTCGTTGAGCTGACGCTCCAGCCAGCGCGCGGAGGAGACGCTGCGCTTGGCGGCCGTCTTCACCCGCACCGTGACCCCGCGTCCGGTTGGCACCGTCACGGTGGATTTGCTGCCGCTGCCGCCACGGGCTCGGCCGCCGCTGGGGCGCCGCGTTGAACTCATCTTCCGTCTCCTTCAGCCGCCGGTCCGGACCGGCGCCTCATGCGGGCATATGCCACTGCCAGCTGTCATGCGCGGGGGCACCAAGCGCAAGGGGCGCTGCGCAAGGACGCCGCAGGCAATGGCATGGCGCCATCCATCCGTCAAATATGTGCGTTCAGGCGATACCGGAACGATGGGGGTGGTGTGACATACTCCCCGTCAGCAGGCTCATCAGGATGCCCTCGCGCACCCCGCGATCCGCCACCCGCAGCCTGCCGATCGGCCATTGCCGGCAGATCGCGGTGAGGATGGCGCAGCCGCTGACCACCAGGTCGCAGCGGTCGAGGCCGACACAAGGCACCTGCGAGCGATCGGCCAGGCTCTGGCCCGCAAGCCGCGTGCTGATCCGCTCGACATCGCCGTAATTGAGATAGCTGCCATCGACCAGCGCGCGGTCATAGCGCGGCAGGCCGAGCTTGATGCCGGCCAGGGTCGTCACCGTGCCGGAAGTGCCGAGGATCTGCACCTGGCCGCCGGCGATCAGGCGATGGGCGCCGATCGCCTGGGCAAAGGGGGCGAGATGATCGGCGACCTTGGCCACCATTTCCTCATAGAAGGCGAGGCGGTCTGCCCCTTCCGGCGCCTCGATGCCGAATTCCTCGGTCAGCGTCACGACGCCGACCGGCATCGAATGCCAGGCGATGATGCGGGGCGCCTGGCCGGGCTTCAGCGACAGCCAGCCGAGCTCGGTGCTGCCGCCGCCGATATCGAAGACGATGGCATTGGGATGCTCGGGCATGAGCAGCGGCATGCAGCCGCTGAAGGCGAGCTGCGCCTCTTCGCCCGAGGTGATGATCTCGAGATTGATCCCGGCCTCGTCCTTGACCCGCTCGACGAAGCCGGCGCCATTGGCGGCCCGCCGGCAGGCCTCGGTGGCGACGGCGCGGGCGAGACTGACCCCGCGCCGCTGCATCTTGGCGGCGCAGACCTTCAGGGCGTCGACGGTGCGGTCCATGGCTTCCGGGGCGAGAATCCCGGATTGCGACACGCCCTCGCCCAGACGGACGATTCGGGAAAAGGCATCGATGACCTGGAAACCCGCCCCGCTCTGCCGGGCGATCAGCAGCCGGCAGTTATTGGTGCCCAGATCCAACGCCGCCATGATCTGCCCCGGCCGCGCAGGCCGCGCCGCTGCGCGCGCCGTGCCGGCTGCCGGGGGAACTTGGTCCAGCAACACTCATCTCCTGTTTCGGCGGGACAAGCTATTGGAATCGTTATATTAATTGTAACAATCCCAGCGTCCGGCACCGAATTTCCTCAAGGCTTATCCTACATGGAACCGGTGGCGAGATAAAGCATTGCTGTCGCAGCGCAAAATAAGCCGCCTTCGCTGCGCCGCCGGAAAATAGTTGCTGAAAGGGGTTGAAACCGGCGGGCACCCTCAGTACATTCCCGCCGCGCCGTCAAAGGCGCCTATCTGATCGCGACGGCCAGCTGGCCGGTTATCGCGGCCCTGCTGGGGGATCGTCTAGCGGTAGGACTACGGACTCTGACTCCGTCAACCTTGGTTCGAATCCAGGTCCCCCAGCCACTTCTCTCAACTACGCCCTGCTGCTCTGCCGTCGGGTCTGCTCAAAATGAGATGGTCTCGGCGATCTGGCGGGCAATTGGGTGTCGCGGATTTTCGCTGGTCGGGCGAATGACCGTCTCGCACCGACAGCCAACGCGTCAGATGCCTCTGAGACAAAGGCGTCACCGCTTGAAGACGATCATCTTCTCCGCCGTCATCTCCTTCGCCGTGAAAGGAATGCCGCCCACCCCGTAGCCGGATTCGTGCCGACCGGCGAAGGGCATCCAATCGGTGCGGAAGGCGGTGTGATCGTTCACCATAACGGCCGATGCGTCGAACAGCTCCGCGGCGTCGAGAGCAGCATTGAGATCCCGGGTGAAGATGCTGGACTGGAACGCCACCGGGAGGGAATTGGCGGCCGCGATGGCCTTTTCGAGACGGTCGTAGCCGTAAATGCAGGTAAGCGGCCCGAAGACTTCCTGAGCGGACACTTTGGCGTCGGCGGGCGGGTCGACCAGGATCGTGGGCTTCAGCGTGGTCTCACTGAAGCGTCCGCCGCCGATCTGCTTCGCACCTGCCTTGGTGGCTTCGTCGATCCAGCTCTCCACCCGCCTCGCCTCGTTGGGTGTGATGAGGGGACCGACCTCGGTTTCCGGCAATGTCGGATCGCCGACCCGCAGTCGCTCGACCCGCGCCGCGAAGCGCTCGATGAAGGCTTGCTTCAACGCGTTATGCACGTAGATGCGCTGGACCGACACGCAGACCTGTCCGGCATGGTAATAGCCGCCCTTGGCGATCGGTTCGATGATGACGTCGAGATCGGCGCTGCGATCGACGATGACGGGCGCGACGCCGCCATGCTCGAGCGCGCAGCGGGTGCCAGGCGCCAGGATCGAACGCAGGCGCCAGCCGACCCGCGCCGATCCGATGAAGCTCAAGAAGGCGACGCGAGGGTCCGAGGCGAAGGCTTCGGAAAGCTCACGGCTTTGGGGGAGGAAGGTCTGGACCCAGCCCTCGGGCATGCCCGCCTCATGGGCCAGCTTCACCAGATCGAAGCAGCAAAGCGGCGTCGCCGTGGCCGGTTTGACGATGACCGGGCAGCCGGTGGCGATGGCCGGCGCCACCTGATGCACGATGAGGTTGAGGGGATGGTTGAAGGCGGAGATCGCGGCCACCACGCCGATCGGCTCTTTCACCGTCCAGGCGCGGCGGCCCACACTGGCCGAGGTGAGGCCCATGGGGATCTCGACCCCGGCATGGCTGCGCAAAAGCTCGCCGGCATTGCGGATGCCGTCAATCGCGCGATCGGTTTCGACCAGAGCGTCGGTGTAAGGCTTACCGCCTTCGCGCGCGATCAGGGTGCCAAAAGCTTCGCGCTGCTTCTCGACCAGGCCGGCGAGCTTTTGCAGTACCGCATGGCGCGCGTGCGGCGGCAACCAGGCGCCGCGATCCTTGAACCGGCCAAAGGCCACCTTGAGCTTCGATTCCAGCGCCGCCGCATCGTCTGTCGGCAGTTCCTTGATACGCTTGCGGTCAAAAGCCTGCACGACCTCTATCATCGTTGCCTCCTGCTGGGCTGATGCGCGCTCTCCGGCCCCTACGCTACTTCAACCGGCTCCAGAACCCAGGCCGATCGATCCGCGAGCTCCGGGATCCGCACCAGGTAGTCCAGATAATGCGGCGTCTTGCGATGCGCCTCGAGGGCGGCGGTGTCCCGGTAGAGCTCGTCCAGCACGAAGCGGTCGCCATGCGCCTGGTCGCGCCAGATATCCCAGCGCAAATTCCCCGGTTCTGCCCGGCAATGCGGCAGCATGCCGGTCAGCAGCGCATGCAGGTCGGCAGCCTTCCCGGGGCGCGCCGTGAGGACAGCGGTGATCTTGGCCTGCGGTTGCGTCATCGCTTGAGCGCCGCGACAAGTTCCTTCCCCAGCGGCCCCGCCGAGGCGGGGTTCTGGCCGGTAATAAGCCGTCCATCAACGATGACGTGCGGTTGCCAGTTGGCCGCGGACGAGTATTCGGCACCCTCCGCCCTGAGTGCGTCCTCGAGTTCGTAGGGCACATCCTCGCGGGCATAGTCATACTCCTCCTTCTTCGAGAACGACGTGAGCTTCTTGCCACGCACGAACGGCGTGCCGTCGCCAAGATCGACACCGAGCAACGCACACGGGCCGTGGCAAACAGCGGTCACGAGCTTGCCCGTGATCCAGGCCCGCGCGACGGCCTTCTGCACATCCCCATTGCGTTGGATGTCGACCATGGGCCCGAGGCCCCCGGGCACCAGGATGGCATCGTAGTCCGCGGTGTCGACTTCGGACAGTTTGCGACTGCGATTCAGCCGCCGGAAGGCTTTGCTCTGGATAAATTCCTTCTGGGCGGGATCTTTCTCGTCGTATGCATCGTAAGGCGTCCAGCCGCCGGCAGGTGACGCAAACTCCACCGCGATCCCGGCCTTGTCGAGCACATCGAAAGGGTGCGCGACCTCCGCGAAAAAGAAACCGGTCTTGCGACTCTGCGGTCCGATCACAGCGGCATTGGTGACGATGAACAGGACATGTTGGGTCATTGATCCTTTTCCTTGAATGAATTTGGCGGCGACGCTCCCCGCTATCAGAACTTCACGACGGCGCGACCGACGACAGCGTTGTTCCTGCAAAGGTCCAGGTATTCGTTGATCTGCTCGAATTTGATGGCCGTGATGGTGTGCTGGATCTTGCCTTCGGCGGCGAGCGCCATGACCTCGCTGAGGTCCCGGTTATTGCCCCAGAACGACCCATGAAAGGTCTGCTCGCCGGAGACGCGCGGAAACAGCGGCACGTCGATGCGATCGCCGACGAAACCGACATCCGCATAGTGACCGCTGATCGCCAGGAGAGAGAAGCCCAATTGCATCATCTCCGGCGCGCCGACGCAGTCGATGATCGCGTCGAGCTTGTCCTGCCCGGTGGCCTGCTTCAGCTCCTTGCCGATATCGGCGGCTGACTTGCCCTTGACGCTGATGATGTGGTCGGCACCGTATTTCTTGGCGATTGCCAGCTTCTCGAGATTGCGCGCAAAGGCGACAACCGGCGCGCCGCCACCGAGCAGCTTGGCGTACTGGACCGCATAGGTACCGAGGCCACCGACGCCGAACACGCCGATGATGTGATCCGGCCCCAATCCGCCGGCATCGCGAATCTTCTTGAGGCCGCGATAGGGGGTGAGTCCCGCATCGGTCAGCGGCGCGATCTCCTCGAACTTCAGATGCTTCGGCACCTTGATCACGTAACGGGCCGGGACGGGGATGTATTCCGCGAACCCGCCATAAGGGCCGAAGCCAGGCCAGCGCACATTGGCGCAAATATGGGTGTTGCCGACCTGGCAATGCCGGCATACGCCGTCACCCCAGCCGGGCGCCACCACCACATGGTCGCCTTCGGCGAGGCCTTTCGGCACGACGCTGCCGAGCTTCTCGATCGTGCCGGTGATCTCGTGGCCGGGAATGACTGGTGGCGGGATATCGCCATAGTTCTGGAAGAAGCCGTCGACCAGGAGCACGTCGGAACGGCACATGCCGCAGGCGGCAACCTTGACCAGTACTTCGTCCGCCTGGATGTCCGGAACTGCGATGTCTTCCAGGACGAGCGGTCTGTGATATTCGCGAATGCGCGCCGCTTTCATGTGCTGCTCCTTTCAATGTATCAGGGTTGCTTGGCCGCCGCCGCAGCGGCCTCGGCCACGGCGATATCCTGCTCGACGGTCCCGGCACTGGTGCCGACGGCGCCCACGATCGCGCCGTCGATTTCAACCGGGAGGCCGCCGCCGAAGATCACAACCTTTCCGCCATTGCTCTGTTCGATGCCGAAGAGCGGCGCACCCGGCTGTGCCATCCGCGCCAGATCCGACGTGCGCTTGTCGAACAGCCGCGCGGTCAGCGCCTTGCCGATGGCGAGGTCGATGCTGCCGATCAGCGCGCCGTCCTGCCGCGCGAAGGCGATCAGTGCGCCGCCGGCATCGACGACGGCGATGTTGTAGGGAATGCCGATGCTGCGGGCCTTGGCTTCACCCGCTTCCAGCATCCGTTTTGCATCCGAGAGCAGCAAGGTGATAGACGAGCGCGGCATCGCAGGGCTCACCTCCGCAGAAAGTTCCCGTCCTTCCGGATCGGCGCGTCTCTTCAGCGCGGGAATCCGAGAGATCCCGTTCTCGAAGAGCAAAATTCTATCGGTACTGAACTGGAACCGGATGTCCGAACAGGGGTGCTCGCCATCGCGGCTCAGATCTATCTAGCATCGGAAGCTGCGGATGGGGGGTAAAATGGGGTAAAAAATGACTCAACGTGCGGCAATGGCCGTCTGCAACACCTGCAACGCGCTACGCAGATCCTGTGTCTCAAATCCTTCATTGAAGCCGCGATAGATCGGTTCGAGCAATGCGATGGCTTCGCTTGAGCGCCGCGTGTCGATGTAATGCGCGGCAAGGTCGGTGGCGGCGCGCAGCTCGAATGATCTGGCGCCGATGGTGTGCGATTGCAGCACCGCCTCCTTCCACATCCGTTCGGCGTTCGCATGATTGCCGGTGCGATGCTGAATGGCGGCCCCCACACGCAGCAGCTCCCCGCGGCACCAGAGCTCGCCCTGCCGCTCCTGGAACTGGAACGCCAGGCTGAGCGTGTCGCCGGCTTCGTCGAGCAAGCCACGGTGGAGGAGTACCCGTGCGAGGCCGGCAATATACATGCCGATGCGCAGCAGGTAGCGGCACTCGATCATATGATCGATCGCCGCGCGAACCGCGCGATAGGCCTCGCCGTCCCCCTGCATGTAGCTCAGCACACCCTCGAAGTAGTGATGCACCGGGATCCAGCGGGGGATGTATTCCCGCTCCATGTTGCTGCGCATGAGAGCGGAGTAGTGCTCGAGAAGTGCGATGTTCCCCGTCTCCAGGCCCAGCGGCAGCCCGGCCAGTCCCAGCGCATTGGATTGCGACAACCAATGGCCGGCGCGCCCCGCCTGCTCGATCGCCTCGCGCGTGACCACGCCCGCATAATCGGCCCGGCCGGTCATCCAGGCGATGAAGGTCATGTAGCACCGTATCGATACAAACCGGACGACGTCCTGCCCGGCCATGCCGGCGCGCTTGCCGGTGAAGGAATGCTGGCCAGCAAGCCGGTCGAGGACCTGTCCACTCTCCACGAAGTCGCCGCGATGGGCTTTGGCCCAGGCCAGGGCACGATCGCCCTCCGGCGCCGCCGACCAGTCGCGGTGCTGTGCCGACAGCCGCTCGGATTCTTCCAGGCAAAGGATCGCTTCATCGATCTTGCCGACTTCCATCAGGTAGTAGGCGAGCCCCTCCAGCCCACGCTGCTCGTATTCCAGGCTGCCGGCGGACCGGGCAAATCTGATCGCATCATGCCAGGCATCCTCGATCTCCTTGCGCATCTTCGAATAGAACAGGCTCCAGGCCCGCGCGCAGGCGAGCTTCGCCTTGGTGAGCTCTTCGCAAGCGACGCTCTCGGCGAGCTTCAGCGCCACGCCGGTCCGTTCCTGGGCTTCCGAGAGGATCGATGTCTCCGACCAGAGCGGAATGGCCGCAACGGTCAGTCTGATTCCAAGCATGATGTCACCGTCGGCCCCGAACGCCCAGGCGAGTGCGGCACGCAGATCGGCAAACCGGCTGGCATAGCGTTTGGTCCAATCGGCCGTTTCAAGCCAGTGCCACTCTTCCTCGGACCGCCTGAAGAGATCGAGGACGCGCTGCGCGTGGCTTTTCAAGATCAAGGCGTCGGCGCTCTCGGCGCGCCGCTTCTCCGCGGCGAAGTGCCGGGTGCTGTCGAGCTGCCGGTAGCGCAGCCCGGGGCCATTGACTTCCGCGGTCAGCAGCGATTTCGCCACCAAGCCGCCAAGGCCGGTGACAACATCGACGGTATCCAGCCCCGCCGCGCCGCCGACATGAACGGCGTCTTCCAGCTCGAAGGATTCGGCGAAAGCCGAGACGGCGCGGAAAAGGCTTGCCTCGCCTTGCGGAAGCAGCCGATAGCTCCAGTCGATCGTCGCCAACAGCGTCTCGTGGCGCGACGCAACGCCGTTACGGCGCGGTTTGGCGAAGCTGGCATACCGGTCGAGCATCGCCAGCAGCTCCGAAGGCGAATGCTTCTCGAGCTGTGCCGCCGCCAGCTCGATCGCCAGGGGCAAGCCTTCCATGGCGCGGCAGATCGCCACCACCGCATTGCAATCGGCTTCGGTCACTTGATATCCCGCCCATTCCGAGGCGCGGGAGACGAATAAGTCCACAGTCGGGAACAGAAGCGCGCGCTGCAAGAGCAGGCCGGGTTCGTCGCCGGGAACGGCCAGCGGCCCGATTCGGATCAGGAATTCCTTGTCGAAGCCGAACGGCGTGCGACTGGTCGCCAGAACTTTCGAGGGGCCGGGTTCCGCTGCGAGGCTCCGTGCGAAGATCGTCACCGCCGGCAGCACATGCTCGCAGTTGTCGAGAATGATCAGCATCCGGCGGGTGCGGAGATAGCCAAGGATGGCCGTGAAACTGTCATCGGGATTGCCGCGAATCCCCAGCGCCGTCACCAGGGCGACGGGAACGAGGGTCGGATCGTCGATGGTCGAGAGATCCACAAGACAGAGTCCATCCACGCAAGCCTCGGCAAAGGCATGGGCCGCGGCGATGGCTACAGTGGTCTTGCCGATGCCGCCCGCACCCACCAAGGTCACATGCCGCTCTCGGCGCAAGGCATTCATCACCTCGGCCAGCTCTGCATCCCGGCCAACGACCTGGCCTTGCTGCGGCAATGCGCCGGAGCCGGGATCCGCTGCAAGGGGGTCGCCATCCTCGAACGCCCCGATGCCGGTTTGCACCGGCGCGGTGAAGCGATAACCCCGGCCGACCACCGTGGCGACATAGCCCGGGTTGAGCTTGGTGTCCCCGAGCAGCTGCCGCAGGTTCGACATGTTGACCTTGAGATTGCTCTCGTGGACGAAGATGCCGGGCCAGGCCGCCGCCATCAACTCTTCCTTGCTGACGAGCTCACCCGCACGCTGCACGAGCAGGCGCAAGAGCTCGAAAGCGCGGCCACCGAGCTTTACAGGGCGATTTTCGAGCAGGAGCAACTGCCGGCTCGGAACCAGCCGGAACGGCCCAAAGGAGAAAACGAGCTCGGTTGTAAGGTGTTCTGTCGCTTCATCCATGACACCCCCTAAGGCTAAGATCGGGCAACCTCGGCGACTGAGCTGTGGCATTGGTCCTGCAAAAGATACCAGTCCACCTGACTTGCGGAACGACGAAATTTCGCTGCGGCCTTCGATACCGCATATTCGATCGGCTTTTGATGGGGTGTGCCACGTCATGCCCGCATGTGCCCGATATCGGCCAGCGTGATCAGCACCGCAAAGTTTGGAGACCAAGTAAGCGTACTTAAAAGATCTATTGTCGGAGGCTAATAGGGGCCAATCTGGTGTTCCAAGCCACATGCTCCAACCGCGAGCGACGTGAGGATGCTGGAGCACTGCACCGAGTTCGATAGTCATACGCGAAGGGCAGCCACTTCGTTCCCGCGCGTGTCACATCTCTCGTTGCTCTCACCCAAAACCAATCGGCCGACCCAACGTGCCGTTAGGCACATCGGAGCCGGCCGACTAAGCCGCGTTAATTCGAAGACCGCTTACTCGGCCGATTGCCGCTTCGGCAGCTTCCAGCCCGGGCGGATGAAGTGGCAGGTATAGCCGTTGGGAATGCGCTCCAGGTAGTCCTGGTGCTCCGGCTCGGCTTCCCAGAAGGGGCCGGCGGGGGCGAGTTCGGTCACCACCTTGCCGGGCCACAGGCCCGAGGCGTCGACATCGGCAATCGTATCCTCGGCCACCGCCTTCTGGGCGGCGTCGCGGTAGAAGATCGCCGAGCGGTAGGCGAGGCCGATATCGTTGCCCTGGCGGTTCTTCGTGGTCGGGTCATGGATCTGGAAGAAGAATTCCAGGATGTCGCGATAGCTGATCCGCTTCGGATCGAACACGATCTCGATTGCCTCGGCATGGGTGCCGTGGTTGCGATAGGTGGCATTGGGGACGTCGCCGCCGCTATAGCCGACGCGCGTGGAGATCACGCCGGGATAGCGCCGGATCAGGTCCTGCATGCCCCAGAAGCAGCCACCGGCCAGGATGGCGGTTTCGGTTTGCGTCGTCATCATTCAATCCTTTCCATCGGCGAGCCCGCCCCGATGGGCGGGCCTTCAATAAAATAAGTCGGCGCACCGGTTATCGGTAGAGGCAAGAACGAGAATTCCCACGCCGGATAGCAGGCCGGCGGCCGGTCAGGCGGTGCGGACGCTGGTGGCGACGTCGATATTGCCGGCGACCGCCTTCGAATACGGGCAGATCTGATGCGCCGCATGCACCAGTTCCTCGGCGAGGTCCTGGGCGAGGCCCGGCGCCGTCACATTGACGCGGGCCTGCAGGAAATAGGCGCTGCCCGTCTGCCCGAGATCGACCTCGATATCGACGGCGAGATCGGCCGGCAGGGTCACCTTGCGCGCCTGGGCTGCCAGGTCGATCGCGCCGGTGAAGCAGGCCGACCAGGCGCCGGCGAAGAACTGCTCCGCCGTCGGATGAGCCTGGACGGCGTCGAAGACGAGATCTCCATGGGGAACGTTCGGCGTCGAGAGTTTGAGGTCGAGGCGGGCATGGTCAACCCGCGACTGCCCTTCGCGACGGGTGGCGACGGTATGGGTCTTGCCCGTGAGCAGGACTTTCTCAATCTTGGACATGGAATTTTCCTTTCTTTATAAATGACTTAGCCGGTGATCAGCACTGTTCCGCCCGATTTATTAGCGTATGCGCTTTAATCGTATCCGATTAAATGGAAGGCCGAAGGGGTGTTTCAAGGGCGATTTCTCTGCGGGCCGGCAGATTCTTCGTTCCGCCCTGCGATTCGGTCCGGCCCCCGGTATCCGCTGCTGTTCCGGCATTCGTCGCCCACGCGATTGCCCGCCGCCGGGGTTGGTGCCATAACTCGGCCCCGCTTAGCCCGTGAAGGATCTCCATGCTCTCTGCCGATATCATCCGTACCGCCATTCCGCGTGTCCTGACCGAGGCGTTCTTTCCGGAACTGCCCAATTACTATCGCGGCAAGGTGCGGGAGAATTACGACCTGGCCGATGGCAGGCGACTCCTGATCTCGACTGACCGGCAGAGCGCCTTCGACCAGATCCTGGCGGCCGTGCCCTTCAAGGGCGAGCTGCTGACGCAGATCGCCCGCTTCTGGTTCCTCGCCACCGCCGATATCTGCCGCAACCATGTGCTCGATTACCCCGACCCCAATGTGGTAGTCGGCCAGCGCCTGGAGATGCTGCCGGTGGAGGTGGTGGTGCGCGATTACCTGACCGGCTCGACCGATACCTCGATCTGGCCGATGTATCGCGACGGCAAGCGCGAGATGTACGGCATCCGCTTCCCCGACGGCCTCCGGAAGAACGACAAGCTGCCCACAACCATCATCACGCCGACCACCAAGGCGGCGGCCGGCCAGCATGACGCGCCGACCACGGCGGCCGAGATCGTCAGCGGCGGGCATCTGAGCCAGAAATTGTGGGATGAAGTCGCCGAGGTGTCACTGGCGCTTTTCGCCAAGGGCCGCGCGCTCGCGGCCGAACGCGGCCTCATCCTGGTCGATACCAAGTTCGAATTCGGTGTCGATGCGCAGGGTCGCCTGACCCTCGCCGACGAAATCCTGACACCCGACAGCAGCCGCTACTGGCAGGCCGGCAGCTATCAGGCACGCCATGCTGCGCGTGAGGAACCGGAGAGCCTCGACAAGGAATTCCTGCGCCTGTGGATCGCCAGCCAATGCGATCCCTATCGCGAGCCGATCCCGGAAATTCCCCAGGCGACGCTGATCGACTTCACGCGGAAATACATCGCGCTCTACGAGGCAGTGACGGGCAATGTCTTCGCGCCGGAGATCACGGACGAGCCGGTGAAGGAACGCATCCGGCGGAATTTGAAGGCGTATTTCTGATTACGCCTGGCTCATCAAGGCCATTACAAGAGGCGCCGCCGTTGTTTTCAGACGGCGGCGTTTTCTTGTTGCCCTACTTCTTCTCTTCCGTCGCCGCGATGAGATTGGTGCGGAGCTTCACCACGCCCTTCTGCATCTTGGAGAACTCATCCGGCTCAAGTCCCGTCGCCGAGAGCAGGTTGATATGGAGCGCCTCCTCGCGCAGGCGGCGGCCGGCCTCGGTCAGATGGATCCGCACCTGGCGTTCATCGGCCGGATCGCGGCGGCGCTCGAGATAGCCTGAGGCTTCCAGCTTTTTCAGGATCGGCGTCAGGGTGTTCGATTCCAGGAACAGCTTGTCGCCGAGGTCGCCGACCGTGATGTCGTCTTCCTCCCACAGGGAGACGATCGTCACGTATTGCGTATAGGTGAGGCCCAACTTGTCGAGCAGCGGCTTATAGGCCCGGCCGAAAGCGAGATTGGCCGAATAGATCGCGAAACAGAGGAAATCCGACAGCTTGCGGATCTTCGGGTCCGTCGGATCGGGGCGTCTATCCCCGGCGCCTTTATCCCCTGGGCCTTTATCCCCGGCGCCTTTATCCCTTGGGCGTCCGTCATCCCGGCGTTTTCCCGATCCATCGCCGCCATCGGGCGCCTTCAAGGATGGATTGTCTTTCATCTGCCTCTCCTTCGCCCTCTCCCCCCCTCGGAAGCAGGCTTGCCGCGGGCGGAAGAAAAAGCATTCCCCTCCTATATAGATCGCATCCGATTAAATCGGAAGGGGTTGACATCGGCCTCGATCGATATATTTATATCGTATCCGATTTAAGCGGATACGTTGAAACTTGACCCAGCGGGAGCCAGCCATGGCCGCGACCCAGATCGAAAACGTGCTTTATACCGCAAAGACCCACACGACCGGCGGCCGCGAGGGCGCCGCCCGCAGTTCGGACGGCCGGCTCGACCTCAAGCTGTCGCGCCCGGGCAGCAATGGCACCGGCACCAATCCCGAACAGCTTTTCGCCGCCGGCTGGTCGGCCTGCTTCATCGGTGCCATGGGCCGTGCCGCCGGGAAATTGCAGGTGACATTGCCGCCCGATGTGGCGGTCGATGCCGAAATCGATCTCGGCACTACCGATGGCGATTACTTCCTACAGGCGCGCCTCAACGTCAGCCTGCCGGGGCTGGGCCACGACACCGCCCGGGCGGTGGTCGAGGCCGCGCATCAGCTCTGCCCCTATTCGAAGATGTCGCGCGGCAACATCAACGTCACGCTCAACGTGATCTGACGAGCGATACCTTCGTTCGATCCCCTGCGTCTCGTGTTCTTGCTACAGATGAGATGCGGGGCAAGCGCCATCACCACCCCAGCCTCCCTGCCCCAAATCATCGACCCAGGAGAATTCCCGATGCCTACCGACAACAGCGCTGACGAAATCAACCTGCATCGCCGTCGCTTTCTCGGCGCCGCCGCGACCGCAGCCGGGATGACGCTGGCCGCCAGCCAGTTCGGCGGGATCGCCATTGCGCGGGCCGATGCCGCGGCAGCCTTGCCGGCGATCACGCCGGGGGCCCATACCTCCTTCGGCCCGCTGAAGCAGGTGGATGCCGGTCCGCTCAATATCGGCTATGCCGAGGCGGGCCCGGCCGATGGGCCCGCCGTCATTCTGCTGCATGGCTGGCCCTATGACATCCACAGCTATGCCGATGTGGCGCCGGCCTTGGCGGCAGCCGGCCATCGCGTCATCGTTCCCTATCTGCGCGGCTATGGCACCACGCGCCTGCGCGATGGCAAGGCGTTGCGCAACGGCCAGCAGGCGGTGCTCGCTCTCGACGTCATCGCCCTCATGGATGCGTTGAAGATCGAGACGGCGGTACTCGGCGGCTATGACTGGGGCGCGCGCACCGCCGATATCGTCGCCGCCTTGTGGCCGGAACGCGTCAAGGCTTTGGTCTCCGTCAGCGGCTATCTGATCGGCAGCGTCAAGGCCAACAGCCAGCCCCTGCCGCCCAAGGCGGAACTTGCCTGGTGGTACCAGTTCTATTTCACCACCGAGCGCGGCCGCCTCGGCTATGCCAAGAACACCCATGAGTTCAACAAGCTGATCTGGCAGCTCGCCTCGCCGCAATGGAAGTTCGACGACGCGACCTATGACCGCTCGGCCGCAGCCTTCGACAACCCGGACCATGTCGACATCGTCATTCACAATTACCGCTGGCGGCTTGGCCTTGCTTCCGGCGAGGCGAAATACGATGCGCTGGAAGCGAAGCTTGCCGCCGGGCCCCTCATCACCGTGCCGACGATCACCATGGAGGGCGATGCCAATGGCGCGCCGCATCCGGAGCCCGCGGCTTACGCCAAGAAGTTCGTCGGCAAGTATCAGCATCGCCTGATCAGCGGCGGCATCGGCCACAACCTGCCGCAGGAAGCGCCACAAGCCTTCGCCCAGGCCATCGTCGACGTCGCGGCACGCTAGTTCTCGGCAACCGGCTTCATCCGCGGCGATCTTGTGCGGCTGAGGCCGGCGCCAAACGACGAAACAAAACGGTCAGCTTTCATCCCGCGCACATGTTGCATGGGAACAGCCCGGGCTGTCCCGAGCCCGACCACATTTGAACCCGCAAGGCGTCACATGACATTCCTGGTCCTCAGCTACCTCGCCGGCATCTTCACCATCGCTTCGCCCTGCATCCTGCCGATCCTGCCTTTCGTCCTGGCCGGGACCGGCAAGAGCTTCAGGCGTGATAGCCTGCCGACGCTGCTCGGCCTCGCTTTTGCTTTCGCAGGTGTTGCGAGCCTCGCCGCCTTCGCCGGCGGCTGGGCGGTGGAGGTGAACCATCACGCCCGTAACGTCATCCTGGCTCTCTTGGCGATGTTCGGCCTGACGCTGCTGTTTCCGGCTTTGGCCGATCGCCTGCTGCGGCCGGCTGCATCGGCCGGTGCTCGGCTGGCACACTGGGCGACGGAACAGCGTGACGCGGGCGGCCCGCGCCCCACGCGCTCGCTGCTGCTGGGCATGGCGACGGGCCTCATCTGGGCGCCTTGCGCGGGACCGGTGCTGGGCCTCGTCCTGAGCGGCGCCGCCCTCAACGGCCCCAGCTTGCAGACCGGCCTGCTGCTGCTTGCCTATGGGCTGGGTGCCGCGACCTCGCTGGGTGCCGTGATCCTGCTCGGCCAGCGTTTCCTCGGCTTCATGAAGATGCCGGCGCGCTGGAGTGATCTGTTCCGGCGCGTGGCCGGCGCCACGGTGGTGCTGAGCGCCGGGGCGATCTGGTTCGGTGCCGATACCGGTTTGCTCACCCGCCTCTCGGCCGATCTCACCGCGCGGATCGAGCGGAATCTGATCAGCGCGACGCGGATGTCCGCCTTCGGCACGACGGCACAGGCGGCAACGCCGGCCCTGCCCCGTACGCTGCGTGCATTGCTCGAGGGTAGCGCGCCGCTGAACACGCTGCCGCTGCGGGCGGAAGACCTGCAGGGCAAGGTGGTTGTCGTCAACTTCTGGACCTATTCCTGCATCAACTGCCTGCGCAACCTGCCCTATGTCCGCGCCTGGGCGGAGAAGTACAAGGACCAGGGCCTCGTCGTCATCGGCGTGCACACGCCGGAATTTGCCTTCGAGAAGGACCCCGCCAATGTGCGCCAGGCGATCGAGACGCTCGGCATCACCTATCCCGTCGTGCCGGATAACGACTTCGGCATCTGGCAGGCTTTCGGCAACGAGGCCTGGCCTGCGCTCTATTTCGTCGATGCCGATGGTCGTCTGCGCGACCAGAGATTCGGCGAAGGCGATTATGACACTTCCGAAGAGTTAATCCAAAAGCTGCTCACGGAAGCCAAGGGCGCCAAGGTCGAACCAGCGATCGCAGCCGTGAAGGCCCCCGGCACCCAGGCGGCGCCCGATGAACGCGACCTTTATTCCGGCGAGACCTATATCGGTTACGAGAAGGCGACGCATTTCGCCGCGCGCGGCGGCACGCCGGATGTCCCCTCGCATTACCAGATGCCGGCGGATCTCGCGCTCAACTGGTGGGGGCTTTCCGGCGATTGGACCCTCGGCGGCGAATTCGCGACGCTGAATGCGGTGCCGGGCCGCATCGCCTATCGCTTCCATGCCCGCGACCTGCATCTCGTCATGGGGCCGGCACAGCCCGGGCAGGAGATCCGCTTCCGGGTCACCATCGACGGCGCCGCACCGGGCGTCAATCACGGCACCGATACCGATGCCGATGGCTGGGGCACAGCACGGGAAGTGAAACTGTACCAGCTGGTGCGCCAGGCGGAGCCGGTCGGCGAGCACAGGTTCGAGATCGAGTTCCTCGCTCCCGGCATCCGGGCCTATGCCTTTACGTTTGGCTGAGAAACGCGCGCCAACCAGTCATCGCTTGCCCCCTCACCCTGTCCCTCTCCCGCGAGGGGAGAGGGGATGCTGCGGCACTGCCCTAGACTTATTCGGACATCGGCTTTCTTGCCATCTGCAATCAAATGGCTGCGTGAATTCCGAAATGAAACAGTGTGATTATCCAGCTATGGGCCGCACCGGTACAGATGGTTGCCGGCAACTGCGTTCCCTCTCCCCTCGCGGGAGAGGGACAGGGTGAGGGGGCGCGGCCCGTCTGTTGCTGAGATGCCTTCTTGTTTTCCGCCCCAACAGCAGCCGCTAGAATCTAATTGCCGCCATATTGCTATCCCTGATCCCCTGCCGCGCCGATCGCCAGGATCTGCGCCAGGCTGAGCGAGGCGGTCAATGACCGGAAGCCTTTTACCTCCGCATCCTTGATCTCGAAATAGACCGCGGCGTGGCGCTTCAGCGGGCTGACCGAACTGTCCGAAAGGCCGATCACGGGGACGCGACGCGCGGCCGCTTCCTCGGTGACCTGGATGGTCTCTTCCGAATAAGGCGCAAAACTGATCGAGATCAGCACGTCCTGGCGCCCCATCGCCTTCGCCTGCTCATGCAGCAATCCGCCGAGGCCGTTCAGCAGATGCGCCGGGCGTTCGGCATGGGGCAGCGCATAGGCGAGATAGGCCGCGACCGGGAAGGAACGGCGCTGCGCCATCAGATAGACGCAGCGCGCCCGGGCGATGAGATGGATCGCCTCTTCCAGCTGCTCTTCGCTGACACTCTCCGCCAGATGTTCCAGCGACACCACATTGGCGGCGCAGAACCCCCGCAGCATGGCCAGCGGCGATGTCGCCGCGCGGGGATCCTTGTCCTGGGTCAGCTGGCGCAGGCGCTGCGAATAGGAGGGCGAGCGGGCGACCAGCGAGTCACGGAACAGGGCCTGCATCTCGCTGAAGCCGGAATAGCCGAAGGCCTGGGAAAAACGGATCAGCGCCGACGGCTGGGCGTCGACATGCTCGGCAAGGCTGGTGACCGTGGCCAGCGCCACTTCATTGGGATGGTCCAGCATGAAGCGGGCGATCTGCCGCAGTTTCGGGCTGAGCTCGTCATAACGCTGCGAAATCGCATTGCGCAGCGCTTCGAGATCACCCGGAACATCGCGTCGCGCCATCTTGTCGATTCCATTCTTCAGCTTCACTCTTCCCCCGTGTTTCTGTCGCGGCGCGGTTTTTGTCAATCGCCGCCTTCGCTGTTTGCTACCTGACGGCGCGATTCCGCCCGGCCATCGATCCGATCTTCACCCCGCTCCTCAATGCGCCCGCGCCCGCAAGGCATCGCGGAAACCACGGAAGCCGACCGGCTGCAGACCTTCTGCGGCCAGCCAGGCGGCGAAAGCGGGGGCGGCAAAGGCGGCATATTCCTCCGTGCGGACATGCGCGCTGCCCGGCTCGATCGCCTCGATCTCGCCCGGCGCGTTGAAATGCAATGCGAGGAAGGAGAGGCCCGCCGGCAGGCCTGCCAGCATTTGGCGATAGGCGCTTTCGGCGTTGCCCGCCCGCACCCAGGGCGTCTCGCGCAATGCATCCATCAGGGGATAGCCGATCTCCGCCAGCCGATCGGCGATCGCGGGATAGACCGCGAGATCGACTGTGCCCAGATTGGGCCGGTAGTCGATGGCGGCGAAATCGCGCGGGAACATCACCGGCACGCGGTATTCCGCCCCGAGCCGCGCATAGATATTCACGAATTCCGGCGCCAGGGCGGCATATTGATGGGCATCGAGATGGGTGACGTCGATTCCCATGGCAAGCGCGCGGTCGATCTGCGCCCGCATCTCCGCTTCCACCGCTTCCGGCTGCGCGCGGCGCCTGAGATCGCCGACATTGTTCCAGAGATAGCCATGGGCATCGGTCAGGCCGGCGGCGGCGGAAGGCCGGGTCAGGGGACCCCAGCGATAATGTTTCTTCTCGCTGGTCAAGGTGAGATGGACGCCAAGATCGAGCGTGGGATCGTTCTGCGCCGCCTCGGCGATCTCCGGGAACCAGGGACAGGGCACCATGACCGAGCCGCTGCTGCAGACGCCGCGACGGAAGAGATCGAGATAGGCGGTATTGGCGCCATGGCACATGCCAACATCATCCTCATGGATGATGACCTGGCGCGCGGCGCGGGTCTGCGCTGCGGCCACCGGCGATGAGGAAGATGCGGCTGTCACGACACATTGCCCTCCGCCGCGATCGCCAGCCTGGTGAGATCGGCCACCATCTGCATATCGCCGCGCGCGGCCTCGGCCGTGTTGCGGACCGGCGCGCCCTGCCGCACGGCGGACCAGAAGCCGTCGAGTTCGCGCCGGAAGGCCTCACCGAAGCCGTTGCGATGTTCCGTCACCTGCAGGTGATGATCGGCCGAGCGATAGCTCAGCAGGCGGGTCTGCTGGTGATTGAGATAGGGCGAGGGGAACAGCAGCTCGAAACGCCGGTCGTCGAAGAACAGCGACACCCGCTCGGTATATTCGGCGAGATGCGGCACGGCGACATGCGCCAGATGGCAGCGCGCCTGGCCGCCATTGACGGCGAGCACCGCGCTGCCGCCGCGGCCCTCGCTGAAGAAGCTGCCGGAGAGCGCCTGGCGGCTGGCGAGGCCCAGGTGATCGAGGATGCCATTGACCAGGTTGAGGTCATGGATGAGGCTGGAGCTGTAGGCGCCAGTGAAGCCCTGCAGCAGAGAACCGCCGAGCGCCCGGCCCATGGCCTTTTCCACCTGGCTTGCCTGCAGGGCCCTGCCCTCGGCAATCATCAGCGCCGGCACGTCCTCGGCCTTGAAGGTGGCATGATGGGCGACGAAGGGCCAGGCATCGGGATCGTTCACCTCGACGCCGATGAAGCGCAATTTGCCGCCGAGGCCGTCGATCTCCTGGAGGAGCAGCTCGTAGCTGGGATCGAAGCGCTTCATATAGCCGATCTGCAGGACCTTTTTGGCGGCGTCGCGCTTGGCGATGAGATCGTCGATCTCGCCGACCCCGTAACAGAGCGGCTTTTCGCAAAAGACATGCAAGCCCGCATCCAGCGCCTTGGCGGCGATCTGGCCGTGATGGAAATCGGGACTGGCGATCAGCAGGGCCTCCGCCTGCACCGAGGAGAGCATGCGGTCGAGATTGTCGAAGCCGGCGATGCCATAGCGATCGGTGATGAAGCGGCGGGTCGCGGCGGAGGGGTCATAGACGCCGACCACCGCGAAGCGATCGGGAGCCGCCAGCAGATTGGGGATATGCTCGACCTGGGCGATGAGACCGGCGCCGGCAACGGCGATTTTCAAGCGATCCATGTTGACACCCGTCAGGCAGCGATGGTGAAGCCGGCGTCGCGGGCGAAGCGGGCCAGGTTCTCATAGCCCATCTTCGCATAGGTCAGCGGATGGGCCTTCTTCGGGTCCTGCTCCGCCTCGACCACCAGCCAGCCCTGATAGCCGGCATCATGCAGTGCCTTTAGAATGGCGGGATAGTCGATGAAGCCGTCGCCCGGCACCGTATAGATGCCGTCCAGCACGGCACCCATGAAGCTCTGGTCCTTCTTGCGGGCGGTTTCGAGAATGGGCTTGCGCGCATCCTTGCAATGGACATGGACGATGCGCCTGGCATGACGCTTCGCCAGGGCGACGGGATCGCCGCCGGAGAAGATCGAATGGCCGGAATCGAACAGCAGGCCCACCGAGGCGCCGGTATGCTGCATCAGGAGATCCACCTCCTGGTCGGTCTCCACCACCGTTCCCATGTGGTGATGGAAGGCCATGCGGACGCCAAACGCCGCCATCCTGTCGGCCAGTTCCGTTACCTTGCGGCCGTATTCCGGCCAGTCGCCGGCGGCCAGTTTCGGCCGGTGCGAGATCGGCGTGTCGAAGCCGCCATGGCTGCCGCCGCTGGTATCGGCATAGACCACATGGCTGCAGCCCATATCCTTCAGGAGCTGCAGATGCGCCGTGGCGGCGGCGAATTCATCGGCCGGCGTGCGGTCGCGGATGCGGCCGTCATACCAGCCGGAAATGAGAGCGAGGCCATGGCGCTGCATGATCGGCCGCAATTCGGCTGAATTGCGCGGAAACTTGCCGCCCATTTCGATACCGGCATAGCCGGCCTGCTTCGCTTCCGCCAGACAGACGTCCAGCGGCGTGTCGCCGCCCAGTTCTGGCATGTCGTCATTGGTCCAGGTGATCGGATTGATGCCGATGCGTACGCTCATTCTTGCCTCACGTGAGAATAGGATCGTTTAGGAACTTGGCGCCGGCCCGCGGGCCGGCATCCTCAATGCGGTGGCGAATCGACGGGCTCCAGCTCGATGCCGGTGGATTCCAGGCCTTGCCGGCCCATCAATTCTTCCAGTTCCGCGTTCAATTGCGCCAGCTGCTCGCCACCGGACATGACATGCAGCACCTCGTCGCGGCTGATCTCGCTCTTGCGATAGGTGCCGACGCTGGTGCCGCGATTGAGCAAGGTGAAGGTGTCGCCGACCGGGAAGGCGTGGTGGATGTTGTGGGTGATGAAAATGACGCCAACGCCGCGCCGCCGCGCCAAAGCAACATATTTCAGCACCATCGAGGCCTGATGTACGCCGAGTGCCGAGGTGGGCTCGTCGAGGATCAGCACCTTGGCGCCGAAATACATGGCGCGGGCGATGGCGACGCATTGCCGCTCGCCGCCCGACAAGGTGCCGACCGCCTGGGTCGGGTCGCGCACGTCGATGCCGATCTTGCCCAGTTCCTCGCGGGCGATGGCATTGGCGGTTTCGAGATCGAAGCGCCGCATGATGCCGCGTCCGCGCGTCGGTTCGCGTCCCATGAAGAAGTTCCGCGTGATGCTCATCAGCGGCACCATGGCGAGATCCTGGAACACGGTGGCGATGCCGAAATCCAGAGCCTCGCGCGGCGAGGAGAAGTCGACCTTCTCGCCGCAGACATGCATGTCGCCTTCGTCGCAGTGATAGACCCCGGAGAGAATCTTGATCAGCGTCGATTTGCCGGCGCCGTTATCGCCCAGCAGGCAATGGACCTCGCCCGGATAGACCGCGAAGGAGATGTTCTTCAGGGCAACGATCGAGCCGAAGAACTTGCTGACATTGCGCAATTCGATCAGCGGCGTGGCGCCTTCGAGAACAACCTGGCTCATTTGCGGGCCTCCGTGGCGCGGCGTCGGAT
>DATLJB010000016.1:0-2408 GCA_035539075.1 Terriglobia bacterium
TGTCGTCGAGGTGCGCGACAAGGCCCGCGAACTCGCCATGGTGCTGGGCGCCGTGCAGTCGGGTGAGCGCGACGTGCCGGAATATATCGAAGCCGACCACAAGAAGATGTCCGCCAAGTTCGTGCGCGTCCCGGCCCTCGCCGACGTGCCGTACCCGGTCACCATGGAACCGCATCTGGTCACCGAATTCTATTCGCGCTGATCTCAGTCTCAGTGCAACGGAAGGGCCGGCGGTTTCGCCGGCCCTTTTGTTTTGACCTTCACGCCGATAGCCGTTTCCGATGTCGGCATGACCGTCATGCGGTTTCGCAGTTTGACCGGGCGCGGAGCACCGCGCCATGCTCGCGACGTGAATTCAGGGGTGAGACAGCATGATGGGTAAATGGGGTGCCAATCTTGGCCTCCTGGTGGTGGCGACGACCTGGGGCACCGTGGTTCCCATCATTGGCTATCTGGCGCGGGTCTGGGATCCGTTTTTCCTCGGATCATTGCGCTACTGCGCCGGCGCGCCGGTTCTGCTGCTGATGCTGTGGTGGCAGGAACGCAAGAAAGCCGGGCTGCCCGCCATCTCCTGGTGGAAGCCGGCTTTGCTCGGCACCGTCGGGCTTGGCCTTTTTGCGCCGCTCTATACGGTCGGCGTCGCCCATGCCAATCCGATCGTCGCCGCGGTGCTCTCGGCCGCCAATCCGGTGATCGCCGCCATCGTCGCCTGGGTTACCTTCCGCGAACCGATCAATCGCCGCATGATCCCCGCCATCGTTCTGGCCGTCATCGGCTGCGGCCTCGCCACCGTCGATCTCTCCAAGCTCGATGCCGCCAGCTCCATCTTCGTCATTCGTGGCGGCGAGATCCTGATCCTGGCGGCGGCCTGCTGCTGGACCTGGTATTCGATCACCGCGCAACGCTGGCTGCAGGGCTGGTCGCAATTGCGGATTTCCGCCAGCACGATCGGCGGCGGCGTGCCGATGCTGCTGGGCGTCTATGTGGTGGCGAGCCGGATCGGCTGGGCACAGATGCCGCCGCCACCGCCGCCCGATGCCTGGCATGTCGTCCTGCTCTGCTGGCTGACCTTCGCGTCGATCGTGCTCTGCGTGCTGCTGTGGAATTACGGCGTTCGGCATGTCGGCGTGGTGGTCGCCACCATGTATCTCAATCTGGTGCCGATCGTGGCCCTCGGCATCCTCGCCGTCATGGGCACGATCCCCACTTTGCAACAGGTGCTGGGGGCGGCCCTGGTCATCATCGGCATCCTATATTCGGAATGGCAGCAATATCGCCACCGCCGCCTGCAGGCATTGGCCGCAGCTTGAATGAGTCGGCGCAGTTAAGTTTTTATTAACGATAACTTTCTGATTCCAAACGAAAAAGAGCTGAAAATTTAATCCTTAATTAAGTTGCATTTGAGCAAAATCCTCACAATCAGGGCGCGGAATTGATGGACGCCCGACACGTTGCGAGGGTTTGGGGATGACCGAATACGCGCCCACTATTGATCTTTTCGCTGCCGACCAGCTCGGCCTGGGGCTGCTGGCCGACGGCGGTGATCTCTTCGATCTCAGCGCGCTTTCCAGTGCTGAGGGCGAGCACAACGCGGTGCCCCGCCTGGCAGCATTGGAGCAGATTTCAGGACCGGGCGATTCCCTCGCCGGTCTCTTCGCGCTCAGCTCCGAAACGGCTACGGAACACGGCCATTCTCCCTACCTGCAACTCGCGGGGCTGGATACTTCCGCTCTGGTGTTGCCGGCAGAGCATCACGCGGCCGAACCGGCTGTGATCGCGGCGATGCCGGAAACGGCGTCCGGTACTGCGGTGCTCGGTGGCCATGGCCCGGCCCTGTCGCTGGATGACCTTCTGGCCGCGGCGGCCGATGACCTTGCCACCTTTCACACCGCGGCCGGTGCCGTCCCCCATCACGGGCCGCTCGGCAGCGGCTTTTTCACGCCCTTCAACCCCGCAGAGGTCCTGCCGGGTTTGACCGAAATGCATGTGCTCAGCCAAGCATGACGACCGGTTGGGCTGGGAAATGCGCTGGCATGGCTCGCGATGGCGAGTCGCGGTGCCGGATGCCTGAAATCTGTTGACTTGCCCGCCATTTGCCGTTGCTTTAGCGCCACTTATCAGGCGCTGGAGCGCCGCTTATGACCGTCGAGAGGTAACAGATGATCCCGCGCTATTCCCGCCCGGAAATGACCCGAATCTGGGAGCCGGAAAACCGCTTCCGTATCTGGTTCGAGATCGAGGCGCATGCCTGCGATGCTCAGGCGGCGCTGGGCGTCATCCCCAAGGAAGCGGCGGCGGAAGTCTGGGCCAAGGGCAAATGGGAAATCGCCCGCATCGACGAGATCGAGCGCGAGACCAAGCACGACGTCATCGCCTTCCTCACCAACCTGGCCGAATATGTCGGCCCC
>DATLJB010000017.1:0-29242 GCA_035539075.1 Terriglobia bacterium
CGGCCTCGCCGACCCGGCTGCCCTGACGCAATGCCTGGCGGCCTGGGACGCCTATGACCGGCTGGGTTCGCCGGAAGGCGAACTGGCGATTGCCCAGGCCGTCATCTATCTCGGCACGGCGCCAAAGTCGAACGCCGCCTATAAGGCCTATAACACCGTCAGGCGGGTTGCCAAGGAAACCGGCTCCCTGATGCCGCCGAAGCATATCCTCAATGCGCCGACAAAGTTGATGAAACAGCTCGGTTATAGCGAAGGCTATCAATATGATCACGATGCCGAGGAGGGGTTTTCCGGCCAGAATTACTTCCCGGAAGGCTTGGCCCGGCAACGTTTCTATCAGCCGGTGGAGCGCGGCTTCGAACGCGATCTGCAAAAGCGGCTGGAATATTGGGACCGTCTCCGCCAGCGCAAGCAGGGCGGCGATGGCTGATTTCGGCATGGCAGTGTTGCGGTTCCGAAAATCCCCTCATGCCGGGATTCGTCTTGTCGGGCCAATCGACTGGGGCTAGGGTTTTTGTCTGAGCGTGATCGCCTTGGATAAAGCGCCCGCTATCCTTCTGAATGTGAGCCGTCCCCGGCGGTTATCGGGGAAGGGGATACGGTTCACGGAAGCGTGGCGCGTTCATCGGATCGATCCGCTCTGTGGCCGAACGGGGCGGTCACGACTTCATCGTGGACAACAAAGCTGGGTAAGCGGGATGCAGGACTATTTGTCACCGGAACGCCATCGAGCGGCCCTTTTGACGATCGACGTACAACGGGATTTCGTTCTGCCGACCGGCCCTGCTTCCAGTAGTACAGCCATCGCGGCGGTGCCGCATATTCAGCGCCTGGTGCGCGCTTTCCGCTCGGCCGGGGCGCCGATCATCCATGCGACCCGCCTTTATCGCTGCGACGGTTCCAATGTCGATCTGTGCCATCGCGCCTCGATCGAAGCCGGGGCGCGGATCGTCATGCCCGGCACCTCGGGTGCCGAACTGATTGACGAGGTGAAGCCGGAAGGTGCCGCGCGCATCGAACCGGATTTGTTGTTCAGCGGCAAGCTGCAGGAAGTCGGCCCGCAGGAATGGCTCTGCTACAAGCCCCGCCTATCGGCCTTTTTCCAGACCCCGCTGGAAGCGCATCTCAAATCTCTTGGCATTTCCACCATCGTCATTTGTGGCATCGATTTTCCGACCTCGCCGCGTTCCACGGTTTATGCCGCCAGCAACCGCGATTTCCGCATTCTGCTCGCCACCGATGCCATTTCCGGCGCGACCGATGCCGGGCTCGATGAATTGGCCCAGATCGGCGTCTATCTGATGGGCACCGATCAGCTGCTCGATTGGCTGAGCCGCAGCCGCGCCGCCGCCTGATCCTTTCATGTCCGGTGTAACCCAAATTACCGTTGCCGCCGCCGACGGCGAGCAGCGCCTCGACCGCTGGTTCAAGCGCCGCTTTCCGGATATCGGCCATGGGCGGCTGGAAAAACTGCTGCGGACCGGTCAGGTTCGCGTCGACGGCAAGCGGGCAAAGGCCAGCGACCGGCTGGAAGTGGGCCAGGTGGTGCGTATCCCGCCGCTGGGCGAAACCGGTTCCGAAGGCTCGAGCGAGCCGGGCCGGGGCGAACCGGCCCGGGGCGACAGGGCGCCGGCCAAGCGTCCGCCCGCGGCGCCGGCAGCACGCGACATTCGGATGCTGCAGGGGGCCGTGCTCTATCAGGATGACGATGTCATCGTCATCAACAAGCCGGCCGGGTTGGCCGTCCAGGGCGGCAGCGGGATCGGCAAGAATCTCGACGATCTGCTGGTGGCGCTGCAATTCGATGCGGCCGAAAAACCGCGTCTCGTGCATCGGCTCGATCGCGACACCAGCGGCGTTTTGGTGCTCGCGCGCCACCTGCAGGCGGCGCAGCGCCTTGCCGACGCCTTCCGGCACAAGGATGCGCGGAAGATCTATTGGGCGGTGACGGTCGGCGTGCCGAAGCTGTCCCATGGAAAGATCGATGCGGCCCTCGCGAAGCAGGGCGGGCAGGGCCGGGAACGCGTGCAGGTCGATGACGAAGGCAAGCGCGCCGTCACTTTCTACCGCGTGCTGGACAAGGTCGGTACCAAGGTCGCCTGGCTGGCGCTGATGCCGATGACCGGCCGCACCCATCAACTGCGCGCCCATTGCCTTGCCCTCGGCACCCCCATTCTCGGCGACGGCAAATATGCCGGCGCCGGTGCCTTCATTGCCCGCGAGGCGGTGCCGCGCCAGTTGCACCTGCATGCGCGACGCCTGATCTTGCCGCATCCGCGCAAGGGCGTGATCGACGTGACGGCGCCGCTGCCGACGCATATGCAGGAAACGCAGCGCTTTTTCGGTTTTGCCGACAGCTTCGACGAAGATCCCTTTGCTGATCTGGATATTTGACGCAATCTCCATATGGGCCGCCGTTTCGGCGGGCACGCAGGAGCAGCGCTGATGCGGGCTGATCCGACGAAGCCAGGCGGCGATGAATTGTTGCAGGCACTTGGCGATATCCGGTTGATCGTCTTCGACTGCGACGGCACGTTGATCGACAGCCAGTACAACATCATCGCGGCGGTGGAGCGGGTTTTCGCCAGCATTGGGCTGATGCCGCCGTCACAGGAAGTCATCCGCCGCCAGGTGGGGCTGTCCGCCGAAGCGGCGATCGTCGCCATGCTGCCCGGCGCTGCCCCCGATCTGCACCAGCAGGTTATCTCGGCGTTCCACCGGCTGAGGCCGCAATTGCAGCAGAGAGAAAAATCGCCCGAGCCCCTCTATCCCGGGATTCTACCGTTGCTGGGGCAGTTGGAGCATCCTGAGCTCTTTCTCGGCATCGCCACCGGCAAGAGCCGTTCATCGCTGCTGGCGGTGCTTGCCGAGCATGATTTGACGCAGCGGTTCCATACCCTGCAGACCGGCGACCGCAGCCGAGGGAAACCGCATCCCGAGATGATGCTGCGCGCGATATCGGAAACCGGCCTGACCGCAGCTGAGGCCGTCATGCTGGGCGATACGACCTTCGACATGGAGATGGCGCGGGCGGCCGGCAGCAGGGCAATCGGCGTTGCCTGGGGCTATCATGACCGCAACGATCTGGAACGGGCCGGGGCCGATGCCGTGATCGACCATCCCGGAGATCTGCTGTCCGTCTTGCGTCGCTTGGATTGACGGCAATACCTGGCGGCGGAGGTTAATTCCCGGCTATGCCGATTGCCGCCCGGTGGGACACCGGGGTAAAGTCACAGAAATGGAACTCGGCACTCTTGTCTGGTGTGCGATCGTTTTACTTGGAGGCGGACAGCCTTTATCTAAAACGGTAAACCGCCCTTAGAAGGATCGCAGCTATACATGCGCCTGAAACCCGTCCTATCCGCCCTCGTGATCTTTCTGGTCGGCCTCGTTTTGGTGGTTTACGCCGTCGTCCGCTCGATCGACTTCAATGCCTATAAGGATCTCGTGGCGCAGCAGGTCAAAGTGGCCTTGGGGCGTGATCTCGTCATTGCCGGGGATGTCTCCGTCGAATTTGGTTTCGTGCCGCATCTCACCGCACGCCAGATCACGCTGCACAATGCCGATTGGAGCGATCAGCCGCAGATGGTCGCGATTGACAAACTCGACGCCCAGGTCGAATTGCTGCCGCTGTTGTTTGAACAGGTGCGGATCCGCCAGGTGACGTTGAGCGACGGCGCGGTCATACTGGAACGCAATGACAAGGGTGTCGGGAATTGGAGCTTCGGCGGCACGGCCGCTAATAGCGGCGGCGGCACGACACCATTGCCTGATGTCGGCCGGATCAAGCTGGAAAATGTGCAGCTGCGCTATCGCGATCCGACGCACAGCCTCGACCGTACCCTGAAGCTCGACAGTTTCAGTGCCGAGGCGGCCGCCTCCAACGGCGCGATTTCATGGTCGCTGCTGGGTTCGGTCGGCGCCAATGCGATCAATCTCAAGGGAACGGTCGGCTCCGTCGCCCAGATGACGACCGGGCCTTTCCCGATCGATCTGCGTGGCCAGATCGGCGACGTCGCGGTGCAAAGCCGGGCCAGCATCGCCAGCCTCGCGACATTGCATGGGCTTGACGTTGATTTCCAGGCAAGCGGCAGCGATCTTGCCAAGATCAATCCGCTGATCGGTGCCAATCTCGATCCGACCGCGCCGTTCAAGATTAGCGCGCACCTCACCGATCAGGACAAGGGCTACCATCTGGACCACGTTGACATCGCCTTCGGCAACAGCCGCATCACCGGCGACTTCGTGGTTATGCTGGCCGGCGATCAGCCGGCGATCAAGGCACAGCTTGCCGCCGATCGCATCGACCTCGCGGATTTCGGCTTTGCGCCCGCGAATGCGAAGAGTTCTGCTCCGGCCGGGAACGGTCGCCTGTTCTCGGCCACGCCCTGGCACTTCGATACTTTGCGCAGTGTGGATGCCGATGTCGCTTTGACGATCGGTGAGTTGCTGCGCGGCCAGTCTATCCTGAAGAATGGCAAAGCCACCCTGAATCTTGATCACGGCGTGCTGACGGTGAGTTCGCTGACGGCGGCAATCGACCAGGGACAGATCGACGCTGCGGGCAGCCTGCAGGCGAGAGGCGATCAACCCGATCTCACGCTGACGGTCAAAGGCGCCAATATCGCCTCCGGGCCGCTTCTGACGGCGGTCGGCCTGTCGGATGTCCTCACCGCAGGCGCGCTCAATCTCGATCTGTCCGTCAAGGGCCCGGCCGCTTCGGAACATGACTTGATGGCCGGGCTCGATGGCAGCCTGCATTTCAATACCGGTGCCGGCAGCTTGCGGAACAGCTTCGCACAGTTCCTGCTGGCGGATCTGACGAAGCTGATTTCCTTTGGTGGCAGTGCCGATGCGACGCGCATCAATTGCCTTGCCGGGCATTTCGATATCGCTAAAGGGGTTGCCCGGACCAACAGCCTCGTGATGGATACGCCCGGTGCCGCCATTCTCGGACAGGGCGCCGTCAATCTTGGTGCCGAGACCCTGCAGATGCGCGTCGATTCAAAGTCAAAACAGGTCAGCCTTGCGGCACTCGCAGTGCCCATGTTCATCAGCGGCAGTCTGCAGCATCCGACCGTCTCGCCCGATGCGGTGGGGGCGATCGCCAATACCGGCGACTTCGTCGTCGATGCGGCGAACACGGTGACATTCGGCACGCTCGGCAGCTTGACCGGGCTGGGGAGCGGCGGGACCACGACCAATGCCTGCGCCACAGCTTCGGCCGCAACCGACAAGGCGACCAGTCCCGGCGCCAAGATCAAAGCGGGCGCCGGTGCGATCGGCAGCGGCGCCAAGCAGGTTATTCAAGGCGTGGGGGAAGGTGCCGGAGATGCGGTCAAGGATGTCGGCAAGGATATCAATTCCGGTTTGAAATCGTTGTTCGGCAATTAAAGGGAAGGCGCATCGTTGAGCACCATGGCTAATTTTCCCCGTCGATTCTATCGCCAGGTGGATATCGTACCGGCCGTGGCGGGCTGGCAGATTGCGCTCGATGGCAAGCTGCTGCGCTCGCCCGCCAAGGGCGATCTGGTTCTGCCGACGGAGCAACTGGCTGCCGCTTTGCGCGCTGAATGGGATGCGCAGCAGGAACATGTGAAGCCGCACACCATGCCGCTTATGCAATTGGCCAGCACGGCGGTCGATCGGGTTGCCCTCAATCACGTCAAGGTCTCCGTGGAGACGGCCGGCTATGCCGGCAGTGACCTGCTCTGCTATCGCGCTGAGAGCCCGGAAGAGCTGGTACGCCGGCAAATGGAGGCTTGGCAGCCGCTGCTCGACTGGGGCAATCGCCGCTTCGATACGGCTTTGCGTGCGACGACGGGGATTATTGCCATTGAGCAGTCGGCGGACAGTCTTGCCCGTTTCACCCAGGTGGTCCAGGCGCTCGATCCCTGGCAGTTGACCGCCGTCGCCAGCCTCACCGGCTCGACCGGATCACTGATCCTCGCTCTCGCCGTGTTGGAGCAGCATCAGACGGCCGCGCAGGCGGTGCAGGCGGCACAACTTGACGAGTTGTTCCAGGCGGAGCGCTGGGGCGATGATGCCGAAGCCGTGCAGAGGCGCCGGGCGGTGGCACAAGATATTGCCGATGCCGCTCGGTTTCTCCAGCTCTTGGTTTAGCCGGGCCGTGTCAGCCTGGGGTTTTTGCCCTATCAAGCTGTTAGCGCGAACAGGTCTATGCTGCTCTGCAAAAGGCGCGGGCGTTTTTTCTAGGCAAAGCAAATGTGCTGTGGCAGCTTCTCGCTACTGCAATATGACAAAGATGACGCACGGCTGTCTCAAGAGCTGATATGGGACAGGCGGCGGAACGGGGACCTCAGGCCATGCAAGACATTCTGAAGCGCTTGGAAGAAAAGCGGGCCGCGGCGCGCGCCGGCGGCGGCGAGAAGCGTGTGGCGGCGCAGCATGCGAAGGGCCGGCTGACGGCGCGGGAGCGCATCGAGTTGCTGTTTGACCCGGACTCCTTTGAAGAATGGGACATGTTCGTCGAGCATCGCTGCGCCGATTTCGGCATGTCCGACAACAAGGTGCCGGGCGATGGCGTCGTCACGGGCTATGGTGAGATCAACGGCCGGCTGGTCTTTGTCTTCAGTCAGGATTTTACCGTCTTCGGCGGCTCGCTGTCGGAAGCGCATGCCGAGAAGATCTGCAAGGTGATGGACCAGGCGGTACGCGTCGGCGCCCCTGTCATCGGTCTCAACGATTCCGGCGGTGCGCGCATCCAGGAAGGCGTCGCCTCGCTGGCCGGCTATGCCGAAGTGTTCCAGCGCAACATCACCGCCTCAGGCGTCGTGCCACAGATTTCCCTGGTGATGGGGGCCTGCGCCGGCGGTGCTGTCTATTCGCCGGCCATGACCGACTTCATCTTCATGGTAAAAGACTCATCCTACATGTTCGTCACCGGCCCCGATGTCGTGAAGACCGTGACGCATGAAAATGTGACCTTCGAACAGCTGGGCGGCGCGCTGACCCATACGCAGAAATCCGGCGTTGCTGACCTTGCCTTCGAAAACGACGTCGAGGCCCTGCTGCAATTGCGCCGCTTCGTCGATTTCCTGCCGTCATCAAACCGCGAGAAGGCGCCCTTGCGGTCGACACCGGACCCGATCGACCGGGATGAGATGTCATTGGACACACTGATCCCGGCCAATCCCAACAAGCCCTATGACATGCTGGAATTGATCCGCAAGATCGCCGATGAGGGCGACTTCTTCGAGACCCAGCCGGAATTTGCCAAGAACATCATTACCGGTTTCGCCCGTCTGGGCGGCGAGACGGTGGGCATCGTTGCCAATCAGCCGATGGTGCTGGCGGGCTGCCTCGATATCGACAGCAGCCGCAAGGCGGCACGCTTCGTGCGCTTCTGCGACTGCTTCAATATTCCCATCATCACCTTCGTCGATGTGCCGGGCTTCCTGCCGGGAACTGCGCAGGAATACGGCGGCATCATCAAGCACGGCGCCAAGCTGCTCTTCGCCTATGGCGAGGCCACCGTGCCGAAGATCACCGTCATCACCCGCAAGGCCTATGGCGGCGCCTATGACGTGATGAGCTCGAAGCATCTGCGCGGCGATGTCAACTTCGCCTGGCCCTCGGCGGAAATCGCCGTCATGGGGCCAAAGGGCGCGGTCGAGATCATCTTCCGCGCCGATATCGGCGACAAGGACAAGATCGCCGCACGCACGGAAGAGTATCGCGAGAAATTCGCCAATCCTTTCGTCGCCGGCGCCCGTGGCTTCATCGACGACGTCATCATGCCGCATTCGACCCGCAAGCGGCTGTGCCGCTCGCTCGCCATGCTGCGCGACAAGCAATTGAGCAATCCCTGGAAGAAGCACGACAACATCCCCCTTTGATCCAATGATGTGATCGACAAGACGGATCGAGCGGGAAAGCGGATTGCCGAGGAAAAAATGGCCAAGATGTTCAAGAAAATTCTGATTGCCAATCGCGGGGAGATCGCCTGCCGCGTCATACGCACGGCGCGCACCATGGGTATCAAGACCGTCGCGGTCTACTCCGATGCCGATGCCGAGGCCTTGCATGTGCGCGAGGCCGATGAGGCGGTGCATATCGGCGCGGCGCCGGCGGCGCAGAGCTATCTGCTGATCGATAAGATCGTCGAGGCCTGCGTCCAGACCGGCGCCGAAGCGGTGCATCCGGGCTATGGCTTCCTTTCCGAGAACATGAAATTTGCCGAGGCGCTGAAGAAGGCCGGCGTTGCCTTCATCGGCCCTGACCCGCATGCGATCTTCGCCATGGGCGACAAGATCGAATCGAAGAAGCTTGCCAAGGAAGCCGGCGTCAGCACCGTGCCGGGCTATCTCGGCGTCATCAAGGATGCCGAGGAAGCGGCGGTGATTGCCCGCGAGATCGGCTATCCGGTGATGATCAAGGCCTCGGCCGGCGGCGGCGGCAAGGGCATGCGCATCGCCCATAACGACCAGGAAGCGCGCGACGGTTTCCGCTCGGCGACCAACGAAGCCAAAGCGAGCTTCGCCGATGACCGGGTCTTCGTCGAGAAATTCGTTACCGATCCGCGCCATATCGAAATCCAGATCCTGGCCGACGGCCACGGCAATTGCATCTATCTCGGCGAACGCGAATGCTCGATCCAGCGCCGCCATCAGAAGGTGATCGAGGAAGCGCCAAGCCCGTTCCTCGATGAACGCACCCGCCAAGCGATGGGCGAACAGGCGGTGGCGCTGGCCAAGGCCGTCAAATACAAGTCCGCCGGCACGGTGGAGTTCATCGTCGACGGCAAGCGCAATTTCTATTTCCTGGAGATGAATACCCGCCTGCAGGTCGAGCATCCGGTGACGGAAATGGTGACCGGCCTCGATCTCGTCGAGCAGATGATCCGCGTGGCAGCGGGCGAAAAGCTGAGCCATAAGCAATCGGACATCAAGCTCAAGGGCTGGGCGATCGAATCCCGCGTCTATGCGGAAGATCCGCTGCGCAATTTCCTGCCGTCCACCGGGCGGCTGGTGCGTTATCGTGAGCCGGTGGCAGGACCGGTGGTGCGGGTCGATAGCGGCGTCTATGAAGGTGCCGAGATCAGCATGTTCTATGACCCGATGATCGCCAAGCTGGTCACCTATGGCGAAGATCGCGGCGCCGCCATTGCGGCGATGCGCGAGGCACTGGATTCTTTCTATATCCGCGGTCTCGGTCACAATATCAGCTTTCTGTCCGCCTTGATGGCGCATCCGCGCTTCCAGGCCGGGCGTCTCACCACCGGCTTTATCGCCGAGGAGTTTCCCGACGGCTTCCACGGCGTGGAACTGAACGAAGGGGAGATGGCGGATCTGGTGGCGGTCGCCGCCATCGTGCACCAGGCCCATGCACGTCGTGCCATGGCGGCGAAGCCGCATTTCCGCACCCGCGAGTCCGCCGTCAATGGTCATTGGGTGGTCAAGCTCGGCAAGGTGACGCGGCCCATCAGCCTGGTTGAAACGGCTTCCGGCTATGCGGTGATCGACGGCAAGCGCAGCAGTGAGATCGTGAGCAACTGGCAACTGGACGAAGTGCTCTTCAGCGGCCGGATCGATGGACGGCTGGTGACGGTGCAGGTCGAACGCGACGGCATCGGCTATCGCATGTCCTATGCCGGGGCGCAGGTGAAGGTGCTGGTGCTGTTGCCACGCGCCGCAGAACTCGCCGGCCACATGCTGGAGAAGACGCCGCCCGACATGTCGAAATACCTGCTCTCGCCGATGCCGGGCCTGCTGGTCTCGTTGGCCGTGCAGGAAGGGCAGGAGGTCAAGGCCGGCCAGGAATTGGCGGTGGTCGAGGCGATGAAAATGGAAAACCTGCTGCGGGCCGAACGGGACGGCAAAGTCGTCTCGCTGCATGCCAAAGCGGGCGACAGCCTCGCCGTCGACCAGATCATCATCGAATTTGCCGGATGAGCGATACACCGACCAATCTGCCGGCCGGTCATAAGGCCGTGCGCCTGCGCATTGAGGGACGCGTCCAGGGTGTCAGCTATCGCATGTGGGCGGTGGCCGAAGCATCTGCGCGCGGTCTTACCGGCTGGGTTCGCAATCGCAAGGACGGCTCGGTCGAAGCGCTCATCATTGGTCATTGCACCAAGGTTGATGAGGTGATCGAACTTTGCCACAGCGGTCCCAGCCTCGCGCGCGTGACCCAGGTGACGGTGGAAGTGGCCCAGGGGATCGCGGCCGATGACTTCCGCGAGATGCCGACGGTTTGAACCCAGGCGCATCAAACGATGCCATAGAGCTTGGCCCGGCAATCCACGGATGCGGAGTTGCCTGTCACGTCCTGGTTGCTTCCGGCGTCGCCGGCGTGAAGAAATTGACCAGGTTGCCATCGGGATCACGGAACAGCAGTGAGCGGTTGCCCCATGGCATTGTGGTCGGCTGCTGGACCAGGGTGGCGCCGATAAAGTCTTCCAACCTCCGGAAATCGGCGTCGACATCGGCGACCCGAAACTCGATGATGGCGGTGTGATTATCGGCGGGGCGGGCGATGTCGCCGCCGAAGAACTGCAAAGTATGCGTGCTGCCAATGGCAAGCGTACCCACGGGTGTCCGCAACTCCCCGAAATCCGCCGTGAACATGGTCATCGGGATGCGCGTGACCTGCTCGTAGAAGTGCCTGAGGCGCTGAATATCCGCCGTGATGATACGGGTCGAGACGAAGTTCATCTTATTTTCCCTTCGGGCTGTGAAACCGTGAGTGTGTGTGCGAGCTTCTTGTAACGCTTGGCTGCTGCCAGCGTGGTGGCAGCAGGAAGGAAGCGCAGAATGCGGCGGGCGGACAGATTGTTTCAAATCATTCAGGTTCTGCGCCGCTCGGCTCGGCCGGTCACGGCTGATCAATTATCCGCCGAACTCGAGGTTTCCAAGCGCACGGTCTACCGCGACATCAGCGACCTGATTGCTCAGCGCGTGCCGATCAACGGCGAGGCCGGGTTCGGCTATGTGCTCGACCGCGACTTCGATATGCCGCCATTGATGCTGACCCCGGATGAACTCGAGGCCGCGGTGCTCGGTGCGCAATGGGTGGCGGGCAAGGGTGATCGCGTTCTCGCCGCCGCGGCGCGCGATCTCGTTGCCAAGATCACGGCGGCCGTGCCCGAACGGTTGCGCCCCTTCATCGAGGACCCCAGCATCGGTGTGCCAGGGGGGCGTGAAACTGCTCCAGATGGCCTCGATCTCGCCCGGACGCGGTTGTGGATCCGGGACGGCAAGAAGATCTCCATCCGCTACCGCGACGAACAAGGCAGCGAAAGTGAACGAACCATCTGGCCAACGATCATCGGCTATGCCGACGCGGTCCGGCTGCTTGCCGCCTGGTGCGAGTTGCGCCAAGGCTTTCGGCATTTCAGGACCGATCGCATTGTAGCCGCAACATTCCTTGATGAACGTTGTGGTTGCCGTCCGCAGGAACTCCGGCGGCAATGGAGGCGCCATTTCGAGGCCGAGCGGAAGGGGCGCGACAGTCGCTAGGAAGGCGGTCGAGCGCGATGCCAGCCATCGATCGTGAAGCCTGAGAGCTTTTCAGCTTCTTCCTTCGAGACGATTTTGATGGTCTGGGCGAAGATCCAGACATGTCCTTCCGGGTCGCGGGCGCGATACACGCGCTCACCATAGAACTGGTCCTGCGGCTCCTGCAGAATGACGGCGCCGGCGGCGCGCGCTGCGGCACAATGACCGTCGATATCCGCACGGACGCGCAGATAGACGGATTGCGTGTTTCTGCCGTTCATTGAGGCGGGACTGGCGATATCGTCGGACCATTCTGAATCGATGATCAGATAGGCATCGTCGAAACGCATCTCCGCATGGACGAGTTGGCCCGTCTGATCCGTGACCAGCATGCTGCGTTCGAAGCCGAAGGCGGTTGCCAGCCAGTCGAGGGCGGCCCGCGGGTCGCGGTAGAAGATGCCGACCCCCAGAGTCGCGTGATCGAACGGGTCGTACATCATTGTCTTCGTTCCTATTTGCTGATCAAGCACAAGGTTGGCCAACATCTGATCGCTTTTTCCCCTCGTCGCCCATCCTTATAGGGTGAGGGGGCGATACCGTTAGCCAAACACCTCATGGAAAGTTTCCTTGAGGATCACATCCACTTCGGGCAGCGAGATGAGGTGCCCGAGTTTGGCGAGCGATGTGACGCCGAAGGGCTCGGCCTGTGTTGCCTTGATGCCGCAGGGCACGATGCCGTCGAAATGGCTGAGATCAGGATCGACGTTGAGCGCGATGCCATGGAACGTCACCCAGCGACGCACACGGACACCGAGGGCGGCGATCTTGTCCTCGCGGCCATGATCGGCCACCCAGATGCCGACCCGGCCCTGGCGCCTTTCGCCGCGGATATTGAGCCGGTCGAGGCTGCGGATCACCCATTCCTCGAGATCGTGGACATAGCGCCGCAGATCCTGGCCGCGCTGGTTGAGGTCGAGCATGACATAAGCGATGCGCTGACCGGGCCCGTGATAGGTGTATTGGCCGCCGCGGCCGGTGGCATAGACGGGAAACCGCCCCGGCGCCAGCAGATCGCCATCGCGCGCACTGGTCCCTGCCGTATAGAGGGGCGGGTGTTCCAGCAGCCAGACCTGCTCCGGGGCCTCGCCGGCGATGATTGCCTGGACCCGGGTCTCCATCTCCGCCACGGCCTCGGGATAGGACACGAATTCGTCCGAAATCCGCCAATCGACCAAATGTTTAGCACCCATCGGGCGGCTTTCTGCGGGTTTTTGGTCCAGGGCGGGACTTCCAGTCATCCTTGCGCGCTTTCTTCCTTGATCACCCAATGCCGATTTGCTATTCCCCCTGCCGGGCCAAGACAAGTGCTTCTTGCTGATGCCAGCATTGGTCCGGATACAGCCATGGAATGCGGTCGTGGCGGAATTGGTAGACGCGCAGCGTTGAGGTCGCTGTGGGGCAACCCGTGGAAGTTCGAGTCTTCTCGACCGCACCATCTGGCCTGAACCGGATTTCGTCTTTCCGGCCATAACTATCTGAAAAAAATAGACAGATTCCTAATCCCCACTGGCCTTGCGGGGTAGGGCCGCTATAATCCGCGCCGTTATTCTCGCGCGAGGGCGCGGCCATTGTTCGGGAAGCTGTCCGCTTCCCCGGGCAAGCCCGGCCGCCTCTCATTTTTCAGACGGGATGGAAATATGGCTCGGATCACCGTCCGGACCGGCCCGGCTTCAGATCAGGGGAAGAGCATGGCGGATGAAAGCCTGAAAGCAGCGGCGCTGGATTATCATCGGCGGCCGAAACCGGGCAAATTGGCGATCATGGCGACCAAGCCGCTGGCCAATCAGCGGGACCTGGCCCTGGCCTATTCCCCCGGCGTCGCCGCCGCTTGCGAGGCGATCGTCGCCGATCCCGCCGCCGCCGCCGAAATGACCAGCCGGGGAAACCTCGTCGCCGTCATCAGCAACGGTACCGCCGTGCTGGGGCTCGGCGCGATCGGCCCCCTGGCGGCCAAGCCGGTGATGGAAGGCAAGGCCGTCCTCTTCAAGAAATTTGCTGATATCGATGTCTTCGATATCGAGATCAATGAGACCGACCCGGATAAATTCGTCGATATCGTCGCGGCGCTGGAACCGAGCTTCGGCGGGATCAATCTGGAAGACATCAAGGCGCCCGAATGCTTCGAGATCGAGAAGAAGCTGAAGGAGCGGATGAAGATACCGGTGATGCATGACGACCAGCATGGCACTGCCATCATCGTCGCTGCCGCCATGGTCAATGGCCTCGCCGTTGTCGGCAAGAAGATCGAAGACGTGAAGCTGGTGGCGTCCGGCGCGGGAGCAGCTGCGTTGGCCTGTCTCGATCTGCTGGTGGCGATGGGCCTGCCGGTCGAGAATATCTTCGTCAGTGATATCGCGGGCGTGGTCTATGAGGGCCGCACGGAACTGATGGACCCGCGCAAGGCGCGCTATGCCAAGAAGACCAACGCGCGCAGCCTCGCGGATGTCATCACCGGCGCCGATATCTTCCTCGGCCTTTCGGCGCCGCGTGTCCTCACCAAGGAAATGGTCGCCACCATGGGCGATCGGCCACTGATCTTCGCGCTCGCCAACCCGACGCCGGAAATCATGCCGGAAGAGGTGAAGTCAGTGCGGCCCGATGCGGTCATCGCCACCGGCCGGTCGGACTATCCCAACCAGGTCAATAACGTCCTCTGCTTCCCCTTCATCTTCCGCGGCGCCCTCGATGTCGGCGCCACCGCGATCAATGAGGCGATGAAGGTCGCCTGCGTGCAGGCGATCGCCGCGCTGGCACGGACGGATGTTTCCGATATCGTCGCCAACGTCTATGCCGAGCAGGAGCTGCAATTCGGCCCCGACTACATCATTCCCAAGCCTTTCGATCCGCGGCTGATCGTCGAAATCGCCCCCGCGGTCGCCAAGGCTGCGATGGAAAGCGGCGTTGCCACGCGGCCGATCACCGACTGGGAAGCTTATCGGGAAACCTTGTCGCAATTCGTCTTCCGCTCCGGCCTTCTGATGAAGCCGATCTTCGATCGGGCGCGCCGCGATCCGCGCCGCATCGTCTATGCGGAGGGCGAGGATGAGCGCGTGCTGCGCGCCGCCCAGACGATCGTCGACGAGCGGATCGGCAAGCCGATCCTGATCGGACGACGCGCCGTCGTGGAAAAGCGGATCGAGCGTCTCGGTCTGCGGATCAAGATCGGTGAGACGGTCGAGCTTTGCGACCCGGAAAACGATCCGCGCTATCATGAATATTGGACCCACTATCATCGCCTGACCGAGCGCAAGGGCATCGCGCCGGATGATGCCCGCACCATCGTACGGACCCGCAACACCGTGATCGGCTCGCTGATGGTCAAGCGCGGCGAAGCCGAGGCCTTGATCTGCGGCACGGTGGGGCGCTTCCACCGCCATCTGGAACACGTCAACGACATCATCGGCAAGGCGGGCGGTGTGCGCAACTATGCCACCATGACCGGCCTCATCATGCAGACCGGTACCTTCTTCATCGCCGATACCGAAGTGATCCCGGATCCGTCCGACGAGGATATCGCCAATACCACGCTGCTATCGGCGGAGATGATCCGCCGCTTCGGCCTGGCGCCGAAAGCGGCGCTGCTGTCGCATTCAAATTTCGGCGCGTCGAATTCCGATAGCGCCCGCAAAATGCGCCGCGCGTTGGGCCTCGTCCTGCAACAGGATCCGGACCTCGAGGTCGAAGGCGAGATGCGAGGGGATTCGGCGGTCAGCGAGCTGCTGCGCGATCGTCTGTTTCCCAATTCACGGCTGACGGGGCGGGCCAATCTGCTGGTCATGCCCAATCTCGACGCCGCCAACATCACCTTCAATCTGCTGCGCTATCTGGGCGAGGGTACATCCATCGGGCCGATCCTGCTGGGCGCGGCCAAGCCGGTGCATATTCTCGCACCGTCGATTTCAGTGCGCGGGATCGTCAATGTCAGTGCGATCGCCGTTGCCGAGGTGCAGGACCGCCGGCCACAACGGGTCTATGGCGCCGCCGCGAGTAAAGCCTGACGAGCAGAAAAGACAGAAAGATTGGGGAGAATTGATATGACACGCCGCCTGATTTCCTCCGGTTCCGCCTTTGAAAAGACCGCCGGCTATTCCCGCGCGGTGGTTGATGGCGACTGGATCTTCGTTTCCGGAACGACCGGTTTCGACTACGCCAAGATGTCGATTTCGGACGATATCGTTGAACAGACGCGCCAGACTTTCCGCAACATCCAGGCAGCGCTCGAACAGGCGGGAGCAAGCCTCAAGGACGTGGTGCGGGCGCGCTATATCCTGACTGATGCCGCCGATTGGACCAAGGTAGCACCGGTTTTCGGCGAGTATTTCGGCGATATCCGTCCCGCCAACACGACGATCGTCTGCGGCCTGGTCGATTCCCGCATGAAGATCGAGATTGAAGTCACGGCGAAAAAGGCCGGCTGAGACCGGCTCGCTGGTTCCGGTCGATTAATCGCTTTGTTCTGAGGCGTGCGGGCGAGGGGAGTGCCATGACGGCTGAGACGATGGGTCATCTGGAGCCGACACTTGTGCAGCGGATCGTCGCTGCGGTCGATGCCGGTTTCGAGCGGCAATGTGCCTTGACGGAAGAGGCCATACGCTTCCCCTCGCTGCGCGGCCAGGAGGCGCCGGCGCAGGATTTCATGGCGGAGCAGTATCGGCGGCGCGGCTTCGATGTCGATCAATGGCGCATCGATCTCGATGACATCAGGCACTTGCCGGGCTTTTCGCCGGTCACGGTATCCTATGACAATGCCTATAATGTCGTCGGCGCGCACCGTCCGCGCTCGGTCGCCGGCCGCTCGCTGATTCTCAACGGCCATATTGACGTCGTGCCGGTGGGGCCGCTGGAACTCTGGACGCGTCCGCCCTTTGAAACCTGGCGCGACGGCGATTGGCTTTTTGGCCGGGGCGGTGGCGATATGAAGGCCGGCCTGATCTGCTCTCTCGCGGCTTTCGATGCGCTGGCACGGCTCGATCTGCAGCCGGCGGCGCCGGTCTATTTCCAGTCGGTGACGGAAGAGGAATGCACCGGCAATGGTGCGCTTTCCTGCTTGCAGCGCGGCTATCGCGCCGATGCCGCCATCATCCCGGAACCCTCGAACGATTGCCTCGTTGCCGGGCAGCTTGGCGTCATGTGGTTCCAGGTGAAGCTGCGCGGGCGTCCCGCCCATGTCGGCTGGGCCGGCAGCGGTGCCAATGCCATCGAAGCAAGCTTTCCCATTATCGCCGCCCTGCACGAGCTTGAAGCCAAGTGGAATGCGCAGCCGCATGCACATTGGAGCGATCATCCGCACCCGATCAATTTTGTCGTCAGCAAGATCGAAGGCGGTGATTGGACCTCGAGCGTTCCCGCCTGGTGTACGTTCGATATGCGGATATCCTTCTATCCCGGCATGGAGCTCGACCAGGTGCGGCGCGATGTCGAGGCGACAATCCGGCAGGCGGCGCAGGGACATAATTTCCTCGCCAACAACCCGCCGGAGGTGGTCTATCACGGTTTCCAGGCGGAGCCTTATATCGTCACCGGCGGTGAGGCGGCGCAGGCTTGCCTGCGCCAGAGCCATCGACTGGTAACGGGCCACGACCCCAGGGATGTATCGCTCACCGCCACCACGGATGCGCGCTTCTTCGGCCTCTATGCGGGCATTCCCGCTTTGGTATATGGGCCGGTCGCACACGACATTCACGGCTTCGACGAGCGCGTCTCCCTGCATTCGATGCGCAACGTCACCCGCACCATCGCGCTTTTCATGGCGCAATGGTGCGGCCTGCAGCCGCGTGCGGCCAAGGCTTCCTAGAGCGCGCTCGTTTTAGCCGATCAGGATATAGACCTTGCGGACGGTCTCATGGACGTCCCAGACGCCGAGGCTGTTGGCCGGAAAATAGAGCGCGTCTCCGGCCGCGATCTCGATCTTCTGCCCATCGGTCGCGGTGAAGGTGCAGCGGCCGGCAAGAAAGTGGCAGAACTCGGCGGTCTTGATTTGGCGATGCCATTTGCCCGGCGAGCATTCCCAGATGCCGACATCGGGTTCACCGGCCTCCGCATTTGTCGCCGTAACGCCGCGCAATTTGGAGATGACGTCGCCGATCGGCTGCACCACCGGACCCCAATCTTCCAGCTTTCCACTGGGTTGAGCGGCCGCATTCTTGATGATGGTGATCATGATTCCCCCTGATGACTTCCGATATCGGCGCAGAAGATATCAGCGCCATGGCGGCGGCGGCAATCGGATGTGTCGAGGTAGCAGACGGACGCGCCGCTTCTTTAGTGCTCCGGCTTCGGTACGAAGGACTGCGCCTCAGCCGTAGCGGCGGTGATTTCAGCCGGCGTCAGATCCTGTTCGAGATCGGCGCGGGCGCTGGCGACCTTGGCCGCTGCGTCGGGACTGAGTTTCTGGCTGTTGCCGGCGATGATCAGCCACTTATCTGCGGTTTTCTTGTCGGCGGGGGCGCCGAGCCCTTTGCCGTTCATCACGGCGAGACCGATCATGGCGTCGATATTGCCCTGGTTCGCCGCGCGTTGATACCAGTCGCGCGCCTTGGGAAAGTTGGCGGCACCGACGCGGCCATAGTGATAGAAGCCGGCCAGTTCATACTGGGCTTCCGGATTGCCTTCCTTGGCGAGATCGAGCAATTCGCGAAAAGCATCGAACAGGCGGTCTTCGGCGAGGGCCTTGTGCACCTCGGCCATGTCCCCTGCGGCTGTCGTCGAAGATTGGGTACAAGCCATCAATACCACGGGCGCGGCAGCAAGGCAGCCGCGGAGGCAATAGGCGAGCCAGCCCAGGCGGGAAGCGTTCGAGAGTCTATTCGGCATCGACAAAATCACCCGACAGCAAATGAACAAGCTACGCCAAGGACGAGCCATTGATACTCGCAGCTTGATAACGCCGACGCGATCTTATGTCGATGGGCCGCGAACCGGCAGCGACGGGCGCGTGACACAGCTCACGTACCGGGTGACTCCCGGCACGAGCGCGTTGCTCACGCGGTCATCGGCCTAGTTCAGACGATCCGATGCAGCAGAACCCTTAGTGGGTCTGCTGCTGCATCTCAAATGCGCCTTCGCGCACGGTCTTCGCCAGATCTTCCAGGAATTCAGCGGTCGTTTCGGTGCCGTGCTTGGCGACGAGGCCAAACAAAGCAGCCGAGATCGCCATGGTCCCCACCGTATCAAAGGGGATGCCCCGGTTACCGGCATCGTTCCAGAAGGCGTTGAACAGCTTGAAGCAGAGCGTGCGCTGCTCCTCGTCGGTCATCTGCGGCGGCATATCGAGCCGCTCGGCCAATGCAATCTCCATGGCGTATCTCCTCAGTTTTGAAGTGCCAGGAGGGTTACAGCAAATCCTATGCCAGATGGAGCGAGGGGTGGCACGGCGATTCAGGGAGGATTCTTCCCGATTCTGTTAATATTTATTAAGGAATTAGGCAGCTATCGCCCGCCGGGAGTGCGATACCGGCGACAATCGGCAAACATTGCCGCCGGTGTCCATTCCTGAACTCAGGCCAGGAACGGCGCGTTTTCGTGGATCTCGATCAAGGTCGGGCCATCGGCCTTGAATGCGTCCTGGATGGCCTTGGTGATGGCCGCCAGGCTGTCCGGCTTGACCGCCTTGCAGCCGAAGGCTTCGGCCAGAGCGAGGTAGTTGGGATTACGCGGCCGCACGCCGATTTCGCCAATTTCCAGCCGCACCATGTCCATGTGGATCTGCGCCAGCAGATCGTTGTTCCAGACGATGATCGGAATCGGCAGGTTCTGCTCGACGGCGGTTCCCAGGTCCTGGACGGTGAACAGGAAGCCGGCATCCCCGGCGATCGCCACGACCTCGCGGTCGGGGCAGGCGATCTTGGCGCCGATCGCCGCCGGCATGGCGTAGCCCAGGGTTCCGAAGCCGACCGGATGCAGCCAGGTGCGCGGTTCTTCGCAGGGGAAATAGGTATTGGCGGTATAGGCGATCTGGGTCATGTCCGTGACGATGACGCCGTCCGCCTTCACTGCGGCACGAATAGCATCGAGCACTTTGGCATGCTTTTGCTGGAGCGGGGCGAGGCCGGCGCGGTTTTGCTGGCGGATGCGGGCGGCGCTCGCCAGATCGGGTTGCCGCCCGGCGGCGACCAGGGGCGTCAAGGCCGTCAGCGTTGCATCGGCTTCCGCCAGCAGGCCGACCGTCGGCGTGTAATCGCGGGTCAGGGTATAGGCATCGATGTCGATCCGGATCAGCTTGCCGCCAAAGGTCACAAAGTCGGTCCAGGAATCGGTTTCCGCCAGTTCGGTGCCAATGGCGATCACTAAATCGACCTTGGCGAGATAATCCTGGGTGGCGGGCAGCGACAGGGTGCTGCCCAAGGAGGCCGGGTGGGAATCCGGAAACACCCCTTTACCGGCTGTGGTGGTGACGCAAAGAGCGCCGATCTTCTCGACGAAAGCGCGCAGGGCAGGGGCACAGTCGACCGTGCCGCCACCGGCGATCACCAGGGGTTGCTTGGCACCGTCGATCAAGGTGCGGCCCGCCGCGAGGTCTTCGGCTCTCGGCTGTGGCGCCGCGGCTCTTTCGCGTTGCGGCCGGCCGAGATCGGCGGGTGCCGACAGCATGTCGAGGGGCATTTCCAGCACCACCGGGCGCGGGCGGCCGGTCTCGAACACCTTATAGGCGTCGGCGACCGCCTGCGGCAGCTCGCTGGCCTTGTAAATGGTGCGGGCAAAGGCGGTCATAGGCGCAATGGCGGCACGCTGGTCGGAGATCTCATGCAGCCGTCCGCGGCCTTTGCCGAGATCCTTGCTGGCATTGACGCTGCACAGGACCAGCACCGGCACCGAATCTGAATAAGCCTGGCCGATCGGCGTGGCGGCATTCAGCAGGCCGGGCCCAGTGATCAGGCAGCAGACGCCGGGCTTGCCGGAAGCGCGCGCATAGCCGTCCGCCATGAAGCCGGCGCCCTGTTCATGACGGACCCCGATATGGCGCATCTTGCGGTCAGCGATGCCGCGATAGAGATCCAGCGTATGTACGCCCGGAATCCCGAAGACGGTGTCGACGCCATAGGTTTCCAGAATGCTGATCGCGGCGTGTCCGCCAATTTGATTCGCGCCCATTAAGCTTGCTCCCCTGTAGGCCGTTCTCTGCTGTGCACAGCAATGATCCGGACAAGTCTAGCGGTTCGCCCGGACCGCCAGCAACTTGGCTTTGCGTTGGGCGCCCTTGCATTCGCCGTGGGTTGATTTCTGCAAAAACACCCGCGCCGGCTGAAGATAAACGGGGCCACGCCCCATGAAGATGCCGACAGAAGGGCAGAAGGAGATGATGCGGCGGCCGAAGACCGGGGCCGGTTATTGGGTCGTGCCGATCTCTACCTTGCGATCCTTCTCGGTCTGTCCAATGGCGCCGACGAGCGGCGGTACCATGTGATCGGTGGCCTGGTCTGGCGTCAGATTGGACGTCCCGCGATCGATCGATCCACGCCATACATAGGTGCCCGTCTGGCGGTCATAAACCGATAGGCTGATGCGGAAGATATTGGGATGCGGATCGGGCGGTGTGCGGGTCAAAAGCGTGTTGCCGTTGGTCGAAAAGACATTGCCCTGCTTTTGCGGCGGCGGGGTGATCCCCTTGATCTGGTCGACAACGGCGTCCTTCGAGGTGCCGCGGACAAGATCGCCACCGACCAGCATGACGAGTTCGGCCTCATGGTCGACTTTGTAGCCGCGCGCCACGAGTTCCTGATTGACCCGCTCCAGGACTGCATTATCCAGGGCTGAACCGGTCGGATCGGTCGGATTGCGGACCACGGTGTCAAAGCCGCTGCCTTTGGCGATCGCCTGATAGGTCGTCGCGTTGAGAATGCCGACGCCAACTGGAATGGCCTCGTTCTCGCTCCCGGGAGGTGGCGGGTTGCCAGGGGTCGGATCGCTTTGCGCCCAGGAAAGGGTGGGCTGAAGCTGGCCCAGGACGAGGCCGGCAAGAACGATCCCAGCCAATCCCCAACCGCTACGACCACGAACAGCCGGGGCGAAGGGGAAAACCAACGGACCAGCGGCTTTTGTGGTCTTTTTTCTCTTCATATCGAACTCCTGTTCACGCCATCACCGATGCCTGGCTATTCCTGCGACGGATCAAGGCGCCTCGTGACGATACAACCCGAACAGGATATACTCGGTTCCGTTAACAATGATAACGACGAGTGCCGGGCGCTGCGACTCTATTTTGCGTAGTATACGGCAGCAGTGCTGGGAGATCGCAAATGACTGTGGCGATGCAGACTTCGCCTACCGACGGCTTGCTGGTAAATCGCATGCATCTGCCGTTCAAGCTGGATCAGGGCATCGCCCATCGGGCGCGCATCGGGTTGATCGTTCTCGCCACCGACAACACGCTGGAATATGAATGTCGGCGCATCTTCACGCTCGACGGTGTAGCTCTCTATCAAAGCCGCATTCCCAGCCCGATCGCCATCAATCCGACGACACTCAAGGAGATGGAGAAGGAGATCGCTGCAGCGACCGACGTCATCCTGCCGGGCCTCGATCTCAATGTCGTCGCCTATGCCTGCACCTCCGGCGCCGTCGTCATCGGCGAGGAGAATGTCTTCGCCAAAATTCATCAAGCGCGGCCGGGTGTTGCCTGCACGACGCCGATCACGGCGGCCGTTGCCGGCTTGAAATCGCTTAAGGCCAGACGGATTGCGCTGCTGACGCCTTATATCGACTCCGTCAACCAGATGCTGCGTCGCCACGTCGAGGCGCAGGGACTTGAAGTCCCCGTTATCGGTTCCTTCAACCACGAGAACGATAATGAAGTGGCGCGGATCAGCCTGGATTCGCTGCGCGCTGCGGCGCTCGAACTCGGCAAGCATCCGGCGGTCGATGCGGTCTTCGTCTCCTGCACCAGCCTGCGTCTGGTCGATATTGCCGCCGACCTCGAACGCGAGTTGGGCAAGCCCGTGACCTCCTCCAACCATGCCTTGGCCTGGCATTGCCTGCGTCTCGCCGGCATTGAGGATCAACTGCCGCAATGGGGCCGGCTGTTTACCGTGCCTCTGGCCGTCTGAACGTCGCCAGTATTGCCATCAGCCGTAACGGGCCAGACTGAAGGGACGGTCGTCGAGCAGCGGCTTGCGGCCTGCCATCTGGTCGCTCAGGATCTGACTCATGCCGCAGGCCATGGTCCAGCCCATATGTCCGGCGCCGGTATTCAGCCACAGATTGCGGACCGGACTGGCGCCGATGATCGGCGGGCCGTCGGGCGTCATCGGTCGCAGGCAGGCCCAATAGCTCGGCTGGTCGTAAGCGCCCCCCTGCGGAAAGAGTTCGCGGGCGACCTTCAGCATATGGGTGAAATGATGCGCCTCGAATTCGGTATCGTAGCCGGCGAAATCCGCCGTTCCCGTCAGTCGCAAGCGATCGCCGAGACGCGAGAAGGCAACCAGATTAAGTTCGTCCACGCCGCCAATGGTCGGTGCCGCGGCGGGATCACGAATGGGCAGGGTCAGGGAGTAGCCCTTGACCGGATAGATCGGCAGCTTGACGCCGAGCGGCCGCACGAGTTGCGGGCTGTAGCTGCCCAGCGCCAGAACATAGGCGTCGCCCTTTAAGATGCCTTCGCCGGTGACGACTCCGGAAATGGCCTCGCTGTCACCGTCAATCCGCTCGATTCGTTCGCCGAGGCGAAAGGTGACACCCAGACCGCGGCATACTTCGGCCAGCGCCATGGTGAACTTGCGCGCATCGCCGCTTTCATCGCCTTCGACATAGATGGCGCCCACCAGCTTGTCGCGACTCGCCTGGAGAGCCGGTTCCAGGGCGATGATCTCGTCGACGTCGATGGCGCGCAGTTTGACGCCGACGTCCTGCATCATGGGGAAGTTGGCTTGGGCGGATTTGAGATAGTCCTTGTCGCGATGCAGGTATAAGGCGCCCTTGGCGATGCGATCCCAGGCGATGCCGGTTTCTCGCGTGATGCGGTCTGTTTCCTTCTGGCTGTGCAGGCAGAGATGTAGTTTCACCAAGGTATTGGCGCGGTTGCGATCCGCCGTACAATTGCGCAGGAACTGCAGGGTCCATCCCCACATCCGCGGGTCGAGCTTCAGGCGATAACGAAGAGATGTGTCGCCGCGCCAGAGCGAGCGCAACAGGATCATCGGCGCCCGCGGGCTGGCCCAGGCGGAAGCATGGCCAGGGGTCATCAGCCCGGCATTGGCGAAGCTGGTCTCCATCGCGACCTCGGGGCGCCGGTCGACCACGGTCACCTCATGGCCTTCCTTGGCCAGGTAGTAGGCCGATGTCACCCCCATCAGCCCGGCCCCCAGGACGATCACATGCATGTCATCTCCACACGGCTGTTCAAGCGGCGGCAAGATTGCCATACTTCTGCCTTACTTGAACATGCCGCTTTCATCCGAAAGTGAGGAGGAGCAATGCAAAAACCGCGAAACCAGCCCCGCGGTGTCGCCAGGTCCGCATTACCGGCAGCGGCAGCCTTGGCTCTCGGCTTATGCGGCATTGGCTTGGCGGGCGGCCTCTCGGCCAGCGCCGATTCGTTGCAGGTTGCTCAGGCTGCCGGCTCCGGCACGCCGCTAAGCGTGACGGAGCTACGCGACTGCCTTTGTATCGAGCAGCAGATGTCCGCCGATCATGACGACCTTGCCCTGCGCCAGGATCTGCTGAACGAACGGCAGCAGGAACTCGCCAATATCGATCAGCAGGTCATGGAGCAGAGAAGCAATTTGTCGCCTCAGGACACAGTGGGGCAACAGGTGCTGAAGGATCTGATGGCCCAGCAGCAGAATCTCCGGACCCTGGTCCAGAACGATTTGCGACCGGCCTATAATACCAAGGTCGACGAATGGAATGCGTTGGTCGCGAAATACAACAGCCAGTGTGCCGATCGCCCGCGCTATACGATGGACGTCAAGGCTGCACAGCAGGACCTGCAATGTCCGAAGCCATAGGACTTGCAGACCTGCCGCCGGGGGCGGCTCAACTCGCCCGCATCATGACGGATCGGCTGCCGTGCTCGCTGGAGGCGTGGCACCGTATCAGATCCGCTTCACGAAACCTGTTGCCACAGACATTTCAGATGCATCTGGCCGGCGGTATTGGCGACGGCTGCCATGCAGCTGGCTGCCTTGTCCGCGGGGATGAAGGCGGCCATTCGCAGCACGAAGCGGGCGCCGCTGCTTGAGGGGGCGCTTTCAGAATTCAGGCGTACGATATTGACGCCATATTGCCGACAAACCTCGCTCAGCCGGGCAATAAGGCCGGGGCTGTCATCGCCGCTGATTTCGATGCGGTGGGTAATCTGCGCGCTGTCGTCGTGGCTTTCGCGATATTGAAAAGGCTGCACCGTCAGTTTGGCGTCCTTGAGAGCGGGCAGGCCGTGCAGGTCCTGCTCGACTTCCGCCGAACTCATCGCCGAGGGCAGTTTCGCCACCAGGGTAAATTCGGCGCCGCCGCCGAGCACTGCAAAGGTGGTGTCGCCGAGATTGACGCCGAGCTCATAGAGTCGGCCGGTGACATCGGCGATCAATCCGGCATGGTCGGCGCAGATGATGGAAATGAGAGCGGTATTGGCCATGACGGGTTCTCCGATGGAGCGCAACGCATGGCTCAGCCTAGAGCGGGATTGCTTCCGGTGGAAGCAAATTTGCTTCCACCGGAAAGGTGAAGGCGGCTCTAAACGACGTTCGCTTCCTGGATCAGTTGGCCGGTGAGGATCCGCTCGTAGCCGAGGCGGCTGAGATCCAACGTCCGGTAGGCACCGAAGGTCACCAATTCGCTGAGAGCCCTGCCGATGGCGGGGGATTGCTGCAGGCCGTGGCCGGAGAAGCCGCTGGCGATCAGCAGGTTCTCGACCTGCGGCGCCTTGCCGATAATGACGTTCTGATCGCGCGTGTTGTAGTCGTAATGACCAGCCCAGGCGCTCGACATCTTGATGGCTTCGAAGGCGGGCACACGCTCTGCAAGTGTCGGCCAGATCAGGTCTTCGAACAGGGTATATTCGAGTTCGTAATCCGTGCAGTCCGGGTCCTGGTCTTCCGCCGGCGAGACGCCGGCGATGAAACCGGCTCCTTCCGGCCGGAACCAGACGCCGGTGGGATCGATGGTCAGCGGCGCGGTACGAATATCATCCTTGCAATCGAAGACATAGATGAAGCGCTTGCGCGGCCGCACGGGCAGGTCGATGCCGGCGAAGCCAGCGATGGTCGCGGCCTGTATGCCTGCGGTCAGGATGGCGGTGCCGCAGGCGATCTTGCCACCGGATTTCAGCGTGACGGCGCTGACACGATGGTTGCCATGGTCGAGGCCGACGACTTCGTCATGCAGATAGGTGACGCCGAGTGACCGCGCCTTGCGCTTGAAAGCTTGCAGAAGCGAATAAGGATCCAGCCAGCCCTCATTGACCGGGCCGAAGGAACCGCCGGCGAGATCGGTGACGTTCAGCCAAGGGAACTTGCGCGCGAGGGCGTCCGGCTGCAGCAGTTCGGTGGCGGCTCCCAGCTTCTGCTGCAGTTGCTGGTTGGCGGTGAGAACGTCGAGCCCCGCAGACGTGGCCAGAAACAGGTAGCCGTTCTCATGAAACTGGATACCCGGCCTTTCGCCGTCGACGGTCAGATGCTCGTCGATCGATTTGATGAAAGCGGCGCCAAATTGCGAGATCTGGATATTTTCCGCGGTCGAGTATTGGAGGCGGATGCCGCCGGCGGAACGAGGCGTGGCTGCGGAGTTGTAGGTGGGGTCCTTCTCGATCACGGTAATCGAGCCTTTGAACCCTGGCTGGCTGGCCAGGAAATACGCGGCGGAACTTCCGACCACACCACCGCCGATAATGACGACATCACTCTGCTGCATCGTGCGCCCCCAAAATGCCTGCGATCGCCGCCGCTTCCCTCTGCCCTAGGGGAACGACAGGCTTTTACAGGAGCCGTTTTAGCGGGATAATGCGGGCTGGGTCCAATGAAACCCAGGCAGAGCGCTGTGCCGGCTATGCATAGCCCCCCTAAATTGCCGGACCGAGGGGAAGTCGCTGGCCGGCGGCGCTGCGACGGGCCCGCCCGTTTTGACAGACCGCTGCGCAAAGCCGGATGCTTCGGCAGGACGACCCGTGTTGGCGGGCAGGGCGGGCCGCGAATTTTGTTTCGTTCGATCCCTGAATTTGGCAAACAGGGCGACCTCCAGGGAGCATGAAGAGATGAGCCGGGCATTCGTAAAAGAAGAAGACAACATTGCCGACGAAGTGCCGGAGCGCGTGCACAGCCCACATCCGAACTACGTGACGCCACACGGCCTGGTCCAGTTGCAGCAGCAGTTGCAGGAAATCGAGGCGGCCTTGACCGAACTGGGACGTCCCGTTGCGGGCGCCGTCGGCGCCGATGGGAAGCTGGTAGATCGCCAGCAGCGTTCCGTTCTGGAGCGGAACTTGCGGTATGTCCGCGAGAGAATTGCCCGGGCGATCCTGATCGACCTCAAAGTGCAGCCTCGCGACCATGTCGCCTTCGGCGCCATCGTCGATACGCTGGGCGATGACGAGCGACGCCGTCGCTTCGAGATCGTCGGCGAGGATGAGGCCGATCCGGCCAATGGCAAGCTGTCCTGGGTCTCGCCGCTGGCACTCGCCTTGAGCGACGCGAGGATCGGCGAAATCGTCACCTGGAAGCGGCCGGCAGGCGATATTGATCTGGAGGTCGTCGGAATCGATTATCCGAAGGCCTGAGGTTTCCGACGCCCTATTGCGCGATAAGTAGAGCGCTGTCCGTCCTTCAGCGATGCGTCGCGTTCTGCTTCGTCAGCACGCTGTTAAGCTCGCTCATCAAGCTGGTGATGCGTTCCGCTGACTCCCCTGTCAGCGTGGCAAGCGACTTGATCTCCTGCGCGACGACGGCAAAGCCCAGCCCCTGTTCGCCCGCCCGCGCGGCTTCGATACGGGCATTGAGGGCCAGCATCTTCAAAGCACGCAAGACATCGAGAATGGCGGTGGTATCCTTCACGATCGAGTTGCTGATGACGGCGATGCGATCGAGCATGCTCTGCACTTCGGTTTCCAGCCGCTTGCGATCGTTCACATTGATGATGGCCCCTTCGAGATATTGCAGGACGCCGTCGGGGCCAAATACGCCGCCGCCCGTCTCATGGACCCAGATTTCATTTCCATCGCGCCCGATCAGGCGATAGTCGAGATCCCATTGATCGTGCTTTTCCAGCGCAGCCGCCACCGCGGCATCAACCGCCGGCGTGTCATCCGCATGGCAGACGGAGACCCAGGTGCGATGGCGATTGTTGATGAAGTCGCTTGCGGGATAACCGGTCATGCGCTCGACGCTGTCGGTGATGAACAGCATCGTATAGGCGCTGTCGTTGCTGCAGCGATAGAGGCAGCCATTCATGCGCGCGCTGATCGACAGCATCGCCTCGAGACGAGGATCGACCGTATCCGCGGTAAAAGAACCGGAGTCCAAAGCAGTGCCCTCCCCAGGCAAGCGCTGGTCCTTCATTATCGCCACTCCAAGCTGATCAGACTTACCAACCCAGCGCAGCTAATGAGCATTTAGGATAAAGGTTAAACTTCGGTGAAAGCTGCCTACCAATGGTTGACAGGTGCATAGGATAGGCTGCACCGCCCGGCCTATGTTCCGAGATCGACTCTTCTCGAATTTTCACCGTCATGCCCGCCATAGGCCGATCGCCCAAGCGGGTACTCGGAAGCTGCCAATTGTACAACCCTAGGGCGTTACGCGGATTATTTGAGGCCGGTATAGCTGCCGCGAAAATAGATCAGCGGTTCGCCTTCGGACAGCGCCTCAAAACGCAGGACTTCGCCCAGGAAAATTCGATGGTCGCCGCCGTCATGGACGGCATGGGTGCGGCAGTCGAAGGCGGCCAGACAGCCCCGTAGGATCGGGCTGCCGGTGACCCAATGCTCATAGGCGATGCCGGCCCATTTATCGCCCTGAGTCCGGGCGAAATTCTGCGACAACGCGGTTTGTTCGTCGCTCAGGATATTGACGGCGAAGGCGCCAGCGGTCTCGAAGGCCGGCAGGCTGAACGCGCGGCGTTCAAGGCTGAAGAGGATGAGCGGCGGTTCGAGCGAGACCGAGTTGAAAGAATTCACGGTGACGCCGAGAAGCTCGCCATCGGCCGAGCGGGCGGTGACCACGGTGATGCCTGTGGCAAACTGGCCAAGGGCCGTACGAAAATCCCGTTGATCAAACGCCATTCCGGTACCTTATGCTTACTCACTCGGGCTGGCCCTATCCTGCACAGCCGGAAGGGCCGTGCAAGGTGAACCGAAGCGCTCGCTGCCCAAGTATTTCTACCGATGGCGCATTGCATAAACAATAACAGCCGCGGCGACCGGCACCGCGGCTGTAACGATCATCGCCGAATGATCTTGGTCAGGTCAGCGATCGTGATGGCCACGGTCTCGCGGCTGGAACTGCCGACGTGGTGCCCTCGGTGTCGCCGTGCTGGTATCCAGCGTGATGACGCGCAGCACCTGGATCCCCTTACGTCCCTGGCCAACTTCGCAATGGATTGTCGAACCTTCTGGGGCGTCCTGCAGTCCTGCATCCTTGAGCGCGGAGATGTGCAAGAAAACATCCGGAGCGCCATCAGCCGGCGAGACGAAACCGAAGCCCTTTTCCGTATTGAACCACTTAATACGGCCCCTGAGCTCCGAACCGCCGCCGTGGTGATTGTGATCAGTCATGTTGTTCACTCTGCAAGAAGATGGATAA
>DATLJB010000018.1:0-44023 GCA_035539075.1 Terriglobia bacterium
CATGGCCGCGTCACCATCTCGATCGAACTGGTCGAGGCCCGCACCGCGCGGATCGTCTGGGCCGAGGTCTTCGATCACAAGCTGGACAAGGCCTTTCTCGTGCTCGACGAGATGGGCAACCGCATCGTCGCCTCCATCGCCAACGAAATCGAGATGGTGGAGCGCAACCGCGCGGTGCTGCTGCCGCCCAATTCGCTGGACGCCTGGTCGGCCTATCACCGTGGCCTCTGGCACATGTATCGTTTCACCCGCAGCGACAACGAGCAGGCGCAGCATTTCTTCCAGCAGGCAGTCGGGCTCGACCCGACCTTCGCCCGCGCCCATGCCGGCCTTTCCTTCACCCATTGGCAGAACGCGTTCCAGCATTGGGCCGACCGCAAGCAGGAAACCGACCGCGCCTTCGAGACCGCCAGCCAGAGCCTGATGGTCGACGAGCACAATCCGGCGGCGCATTGGGCCATGGGCCGGGCGCTGTGGCTGCGCGGACGGCAGACCGATTCGCTCGCTGAACTGGAACGCGCGGTCGATCTCAGCCCGAATTTCGCGCTCGGCCACTACGCGCTTTCCTTCGTGCAGTCGCAATCCGGCAATCCCCGGGCGGCGATCCGCGCGTCTGACCATTCGCGCCATCTTAGCCCGTTCGATCCGCTGCTGTTCGGCATGCTGGGCGCGCGGGCGATGTCGCATGTGCGGCTCGGCCAATTCGAGGAAGCGGCGGAATGGGCGCTGAAGGCGGCGACCCGCCCCAACGCCCATGTCATCATCCTGGCGATCGCGGCGCATTGCCTGGGTCTCGCCGGACGGGTGGAGGAGGGGCGGGCCTTCGCTGCCGCCATCCACAAGACCTTGCCGCATTACCGCGTTGATGACTTCCTGCAGACCTTCCAGTTCCCGGCCGATGCCGCGGCCCTGTTCCGCCGGGGCGCCAAGCACGTCGGGCTTGGCTGAGGCCGGGTCGCGCTTCGCTCAGACTGCCGGCACGGTGCCGCCATCGATGACATATTCGCCGCCATGGATCGAGGCCGCGCGATCGGAAGCGAGAAAGGCCACCAGTTCGGCGACTTCCTCGGGCCGGCCCGGACGGCCGAGCGGAATGCCGCCCAGCGATGCCATCAGCGCGTTGCGGGCGGTTTCCTCGTCGCTGTCGGCTTGAGATGCGAGCCGGGCGATCAGCGCTGTCGCGGCGGTGGTTTCGATGAAGCCCGGCGCGATGCTGTTGACACGGATGCCCTGCGGCCCGACCTCTTTCGACAGGCCCTTGCTATAGGTGGTCAGGGCCGCCTTGGCGGCGGCATAGGCCAGCGTCGCTTCGAATAGCGGCAGGCGCCGCTGGATCGACGAGATGTGGAGGATGACGCCACGGCCCTGGCGCTGCATCGCCGGCAGGAAGCCACGGTCGAGCCGCACTGCGCCGAAGAGATTGGCGTCGAGGGCGCGTTGCCAGTCATCGTCGTTGAGAGCGAGAACGCCGCCGGCCGGCGCGGAAGAGCCGCCGACATTGTTGACCAGGATATCGAGGCCGCCGAAGGCGCCGGTGACGGCATCGACCACCCGCGCGACGCCGTCAGCACTGCTGATGTCGGCCCGGATGAAGAGATCCGGCGACTGCCGCTCCGGCAGAGGCCCGCGCGCCGTGGTCGCCACCTTGGCGCCGCCGCGTCGCAGCCGCCGGACGATCGCCTCGCCCATGCCTTTGGTGCCGCCGGTCACCAGCACGCGCCGGCCGGCGAATTCCTGCGGATCGGCGGAGAATGCGGTGGTCGTGTCCATCAGCCGATCTCCAGCGCGGCGATGCGGTCGCCCTGCAGCGTGAAGGCGAAATGCAGATCGACCGGGCTGCCGGGAAAATTGCCCGTGACCTTGCCGGTGACGATGACCTTGCCGTCGCGCGCGACGCTTTCGAGCGGTTCGATACTGTACCGGTATTTTTGCTGGGAAGCGGCTTTCCAGGCGGCGATGGCGGCGAGGCCTGTCATTTCCCGCCCCTCGTCGCGTATCACGGCGTCCTCGGCGAAGCAGTCGGCCAAGGCACCCGGATCCGGCACGTTTTCCCGGCGGATATTCTCGGTGGCGAAATAGCGGGCGATGCAGGATGGAAGGTCGAGCGGCATGGAGATCCTCTTTGCGATCCGGTCAGAAGGGGCGTGCAATTGCCTCCGCCGGAAGATGCGAATAAGCTGCCGCCATGACAAGAACGCACAAAAAAGTAAGCCCCTTACCCGCAAGTGAGCTCGCCCCGGCGCGCCCCGCCTATACGCCGGTTTTAGCGGCCGAGGGTGTCACGCAGGCGCTGCAGATTCTGGAAGGGCGGTGGAAGCTGCTCATCCTGTTCAATCTGTTCGGTGGCAGGATCAAGCGCTTCTCCGAATTGGAGCGCGCGATTCCGGCGATCTCGCAGAAGATGCTGGCGCAGCAGTTGCGCCAGATGGAAGCGGACGGGCTGGTGCGCCGCCTGGTGCATCCGACCGTGCCGCCGAAGGTCGAATACAGCCTGACCGACTGGGGACAGTCCCTATGCCCGGCGCTGGATTCGCTGCTGCTGTGGATCGAGGGGCGCGCGCCGCGGTAGAGCGCGATCCGACTCTAGACGGCGCGCAGCGGCAATCCGGGCAGCTTGGCGCCTTGCCGCCATGCCTCTTTCCGGCCGGGACAAAGCGCGAGCAGCCGCAATTCCTTTTCTCTGCAGGCTTCTATTTATCGCCGTCTTGACGGCGTTTGCGCGCGGCCAGCCGGCGCTGGATAAGATCGAGCACCGCCTGATGATGATAGGGCTTGGTCAAGGCGGGGCCGTCTTCGCACAGCCCTGCCGCTTCCTTGACCGCCTTCTCGACGGAGCCGACCATGACGATCTCGACCTCCGGTGCGGTCTGGCGGATCCAGCGCACAAGCTCGAAGGCCGCCTCGGCATGGGCATTGGCATCGATCATGGCGATGTCGATGGAAGCCTCCCGCGCGCCGAACAGCGCATGCGCTTCCGTTGCGTCGATCGCTTCCAGCACCTGATAGCCGCATTCGCGCAAATACTGCGCCAGGGGATGGCGGATCAGGATATCCGCCTCCACGATAAGAATTGTCGGTTGTGTCACGGGCGCTTAAGTCCTCAACGCTTTACGAATGATCCATATCGCGTGATCGAAATGATAGGGCTTCTGCAGGAAGCGCTCGTATTTAACGTCGCTCATCGGGCCGGAGTTGCCGGAAGTGAGGACGATCTTGATCGCGGGAAATTTATCGTTCAGCCGCTTGCACAGCTCCCGGCCGTCCATGTCGCCGGGCATGACGATGTCGGAAAAGACGAGGTCGGCCTTTCCGCCGGTCATGAGATAGGCCCAGGCTTCGTCGGCGGAACCCGCCTCGATGACACGAAAGCCGGCGGCGCGAAGCTCTTCGGCGAAAAGCCACCGATTAAGAACTTCGTCCTCCACCAGGAGGATATCCATCTCCTGGGACAAAGGACTGGGCTCCGTTTCGCTGGCGCTGGCGCTCACCATTAAGAATAAAACCTCGCTATTCCCGTTCGCTCAGCATGTGAAACCAGCGAGGTCAATTTGGTCTACCTTTGTCCTATCCGATAAGACCCGCATCTGGATGGGGGCATGGGCAACAGATGCAGTTGGCCGACATTTTGCGCGCGCCTTCATCGTCGTAACACAAAACTAATCGTGACCGAGCGTTGAACACTTGATTTTGATCGGTCAGACTGCGCGGCCTGGGGGCATGCGGATCGCGACGCGGTCGATGAGCAAACCTTATACGACCATGTGAGCTTGAGACGCAGCACCGATACGCGGCGATACCCGCACAACAGGATATGGAGCCATCTCAGGTTGAAAAATCGGTCGAAAGGCTGAGCGGGCGCCAATTGCGATCACTTTCGAGCCTGGCCAGATCCGCCTGCTCAATGGCGAAGGCGGCGTCGCTGCCGAGCGGCAATCGCAAGGGCGGTTGCGCCAGCGCCGCGATCTGCAGAAGGGCGGCGGCGGCCCTCGCCGGATCGCCAGGCTGCTTGCCATTATAATCCCGCTGGAACCGTGCTGCGGCCCCGACGGTGGCGTCATATTCCGGCCGGCCCGCAGTGATGGTGGTTGAGGCGCCGGCAAAGTCGGTGCGAAAGCCGCCGGGCTCGACGATCGTCACCTTGATGCCGAGCGGTTCCAGCTCTTTTGCCAATACCTCTGAAAAGCCCTCGACACCCCATTTCGCGGCGGAATAGGCGGCCCGGCCCATGGCGCCGATCCGGCCGCCGACCGAGGAGAGCTGGATGATGTGGCCACTGCGCTGTTGCCGCAGCAGCGGGATCGCCGCCTTGGTGACGTTGATGACGCCGAAGAGATTGGTTTCGATCTGGGCGCGGATGTCATCGAGGCTGGTATCCTCGATGGAACCGATATTGCCGTAGCCGGCATTGTTGACCAGCACGTCGAGCCGGCCGAAAGCAGTAGCCGCCGTCGCGATCGCCTGCTCGGCGGCTTCGGCATCGGTGACGTCAAGCGCCACGCGCCGAAGCCGGGTGCCGTATCGTCCCGCAAGGTCGTCCAGCCGGGCCGGATCGCGCGCGGTGGCGACGAGTGAATGGCCTGCCGCCAGGACCGCGTCGGCAAGGGCGCGGCCGAGGCCACGCGAGCTGCCGGTAATCAGCCAGACCTGCGTCATCGATATCTCCTGTTCGGTCGAATGGCGGCGCGCTGCCAGTATCTTGTCACAAAGTCGCAGGGAGCGGCAGCAGAGCTTCAATCGATGCCGATCATGACATCGGAAGCCTTGATGACGGCGATGACCGGCTGCCCTCCGCTTGTTTCATTCAACTGCGCGTCAACTGCGGGCCGCCGCATGCTGCAGCAGGGCGTCAAGCTGCGCCTGGTCAAGCCTGACATGGTAGAAGAGCGCATAGAACGTGCTCACCGTCGCCTGCAGATCGCTCCAGTGCAAGCCGGGATAAAGCTGCAGCGCCAGCCATTGCGCCCCGAGCAGGCGATTGACGCCGGGCGGATCGTCGACCCAGCCGAAGGGGTCGAGCGGCTGGAGATAGACGCGGTGCGCGGCGACGGCCGGCAGCTTTCGCCAATCGGGTGACATGGCGATCGTCTCGGCAAAGCGCGCCTGCTGGGCGAGGATGACAGCGGGTTGTGCCGCCGCGACCTCGGCCATCGTCGTCTGCGAGAGCTTGCCGGGCAGAAGAGAGGCCATGGCGTTTTCGGCGCCCACGAGATCGATCAGTTCGAGATTGATATTGTTCTTGCCCGCCGATTGCAGCCCGTCATCGCCGCGGCCGTAATAGAGGCGGGGCTTGGCGGTCCTGCCGCTATCGGCGCGCAGCTCGGCGATGGCGGCCGGCAGGGCCTGCAGGACATGCTCGGCATAAAGCGCCAATTGCTCGCCCCGCGCCTCGACCCCCAGCATGGAGCCGAGGCGGCGATAGGTGAGGGCGCTGTGGTCGAGATGGCCGTTCAGCAGCACATAGGGAATGCCGGTCTGCTGCTGCACCTTGTCGGCCAGCGCCGCATAGCCGGCATCGACGTCGCCCACGTCCAGGATGAGGTCGGGATGCAGGCGCTGCAATGTCGCCGCGTCGACCGTCTGGCCACGGCCGGTCAGCCGGCCATAGACCGGCAGCGCGCGATAGGGGGCGGCGATATAGGATTTGGCCGTCTCGCCGAGCGGCTGGCTCCAGCCCATCAATTTTTCCGGCGCCAGCGTATAAAGCAGAAGTGCCGCCGGCGGGCCGGCGACGAAGACCTTGTTGACCGTCTTCGGCAGCGTGACCTGCCGGCCGGCATCGTCGACGAAGGCCCGAGCCTCATCGGCGGCGGCGCGACCACTGCCCATCGGCAACAGCAGGCTCGGCAACAGGGCAAAGAGCGCCGCGCCCGCAAGCGCCGAGCGGGGAACGATCATATGAAAGCGCGCAAGGTAAAGCCGCGTAGGGCGGAGCCGTATCTTCGATCCGGCGGCATGGCGATGACGGCCCGATACGCGTGAAATACCGATCATGTTTCGCACCTGACGATATGTCTGCTGCCCGCGAAGGGAGAAGGCGCGATTGCCTGAGGCCGCGCCCGGTTCCCGCCGCGATATCTAGCAGCGAAATATTCGTTTGAATATAGCCAATCTGCCCGGTTGCTCCGGCAATGCGGGAAACGGGCGGCCTTCGCTTAACTTGGAAACCTCACATCCGGAAAAACCAGCGCGCGGCGGGCGAAAGTGGCACCGAGCCGGACAATCGCCACCGGCGCGCGATGGCGGCATCTCCCATGAGTTCATCTCCCGGTGAATTCAGCGGCCGCACGAGATTTGATCGCCGCGCCGGGACCTTATGCGCCGCCGGGGCGTTGTTGGCTGGGCTGTTGCTGGTCGGGCGTTGCTGACTGGGGCATTGCTGCCAGCACTGCCTCCGGCGCTTCGGTTCCGTCCTGCCGGGAGGGGGAGCGCGGGTGAAGTCGAATGACGGGAGCGACAGCAGCGGATGAAGACGGCGCGGATCGAGTGCCTTGACGGCTTGCGCGGCCTGGCCGCGCTGTGGTGCTGCTGGGCCATGCCAGCCTGCTGTCCGGCTGGCGCATCCCGCTGGTGCATTCGCCGGATCTCGCGGTCGATCTCTTCATGATGCTGTCCGGCTTCCTGATGGCCTATCATTATCTGGAACGGCGCGCGCGCGAGCCCTGGCATGCCGTCTCGACCTGGATGACGTTCTGGACGCGGCGTTTCTTCCGCATCGCGCCGCTCTATTACCTGCTGCTGATCGCCGCACTTCTTGCCGGCCCCGCTTTGGGCGAGGCGCGCGGGGTCATCGCCACGGCCGTGCCCGGCGCCGGCACGGCACATGCGCGCTATCTCGATGACGGCTGGCAGAATCTCGCCATGCATCTCAGCTTCGTTTTCGGCTTCAGCCCGGCCTACAGCTTCCGCACTGCCTTGCCGGATTGGAGCATCGGCCTGGAAATGGCCTTCTACGCCGCCTTTCCCTTCCTGATGCTGCTGGTCGCGCGCTTCGGCTTCATCGCCACGGCGATCGGCGCCGCCTTGGCCTGCCATCTGCTGTCGCAGGCCTTTCCCGGCTATTTCACCGCCTTCCAGGAACCGTCGATGCTGGCGCTGAAGCTGCCGATCTTCCTCGCAGGCATGCTGGTCGCGGCCTCGCTGCCGGCGGTCGGATGGCAACGCCTGCTGCTGCTGGCGGTGGCCGCGGTGATCTGCCTGACGCCGGTGCGCGGCGCGCCGGCCTTCGGCCTCGCGCCGGAGATCCGCCTCGCCTGCCTGGCGAGCCTGGCGATCCTCGCGGATTGCCATCGCCTGCCGCGCTGGGCCGGGTTGCACCGCATCGCTCCGGCGCTCTCGGCCATGCTCGGCGGTCGCTTCGCCACATTCCTCGGCGACAGCTCCTACGGCGTCTACCTGCTGCATCTGCTCGTCATGCTGCCGGTGATGCAGGCGATCATCACGCTGCTGCATCCGGCATCGGCTGCGGCGCTGTTCCTTGCCACGGCCGCGATCGTCGTACCCTTGGTCTATGCCGGCGCCTGGATGTTGCATCTCTGGGTGGAGCGGCCCGGCATCCATCTCGGCCGCCGCCTGCTCGGCGCCATGCGCGCCCGGGCGGAGATGAAGAAAGCGCAGGTCAAGTCGGAATTCGCATGAGGGCGGTGCGGGCGCCAAAGCCTGCGCGGCAGCGGTTCCTGCCGAGACAGCCCAGGGCCATCGTGATGCCGTTTCGGTTTTGCAGGCCCGAATAGTTTCTCGCACCTGCGGAACTTTGCCGGCCCGGGATCGTTCAGGGTGCTGCGCGGGATATCGCGCCGATGACATGATTGCTGGGGGCCTGCAATGGGTGCGACCGGGCGTGTCATCCTGTCCGGTCAAGCGAGGGCCCATATGATGCGGAACATCTTCCAACAGCGCGGCATGCAGGATGTCGAGGAGATAACCTTGATCGCCAGCCTCGAGGATCGCATCGAGACGATGCTGGGCCAGGTGCTGCCGGATCTCGCATCTTTCGCACTGGTCGATTTCCCGAAACACGACAATGTCGGCGACAGCGCCATCTGGCTGGGCGAGGTCGCCTATCTGGCGGCGCGCGGCGTCAGGCCGTCCTATGTCTGCACCTTCGGCGATTATGTGGCGGAAGAACTGCGGCGGACGGTGCCGGAAGGGCCGATCCTGATTCACGGCGGCGGCAATTTCGGCGATATCTGGCCGGCGCACCAGGCGTTCCGCGAAACCCTGCTGGCGCAGTTCCCCGACCGGCAGATCATCCAGCTGCCGCAATCGCTGCATTTCGGCAGCGAAGAGGCGCTGAAGCGCACCGCCGCGGCGATCGAGCGGCACGGCAAGTTCCATCTCTTCGTGCGCGACCGGCGCAGCTATGAGATAGCCGTCAACAACTTCGATTGTCCGGTCGAGCTTTGTCCAGATTCCGCGCTGTATCTCGGGCCGCTGGCCCGGCCGGTGAAGCCGTCGACCGATCTCTTCTGCCTGATGCGTACCGACCGCGAGCGCAACGAGGCCTCGGCCGCGGCGGTGGACTTCCCGCCGGAAGCCGTGATCGGCGACTGGGTCCGGCTGCGCCGCCATGCGCGCACCTTGAACAAGGTTTCCTCGATGCCGCTCAACCCCTTCCTCTCGGCGATGGAGCGCAAGTACCAGTTCTTCAATGCGCTCGCCAACTGCCAGCTGCGGCGCGGAGCGCAGTTGCTTTCCTCCGGGCGCTTCGTCCTGACCGATCGGCTGCACGCGCATATCATTGCGCTGCTGCTGCAGATACCCCATGTCGTGCTCGACAACTCTTATGGCAAGGTCAGTGGATTCGCCGAGCAATGGACCAGCGCCTCGAAGCTGGTGCATGTCGCCAAGGACCTGCCCGGCGCCTTCGCGATCTACCGCGCGGTGAAGCAGGACAACTGGTCGCAGCAGGCCGCCAAGGTGGCCTGAACCGGCAAAGCCGCAGCCGAGCGGTTGCCGGCGCGCCGAGGCGCAGATTTCCTGACAACGACACTTTCATGAAGGTGACACGCGACGATATGACATTGTCGCGACAAGGCGGTCTTTCCCGCTTTCTTGACACAGGTCAAAGGCCCCGCGGCCGGCCGGTATAGAGTTGCGCCATCAGTCAAGCGGATCCGCCCGCATCGCGGTGGAGGTCCCCCCAGCTTCTTCAGGAGGCGAGATGAAAGCGCTCGTATATCAGGCCCGCGGCCGCAAGGCGGTCGAGGAGCGGCCGAAGCCGGAAATCCAGGCAGCCGGCGATGCCGTCGTCAAGATCGTCAAGACGACGATCTGCGGCACCGATCTTCACATCCTCAAGGGCGACGTGCCGACCTGCGCGCCGGGCCGCATCCTGGGCCATGAAGGCATTGGCGTGGTCGAGACGGTGGGGGCGGGGGTAACGACCTTTCAGCCCGGCGACCGCGTGCTGATTTCCTGCATCACCGCCTGCGGCCGCTGCGAGTATTGCCGGCGCGGCATGTATTCGCATTGCACCACCGGCGGCTGGATCCTCGGTAACGAGATCGACGGCACCCAGGCGGAATATGTGCGCATTCCCCATGCCGATACCAGCCTCTACCGCCTGCCGGAAGGCGTCGATGAGGCGGCGCTGGTGATGCTGAGCGACATTCTGCCGACCGGCTTCGAATGCGGCGTGCTCAACGGCAAGGTATCACCCGGCAGTTCGGTCGCCATCGTCGGCGCCGGGCCGATCGGCCTTGCCGCTTTGCTGACGGCGCAGTTCTATTCCCCGGCCGAGATCATCATGATCGATCTTGACGATAACCGGCTCGATGTCGCCAAGCGCTTCGGCGCCACCGCGGTGATCAACGGCGCCGACGGCAAGGCCGTCGAAACCGTGCTGAAGATGACCGAGGGGCGTGGCGTCGATACGGCGATCGAGGCGGTCGGCGTGCCGGCCTCCTTCATCACCTGCGAGGATATCATCGCGCCGGGCGGCACAATCGCCAATGTCGGCGTGCATGGCATGAAGGTCGACCTGCATCTGGAACGGCTCTGGGCCAAGAACATCACCATCACCACGCGGCTGGTCGATACCGTCAGCACGCCGATGCTGCTGAAGACCGTGCAGTCGCGCAAGATCGATCCCACCAAGCTGATCACACACCGCTTCCCGCTCGATCGCATTCTCGATGCCTATGACACCTTCGAGCATGCGTCGAAGAGCCAGGCCTTGAAGGTGATCATCGAAGCCTGAGTTCCGTTCCCTTCGTCCTCGTTCCCCGCAGACAGGAAATCTTTTCATGACACGCGTTGCGCTCGTCACCGGCGGCGTCAGCGGCATCGGCGCCGCGACCTGCAAGGCTTTGGCACAGGCCGGCTGCAAGGTCGCCGCCAATTATTTTGGCAATGGCGATGCGGCAGCAAGTTTCCATCAAGAGACCGGCATGCCCGTCTATGAATGGGATGTATCGGATTTCGATGCCTGCCAGCGCGGGGCCGTCCAGGTGGCGAAGGATCTGGGCCCCATCGATATCCTGGTCAACAACGCGGGCATCACCCAGGATGCGATCCTGCACAAGATGACCAAGGAGCAGTGGCGCTCGGTGATCGATATCGATCTCGGCGGCTGTTTCAACATGTGCCGGGCGGTGGTCGAGCCGATGCGCGAGCGTCGCTTCGGCCGTATCATCAATGTCAGTTCGATCAACGCGCTGTCCGGGCAATTCGGCCAGACCAATTATGCCGCGGCCAAGGCCGGCATCATCGGCTTCAGCAAGGCGTTGGCCCTGGAAGGGGCGGCGCGCGGCATCACCGTCAACGTGATCGCGCCCGGCTATACCGATACGGCGATGGTGGCCGCGGTGCGGGCCGATATCCTGGAGAAGATCGTCGCCACCGTGCCGGTTTCGCGGCTCGGCAAGCCGGAAGAGATCGCCGCCGGTGTCGCTTTCCTGGCAAGCGACAATGCCGCCTTCATCACCGGCGAGACCCTGTCGATCAACGGCGGCAAATATATGCAGTAGCGCGTCGCCCGGCGCGCATCCTGCCTCGATCCGCCCATCCGCAGCTTCACAAGCAGGCGCCGAAGCCATATAGTCCGACGGATCGATGCCCTCGGGAACCTGTCCGGAGCGGTGTCGATGGGCGGAGAGAGGGGCCTGTCTCCGCTTTGCATTATCGGCAAAGGCGAGCGTCGGCCGGCAGATGGCAGCGTCGTTGGGGGCGATCCTCAAGCTGTCGATGGCCGCCACGCTGGGACGGTGCGGAGCGTCATGCGGCAGGCCTCTTCCTCGGTTGGGCGAAATCGATCGCCGTCGGCACATCTTCTTCCACAGCGGATTCTTTCAAGACAAGCTATTTCGGGCCGGAGGACCGCATGGCAGGGCATGCGGCGTCTTGCGGCGCTGGTGCTGCTGGCGGCCGGCCCGCTGATCGTCGCCGCGCTGGGCGGGGCCAACCGATTGCAGGCCGAGCAGATCGATCGGCAATTCCGCGAATGCACCGTCTGTCCCGTCATGGTGGCGATCCCCAGCGGCGATTTTGTCATGGGCAGTCCGCGGGGCGAACCGGGCCGCTTCGATTCTGAGGGACCGCAACATCGCGTGACGATCCGTGCCTTCGCCCTCGGCCAGCACGATGTCACCAGCGAAGAGTTCCTGACCTTCCTGCGCGAGACCGGCTATCAACCGTTGCCGTGCGATCCGCGGCTCAATCTGGGCTGGCATTCGCCGGGCCATGGACTCGCTTATGCGCCGGGTATCAGCGACCCGCGGCTGTGGCCGGCGAGCTGTCTCAACTGGCGGGATGCAAAAGCCTATATCGCCTGGTTGAACGGCAAGGTCCGCGGCCTGCCTTCAGCGGCGATCTCTCGACACGGAAGACTGGATGACGGGCCCTATCGCCTGCCGACCGAGGCAGAATGGGAATATGCTGCGCGCGCCGGCACCCGGGCCGCGCGCTGGTGGGGAGCCGCCATCGGCAGCGATCACGCCAATTGCGACGGCTGCGGCAGCGCATGGGACGGCCGGCTGCTGGCGCCGGTCGGCAGTTTCGGTCCCAACGCCTTCGGTCTCTACGACATGCTGGGCAATGTCTGGCAATGGGTCGAGGATTGCTGGCACGAGAATTATGTCGGCGCGCCGGATGACGGCAGTGCCTGGCTGCAGGGGGATTGCCGCAAGCATGTGCTGCGCGGCGGTTCCTGGAGTAATGTGCCGATCTTCGTGCGGGCGGCGAGCCGCATCGGCGCCGATACATTGGGGACCGATTCCGACTGGTCGAATTATGCCGGCTTCCGGGTGGCGCGGACATTGCCGTGACGCGACCATAAGCTCGCCCCGGGGGGCGCATCGCCTATTGCAGCACATCCTTGGCGCTGAAGGGCAGCACCACATCGCTGACGAGATCGTACTGTCCCGGCGGGATCGCCAGCGGCGCGGCCAGCAGCACGGCATTGCGGGCGCTGAGCGCGAATTCGTAATAGGGGCGGTTGAGGCGATAGCGCGCCGGGTCGACGATCTCCACCAGGGCGACGGAGCCGTCGCGGCGCAATTGCAGATGGATCGAGACGGTCCAGTCCGCCGTCTGTGACGGTTGCCTCTTCAGGTTCCAGTGACGGATCACCTGGGCGCGCAGGAAGTCCCGGACACTGGCCGTGGCGCGCGGTGAGGGCGCGCCGTCGACGCCGAGGCCGTCAGCGGTGACGGCGGGCTCGGCGGGACCTCCGGCAGGAGCAGCGCTCGCGGCAGGCGGCTGCGGCAGCGCGGTCGATTTCAGGTGCGCCAATTGCTGCAGCCGCGCGGCAAGCGGATCCGCCGGCGTCGCGGCGCGCCGGCTGTCGATCGGCATCCCCGTCTTTGCCTTCACAACCGGTTGCGGCGTCGCGTTGCGCGGCCGCGTCATGGCGGCGGCCAATGCCCGCTGCGCGGCGGCCGGCGCGGGTGGCGAGGCGGGTGCGGAGACGGGCGGTGCGGAGATGGGCGGTGAAGCGGGCGAGTCAGGCGGAGCCGGCCGCTGCGCCGGCGGCTTCGCTTGCGGGTTATGCGCGGTCGCGGGGCTATGCATGGAGGCCGGAGTGCCGGCGCCAAGGCGCACGAGCGCGACCGGAAGGGCGAGGTCGTCAGGGACCGGCGGTGGCGGCGGTTGGAGCAGGCCGCCGACGATCAGCAGCAGGACGAGGAGATGCAGACCGAGCGATGCCGCGATGCCGGCGGCCATGCGATGCCGGCGTGGCGCCTCCGGCAGGGTCGCCTTGTCTTCCGCCAAAATCGCTGCTGCAGAAGCCGGCATGATGCCGCTCCACGATGAACCAAAAGGCTGCCTGCGATGATGCCGCGCCGGTCAAGGCGCGGCCATGATGCGCTGAACCCGGGATAGATGGGTATCGGCACCGGCGCAGTATAGCGCCATTCCTCCTTTGCCGGGAGAAAATGGCGCCGGGAGAAAATGATGTCGGCGAAACGGATACGGCGGCAGGGCGGCGCCGCGTGTCTTAGGCCGCCGCCCTGCCGACCGAGCCGCCGCCGTCGACGAAGATGGTCTGGCCGGTGATGTAGCTGGCTTCGTCGGACAGCAGGAAGGCGATGGCGGCGGCGATCTCTTCCGGCCGTCCCAGGCGACGCATGGGAATGAGTGAGAGGAATCGCTGCTCCGCCTCGCTGCCGCTCGGCGTGTTCTTGCGGAAGAGTTCCGTCTCGATCGGTCCCGGCGCGACGCTATTGACGGTGATGCCGGTCTCCGCCAGTTCCAGCGCCCAGATGCGGGTGAAGGTGTTGACGGCGGCCTTGGAGGCGGCGTAGGCGCTGCGCTGGGCAATGCCGAGGACGGTGAGGCTGGAAATATTGATGATGCGGCCCCAGCCCTTGGCTTTGAGGCCGGGCAGCAGGGCCTGGGTAGTCTGGACGGTGGGATGCAGGTTGAGGCGCATGATGTTGTCGAGGTCGGTGAGGTCGATCTCCTCGACACGCTGCAATTTCGCCAAGCCCACATTGTTGACGATGCCGTCGAAATCATGCTGTCGCGCAAGTTCGACGAAGGCCTCGCCTGCCGTCTTGCTGTCATTGAGGTCGAGCGAGACGAGGGTGCCGGGGAAGCCGGGATCGGCCCCGCGGGCGATGCCGACCACATGATGGCCGGCGGCGGCGAGACGTTCCGACAAGGCGCGGCCGATGCCCTTGCTGGCGCCGGTGACGAGGAAAGTGCGTTTGGTCATGGCGGGGACTTCCTGGGATGGGTTGGGACGAGGGGAAGGAATCGGGGAAGCGATCGCGGCGTTACGGCTTTCGCGCCGGCCGGGTCGTTTTCGTGGCGGGGAGCGGTGGCAGATGCAGTTGCTTCAGCGCCTGGCGCGCAGCCGCGGTCAGCAGCTTGCGCTCCGGCTTGATCCGGGCAAGGACGCGAATGCCGAGCAAGACCGCCAACAGATGGCTTGCCTCGTCACTGCTGCTTTCCAGGTGCGGAATCTCACCCTGCTGCTGCGCCTGCAGAAGGCAGCGGCGAAAGAAGGCCTCGATGTGGCCCAGTTCATCACCCAGCGCGTCGCGAAACCCGCTGTCGCCGGGCGAAGCTTCGACTGCGGCATTGACGAGCATGCAACCGCGCATCTCGCGATCGCCGACGCTCCGTTCGATGATCTCGTGAAAGAAGCCGGTGATCGCTGCCGCCGGCGAGGGGCCGGATTCAAGCCGCTGCATGCGCGCATGCAGCGTGCCCGCGAGATAATGGTCAAGGGCGCGGCGGAACAGTGTCTCCTTATCGCCGAAAGCGGCATAGAGGCTGGAGGCGGTAAGTCCGGTGACGGCCGCCAGATCGCGTGTCGAGGTCGCCTCGTAGCCATGACTCCAGAACGCCTTCCCGGCAGCTTCCAGGACCATCTCCTCGTCAAATTCGCGTGGTCTTGCCATGGCTTGGCCTCTGTTCATTGCATTTCAGGCAATGCGACGGGACGATTTCAAATTATGGATCATACGTTCCATAACGTAAATATGGAGCAATCGATCCATAATTGCAAGGACGGGCCGCGGAAAGGCAAAGGGAGGCTGGTGACGGCCACGATAAGGCCATCGCTGGCAAGGAATCCGGAAAGGCGAGGGTATCGTTATGCCGGTGCAGCAGGCACTGCTGCAGCGACCGACCGGCTGGCGCTACCGATCGGATGATGCGGTTGTCGAAGAACCGGCCGCATCTGGCGGCAAAGCGGCGGCCGCCCGACCGATCGCGTCGACGGCGGCCAGGATATCGGCCGTCCTGGTGCGGTGGTTGAGCACGGCGATCCGCGCCATGGCCCGCCCGCCGATCCGCGTCGTCGAGAGAAAGACGCGGCCCTCGGCATTGACCTGCCGTGTCAGTTCCATGGTCGCACGGTCCTCGGCATCGGCCGCGCCGTGCGGCAAGCGGCAACGGAAGGCGAGGATCGAGAGGTCGGGCGCACCGAAGACGGCGATCTGCGGAATGCCGCACAAGGCGCGATAGGCTTGCTCCGCCAGGTCGATCTTCTCATCCAGCATTGAGCGGAAGGCGGCCACGCCATGCAGGTGCAAGGGCAGCCAGAGGCGAAGCCCGCGGTTCGGGCGGGTCAGTTCCAGGCTGTGATCGGCGAAATTGACCAGCGCGTCGTCCAGGTCCTGCAGATAGGCGGCATCGTCGCCGGCATGGGCGCGATGCAGCGCGGTGCTGTCCCTGACCAGCAGGCAACCCGTCCCAAAGGGCAGAAACAATCCTTTATGGGGATCCAGCACCACGCTGTCGGCCCGTTCGATGCCGCTCATCTTCTGCCGGCCGCGATCCGTCAGGCGGAAGAAGCCGCCATAGGCGGCGTCGACATGAAACCACAGCCGATGCGCCCGGGCGATATCGGCGAGCGTATCGAGCGGATCGATGGCGCCGGTATTGGTGGTGCCGGCATTCGCCACGATGCAGAAGGGCTGACGCCCCCGGGCGCGGTCGGCGGCGATCATCAGGCGGAGGGCGTTTGCATCCATCCGCAGCCGCTCATCGGCGGGAACCAGCCGGAGCGCGTCTTTCGGGAAGCCGGCCAGGCGCAGGGCCTTGGCAATGCAATGATGCGCCTGATCCGTCGCATAGATGGTGCCGGCGCGGAAATCATCCGGCAGGCAGGCTGTCTTCGCACAGAGCAGCGCCGACAAATTCGCGATGGAGGCACCCGAGGTCAAGATGCCGCCGGCGTCATCGGGCATCCCCATCAGCCGGGCAAGCCAGCGGATGACATCGAGTTCAAGGGCGACCAGGGCAGGGGCGCCGGCGGCGATGCCGGTGTAGCGGTTGAGGACGCCGGAGATGAGATCGGCCATCGCGGCGGTCACCAGGCCGCTGCCGGGAATGAAGGCGAGATATCCGCCGCCCGCGGTATTGAGCCCGATCTCTGCCGCCGCGCCGATGGTGGCGAGGAGCTCGCTCAGCGGGCGCCCGTGTTCCGCCGGCAAGGCTCGGTTGCGCGGGTCGGCGAGAAAGGCGTGCGCCTCGGCGGCGGAGGGATTTGACGCCGGCGCTTGGGGCAACTGATCGAGGAACGCGGCAAGAAAGGACGTCGTCTCCGCCATCATTTCCTTGAAGACGGCGCTTGCGGCATCGAGCGGCGGCTCAGGCACTGAAGACGGCATCACAGACCCGCTTCAGGCGTTCGGGGCTAAGACGAGGCAGGTGAGGTGCCGGAAACGACCGCCGACCCGCCCTTTGAGGATCAAGTCCTGTCTGCTGTATTTCATGCCTGCATTTGTCCGATCCGCGATAGTCCGATTGTCTGCTGTCCGATTGTTTGTGCCACGCGTGCAATCGAACCGATAATGCGACCAAAGGCCTTATCGCCGAACGCCGTTACGCCCGTATTTCTGAACGGGGGCGGCAAGCTACGCTTGTAACATTGGCGATGAAAAGCGCTGCCGGCTACGCCGATGGCCGGACCGGCAGCGTTACGGTCACGGTGAGGCCGCCGCCGGGCCGGTCGGAAAAGGCCAGCGTGCCGCGATGCTGGTGCAGGATGTCATTGACGATGGCAAGGCCGAGGCCGAAGCCGCGCCGGTCGAGGTTGCGGGCGCTGTCGCGACGGTGAAAGGCTTCCAGCACGATCTCGCGATCCGCCGCGGGGATGCCGGGTCCGCGATCCTCCACCAGCAGCACCGCCTCGTCGCCGTCGCGGCGCAAGGTGACGTCGGCCTCCGTGCCGTAGCGCAGGGCGTTGCCGATGAGATTGCCGACCGCCCTGCCGATGGCGACGGGGCGCAGCGGCAATTCCAGTGTCTCCAGGGCGCAATGGAAGCGCAGGGGCGAGCGGCCCTCCTGTCCATCGATACCCAACGCAGAGGCGCTTTCGAAGCCGGCCACCTGGCGGCGGACCAGGGCAACGAGATCGCAGGGCTGGACCGGCTCGCGGTTCTGCTCGACCTCGGCCAGCACCAGCGTATCGGAGATCAGCGCATCCATGTCCTCGATATCGCGGATCGCCGCCGCGCGCTGGGTCCCATCGGCGATGAATTCGCTGCGCAGCCTGAGGCGGGTGAGATAGGTGCCGAGATCATGGCCGATCGAGGCCAGCATGCGGCTGCGGCCGGCGAGCAGGGCGGCAATGCGCTGCTGCATGCGCTGGATGGCGGCGGCGAGCTGGCGGGTTTCGCGGCCGGCTTTGGCCGGCAGCTGGGCGGGATCGAGCGCGCCGGGGATGGCGCCGGGCTTCTCCGCGCCCACCAGCTCCACCTGGCTCGCGAGCTGTTCGATCGGCCTCACCTGGCGACGCAGCAGCAGCAGCGTTGAGCTGCTGATCACGATCGTGATTACCAGCAGGGCAAGGCCGAGGCGAATGCCGGTGAAGCGCGAGAGATCGGCGCGCCGGGTTTCCAGCACCAGATAGCGGCCGTTCCTCAAGGTGACGACGAGGCGCAGCGGCATGGTGGTGGAGACGGCTTCGCCACTCTCGCTGTCGCGCTGCAGGCCGATGCTCTGCGTGCTGTCCGGGCGCTGGAACATCGCCTGGATCTGGCGGCCGCTGCTGGCGGTAATATAGCGCCGCAGCAGCCAGGTGATGCCGGGTGCGGGGGCGCTGCCGGAAGCGGGTGGCGGGGCATCCTGCACGGTGGCGAAGAGATTGTCGGAATTGACCGCCGTCAGCAGCGTCGGCAGCCGGTCGGCCGGCACTTCTTCGACCATCTCGGCGATGGCGCCGACCTGGCCGGGCAACGGCAGGCGAAAACTCGGCGACTCGCCGCGATGCTGGATGATGAAGACCGCCATGGTCGCCAGCAGCAGCACGACCAGCGACACGCTCATGATGATGGTGATGCGAAGGCCGATTCCGCGCATGGCGGTCAGAGCCGTTCCACCGGCACGGCCAGCATGTAGCCCGCATTGCGGATGGTCTTGATGATGGAAGGCTGCGCCGGGTCGTCCTCGATCTTGCGGCGCAGGCGGGAAAGCGCCACGTCGACCGAGCGGTCATAGGCTTCCCAGGCGCGTCCCTTGGCGAGATCGAGCAGCTGATCGCGGCTGAGCACGCGCTGTGGATGACGCACCAGCGCGACCAGGATCTCATAATCGCCGGTCGAGAGGTCGATCTCTGTCGCGCCCCGGCTGAGCCGCCGCGCGCCGAGATCGAAGCGGAAGCCGGCAAAAGCAAAGATCTCCGCCGGCGGCAGGCTGCCGGGACCGGGTGCGGCCGGCGCTGCCGCCGGTGCGGATGGCGGAAGCGCCGGCGGCGGCAAAGCGCTTGCCGGCGCGGCGCGGCGCAGGATGGCGCGGATGCGGGCCAGCAGCTCACGCGGATTGAATGGCTTCGGTAGATAATCGTCGGCGCCCATTTCGAGGCCGATGATGCGGTCGATATCGTCTTTCTTGGCGGTCAGCATGAGGATCGGCAGACTGCCGGCGACCCGCAGCCGGCGGCAGATGGAAAGCCCGTCCTCGCCCGGCAGCATGAGATCGAGAATGACGAGATCGACCGGCCGATTGTCGCGCAGCGCCTCGGCCAGGGCGAGGTCCATCTCCCTGCCGGAGCGGACATGGCGCGGGGTGAAGCCTTCGCGTTCCAGCAGGCCACTGACCAGCCCGCCGATCTCGCGGTCGTCTTCCACCAGAAGAATATGCCTGCCCAGGTCCATTACTCTCTTCGCCGGCCGGTCGCTGCGGGCGCCTGGGCCGGTGGCGCGATCCCGGCCCCTCCTGGCGCTGCTTATCGGCCTCAGTTTTGCCCGATCCCGGAGGGCAGCTCAAGCGCCGTTACAAATCGTAATATTTGGAAACCGGCGGGCAATCAGCAGGTAGCAGAGCAATGCCATCTTGATCCCAGCCAAGCGACGGCCGGTGCCAGAACCGGAAGGGCGGCTTGGCCACCCGCAGAAACGACAGGAGAGCATGATGGTGCTGGGGCGACTACTGATCATCGCCGGTTTGACGGTCATCACGGCGGTGCCGCTGATTCAGGCGGCCTATGCGCAGGACTTCCAGTCGCTGCGTGGTGCCGACAGCGACGGTGACGGTGCAATTTCCATCGCCGAGGCGACCAAGATGCTGGACCAGGAATATCAGTCGCTGGATGCCAATCACGACGGCACAGTCAGCCAGGACGAATTCGTCAATGCCCACCTGGCGAAGCTCGCGAAGCTCGACACCAATGGCGACGGAGAGATTACGCGCGAGGAGATACGGGCGCGTTTGCGCAGCTTCCGCCAGCAATAGCGGCGCCCGACGGGTATTCCGCGCGGGCGGCGCACCGGCTGGTCGCGGCGCAAGGCGATCGGAGCCAACAACAAGGGGGTACGGATATGACGAACCAGGCATTCTTGCGGCGAATGGTCTTGCCGCAGCAAACAGACATCGATGAGACGTCGAGGATTGGCGACGTGCTGCCGGTTGTTCAGGCGCCGGCACTCGGTCGGGCGGTCCAGGCACCGCCGGCCGACGCAACAATACCGGCGACCGGCAAGCGGATTGCCGCCAAGGCGGCCGTGGCGGTGAGCTTCGCGCTGTTGCTGGTGGCGGTACTGGCCGAGCAGGGCGAAGCGCGGCCGCGGCTCCTGCAGAACGGTGGCGCCGCCAGCGGCAGCAGCACCTGGACCGGCAGCAATGGCGCCACGGCGACGCGCAGCTTCCAGGCCAGTTGCCTGCCCGGTACGGGCTGCAGCAAGTCGGTGACGGGCAGCACGTCCGGCGGCAGGAGCTGGTCGAAATCCTCCGGCACGACCGCCACCGGCAATGGCGGCCTGCAGCACGATGCCAGCGGCACGGGTCCGAACGGCAGGAGCTGGAACAGCCAGAGCACGGTGCAGAAGACCGGCGATGGCGACTGGACGCGGAACGGCACCACCACCGGCGCTAACGGCAATAGCGTCACCACCAGCGTCAGCGGCAATTGCGCGCAAGGGGCGGGCTGCAGCCGGACCGTGACGGCAACCGGCAGCAATGGCCAGAGCTGGAGCAAGACGAGTTCGACCCAGGAGAGCGGCGGGAATGCCTGGACCCATAGCAGCACGACGACCGGCCCCAACGGCACTAGCGTCACCAGCAGCGGCTCGGTGCAGACGACCGGCGACGGCGGCTGGACCCGCAACAAGACGCTCACGGGCCCCAACGGCAAGACGGTGACGACAACGGGCGGCGGCTCCTGCGCGAATGGCACTTGCAACAGCAGCGCCACGACCACCGGCCCCAACGGCAGTTCGGTGACCCGCAGCGGCTGGGTAACGGTGCAGTAGGGCGCGCTTCACCCGGCCCGGCCGGTTGTTCCCCAGCTACTGCCGGATGGCTCAGCCGATCCCGATGGTCAGCCGATCCCGGTGGCCAGCCGATCCCGATGGAAGGACAGATGATGGATCTATCTGCACTCGACTTCACGCATCATCGCGGCCGGCTGGTGATCACGCTGGCGCTGGTGGCGCTGGAATTTTGCTGGCTCTGGTTCGTAACGGCGCGCGATTTGCGCCGCGGCCGGCAATTGCGCCGCGCGCCATACGATCTCAAGGAAAGCTTCGCTACGCTCGGCGTCGTCATCGGCCAGAATCTGACGCGGCTGGCGGTCGCGCCTCTGCTGGCGCCGATCTACCTTTTTGCGGCCGGGCATCGGCAGTTCGCGATCGAAATGCGCGGCATCGTGCCCTGGCTGCTGCTGATCCTGCTGGTCGATTTCCTCTATTACTGGGCCCATCGCGCCAGCCATCGCATCGCCGCCTTCTGGGCGACGCATTCGGTGCATCATTCCTCCACCCGCTTCAATCTCAGCGCGGCCTATCGCCTGGGCTGGACGAATTTCCTCACCGCCAACTGGCTGATGTTCCTGGTGCCGGCGCTGATCGGATTTCCGTTGCCGGCGGTGGTGCTGGCCGTCGGGCTCAACCTCAGCTATCAACTGCTCCTCCACACCACGGTCGTCAATCGTCTGGGGCCGTTGGAGTGGGTACTCAACACGCCGAATCACCACCGTGTGCACCATGCCACCAATGCGTCCTGCCTCGACCGCAATTTCGGCGGCATTCTCATCCTCTTCGACCGGCTGTTCCGTACTTTCGCGGAGGTGCGACAGAATGAACCGCTGCAATATGGGACATTGGGCCGGCCGCGCAGTTACAATCCCATCGCCATCGCGCTCGGGGGATGGGTGGAACTGATCGCGGCGATGCGGCGTGCCGGATCTGCGTGGCGGGCAATGAAGACCTTGTTCGGCCGGCCGGTCTGATCGGCCGGCAGGCGTAATGCAAGACATGACCTGGGCAAGACGTGACCTGGAATTCAGAGGAGATCGATGCGTAGCTTGTTTCGAGACCTGGCCGCGGGATTGCTCGTCGCGGCGGTGATCGGCGTCGCCGCCGCGGCGGCGCAGGAAGCCGGCACGTCGGATTTGCGCGCCTTGGTGCAGGCTTGCCGCGCCGATTACCGGCGCTTCTGCGCCGGCATGGAGCCCGGCAACGGCGCCATCCTGACCTGCCTGCGCCAGCATGCGGACGACCTGTCGCAAGGTTGCAAAGATGTAGTCGGGCGCCAGCAGTCGCGGGTGCCGGCTGGGCAGTCAGGCAGCAACAACAGCCCGGCATCGACCCAGACCGCCGCCAGCGAGAAGCTGCCGCCCGGCACGGAGGTCCTGCGCGATGTCGCCTATGGCGGCGATTCCCGGCAGCGGATCGATGTCTACCGTCCGGCCGATGCCGCCGGCGCGGCGTCGCCTCTGCCGATCCTGGTCATGGTGCATGGCGGCGCCTGGGCGTTCGGCGACAAGGCCTCGCCCGGCGTGGTCAGCGCCAAGGCCAATTACTGGCTCGGCAGAAACTATATCTTCGTCTCGGTCAACAACCGCCTGGTGCCGGCCGCCGACCCGGCGCAGCAGGCGGCGGATGTGGCCGCCGCCATCGCCAAGGTCCAGGCCGAGGCGGCCGCCTGGCATGGCGATGCGGCGCGCATCGTGCTGATGGGGCATTCCGCCGGCGCCCATCTGGTTGCGCTGCTGGCCGCCGATCCGAAGATCGCGATGGCCGCCGGCGCCAAGCCCTGGCTGGGGACCGTCGCGCTCGACAGCGCCGCCTATGACGTGCCGGCAATCATGGCAAAGCGGCATGCGAAATTCTATGACGCGGCCTTCGGCAAGGATCCCGCGTTCTGGCGCCAGGTCTCGCCGATCGATCAGCTGGCGCAAAAGCCGATGCCGCTGCTGCTGGTCTGTTCCACCCGGCGCCTGGCTTCCTGCGGGCCGGCCAAGGCTTTCGCCGCCAAGGCCGTATCGCTGGGCGGGCAGGCAAGCGTTCTGCCGGAGGACCTCTCGCATCAGCAGATCAACGTCACCCTGGGAGAGCCGGGCGCCTATACCGACAAGGTCGAAGCCTTCATGCAGAAGCTGGGCCTGCCCTGATTCGGTTTGCCCGGAATCAGCAACGCTGTGCCGGCGCCCTCATTGATCGCGATCGCGCGGACGCAGCACCGCCGCGGTGACGGCGGGGACCTGCGGCCGCAGGCGCGGGAACAGCGAGAAGAGAAAGGCCGTCAGTCGCGGGATGCCGCGCGGCAGGCGATAGGGCTTCGTTTCGCTCTCGTCGCTCACCTGCCATTGGCGCAATGTCGGCGCCACCTCGTTGCAATCAATGCCCCAAGGCATCGGCGGCACGGTGTAATGCGGCGTGCGGCGAAAACCGCCCGGACGCTGGGTTAGGCGTGAGAGCCAATGGGGAATGCTGTCGAAGATCAGCAGGCAACCCGGAAAGCGCGCCGCGATATCCGTCAGCAGATGGCGAATCGCATCGCCGTCGAGATACATGAAAAGCCCCTGGGCGATGATGCAGATCTCACTGCCGATGACGGCCGCCGGGACCGCTTGCATCCAGGCGCTATCGAGGGCGCTGCCGGTGAAACGCTGTTCGCGCGGCCGCAAAGGAAGCAGCAGGTCGCGCAGCCGCATCGCTTCGGGCAAGTCGACCGAGAGCCAATGGAGATGGCCGTTATCGACCCGGCTGAACTGCGTCTCCAATCCTTCGCCAAGCGCGATCACCCAGCCTTCGGGATGCCGGCCTATCCATTGCCTGAGGATGGTGTCGATCTCGGCGGCGCGTACCGCATGGGTGCCGTCTGCCCGGCCGAAATGGCGCTCGAAATCATAGTCGAGCGCCTGATAGATGCGGATGGCCTCCGGATCGCGGATCAGGCCGCGCGGCTTCATCGCCTCGCTGGCGCGGTTATGCAATGTCCAGAGCATGGTCTCAGGCACGCCGGCGAGGTCAGGCTTTATCTTTGTCATCGGCGTTCCATGCAAGGCGTCGTGGCGGCGCGGTCGCTGCGTGGATGAATTACGATGGAGCCGGCGGTCAGGCTTCGCCCTGGTCCGCCGTTTCCCGCCGCAGCCAGTTCCGGAAGGTGACGAGCGGCGGATAGGCGGCTCTTTCGGTCGGCCAGATCAGGTAATAGCGTTCCGGACTCGTCAGCGGCCGGTCGAGAGCGGCGACCAGTTCGCGACGCTGCAGCTCGGCGGTGATCAGGAAGCGCGGCAGCAGGGCAAGGCCGAGACCGGCGACGGCGCCATGGATGATGGTCTCGAACTGGTCGAACATCATGCCATGGATGCCCTCGGCCGGTGCCGCCTGGGCCGCCAACCAGCGTTCCCAGGCGTCTGGCCGGCCGATGAGATGGAGCAGCGGCGCGGCCCGCAGGTCGGCCGGCTTGCGGAATTTGTATTGCCGTTTCATCCGGGGCGCGCAGACCGGCAGCACCTCCTCGCCGCAGATATCCGCCGTCTCGACCGCCGTGTCGGCGCTGCGCAACTCGCGATGGCCGAAATCAATCGCGGCGTCGATCGGCTCGGCATGAAAATCGACGGTGCTATGCCGACTGACCAGATTGAGCACGACATCGGCATGGCGGGCCACGAAACGCGGCAGGCGCGGGGCCAGCCAGCGCGCGCCGAAGGTCGGCAGGACAGCGAGATTGAGCGTGCCGCCGGCAGGATTGGCGCGGAAGTTCAGCGAGGCCGTGCTGATGCGGCGCAGCGCGTCGCGGATGTCGCGCGCATAGCTGTCGCCGGCCAAAGTGAGGCGGATCGATTGCTTGTCGCGATAGAAGAGATCGGCGCCGAGCTGTTCCTCGAGCGCCTTGATCTGGCGGCTGACGGCACTTTGTGTCAGCGATAACTCGCGTGCCGCGGCCGAGATGTTGTTGGTGCGCGCCACTGTCTCAAACGCGGTGAGCAGGGGGATCGACGGCAAGAAACGGCGGGGGATATGCATACCCATTCCCATTCGGAATGACCTTTCGGGGCATCATTGCTTTGGCCTGTCTCGAATACAAGCGAAGAATCCCCGCAACAGGGAACAGCGGCAACGCGACAGATGAGGGGCGGACCCGCAAGCAGGTCCGGCCATGGGCGCAGGGAAGGGTACTAAAGCGCCAGCTTCATGCCCTCATGGCTGGCCGTGAATCCGAGGGAATGGTAGAAGCGCTGGGCATCGGCGCGGCTCTTGTCGGTGGTGAGCTGCACCAGGCCGCAGCCGCGCCGGCGGCATTCGGCGATCGCCCAAACGAGCATGAGGCGGCCGAGCCCGCTCTTGCGCCGGGCCGCGGCGACGCGCACGCTCTCGATCTGGCCGCGCAGCATGCCGCGGCGTGACAGGCCGGGAATGAAGGTGATCTGCAGGCAGCCGATCACCGTGCCGCCGTCATCGACGACCGCCAGCAACTGGTTGGGATCGCGCGCGATCGCCGCGAAGGCTTCGCCATAGCACGGATCGAGCGGCGGCCCCGGGGCTTCGCGCGCGGCACCCAGCGGGTCATCGGCCAGCAGCGCCACGATGGCGGGAAGGTCGGCAGGGACGGCCTTGCGGATCATATGATCGGTCACGGTATTCATGGTATGACGATAGGGGCAGGGCGGCTGCCGGGGCAATAGCCTTGGCGGAGAGGCGCCGCCGGCAGGGTTTCGTCGGCCCAGCATCTCGCCGGCGGGGATCTCGTCGGCAACTAACCGCCCGTGCCGCGCGTTAGTCTGTCGTGCGTTAATCGGGCGGTGCTGCTACGCAAGGCGGAAGAGATGATGCGATTGACGATCGCCCTGGCCGGCCTGCTGCTGATCGCGATGCTGCTGGCAGGCTGCGTGACCGGCCAGGAGAAGGATGTGGTCGCCGATAACGCCTGCCACCAGGTGCCGCCGCCGACCGTATCGATCGATATCGCTTTCGTCGGGCCGATCGATGATGCCTCGCGCAGCCTGCAGGAATTGTCGCATGAGGAGACGGATGGCCGGGGACCGGCGATGGAGCGCAGCGCCGTCACCTTCGGCATCACCCATGTGAAACTCGGCGGCCAATTCGGGGGCGATGCGAAAGCGGCGACAATGCCGGATGGCGAGGTCTGCGCCTGGGCCAATCACCTGACCGTTCATCTGACCGACGAGGTCCGCGTCTATCTCGCCGCCGAGCTGCGGCCGGGAAGCTGCCCCTATCGTGCCGTCCGCGAACATGAGGAGAAGCATGTGAACCTCGATCGCCAGTTGCAGCCGGAATTGCGGCGCGCGTTGCAGGAAGCGATCGACAAGGTTGCCACCTATTCCGTGCTCGGCCGGGACGAAGCGGCGGCGGCGGCGCGCTTGCGGACTGCGTTTCGTCAGGCGGTCGGCGGGGCCATCGGAAGCTATGCCGCGATGCGCGACCAGCGCCAGATCGCCATCGACACGCCGGAAGAGTATCGGCGGGTGCAGGGTGTCTGTGGCCGGCCGGCTTTCGCCGCGCTGTTTCCGAAAACCTGAGCGGGTCTCGCGCGACGCTGCGTCAGGAAAGCCAGGAGCGTTTCAGGTCTGCGAGAAGGGCGCGCTGAGGATCGCGGCGGCGGCATCGTCATTGAGCTGGCGCGCGAGATCCAACGGGGTGAGGCCGGCCTTGTTGCGGCGCCCCAGGTCGGGCATGAAGCGGCGCAGTTCCTTCAGCACATGCAGGGCATGATGGCGGACGGCGATATGCAGCACCGTGTCGCCGTTGGCGTCGGCATCGTTGATATTGGCGCCGGCGACGACGAAGGCGGCGGCGGCGATATGCTGGTCGTTGCTGGCGGCGATATCCAGCGCCCGCATCCCCACCTTGTTGCGGTGATCGAGGCTGAGCTGCTGTTCGGCCGCCATCTGTAATTCATCGTAGAGATCGGTCGCCGCCTTATTGAGGGCCAACTGCTCCAGCTTTTCATAGATGGCTTCGGCGCCGTGATCGAAACGATGCGGGGATCGCAGCATGGCGGACGGGACGAAGAACCAGCCGCCGGCACCCAATACCAGCAGGATGATCGCAAGCAGCAGAAAGAACTTCTTCATGACTAATGTCTCACCCCAATCGGGCCGGCTTCGTTGGTTGGCCGACCTCAGCGGCGCCGCTCGTGGAAGCCGGCACCGAGATATTCAGTCAATAATCGTCTAGGTTGCCGCCGGTCGCCGCAAAGGGCGGGCAGCAAGGTGTCTTTCGGCAATTCATCGGGAAAGCCGATCTCCGTCAAGTTGAGATGCTTAAAGTTTGATTGAATGCCTATTCTGGTGTGAGGAAGGCGGCGCGAGACGGCCTATTGCCAGGAAATTTCCGGTCGCGAAAATTCGCCTCAAAAGCTTGATATATCGCCCTGCGCGACGGGCAATCTCTTCCCGCTGCGGCTGTATTGCGGCTGTCGCAGCGGTCCTGCTGCAAGCGTCCTGCTTCGCGCATCCTCTGGCTGTTATCGATTTGCAAGGTAACTGGCCCAGTGTGAGCGTGCTTCGCGTCGAACACGTAGACATGAAAGACGCGAGCATATGGGGCCGGATTACAGACGGGGGCGTCATTGGGCGGCTGTGCCGATCTCGTGGCACGTTGACAGCCGCCGCAGCGTCGAGGGTGAGGCAGTGGCATTGCCGAAGCAATTCTGGCCAACGGCGCCGGCGCGATGAAACGCGGCGGCCATGGCCTAGCGCAGGGCAAATCGGGTCTCATGGTCTGGGATATCGGCGTGCGCCTGTTCCACTGGGCGCTGGTGATCAGCTTCGCGCTGGCGGCCTATACCGGTTTCCTCGGTCCGCGCAACTGGCTCAATCTGCATCTCATCGCCGGCATCACCGCCGGCGCGCTGGTGATCTTCCGCCTGGTCTGGGGATGGCTGGGATCGCGCTATGCCCGGTTCCGCTCTTTTCCGCTCTCGCCGGCAGCCATGCAGCAGCACATAACGGCGATCATTGCCGAATATCGCCAAGCGAGACATCGCCTCGCCGGCCCGGGGCGCGTGGCGCAGCCCCGTCATCATCCGGAAGCAGGGCATAATCCCCTCGGCGCGGCGATGGTCTATGCGCTGCTGCTGGTGATCGCGCTGACGGTGCTGACGGGTGTCGTGGCGCTTGGCGGCGTCGTCAAGCAGGGACCCTTGGCCTTCCTGATCTCCTTCGATCTCGGCCTGCTGATCCGCGATCTGCATCAGGTCCTGGCGATTGCCCTTCTCTGCATGGTGGGCGCGCATCTGGCCGGTGTCGTCTTCGAAAGCCGGCGCGAGAAGATCAATCTGGCGGCGGCGATGATCACCGGCCGCAAGCCGATTCCCGGCGCCGCGACGCCGGAGCCACAGCTGGCCGCGCGGCCGGGCATGGCGGCGATCGTGCTGCTGGTGCTGGCGGCGGCAATCATCCCGGCGACCATCGCTTTGGCGCGCCTGCCGGGACGCGGCGTGCCGCCGGCGGCGCTTGATCCTGTCTACCTCAAGGAATGCGGCGCCTGTCATTTCGCCTATCCGCCGAGCCTCGCTCCGGCCGCCGTCTGGATATCGATGATGGCGGGGCTCGATGGGCATTTCGGCGAGAATGCCGGCCTCGATGCGGCGACGGCAACGCATATCCGCGATTATCTGACGGCCAATGCGGCGGAGAACTGGGACACCCGGCCGGCGCATCTGTTCCGTCAGCGCGACCCCGCTGATCCGCTGCGAATCACCGCTGCACCTTTCTGGCAACGCCTGCATCGTGAGCTGCCGGAGGCACTTTTCAAGTCGCCGGCGGTGGGCGCCAAGGGCGCCTGCAACGCCTGCCACCGCGATGCCGGCACCAGCCGTTTCGATCCGCAAGCCATTCTCGTTCCCCACACACCCACTTCCACGGAGGCCAGACCATGATCATCAGCCGGCTTATGCCGCGGCGCATGCGACGTGGCGTCTTTATCCTTCTGTCGCTGACCGTGCCGACAGGGCTGGCGATGGCGGCGGGTACGGCGCAACAGCAAGTGCTCGATCAGTATGCCCAGCAGGCGAAGGCGGCCGATGCCGGTTTCAGCGGCTTTTCCGCCGATCGCGGCAAGGCCTTCTTCCTCGCGCAATCGACGACCGGGCATGGCGATACGCCCTCCTGTTCGACCTGCCATACCACCGATCCGCGGCAGATGGGCCGCACAAGGGCCGGCAAGGAGATCAACCCGATGGCGCTGTCGCGCACACCGGATCGCTTCGGCGATATCAACAAGACGGAGAAATGGTTCGCCCGCAATTGCGACACGGTGCTCGGCCGCGCCTGCACGCCGCGCGAGAAGGGCGACTTCATTACCTACATGGTGGGGCTATAGCCGCCGCTTAAGGCCGCGGCAGACCCTTAAACCGGCGCGATAACGCAGCAGAGGATCGACACATGACATATCGGCATTTTACCGGCATCGGCGCAGTGACCGCGGGAACCGCGATTACGGGTGCCGCGATCGTCGCATTGATCCTCATCCTCAGCGCTTCGCCGGCACGGCCGGCCGCGACCGATGCAGAGGCCACGACGGCCAAGGAATGCGGCGCCTGCCACATGGCCTATCTGCCGCAATTCCTGCCGGCGCGTTCCTGGCAGGCACTGATGAAGGGCCTCGACAATCATTTCGGCGAGAATGCCAACCTGGATGCGGCCACTCGCAAGACGATCCTGGATTATCTTGTCAGCCATGCGGCCGATGCGCCGGGGCAGGACACGCGTTTCCTCATGGGCCTGCCGGATGCGGCGACGCCGCTGCGGATCAGCGATACGCCGTACTGGATCCGCCGGCACAGCGAAATTCCTGATTCGATCTTCAGCCACCCTAAGGTCAAGAGCAAAGGCAATTGCACGGCCTGCCACCAGAACGCGGCGCAGGGCGGCTTCGAGGATGAATGACGGCGCGATGCCGGATCTATAGCTGCGTCAGAAGGTGATGTGCCTGCGCTGCCGCGGTGAAAAGATGATAGAGCGTGCTGGCTGGGATATGATCCGTAACCGATGCGCCGGCCAGATCGAACTGGTCGCGCCAGGTCCCGCGCGGCGTCTGCGCCAGATAGGTGGCGAGCAGGCGGTCGGCAAGGTCATGCGCCGCGCGGGTCAGGGTGGGGTCGCCGAGCGAAACCCCCTGGATGATCAGCGTCCGCAGATATTCGGTCTGCGGCCAGAGGCGCCGCTTCGCCGCCAGGACGTGCCCCTGGTCGTCCGTTTCGTCGACCAGAAAGCCGCTGGCCCGGTCCAGGCCGAACCGTCGCGCCGCGGTGAAAAGCCGTTCGCAGACATGATCGACATCGATATCGCGGTGATGCGCATGGGTTCGCAGCAGCCAGCACCATTCCATGTGATGACCGGCCTCGATGCGGTGTGAGCCGTAGCGCGGGTCCTGTTCCCAACCCGGTCCGAAATATTCGCGCAGCACGCCGGCCTCGCGATCGAAGAAATGCCGCGTGAACAGCGCGACGATGGCATCGGCGCGGGTGAGGTGACGCATCTCGCCCGTGGTCTCGAAGAGGGCGAGGCTCGCCTCAAGCAGATGCATATGCGGGTTCTGGCGGCGCGGCAGCTCGTCGTGGTCGCTCTCTTTCCACCCGCCTTGAAACGATGTGAGTTCCCGGTCGACGTAATCCAGCGTCTCGTCGACCCAGCCGGCATAGCGCGCCTCGCCGGTCGCCTTGGCGAGCCAGGTGAAGCCGAGCAGCATGAAGGCGTGATCATAGAGATCCCGCCGGTCGTCGGCGATGCGGCCATCCGCCGTCAGCCGATGAACCCAGCCGGGCCTACCGTCCGGCGCCCAGGCCAGCGCATGCAGCCTGTCGGCGGCGGCTTTTGCCCGTGCCAGGCTGATATCCGCCGGTGAAAGGCCGAGCAGGGCGGCATGGGCATAGGTGTAGATCTGGCGTGCCTGGACGCGCGTGCGCAGTTCTGCCGCCGCATCGGGCGTGCCGTCGAGATGCAGTTTCTCATAGAAGAGACCGCGACCCGAATCGAACCCGGTATCGAGCCAGAAGGGCAAAGCGTCGTTGCGCATCCAGGCGAGATAGGTATCGAGCGGCATGATCCTGCTTTCACGTTCAATCCACAGCGGCCCGCAGCGGGACGGCATCATCATTCTGTTATGCCGCATGCCGGTTCTTTTGAACAGCGCGGCGAGGAGGCGCGCAGCTGCGGCCTAAGCCTTGCGCCCCGGCCGCGCCGGCTTGCCGGCGGTCCTGCCGTCGCCGCGCCGTGTCGCGTTGCGGGAAGCAGCGCTCTTGGCGGCCGGCTGCGGCTGGATGGCCGAGCTCTCGCGTTCGATCAACTGCACCGGCAGCACATGATCGGTGATCTCGTCGGCCGCTGTTCGCAGCAGCAGGCGCAGGCCCTCGGCACCCAATTGTTCCTTGTCGATGCGCAAGGTGGTGAGCGGCGGGCGGGCGAGAGCCGCCGCGGTGATGTCATCGAAGCCGACGAAGGCGATATCACGCGGCACCCGCAACCCGCGTTCCTGGGCGGCATGCATGGCGATCAGCGCCGTGCTGTCGTTGAAAGCGAAGACGGCGTCCGGCGGCTGCGGCAGGGAAAGGAGATAATGCATCGCCTCCTGCGCGCCCTGTTCAAGATCGGTGCCCGGCTGGAAGAAGGTTTCCAGTTGCGGATCAGCGAGAATGCCATGGTCGAAAAGGGCCTGGCGATAGCCCTGGGCGCGTTCGCGGATGCTGTAATGGGCCGGCCAGCCGCCGAGATAGGCGATGCGCCGGCACCCGCGTTCGATCAGATGACAGGTGGCGCGATAGGCGCCGCCCCGGTGGTCGGGATTGACCGAGATGAAGCCGCGCGCCTTGGCGTCGATCAGCGCGATGGGCTTGCCGCCTTGGCGCAGCACCGCCAGCAGTTCCGCCTCGAAAAATCCGGCGCAGAGCAGGGCATCGGGATGATGCAGGCGTAGCTGGTCGGCAATGGGATCGGCGGGACCCAGCGAGAGGAAGGAGAGGGCAATGCCTTCGCGCCGGCAGGCTTCCTCGGCACCATGCAGGATCGGCGAGAAGAAGGGCGAACTCGCCAGCGTGTTGTGCTGGCGATGCAGCAGGAAGGCGACGCGGCGGATGCGGCTGCGCTGCAGCTTGCTGCGGTCATAGCCGAGCTGGTCGGCGGCGGCTTCGATCTGGCGGCGCGTTTCCTCGGTGAGGCCGGGCTGGTTCTTCAGTGCCCGCGAGACGGTGCCGACCGAGACGCCGGCGCTGCGGGCGATGTCGCGGATGGTGACGTTGGCGCCCCCGCCCTCACGCGCTTCATTGTCACGCGCTCCACCGTCACGCGCTCCACTGTCGGATTTGCTGCGCTTCGCCGCCATTGCCCGCCCTACCAAGCCGCCAGCCGGGCGCGTATGACGCACGGCCGGTCTGATGTGAGCGCGATGCCGTGGCGTTCCGCCAGCGGATGGTCCGCCGGTGCCATCGCCGTCTGGCCGAGGTCGAAGGGGCCGTTCACCGGTTCGATGCCGAGGGCATAGTGGCGGCCGCGCCATGGCTCGGCGGTGCGGCCGCCATTGCTGAGCCAGAGCATGACGTCCGGCAGCGCGGCCTGATCCCAGGACAGGCCGATATGTGCATGCTCCGCGCGATAGTGCAGAACGATCGGGCTGCGGCAATTCTTCAATTGCAGCAATTCCTCGGTCGCGAGGGCGAGGGGAAGCCTGGTGAGATCAAGCGATCCGCCGGCGCCGGGCATGACCGCGAGATCATCGCTTGCCGTATCGGAGGCAAGACGGGAAATGCCGGGCTCGGCCGGAACCGGATAGCTGATCGCCCGGTCGAAGCCGATCTGCTCAAGCACCACGCTGCCGGGCTCTTGCGGCAGTCTGAAGGTGGGATGGAGGGCGATGGGCAGGGTGACGTCGCGGCGGGCAATGATGGTGAGCGTTATGTCGAGCGCGGCGAAGTCAGGATCGGCGCGGATCTCGCGCTCGAGGCGCTCGACCGGAGAGGCGGGCGGATAATCGATGGCGATGCGGATGAAATCCACGCCTTGCCCGACCAGATGCCAGTGATGATGCGCGCCGTAGCCATGACCCCAGCGCCTTTCGCCATCCTCGGCGGAGATCGTGGCCCAGGCCGCCGGCAGATCGGCCGGGCGGTCGTCGCGCCCGAAAGGCACGCAGGGCCATTCGCCGCGCAGCCGCCTGAGGATGCCGGGCAGGGAAGCGGATTGCGGCTCCTCGCACCAGGGGGCGATCTGCAGCGGCTGGAACGTCCGTCCATCGGACAGTTTGAAGCTCAGGGGTGCGAGCATGCCGCCGAGGGACTGCAACTCGGCCTCGCCATGCGGCCAGCGCAAGCGCCAGACCGTCGTGCCGGCGTTCATGGATGTCATGCCCCTTGGCCCGCCAGTCGCCGCATGCTTCAGGCGCCGGCGCGCGTGGCGGCGTATTCGTCGCCGACCATGAGATGGACGATTTGATCGCCATCGGTTTCGTCGGCCTTGCGCACACCGACCATCTCGCCGCGGCGCAGGACCACGATGCGGTCGGCAACCGAGAAGATGTCGTGCAGGTTGTGCGAGATGAGGATGACGGCGACGCCTTGCGCACGCAGCCCCTTGATCACTTCCATCACCTTGCGTTGTTCCGGCACGCCGAGTGCGGCGGTGGGCTCGTCCATGATCAGGATGCGGGCGTTCCAGTAGAGCGCGCGGCCGATGGCGATGGCCTGGCGCTGGCCGCCCGAGAGCACGCGCACCGGGCCGCCAAGCTTGCGTTCCGGCACCACGATATCGAGCTTCGCCAGGACTTCGCGCGCGACCTTCCTCATCTGCGGCCGGTCCACCACGGGCAGGCCGAGGATGCGGCGCATCGGTTCGCGGCCGAGGAAGATGTTGCTGCCGACATCGAGGTTGTCGGCGAGCGAGAGATCCTGGTAGATCGTCTCGATGCCCTGTGCCCGCGCGTCCTGCGGCTCGCGCAGTTCAACCTCTTCGCCGTTGAAGCGCACCGTGCCGGAACTCGGCCGATAGACGCCGGAGATGATCTTGATCAGGGTCGACTTGCCGGCGCCATTGTCGCCGGCGAGCGCCAGGACCTCACCCGGATACAAGGACAGCGAGACATCCTTCAACGCCTGCACGCCGCCGAAATGGATGGAGATGTTTTCGACTTCCAGAAGGGGGGCGCTCATGCGGACCTCGCGAGACGGTCTTTATATTGGTCGATCAGCACCGAGAGGATGATGACGGCGCCGACGGCGATGAATTGCCAGAAGGCGTCGATATCGATGAAGATCAGGCCGAACTGGATGACGGCGATGATCAGCGAACCGATCAGCGTACCGATCACGTTGCCGGTGCCGCCGAACAGGCTAGCCCCGCCGATGACCACGGCGGCGATGGAATCGAGCAGCATGGATTCGCCGGCATTGGCGGCGCCCGCCGAATAGCGCGCCGTATAGATGATGCCGCCGACGGCCGCACAGAAGCCCGAAAGCATATAGATGTAAGTGAGGTGCCGCTTGACGTTGATGCCGGCACGGGCCGCCGATTGCAGCGAACCGCCGATCGCATAGGTATGCTGGCCGAAGCGGGTCTGCGACAGCACGAAATGAAGGGCCAGCAACAGGATGGCGGTGACGACGATCGGCGTCCAGCCGTCGCCGAGCCAGGCGAGGATCGGATTGTCGATCGAGACGGTCATGCCGCTGCCGGCGGTGAGGAAGCCGGCGCCGCGGGAAATGCCATACATGCCGAGCGTGCCGATGAAGGCGGGAACCCCCATGCGGGCCACCAAAGTGCCGCTGACCCAGCCGGAGAACAGGCAGACGATGACGGTGACGACGACACCGAGCGCCAAGGCCAGCGCCGTGTTGCCGCCGAGCAGCGCGACCTGCGCCACGGTAACGGCGGCGAGGCCCATGACGAAGCCGACCGAGAGATCGATGCCGGCGGTAATGATGACGAAGGTCTGCCCCAAGGCCAGCAGCAGCGGCGCGCTGGCGGCCAGCAGGATCGCCTGGACGTTATAGGCGCTGAAAAGGAAGCTGCGGCCGACTTCGATCTGCGCCCAGGCCTCGAAGAAGACCAGCAGCGAGATCAGAAACAGCCAGGGCCAAAGCCGGGTCAGCAAGGTGATGCGACCCAATCGGTCATCAAGCGTGGCGTCGGCCATCGAGGCTGGTCTCCAAAGTATCGTGGTGGTATGCGGTGTTCTGGCCACGGGCGAGTTCTTCCATGGGGCGAGTTCTCTGTTGCCACGAAGCAACAATTTCTCTTCTCCCTGTCATGCCCGGACTTGATCGGGGCATCCATTGCGACCACAGCGATTGCCTCTCCCATGGACCCCTCCGACGGATGTCGGCCTACGCCGACGTGGTCGAGCCCGAGGGTGACAGAAGGGAGGACTAAGCCTTCGGTGGTTTGCCCCTCACCCCGACCCTCTCCCCAGAGGGGCGAGGGTGAACGGGCTCTCCCTTGCCCCGCCTGCCGACAAATGTCGGCCTATGCCGACAGCCGGGGAGAGGGCTGGGGAGAGAGGGGCGATGGTTGCGCGCTGGTGTGGAAATTCAGCGTCACAGCCGCCACCCCTCATCCCGTCGAACTCTCTCAGTTCGAGTAGATGTATTTCCGCACCTCGGGGTCATCGATGTTCGACTTGTCCATGACGACGAAATCGGTGCCCTTCCAGGTCGGGATCGTCTTGCCCTTGATCAGGTCGGAAGCGAATTTGACGCCGATATAGCCCATATCGGCCGGCTTCTGGGCGATGGCGATATCGACGAGGCCGCTCTTGAGCGAATTGTCGATGCCGGGCACGGCGTCGAACACCACGACCTTGATCTTGCCGGTCTTGCCGGCCTTCTTGACGCCTTCGGCAGCACCCATGCCGGAGAAGGTATTGGCGCCGAAGATGCCGTCGAGATCCGGGTCGCGCGCCAGCACGGCGGCGACATGCGCCGTCGCCTTGTTGGCGTCGTCCTCATTATATTGGGTCTTCAGCACCTTGATATTGGGGTGCTTCTTCATCTCCTCGATGAAGCCTTCCATGCGCTGGTCGGTCGAGGAAATGCCGGGCTTGTTGTTCTCGACATAGACGGTGCCCTTGTCGCCGATCGCCTTGGCGAGCGAATCGGCGGCGATGCGGCCGCCTTCGGTATTGTCGGAGGCGACATAGGAAAGCGGGAAGTCGGCATTGCCGTTGCCGGTCTGGTACTTGCCGTCGCCGATATAGGTATCGACGGTCACCACCTTGATGCCGGCATCGGCGGCTTCCTTCAAGGGCTCGATCAGCTGCGTCTTGTCGACCGGCGAAACCAGCAGCACGGCCGGCTTCTTGGCGATGATGGCTTTCAGGATCGGAACCTGGTCGGCGGTGTTCCAGGCCTTCGGAATCTGGAACAGGAGGTCGATGCCTTCTTCATCCGCCGCCTTCTGCGCGCCGCGATGCATGGTGAAATAGAAGGGATCGACCACGCCGGGCAGGAGTGCGACGACGGGTTTGGCGTCTTCGGCGCGCGCGGAAGGCGCCAGGAAGGCGGTTCCCAGCGTCATGCCGGCGAGCGCCGCGCCGGACAAAAGTTTCAGCAGATAGCGACGATTGGGCATGGAAGCCTCCCCTGGTTGAATGCGTCGTGCCGGCTCTTTCATCAGCGGCGAAGCTGACGGCAAGCCTGTTTATTAAACACGTATTTTTCTTTCCCGCGCCTTGTGACGAGCTTATCTAGCGGGATATTGGGCGTTATTCGCCGGCAGCGTCAACCATCTTTCGCTAAATCATTGTTGTTTAGCAATGTTTACTAAACAAATCACCGACGTTTACGAAAGGGCGAGGGCAAGGCGGAGGGTGGCCAGGTCCTGCACCTTGTCGCCCGCGGCGGCGATGCGCTGCCAGGCGATAGGGCCGAGATCGTGCGACATCTGCTGGGCGAGCACCGCCGTATCGGCATCGGAAGCATCGCCATGGCGGGCGGCGAGGCGCGCCTTGAGGACATCGGGCGGCACATCGAGCCAGAGGCCATGGAACGGCACGCCCCATTCGCCGGCCAAGGCGGCGATGGCGTCGCGTTCGGTTGGCCGCAGGAAGGCGGCATCGAGGATCGCGGTATAACCGGCGGAGAGCACCAGCCGCGCTTCGGAACGCATGGCGGCATAGACCTGGTCGGAGGTTTCCTGGCTGTAGCTGCTGGCGGGCAGGCGCGTCTCCGGGGCGACGCCGGCGAGGCGCTTACGCAAGGTGTCGCTGCGGATGATGCGGGCGCCGGGCAGGGGTTGAAATTCGGGCGCCAGCGCCATCGCCAGGGTGGATTTGCCGCTGCCGCTCAGGCCGCCGATGGCGATCAGCCTCGGCTTGCCCATCTGCAGATGGGCGAAGGCATTGGCGAGATATGAGCGCGCCAATTCATCACGATGGGTGGTGGCGACGATATGCGCGCGGATCGCCGCGCGCAGCGCCTGGAAGAACGGCAACAGGGCGAGCGAACTGGTGTCGCCGTTGCGATCGAGCCAACGGTTGAGCACGAGACTGGCGAAATCGACCCGCCGACGCTGGCAGAGATCCATCAGCAGGAACGCGATGTCGTAGGCGATGTCGGTGCAGGCCAGCATGTCGCTGAAGTCGATACAGTCGAAGAGAACCGGCTTCTCGTCGATCAGGCAGATATTGCCGAGATGCAGGTCGCCATGACATTGCCGGACGGCGCCGAGCCGACGGCGCTTGTCGAGCAGGCCAAGACGGCTGACGAATTGCGCATCGAGGGCGCGGGCGAGGGTTTCGACGGCCTGAGGGTCCAGCGGCGGAATGCGCAGGCGCAGATTGTCGATGCATTCGTCAAGCACACGCGCCATCTCGGTGGCGCCGCCGTGGTTCGGCCGCCGCGCTGCTCCCTTGTGAAGGTCATGGATGGCGTCGGCGAGATCGCGCATCTGCATCGTCGTCAGCCGGCCCTGGTCGGCGCGATCGGCCAGCAGAGCATCGTCGGGGAAGCGGCGCATCTCCAAGATCCAGTCGAGCGCCGGCGCCGGATCGGTTGGCGGCGCCAAAGTGAGCCGGCCATCGGCGCCCCGCACGATCTTGTGGCAGGCGAGATAGAGTTGCGGCGCCGTCCGGCGATTGAGGTCGAGCTCGGCCCTGATGCAGCGTTCGCGGGCTTCGAGCGTGCTGTAGTCGAGATAAGAGAAGATGATCGGCCGCTTCATCTTGAAGGCGCGATCACCGATCAGGAAGATATGCGAGCAGTGGGTTTCGATATGGCGCGGCTTCGCATCGGGCGAAGGCGATCCTGCTTCCGCCGCGGTCCGGGATTGCGACATCCAGGCGCGCAGCAGGTCGCCATCGCACAGCGCCGCCAGGATTTCCGTTTGCAGGGAATCGGCCGGCTGGCTGGCGGGCGGGCGTGAGGCGGCAACAGCGCCTTCCGCAGTGTTCGGGGTGGAGGGCGCCATCCTGTGCCCTTCAAGGCCCTGCCTCGGTTTCTCCGTCATCCTCTCTCCTTAGGCCACGAAGCGGATTGTGGGTCCTGTACCTAGTATGAAAGGATGCCGACACCCCGCTTTGACATAGATCGCTTTCCCGGCCGCTTTATGCCTTTTGGCGCCTAGCCCGGAGAGGCGGCGGCCCCGCGGAAGCACGGCGGGCGGTTGAAATTCCTGTCGATTGTTGCATATCAAGTAACTGTCCCTTAATCCGTTCCTATTCCTATATTGTCCGGCGCCTGGTTTCGCGCCACTCTGTTCATAGGAAATTAAGCGGATGAAAAAGGGGCTGCTGGCCTGCGCTTCTGCGCCATCCGGTGCACAAGAGTGCCGCAGCCGGCCATGCGGTTCGGTTCCTCGCAACGGGATTCATCGGGAGCAAGCCATGTCGCGGACTGAGATCTTCGACCCGACGGCTGGGGAGGCGGATAACGAGCGGATCGGCCAAGCGACCGAGCTGGACCCGCGGTTTCGGCAATTGTTCGACTATTGGTCGGCAAGGTGCGGGGAGGGGCGGTTACCAGGAAGGGGACAGATACGACCGGAGGAGTTGCCGGGACTGCTGCCTTACCTGGTCCTCTACGATATCGTCACTTTAACTGAAGGCTATCGCTTTCGGGTCCGGCTGATCGGCACGCATTTTGTCGGGCTGCTCGGCAAGGAGATTTCCGGGCGCTTCCTGGATGAGGTCGCCTATGCGCCCCGCTATGCCGAGCTGCATCAGCGCCTGGTCAGGGTGATCGACACCAAACAGCCCGATTTCGGCATCGCCAGCCTGAACAATCCCGAACGCGACTTCATCCAGTATGGCCATCTCACCCTGCCTTTGGCCGAAGACGGGGAGCATGTCGACATGTTGCTGGGTGCCCGCATCGCGCTCGACTCTCTCGGGACGCCGCTGCGTTCGCAGCACCACTAGGCCTAGCCGTCCCGCTTCTCCCCATCTGATCGCATCCGCCCGTTCGGGCGGAACTGTTGGACGCGCTCATCATGCCCGCTGCTGTCGCTGTAGAAGACGGCCGTCATCAAGGCGGCGGTGAGCAGCATGGTGACGCCGCCACCAACCAGCATTGCGTAGAAGGCGAAGCCGTGCGGCCACAGGCCGACGACATGGGCGCCGATGGCGATTGCACCCCAGGCAATGGCGATGCCCAGCGCGAAGCTGGCACCTAGAATCAGCGCAGTCCGGCGCCAGCTGAAAGGCGCTGGGGGCTGCGGTGTCCCTTCCGCTGCCGCCGGGATGGCGAGAGTGGGGACGGAGAGAGTGGGGATGGGGAGAGCGGAGGGGGCGAGAACAGGCGGTTCGGCCCGTTTCGCTTCCATCGATTTCGTTTCCATCGATCCTGCCGTTTCCGGCCCTGCCGCCACCGGTGCCGCGGTCGGTGCCGCTGCAACCGGGGCAGTTTCTCCGCCTTCAGCCGGGTTTTTCGTTGCTTGCATCTTTACTGCCATGATCGGTCCTGCCTCACCTGGTGGTGTCGCCGGAAGACCCGTCGGTCGGGATGCCGCGGCCACGCCAGGCAATCGCCGACCAACTGCGCTTGCGCCCATGGAACCAGTTTGCCGCGCTTTATCCGTTGGCCCGCCGCTCTCTTGCGGCGCATTCACCCTGTCGGCGGCCGGGCGACGCTCTGCGACCGCGCCCGAGACAGCCTTCGATTTCGCACGCAGCGGTGTCGCCGAGGGCGCCTCAGGAGGAGAAACAGCCTCTTCACCGCCGTTGTTCCGCACCAGGCGGGAATGATTCAAGGCGCTTCTTGGCTTCGCCTGGGGATCAGCCTGGGGAAGCGCTGTGGGGCGTATATGTTCGGAGATCGGATACAGCTTCGCCTTGCCGCCCATCTCGGTGCGTGACGAGGGGACAGTCCGGTGGCCTTTTGCCGGCACCGGCGTTGCGGCTGGGGAGGCCATCTTCCGGTCGGCATGACCGTCGCGGGTTTTGTCTGCCTCGGATGGGCGGCGTGGGCGCAGCGGGATGACGTTGTCGGGAAAGTCGTCGTCTGGAAAATCGTCGTCTGGAAAGTCGGCGGGCGACATGATGCGTTCCGTTTCACTGCATCATCAATTGCCGCTTACTGATCGGACATCGCCGCAATCTTTGTATGTTGGTTGCAGCAATCGAGGGACAGCTATGGCTATTGGCGCAAGCTGCCGAACAATTGCTGGACGCTGCCGACCTGGTGGCCTTCCGCGCTGACAAAAATCTGCTTGCTCAATGGATCGCCCGGCGTGGCGAAGAGCCAGCCGATCCTTTGCAAGCCGTCAGTGCTGGTTAGGGATTGCAACACCGGATGCAGGGGGCCAGTTTGGCTGAAGCCCTTGGCGCGGGCAAGAGCCAGTGCGTCCTTCAGGCTGATGAATTGAACGGGCAGGGCGGCAGTGGCGGTTGGCGGCAAGGGTGCGCGCGCGCCGAGGATCGTTCCATAACGGCTGAGCGTCAGCTGATAGCCCTTGCCGTCAGCCCGGAAAAAGAACGAAACCGGGATTGAAACAGTGGTGTCGGCGGCGCCATCAGCGGTCGTGGTGGCGGTAATCTCAATCAACTCCGCGTCGGGGTTCCAGTCCTTATGCGCCTTATCCGATACCTGCGCGGCCAGCGCTGCGTCGATCGGCGGCAGATTGTCCGCCGCTTCGGCGCGCGATAACCGCAAGCTGTGCGGTATGACGGCTATGCCGGTCAGATCCGCCGGAAGGCCGACAGCGAACCAGGCCACCGCCATAGCTATAACCGTCGCCGCCAAGCGGGCCCGCAAGGGGCGGCGCGTCGAGATCGGCGAGGAGGAAACCGGCGTGGATGAAACGGGGACGGATGAAAGACGGCACTGAAATTTGGCATTCTTCCGCATGATTTCCTCGTGGCGCTGGCAACTCATCCTGTCTTCCCGCTCTCGGCCAAATTTCGCAAGGAGGCGTGTTGCAGGCTAATGCCGCTCACGGTGACAGACAATCCCGCGGTCGGCCGACTGCCGCGGCGGATGCACCATCCAAACGCGATCGCTTCATGCAGACAGATTTGTGTCATCCATTCGTAACGACAAGCTGACATTGCGGGCCGGCGCCGTTGTGAGGGGGACGGCGCGACCGCTTTTCCGCGTCGTCGCGGGCTGAGCCTTGATCATCGCCCGATCCCCGTCGCGCACTCTTACGCTGCTTCCTCTCCGGCGGCGTTCGTTGCGGAAATGTCTACGCTAATAAATGTTGTTGATTTTAAGTCATCGACCCGCTACTATTGAGAAATACACAACATCACAACATTGCTTCCAGCCGAAAGGAACCCGCATGTGCATGGGTGGCTCCGCGCCGAAACCGCCTCCGCCTCCGCCTCCGCCTCCGCCTCCGCCGCCGCCGCCGCCAGTCCCGCAGGAGCAGGATGCGGCCGTGATCAAGGCGCGCACCGATTCACGCTCGCGCGCCTTGGCTGCGGCGGGCGCCGCCAGCACCATTCTGACCAATGGTCAGGGCATGGGCAGCACGGCGGCGGTCGGCAAGACCCTGCTCGGCCAGTGACGGTCGCCTGACCTGTCTTGCCTGCCGGCGAAAGACCTCTTGCCGGCAGGCAAGACCGAGGCGGGTTGCAGCTGATCTCAGTTCACTCGAATGGCGGCGCCGGCAACGGGCGCTGCCGGGCTCCCTCATCCCGACCCGCCCTGCCATCCCCGCCGGCATTCGCCGGGGCGGAGCGGATTGCGATGGTGCCTCCTCCGATCGGCCGCGCTGCTCCCAGGCGCGGTGAGATGAGGGAGCCGCCTCTGACTCGCCAGCCATGACCGGCATGGCCGCATCGACAGCAGCGGATGTGCCAATGGCCGCAGACGACAAGATCGCGGATGTCATCGACATTCTCTCAAACCAATGAAGTCCTGGACGACATGGTCTGGGTGGAAGGCAATCTGCCGGCCGGCCATCTGACCACGATCCGCACCGGCCTGCCGCAAGTGACCTGGCGCCTGCTCTATCAGGGGCGCGCAATCGCAGAAATCGACCACGGCGCGGATCACCGATACCTGCGGCATGCTGGAAACCTACGGCATCGTCGACAAGGATTTCGCCGACCTCAACGGCAATGGGGCGGATTTCCGTCTCTCGGAAGACGAAGCCTTCCTCGAAGGCATGAACCAGCGCATTGCTGGCCTTTGCCTTTTGGCCTCGGCCTTCGTGCGCGGCTGATCTCGTCTTTACCAACAAATATGACGAGCTGATCCATGCAGCGGTGCGGCGCTATTGGCTGCACGACCGGACGCCGTCAGGGCGGCACTCGCCGCCGCACGGCATGATGAGGAGCTTGCGCAAGCCGACGCAAAAAGGTGGGCAGGCGCGGATGCGCGCATGCAGAGGATCATCGATGATCAGGCCGCACAATTGTCGCGTCAGGCTGCGGATCTTGCCGGAGCCGAGCGGGTTGCAGATGAGCTCGCTGCAACCCAGGCCAGGAAAATCAGCGTTTTGTCGGATCAGATCGACGCATTGAAAGCGAGAGCCCATGCTCATCCGGATCAAGTGCGGCCTCTTGGCCCTATCGTTACCGACGTGCTTGTCAGCCTGCGCAAGCAAACCGGCGGCTGAATTGGCTCCTCTGCCGCCGGTGATCGAAACCGTTGCCGTCTATCGTGAGCTGCCGGACAGTCTGCTGCATCCCTGCGAGGAGCCGGCCTGGTCGCCAGGCGATATCGCGACGGATGTCGATCTCCTGGGGCTGCTTAATCGGTACCGCCTGGCCAATGCGTGCAACATGGCCAAAATCGAGGCGATCGATCGGATCTATCGCATGAGCGGGCGGCAGTCCCCCAAGGGATGATAAGCTTCCGCCGATAATGAAACTGGAACGGTGCGCGGCGACCAGGTGGCGTTTCGCGCTTGTGGCTTGGCGGCTTTGAAATCAAGCGGATATCCCGTCCCGGGCCGGGCCGTGGAGCATAGGGGGGCGATACCCGGTGAGGTGCAGGTCGTTATTCCGTATCGCCGGCTGTATGTTGGAATGCTGTCCGAGCCGAACCCGCCGCCTGCGCATTGCTGCCGGATGATGCGCATGCAAGCGGCGCGGCTTGTCAGCATTCCCGGGAATCATTGGGCCATGACTCGCCGCCAGGGGGGCGGCGATCTCCAAGCCTGCCGGCGGCAAGCGCCGAACTTTGAACCCGCATTCAACAAAATTGAATAATGATACAATCCGTTACCGATTCCGTATTGTCGCGAGGATCGGTTTGTGATTTCATTTTTACCAATCATAAAGAAATCCCCGTCTCAAAGCGGTGGTCGATATCACGTCAGGGAAGCGCCATTTCGGCATCAGCTGGACCGGAAGGCGGATGCCATCGGCCGATCGGGCCGATGAAAGTTATGTCGCCGCCGAGCAGCGGCGGAATTCTCTGCGCGATGTCACTGCGTCGACGGCGGCCAAGGGTAGGCGTGACTGACGGCGAAATTCGTGTGACTGATAACGATCCGGCGGCGGTTTCTGTGACCCGGCGTTAGCGTTGCACCGCTTGTCTTCCATGCCGATGAGTTTAGCGCGGCGGGGCCTGTCCTGCTGCGTGAGCCTGGGAGACGAGCATGAAAAAAACGGATAGCGAAATGCAGGGTATCCTCAGCGAATTCGCGCTGGGGCGGTTATCACGGCGTCAGGCGCTGCGGGCTTTGGGCATCGGCGGCGTCGCCGCCTTGGGATCTGCGGCCTGGCCGTTGATCGGACCGGCCGCCTTCGCCGACGAAGCCGGGAAGAAACCAGGTCCCGGCGGCATTCCGCTCGCGCGACCCAATATGCCTGTCAAGCTGCCGCTGCATGGTGATCCGATCAAGAGCGGCCTGAAGCCGGAAAGCGGTACCTTCAAGATCTACAACTACCAGGACTATGTCGATCAGAAGGTGATGGACAGCTTCGCCAAGAAGTACAATGTCAAGGTCGAGCTCACCACCTTCGACAGCATGGACCAGGCGATCACCCGCATGGCGACCGGCCAGGTG
>DATLJB010000019.1:0-3708 GCA_035539075.1 Terriglobia bacterium
TGGCGATCACGAGATGGCGGAGAACATCATCCATTTCGTCCTTGCCCGCCTGCCGGATGCGCCCAGGGGATCGAAGGGCATCTCGCTCTTCATCGTCCCCAAATTCCTCGTCAATGACGATGGCAGCCTGGGTGCGCGCAACGACGTGAAAGCGATCGCGCTGGAGCACAAGCTCGGCATCCATGGCAGCCCGACCTGCGTCATGGCCTATGGCGACCAAGGCGGTGCCATCGGTTACCTGATGGGCGAGGCCAATCGGGGCCTCGAATATATGTTCGTGATGATGAACAATGCCCGGCTTGCCGTCGGCGTGCAGGGGCTCGGCATTGCCGATCGCGCCCTTCAGGCGGCTCGCCATTATGCCGGCGAGCGCATCCAGGGTGTGCCGATCGGCAGCGACCCGGCGGCGCGCCTGCCGATCCGCAATCACCCGGATATCCGCCGCAGCCTGATGACCATGCGGGCCTGGAGCGAGGCCGCGCGCTGCTTGATCTATTACACTGCCGGCAGTCTCGATCGCGCCAAGCGGGCACCCGACGCGGCCGAGCGCGCGCGGCATCAGGCACTCGTCGATCTGCTGATACCCATCGCCAAGGCCTGGTCGACGGATCGCGGTGTCGCCACCGCCTCGCTCGGCGTACAGGTCCATGGCGGTGCCGGTTTCATCGAGCAGACCGGCGTTGCGCAATTCTACCGCGATGCCCGGATCGCGCCGATCTATGAGGGGACCAACGGCATTCAGGCGATGGACCTGTTGGGACGCAAGCTGCTGCGTGACGAAGGCGCCGCGGCGCAAGATCTGATCAAAGCCATCGGCGCCACCGTCAATGCCCTGGCTGTCTCTCAGAACAGCGATCTCCGCGGTCTCGCCGATCCGCTGAAGGCAGCGACCGTGGAACTCGGCCAGGCGACGCAGCACCTCCTGAAGCTCCGCAATATGCCGGCCGAAGCCTTTGCCGGTGCCACACCCTATCTCGATCTCTTCGGCCTGACCTTGGGCGGCTGGCTGCTCGCCCGTTCGGCGCGGGTAGCACTGGAGATCGGCGACGCAATCGCCGTCCCGAAGCTCGCTATTGCGCAATTTTATATGACGAATTTACTACCGCAGGCCGCCGCCCAGGCAGCCGCGGTGATCGGCGGTGCAGCCAGCGCCCTCGCCCTGCCGCCGGATCAGATTTGACGACGCTTTTTTGGTGTTCCCGTTCTGACCGGAATACCCCGTTCCGCCATCGACAAGCGTCCCGCAAGGGGCTACCAATTTCGGCGGTCTCTTTTACATGAGTTCGATCCATGGTCACCGCCTCGACACCCGCCAAACCGCGTAAAATCCTGCTGATCTCCGCCGACCAGTGGCGCGCCGAATGCCTTTCTGCCATCGGCCATCCTGTGGTGAAGACACCTCATCTCGATGCCCTCGCTAAAGACGCGGTCCTGTTCAAGCGCCATTACACGGTCTGCGCCCCCTGCGGTCCCTCGCGCACCAGCCTGTTGACCGGCATGTATCTGATGAATCACCGCTCCGGCCGCAACGGCACGCCGCTCGATGCGCGCCACAGCAACCTGGCGCTGGAAGCGCGCAAGGCCGGCTATGATCCGACCCTGTTCGGATACACCGATACCAGCCATGACCCCCGCACCCGGTCGCTCGATGATCCGCAGCTGAAGACCTATGAAGGCGTCATGCCGGGCTTCACGGTCGGCATGCAGCTACCCGATCACATGGCGCCGTGGATCGCCGACCTGAAAGCCAAAGGCTATCCGATCGAAGGCCGGCACGACGTCTACAAGCCGCGCATGGACAATCCCCTGCCGCCGGATCGCGGCCATAACTACCATCCGACGGTCTTTTCAGCGGAAGACAGCGAAACCACCTTCATGGCCGATACGGTGCTGAAATGGCTCTCGGTCCGGCGGCAGGAAAACTGGTTCGTGCATTGCGTCTTCCTGCGCCCGCATCCCCCGATCATCGCGCCAGAACCTTACAACGCCATGTATCATCCGGACGATGTGCCCCTGCCGCAGCGACGGCCCACGCCCGAGGAGGAAGGCGCGCAGCATCCGCATCTCAAGCTGTGGATCGATACCCTGGCGAAGACCAAGGGCTATGACGAGCACAACATCAACAATTTCGTCACCATGGACGAACTCAACCTGCGGCAGATGCGGGCTACCTACTACGCCATGATCACGCAGGTCGACGAGCAGGTCGGCCGCATCATCGACCATCTGAAGGCGACGGGGGAATATGACGACACGCTGATCGTCTTCACCTGCGACCACGCGGAAATGGGCGGCGATCATTACACCTGGGGCAAGGAAACTTATTTCGAGCAGAGCTTCCACATCCCGCTGATCATCCGCGATCCGCGCCGTGAAACGGACCAGGTACGCGGCAGGGTGGTTGAGCAGTTCACCGAATCCGTCGATATCATGCCGACAATCCTCGACTGGCTGGGGCGCGATATCCCCGCCCAATGCGACGGGCATTCTCTGGTACCCTTCCTGCAGGGAGAAACGCCGGCCGACTGGCGCGACGCCGTGCATTACGAGGTCGATTTCCGCTATACGCCCAACTTGCCGCGCCTCGATGCCGAGATCGCTCTCGGCCTTACACCGGACGAGTGCTATTTCACGGTCATCCGTGACGCGAAATACAAATACGTCCATTTCGCGAACTTGCCGCCGCTTCTCTTCGACATGCAGGCCGATCCCCATGAGATGCACAATCTGGCGGAACGCCCGGAACACGGCGCCGTGATGTTGCGTTATGCCCAGAAGATGCTGAGTTGGCGGATGCGCTATGCCGAGCGAACGCTGGCTAATCTCCACCTCAGCAACAAAGGCGTATTCGACGGCCGCCGCCGGTCGCTCGTCTCCTGAACAGGACAATCAATGATCAAAACCGTCTCCAGCCAAGCCTTCACCGACCAGCGTCCCGGTACCTCCGGCCTGCGCAAGAAGGTGAAGCATTTCCAGCAACCGCACTATCTCGCGAATTTCGCCCAGGCGATCTTCGATACCATCGAGGCCAAGGGACAGACCCTGGTGCTGGGCGGGGACGGCCGCTACTACAACGACGAGGCGATCGGGATCATCCTGCGCATTGCCGCCGCCAACGGCATCGGCCGGGTTCTGGTCGGCCAGCACGGCCTGCTCTCGACGCCGGCCGTCAGCTGCATCATCCGCAAGCATAAGGCGCATGGCGGTATCGTCCTCTCGGCCAGCCATAATCCCGGCGGCCCGGACGGCGACTTCGGAATCAAATACAATATCGGCAATGGCGGCCCGGCGCCGGAGAAAGTTACCGAAGCGATCTATGCCCGGTCGCAGCAGATCACCGGCTACAAGCTGATAGAGGGCGCGACTCCCGATCTTGCGAAGCCGGGCAAATCGACCCTGGGCGAGATGACAGTCGAAATAATCGATTCCGTCGCCGACTATGCCGCGCTGATGCAGCAGCTGTTCGACTTCGATCGTCTGCGGGACTTCCTCAGGACCTGCGATCTGCGATTCGATGCCATGCATGCCGTGACCGGTCCCTATGCGAAGCGCATCCTCGGCGACCTACTCGGTGTCCGCGCCGACTGGATCCTGAACGCGACCCCGCTGCCCGATTTCGGCGGCGGCCATCCCGATCCCAATCCTGCTCATGCCGAGGAGTTGATGCACCTGCTGTGGCAGGATAACGGGCCAGTCTTCGGCGCCGCG
>DATLJB010000020.1:0-18368 GCA_035539075.1 Terriglobia bacterium
GGGATAGAGCGGCGTCAGATTGTCGAAATTGATGCGGTGCCGAAGCTTGTCCGGCTCGTCGAAATTGATCTTGTTGACTTTGAGGAGCGCGAAATACCGCTCGCCATCCTTGGGCGCGCGGATCTGACCCTCGACCGTGTCACCGGTGCGCAGACCGAAGCGGCGCACCTGGCTCGGGCTGACATAAATGTCATCGGGACCCGGCAGATAGTTCGCCTCCGGGCTGCGCAGGAAGCCGAAACCGTCTTGCAGGATTTCCAGCACGCCGTCGCCGAAGATAGCGGTATCGTTCTCCGCCAGCTGTTTCAGGATCGCGAACATCATGTCCTGACGCCGCAGATTGCTGGCATTTTCAACCTGCAGGCTTTCGGCAAATTCCAGAAGCTCGGCGGGGGTCTTACGCTTTAGGTCTTGAAGATTCATAAGGTTTCTGAAGGCATTTTCTGGGGGGTTAAGTCACGCTCAGTACGGTAGCCACAGCATGACTGAAAGAAGCGGGATGGCGTTCCCGTCGGCCGATTGAATTGGTCCGATCGTTGACTACCTGTCCTGCTTCCAGGGTGCCCCTCTAAGGACACTCGAGTTTCAATCTTATGTTCTTGGAAGCGCGAAAGGTAGGTCGGCCCCATCCCCAGGCCTAATTCGCATGTACCGCGAAAGACCGTTGCTGTCAAATGGAGAATGGGTGACCGTTCCGGCGCCTTGGGGAGGCCGCCGACCGGATAATAAAACTGACAGGTTTTATTTGAACTGGGGAGTTCAAAATTTCAAGAGGTGAATCCGGGGATCGCAAGAAAAAGTTTAAGATGCTGACCGGTCCTAACCCGTATCGCCAGGTCCTTCAGGGTTTAGCCCGCGGCTTGGCCGGCGCCGATTATCTTCATGTCAGGCTCCCTCTCCATAATGACGGCGTCCATCGATCCCTTGACGCCGTGCAGGCATGGAAACGAACACAATCTCGCCCGCCATCGACCAAGCCGCGACCGGCCAGTCGGCCGGGACAGCCGGCCGGGCCGGAAATCCGCCCGACGATAAATCCGCGATCAGGCGACACGGCGAGCCGTTGGGACACCAGGCACGGCGGATCTTTGACCGCTTCATTCGCCACCGCCGCCGCTCGCCGGATCGCCAATTCCTCTATTGGCCGGGCATGCCGGCCGTGCTGGAAACCGCGCGCTGGCTCTATTGGTGGGGTCTTACATCCGGACGGATCGCAAGCGAGGAAGGCGTCTCCCGCTGGCGCCAGCTGCGCGAGGCCTGGCGCTTCACCTGGCGCGAGGGAATGCAGGCACAGCTCTATTACATGTTCGAGCTCTATCGTCCGGCCGAACAGGCGCGGGTCGGTGCCTATCTCAGCCGCCGCGAAACCAAGAACGGCCTCATCCGCGCCCTCAACCATATCGTCCGCAAGGGTCGCGGCCGGCAGACCGATTTCGGCGACAAGGCCGGATTCATCCGATTGCTGCAGCGCCATGGACTGCCCGTCACGCCGCTGCTGATGACCTGCGAGGCCGGCACGGCGACGCCGGCTACGCTGGACCCGGCGGCAAGCGGCGGCGATTTATTCATCAAGGATCGCTACGGCAAAGGCGCACAAGGCGCGATGGCGATTCCCCGCCTGGCGTCAGGAAGGTTGGACTATCGGGGACGCGCTTTGACGCTCGCAGAGTTGATCGCGACCTTGACCCGGCGATCGAAGAAGGTCGCGCTCATCGTCGTGCCGCGTCTGCACAACCACCCCAACATCGCCGATCTCGCCGAACAATCGCTGATCACGCTGCGCGTTTTCACCTGCCTCGACGAAAAGGGCGTGCCGACCATTGCGATGGCGATGCTGCGGATCCTCGGCAAGCTGGAGCCGCGCTGGCGCATGAAGACGGAATGGGGCGCCGCGATCGATCTCGACAGTGGCCGGCTGGGCGATTTGGTCAGTGATCAGCCGCATCTCTTCAACGGCCGCTATCGGAACCACCCGGTCAACGGCAGGCCTGTCGCCGGCCGAGCTGTGCCACTCTGGCAGGAGGTACGAGACATCGCCCTCGCGGGCCATCGCCTGGCTGCCGACCGCCTGCTGATCGGCTGGGATATCGCCGTGACACCGGCGGGTCCCGTCATCCTCGAAGCCAACGGCCTGCCCGATTTCCTCTTTCCCCAGCGCGTCCATCGGCTTCCGGTGGGGCAAACGCCTTTCGGCGATATGCTGCAACACCATCTCGACCGGCTGGAGCGGGAGATCGACCGGCTGCCGCCGGAGCAGCGGCGCATACCGCCCGCCGCTCCGCTTACGCCATCGGCGGCAGCAATCAGAACGGCTTCACCACCACCAAGATGACGATCAGGATCATCAGCACCGTCGGCACTTCGTTCATGATCCGGTAGAACTTGGCATCGTGCCTGTTCGCATCGCGCGCGAACGCCTTGCGCCACTTCGAATAGGCGGCATGGATCAGCTGCATCAGGATCACCAGCGTCACCTTGGCATGCAGCCAGCCTTCGGTCCAATGATGCCCCAGCCAGACCAGCAGCAGGCCGAAGATCCAGGTGGCGATCATGGCCGGATTGATGATGCCCCGCATCAGCCGGCGTTCCATCACCTTGAAGGTTTCGGAGAGTTCCGAGCCCGGCTTGGCGCCGGTGTGATAGACATAGAGCCGCGGCAGATAGAGCATGCCGCACATCCAGGCAATCACGGCGATGATATGGCCGGCCTTGATCCAGTCGTAATAGGTCATGGTGAGAAATCCCTATCAGGTCATGACATGTCGATTGATTTCGCCACTGCTATCGTGACGCGGCGGATAATCGTGGCGGGCGCATCGTGATTGGGCTCAGCCGGCCCGCTTGGCGGCGCAGCCGGCACAGGCGCCGCAGGCAAAACCGCTGCCCGGCGCCGGCTCGGTACTATTGCGCCTGACCGCGGTCCTGACAATATCGCCGAGCCCGGCGATGAAATCGGCATCATCATTCACCGTCAGCACGCGCACATAGGCGGCGGCGTGATGGGCCTCGGCGAGATGGCGATATTCGATATCGAGCTCGACCAGCGTTTCGGAATGTTCAGAGACGAAGGCAACCGGCACCACGATAATGGCCTTGCCTTGATCGGCCGCCTTGCGGATCACCTCATCCGTTGCCGGTCCGACCCATTCCAGCGGCCCGACGCGGCTCTGGTAAGCCGTCACCCATTGATTGTCGGGAAGCTTGAGGGCCGCAGCGACCGCCGCAACCCCCGCTTCCACCTGGCGGACATAGGGATCGCCGGCATCGACGATCTTTTTCGGCAGGCCATGCGCGGAAAAGACGATCAGCGGCTCAGCTTGCGGCGCCAGGCGCTTCGCCTCGGCGAGCCCTGCCGAGGTGCCCCGGGCGAGTGCCGCAATGAAACCGGGCTCGGTCGGATAGCAGCAGACCAGCTTGGTCGGCGCGGTCAGGCCGCGAAGCTTTGCCATGCGTTGCCAGAGACGATACGAGGAAGCCGTCGTGGTTGTCGAAAACTGCGGATAGAGCGGCAGCAGGATCACTTCGTCCGGGGCAAACGCCTTGACCTCCTCGACCACTGTTTCAGTCGTCGGCGCCCAGTAGCGCATGCAGATGAAGCTGCGCATGGTACCGATATCGGCCAGCGTTGCGGTCAGCGCCGCCGCCTGCCGCGCGGTATTGGGCAGGATCGGCGAGCCGCCGCCCATCTTCTGATAGATCTCCCGCGCAACCGGCGCCCGGCGGCGCGAGATCAGCTGGGCGATCATCCAGCGCATCGGATTGGGCAGGGTGATGATGGCGGGATCGGAGAAAAGATTGAACAGGAAGGGCCGCACCGCGGCCAGGTTGTCCGGTCCCCCCAAATTGAACAGCACCACGGCGATCCGTCGCTCGGACATTTTTCGCTCTTTCTGCCTGCCGCTTTGCCGCCCCGGCGCAATTCCGGGCGTCATCCGTTTTCAGATTAACTGATTTCCGGTTAAATTTACCCCGCCTGTCGGATCAGCTCCGCCAATCTGGCGACATGTTCCGGCGGGGTCTCCGGCACAATGCCGTGGCCGAGATTGAAGATATAGGGACGACCGGCAAAGTTTCCGATCAGCCCGGCGACGCTGCGCTCCATCATCTCGCCGCCGGCCACCAGAATCTGCGGATCGAGATTGCCCTGCAAGGCCACCGGACCCGGTATCGCCGAGCGAGCCCAGGCTGGAGAGACGCCGGTATCGAGGCCGAGTCCCTGCATGAAGCCGGACTGGGCAAAATCGATATAACCGGCACCAACCGCCCGCGGGAAGACAATGACGGGCACGTGCGGATGGCGGCGGTGCAGTTTCTCGGTGATCGCCCGCATCGGCTCCAGAGAATATTGCAGCATGGCGGCATGATCGAGTGCGCCCGCCCAGGAATCGAACAGCTGCACCACTTCAGCCCCGGCTTCCACCTGGGCCGCCAGATAATCGACGGTCGCCTCGATCAGCAGATCGATCAGCCGCTGGAACAGGACCGGCCGCGTGTAGATCCAGTTCTTGGCCTTGGCATATTCCCGGCTGCCCTTGCCCTCGATCATGTAGCTGGCCACCGTCCACGGCGCGCCAGCAAAACCGATTAAGGTGGTTTCAGGCGGCAACTTAGCTCGCAGATCGCTGACCGTCTGGTAGACCGGCGCCAGATGGCGATGCAGATCACGCAAGCTGAGGCTGCGCAGCTCGTCAGCCGGGTCCAGCGCGTCCAGGAGTGGCCCCTGCCCTTCCTCGAAGCGCAGGCCCTGGCCCAGGGCATGGGGCACCACCAGGATGTCGGAAAACAGGATCGCCGCATCCATGCCGAACCGGCGGATCGGCTGTAAGGTCACCTCGACGGCGAAATCAGGCGTATAGCAGAGGTCGAGAAACGATCCCGCCTTGGCCCGCAGCGCGCGATATTCCGGCAGATAGCGGCCGGCCTGACGCATCAGCCAGAAGGGCGGTCGTTTCAGGGTTTCGCCGCGCAGGCTTCGCAGCAGCAGTTTTTCTGTTGCAGGCATCACGTTCCAATCGGCTTGGCCGGCGGGTCCCCGGCATTCGGTCTCGCTGTCGCCGCGCAATCTAGCAAGCGCGGCCAGGGATACTGCGGTCATAGCGTCGCGGCTGTCTTTCTTCAATCCTTCGTACCACGAGATCGCGGAAAGGGCGATTGGAGGTGGGGTCGGGGGTCTTTCCGTTCGCGAGATGGGCTCCGGCTATACCACCACTTCCTCTCTTAAGAATCTGAATCTTTATTGCAGTGGTGTTAGTGGCGCGGTGAATCCTGTGGATTCCCGGCTTTAGCACTTATCCCCCGATCGGCTGTGGAAAAGTATTCGGCTGATTTGCCGGTGTTATCCACAGCCACCTGGGGAAGATTACGGTATAACCGCTTCGTTCCGCCCTTTTGCAAAGCACAAAACACGGGGACGGTTCGGCGGATAATTTATCCCCGGGATTCCCGCTCTGCGCATCAGCTGTTGATCCGTCGGATAAGCGGTGCGATGAAACGGGGAGCAAGACGGGACTGCGGGGACCAATTCCGATTATCGACAGGAATCTGAATCTATCCCCAGAAAATGCCGGCTTTTTCCACAAGCAACTTGTGGAGCGTCGGAACAAAAGCAAATCCGGCATTCTGTACCGGGAAGCGATTTTCAAGAGCGAACCATCCGGTGTGAGGTTGGTGGCGTGAGCGCGAAAGGCAGGACTGGCATGAGGGATCTTGATCAGGACGACAGAAACCAGCAAAGCCAGACCTTTCACATCCATCTGGTGTCGGACGCGACCGGTGAGACCATCAACAGCGTGACCCGCGCTTGTCTGGTCCAGTTCGAGAATATCCAGCCGATCGAACATAGCTGGACCCTGATCCGCACCGCCGGGCAGATGGAAAAGGTGCTGAGCGGCATCGCCCAGAATCCCGGCCTGGTCCTCTATACGGTGGTTAATGAAAAGCTCCGCATCACCCTGACCGATGGCTGCCGCCAGCTGAACGTGCCTTATGTCCCGATCCTGGACCCCATCATCGCGGCGCTTGGCGCCCATTTCGGCCAGACGGCGCGCGGCCAGTCGGGACGGCAGCACGAGTTGGATGCCGGCTATTTCGACCGCATCGAGGCGATGAACTTCGCGCTGTCCCATGACGACGGCCAATCCAGCCGTTCTTATGCCGAGGCTGATGTCATCCTGGTGGGAGTCTCGCGTTCATCGAAGACGCCGACCTCGATCTACCTCGCCAATCGCGGCATCCGGGTCGCCAACGTGCCGATCGTTCCCGGCTGCCCCCTGCCGCCGGAGCTGTTCCAGGCGAAACGGCCGATGATCGTCGGTCTCACCAAGGATGCCAGCCAGCTGGTGCAGATCCGCCGCAACCGCCTGCAGATGATCGCCCAGGACGACGATACCGATTATGTCGATATCGGCGCGGTGCGCGAGGAAGTTGCGATGGCGCGCCGGCTCTGCACCGATAACGGCTGGCCGGTCATCGACGTTACCCGCCGTTCGATCGAGGAAACCGCGGCGACGGTGATGCAGTATCTCCAGGAACATCGCGACAAGCTGCATATTGAACTCAGCGGCAGCGAATCGCACCGCCTGCAGGCGCGCTGATGCCGCTGATCCTGGCCTCCGGCAGTGCTGCGCGGGCGCAGATGCTGCGCCAGGCCGGGCTCGATTTCGTGGTGGAGACGGCGCCGGTCGATGAGGCCGAAATCAAATTCAGCTTGAAGGCCGAGGGCGTCGCGGTCGAGCGTGTCGCCGAAGCCCTGGCAGAGGCCAAGGCGGGCCGGGTAGCGGGTCGCTATGCCGGGCAAAGCGGCATCGCTGTCATCGGCGCCGACCAGATGCTGGAAGTCGAAGGCGAGTGGCTCGACAAGCCGCACGATCTCGACGCGGCGCGAGGGCAATTGCAGTTGCTGCGCGGCAAATCCCACCGGCTGGTTTCCAGCGTCGTGCTGATGCTGGCCAATGAGCGGATCTGGCATCATACCGCCAGCGCCTATCTCCGCATGCGCCCTTTTTCCGACACCTTCCTCGATCACTATCTGGCGGCTACCGCGGCGGATGTGCTGAAGTCGGTTGGCTGCTATCAGCTGGAGGGCCGCGGCCTGCAGCTTTTCGATCGCATCGACGGCGATTTCTTCACCATTCTCGGCCTGCCCTTGCTGCCGCTTCTCGGCCAGTTACGGCAGATCGGCGTGATCGAGGAGTGATTTTGACGAGCCTGTTATCATGACCGCTATCCGCACCCTGACCGGCAAGTCGGCGATCGCCGGCGTCTTCGGCTGGCCCGTGACCCATTCCCGCTCGCCGCGGCTGCATGGCTATTGGCTGCAGCACTACGGTATCGACGGCGCCTATGTCCCCTTCGCGACGCCGCCGACGCAGTTCGAACCCGCCTTGCGCAGCCTGGCGATGCTGGGCTTTCGCGGCGCCAATGTGACCTTGCCGCATAAGGAGGCCGCCTTCGATATCGTCGATCAGCGGACCGATCGCGCCAAAAGGATCGGCGCCGTGAATACGGTCGTGGTGCAGGAAGATGGGACGCTGCTGGGCGACAATACCGATGGCTTCGGCTTCGTCGAGCATCTGCGGGCCAGCATTCCCGACTGGCAGCCGGCCCTTGGTCCGGCCGTGGTCCTGGGCGCCGGCGGCGCGGCCCGCGCCATCATTACCGGCCTTCTGGAAGCCGGCGTGCCGCAAATCCGGCTGGTCAATCGCACCCGCGACCGCGCCGAGCAGGTCGCCGCCGCGATCAATATGCAGAGCTCCGGCGGCATCAGCTTCAAGGCGCGCGTCGGCGTCGACGACTGGGAGCGACGCGACAGCCTGCTGGAGGGCGCGGCGTTGCTGGTCAACACCACCCAGCTCGGCCTTGCCGGCCAGCCGCCGCTGGAACTCGACCTCGCCGCCTTGCCGACCGAAGCCGTGGTGGACGATATCGTCTATGTGCCGCTGGAAACCCCGCTGCTGGCGGCGGCGCGGCGACGCGGCAACCGGGTGGTCGACGGGCTCGGCATGCTGCTGCATCAGGCGCGGCCCGGCTTTGCCGCCTGGTTCGGCCTCGAGCCGGAGGTGACGCCGGAGCTGCACGACTTCGTCCTCGCCGATATCGCCGGCGCCCGGTGATGCTCGCCCGGATGGCAGCCGACGGACTGTTTCTGCCGCGATGATCGTGCTCGGCCTCACCGGTTCGATCGGCATGGGCAAGTCGACAGCGGCGCGGATGTTCCGCCGCCTCGGCATTCCCGTGCATGACGCCGATGCCGCGGTGCACCGCCTGCTCGCCAAGGGCGGCGCGGCGGTGCCGCTGATCGCCGTCGCCTTTCCCGGCACGGTGGTTGCGGGCCGGGTCGACCGCCCCGCACTCGGCGCCAAGGTTTTCGGCCATCCCGCCGAATTGCGCCGGCTCGAGCAGATCCTGCATCCGTTGGTCCAGGCGGAGACGCGGCGCTTCCTGCGCCGGCAGCAGGCGCGGCGCCGCAAGCTGGTGGTGCTTGATATCCCATTGCTCTACGAAACCGCCGGTGAAAAGCGCTGCGATGCCGTGGTCGTCGTGACGGCGCCGCGCTTCGTGCAGCGCGCCCGTGTGCTGGCAAGGCCGCGCATGACGGCGGAACGCTTCGCCGAGATCGAAAAGCAGCAGATGCCGGATCGTGAGAAGCGTCGGCGTGCCGATTTCATCATCGAGACCGGCCACGGCTACCGTCATGCCTGGCTGCAATTGCGCCGCATCCTGCACCAGCTTGCCGCGCCGGCGCCTTTGCGGAGACGACCGCGCAAATTGCAGCACGGGCAATCACGGCCGGGACAACAGACAGGACAGGAAAAGCGGGGACAGGGGAGATGAGCACGCCATCTCTCCCGGCCCGTCACTTCTGGTCGCAGCAGCGGCAATTCGGACCGATCGGCGTGTTCGATTCCGGTCATGGCGGGTTGACCGTCCTGCGCGGCCTGGTTGACCGCTTGCCGCACCAGCCTTTCATCTATCTCGGCGACCATGCCAATGCGCCTTATGGCGAGCGGCCGGGGCCGGAGATCTATGAATTGACGCGCCGCGCGGTTGATCAGCTTTTCCAACTCGGCTGCGGCCTGGTCGTGCTGGCCTGCAACACCGCCTCGGCGGTCGCCCTGCGCAAGCTGCAGCAGGAATGGCTGCCGGCCAGCTATCCCCGCCACCGGGTGCTCGGCGTATTGGTGCCGATGGTGGAAGCGCTCGCCCGGACCAACTGGTATAGCGGCACGCCTGACCCCGCGGCGCCACAGGCTCCGGCGGAAATGATCGCCGTCTTCGCCACGCCGGCGACGGTGGCGGCAGGCTCCTATGTCGATGAAGTGAAAAAGCGGGCGCCGCGCGTCGCCGTATTGCAGCGCGCCTGCCCGGAACTGGCCGGCCTGATTGAAGCCGATGCCGGCGACGCGGTGATCCGGCCCTACGTGGCACAACACGTCGCCGCTCTGCTGGCCGAGGCGGCGGCGCTCCATCCGCAATGGCCGGTGCCCAACAAGGCGGTTCTCGGTTGCACGCATTATCAGCTGATTCGCCATCTCTTTGCCGCCGTTTTGCCGCCGGAAACCGAGATCCTGTCCCAGCCGAAGCGGGTGGCCGAAGCCTTGATCTCTTATCTCTGGCGGCATCCCGAATTCCGCCACTTCGAGGCGACGCCGGTCGCGCCGCTCTGTTTCACCAGCGGCGATGCCGGGCGGATTTCCACCCTTGCCAGCCGATTCTTCGGCGGGCATCTTGTTTTCCATTCGCTCCAGGAAGCGCCGGGCGTCATCGCCGCGGCACGGGCTGAAGCCGTCGAGACCGGGTCGCCGCAGGCATGACAACCATCACCGAAATCACCGTTACCGAGACCGCGGCGCCGGGTGCAGGCGTGACCGCCGGACCGCCGCGCGAAATCGTGCTGGATACCGAAACCACCGGCTTCGATCCGGTCAGCGGCGACCGGCTGGTGGAAATCGGCTGCCTCGAACTCATCAACCACGTTGCCACCGGGCGCACGTTCCACGTCTATCTGAACCCCGAACGGGAGATGCCGGAATCGGCTTTCAAGATTCACGGCCTTTCCACCGAATTCCTGAGCGACAAGCCGAAATTCATCGAGGTGGCGGAGAAGTTCATCGAGTTTATCGGCGACGCGCCGCTGGTCATCCACAATGCCGAATTCGACATGAAGTTCTTGAACTTCGAGTTGGAGAAGATCGGCAAGCAGGCGATGCCGATCCAGCGCGCCGTCGATACGGTAAAGATCGCGCGCCAGAAATTTCCTGGCGCGCCGGCCAGCCTCGATGCGCTCTGCAAGCGCTTCAGCATCGACAATTCCAGCCGCACCCTGCATGGCGCGCTGCTCGATGCGCAATTGCTGGCCGAGGTCTATCTGGAACTGCTCGGCGGCCGCCAGGCGGGGCTCATCCTCGAAGCGGAGGAGATCGCCGCAGAACTGGTCACCGTGGCGACTGGGGCCGCCAACGGCAAACCCTACCGCGCCCCGCGCCCGCACGCGGCGAGCGAGGAAGAACGCGCCGCCCATGCCGCCTTCATCGCCAAGATCAAGGACGCGCTCTGGCTGCAATAGCGGAAGTGGCAGGCCCGGCGACGACGGTCGCCGAGACGGTGTCTTTGCTATTGCACCGGAATGGTGAGAACCGGCGCCTCCGGCACCACGCCGGTCTCGGCCAGCGAGAAAAACAAGAGCAGGAAGGTCAGGGACCGCTTCGATCTCATGTCTTGGTCGGACACCCAGTACCAGGTACCGCGATAGGAGACAGCGGTGAACGGGCTGGCTGGCGGGGTCGGGCCGGATTCGATGTGGACCCGTGGCAGATCGTATGGAGCCGGCTGTGTCGGGGCGGTCGCCGTCGCATAGGTGCGGCCATTGGCGACGTCCTTGGCCGGGACATCGATATCGGCGGACAATTCCTGCATGATCTCGATCATCGAACGGGACAGCACGGCGAGCTCGCTGGGGTTGCGCTGCAGCGAGCCGTATTCGAGCGTTATCTCACCGTTCTCGGTCCTGAGATCCAGCACGGATTTGATGAAATCCACGTCCTGCTGGACCTCGGGATCCAGCCGCTTCGCGAAGACGCCGATTGCCGTTTGTTCGTCGCCGCGCTTCTCGATCCGCATGCTGAAGGAGCGCGACAGCTGGACGCGCCGCAGCGCATCCAGCAGCGGGTAGAATTGCGGATCAGCCGGGCGCCGGATGCCGCCTTGCGTGGTCCGGTTATAGACGCCGTTCAGCGCCCGCACGGTGACCGGCAGCACCACGTCGACCGGATAGCCGGCGGCGATCAGCGAGAAGATGGCGCTGGGCGGGATCGGTTGCAGCAGGCTCTGGGCGAATTTTCTCCCCGTCAGCGGCGTATAGGAAATCGTCGGTCGGTCATTGAAGCCGCCCTGGACCGCGATGGTGCCGGTGCCGTTGGGCAAAGTCGTGGTATTGTTCGGCGAACCGATATTGATGGCGCCGCCGATCTGCGCCGCCTCCTGCAGCGTATAGGCGCTGATCACCGAAGAGACGTCCATGAAGGTCGGCGTATCGCCGTAACGCAGCCGGACGATATTGAGCAGCATCTGATCCTTCCAGGAATCAGACAGCGCATTGGCGTAGTCGACACGGTCGCGCGTAACGGTGCCGGGTCCGATGGAACTGCAGGCGGCGAGCAGCAGAGAGCCGATGAGCGAAGACTTCCGCAAAAAGCAAAGCAGCGCGAAACGACACCTGGTGAAGGCATGATGCAGCCGGTCCCGGCGGGGAAAGGCAAGCACCGCCTTTGGCTTATCGGTCATGTTCTGGTTCGTCCCCGCCGGATCGCCTGCCGCTATTCCTCGAGCTGCACCTCGATCTTGCCGGCCCGTACCGCCGCCTTCAGCGCGGCATGGTCACGCTCGGCCTGATCAGCATAAGCGAGCGCAAAATCGCCCATGGCCTCGTCAAAATTGTCCTTTTTCCCGAGATAGCCGCTGATCATCATCGGATCGCCGGATTTTGCATGCGCCCGCGCCAGCACCCAGCCGCAGGCCTTGCCATATTGCGTGAGCAGTGCCTTGTCCATGACCTCAACCATCGGCTTGATCTTGGCGTCGCGCAGCTGGCGCATATACCCGACCCGGCCGTGCTTGCCGGTCACCCATCCCAGGAACACATCCGATGCGGGTTGCGTCAGCCGCTGCCCCATCACCACGCGCTGGCCGTGATGCTCATAGACGCTCTTGCCGGCATAAGGCTCCAGTACCGAGGCTCGGGCCTCCTTGAATTGCAGGAACAGCGGTGCATTGCCGGAGGACATCATGAGAATGATCAGGCATGACGTACCGACGCTGCCGATGCCGACAACCTTGACCGCTCCGTCCACGATCCGATAGCGATCGAGCAATTCACGGCGATCGTCGGCCAGGGTGTTCCGATAGTCTTGCAGGCCTTCTTCCAGGATCACCTGGAATTCGTCAGGATCTATGTCGTCGGGGTGATAGATCAGCGGCGGCGCGTCGTGAATGCGAATCTGACCGCCCACCATTCCCGCTAGCTGTGGATAGGCAATGTCCGAACTGTTCTGCTCGGTTGCCTTGGCGACCCTTTCCTTGATCCGCTCCTTGTCACGAACATCCTCGACCAGAGTCATGATGTCCTCGCCGGTCACTCGGGCATACCAGATGTCGAGCGGGCTCATTTCGGAATAATCGCGCAGGCGCTTGCGGTAGGAGCGCGCGCAGGCAATGGCCGCATCACGGCCGTCATTGTCGGAAAAGCCGTTGCTGCGGGCAGCCAGGACAAAGGATGCGACCAGGCGTTTCACGTCCCATTCCCAGGGTGCCGGCAAGGTCTCGTCGAAATCATTGATGTCAAAGAGGATATTGCGTTCCGGTGTGGCGAAGCCGCCGAAATTCAGCAGATGGCAGTCGCCGCAGGCCTGGACGCGCATGCCGCTCGCAGGGGTCCGTGCCAGATCGGCGGCCATGACCGCTGCCGACCCCCGATAGAAGGTGAAAGGCGATTGCAGCATCCGGCCATAGCGTATGGGAATCAACCGCTCGATCCGACCCTTGTCGGAAGCCTGCAGAATGGCCAGCGGGTCGACCTCGCTCTTGTCGCGCCTCCATTTGCCATGTGACTCATGCGCTGCCTTGTCGCGCATGGCCTTGCCGGCCTGCAATCGGGCGTCGCCCGGAATATCGGCTTGGATCGGTTTCTCGCCGGCATGCTTTGTCTTGTCGCCGTCCGGCTTGACCGTTCCCTGCCCGCCCTTTCCCGATGATATGGAAGGCGGCGATTTGGCCTTCAGGATACGTGGCATGGCCGGCGCCGTTTCTTCGGCAACATACAGCTGGCTGGCGCCGGCATCGCCGGGCGCAGGATCGGCAGCCGGTTTGCTGCGGCTTTTCTTGTTTCCTGTCATTGCCTCATCCTCCCTGACCGGGTGGCTCGGTCCCGCCGACCGACCTGCCGTTCGCTCGCGCATTTTTTATTGAATGCCGCTTGCCACGGCGCTGCCTTGAGATAGGTCAAGCGGCGGAAGCAATTGGACCGACCGATCGGCCCGCGGCGGATCGGGCGCGCGAAGACGTTAAGATTTACGCGCCGTCAGTGGAATGCCTCGGCGTTTGCCCGCCACGCGGCGGCCGGAATGGGAGCTGCGTTGACACCTTTGCCCCGTATCTGGCCTGATAGAAAGCCTCCCAGGAGATGGAGACAGGCATGGAAATCGTCATACCTGGTGCCGCCCAGTTCGGCCTCTTCGTCAGCGCTGCTTTGCTGCTGCTGCTGATTCCGGGACCGGCGGTGCTTTATATCGTCGGCCGCTCGGCCGAGCAGGGCCGCACCGCTGGCCTAGTCTCGGTTCTCGGCGTGCATGCGGCAACCTTGGTCAACATCGTCGCGGCCGCGCTGGGCCTCTCGGCGATCCTCGCTTCCTCGGCGCTCGCTTTCAGCCTCATTAAATATGCCGGCGCCGCCTATCTGGTCTGGCTCGGCCTCAGGAAGATTTTCGGCCCAAGTGACGCTGCCGAAGGTGTGACGCGGCAGCCGCGCCACAGCTATGGACGCCTGTTCCGCGACGGTTTCGTGGTCAATCTTCTCAACCCTAAGACGGCGCTGTTCTTCCTCGCCTTCCTGCCGCAATTCGTCGATCTCGCGCGCGGCCGTGCGGCAATGCAGATCGTCTTCCTCGGCCTCACCTATACGGCGCTCGGCTTCCTCACCGATGGCAGCTATGCCCTCGCCGCCGGCACCGCCGGCAACTGGCTGAAGCGCAACCGCGCCTATCTCAGGCTGGAGCGCTATGTGACGGGTACGCTGCTGATCGGCCTCGGCCTTACCGCCGCTTTCGCCGGCAATCAGCGGAAATAGGTGCTATTTCGCCGCAGCGATATGGGCGTAGGCGATCATCTCGACGCGGACGCCAGGTATCACGAGATTGCTGACGAGTGTTGCCCGATTGGGATAAGGCGCCCTGAAGAAGCGAGCATAAACATGGTTCATGCCGTCGAAATCCTGGGGGTCCGGCAGATGAACGATGACCTGGGTCACGTCATCCAGCGCGCCGCCGGCCGCTTCGACGGTCGTTCGTAAATTCCGCAGCGTCAGGTCGGTTTGCGCCGCGATATCGCCGGTTTCGAAGCTGCCATCAGGCTTGATCGGTAGCTGGGTGGTATAGAGCACGCCATCGGCGATGGTGGCCCATTCGAGAGGCCGGCCAACGCTTGGCAGCCCGGTTTCCACCGCACGCTTCATTGGAATTATCTCCCTCTGCTTGCCGGATGCCCGCTGGCGCCGGCGGTTTCCTGGTTTCGCCTGCAACAAAAAGCCCCACCGGGCGGGGTGGGGCTTTCGAATATCGCGGACTGAAACCAGCCTGCCTCAATTGACCGTCGGATTGCCCTCGCCGTCGGCCTGCTGCTGGCCCATCAGCTGTTCGCGCTTGTCGCGATAGAGGGCGGCGAAGTCGATCGGGTTGATGAAGAGCGGCGGGAAGCCGCCGGACTGAATCGCCAGCGCGACCAGGTTGCGGGCGAAGGGGAACAGAAGGCGCGGCGCCTCGATCATGATCAGCGGCAGCACCACTTCCTGCGGCACCCGGCCGATGCGGAAGATGCCGGCATATTCGGTCTCGACCATATAGACGACCTTGTCGCCAGTCTTGGCTTCGACCGAGAGGAACAGGGTCACCTCGACATCGGGCGGGGTCTTCGGATCGACCCGGACGTCGACGCGGATGGTGCCGGTCGGCACTTCCTTCAGCGAGGTGAGGATCTCCGCGCCGTTGGGGTTTTCGAAGGACATGTCCTTGAGGTACTGCGTCACCACCGTGAGGGGGAAGCCGCCCTCCTGGCCCTGGGTCTCGCCGCCGGATGCCTGATCCTGATTTTCCGCCATTTTTTCACCTGTGATTTCGATTGGTGATCCGGCTATCACGGATATCCGGGCCGATCAACTGCGCAATCAAACGGTCAAGATCCGGTCCCGGCCGGGGTTGCGGCGGATTTTCGGCGCGTGGCTGTGCGTGTCGTCCCGCTCGTCTTTCCGCCGGCTGCCTTTCTGCCGACGCCGTCCCCGGCGAGCTGGCCGGCGGCGGCCAGGATGCTGTCGGCGAGGAAATCCGCCACTGCCCGAATGCGCGGGCTGAGCCGCAGATCGCGATGCAGGACAAGGAATATCTCCTGGCTGAACAGCCCGGACGGCCCGGCGATGCGGCGGAGATCCGGCACGGCATCGCCGACCAGGCAGGGCAGCAGGGCCGCGCCGAGCCCATTTGCCGCCGCCACCGCCAGCGCGTTCAGGCTGTTGAGGGCGAGCGGATTGTCCGGTGCCCCGCCAGCCGCGGCGATCCAGGCGGCGGTCGCCTCGGCGATCGGCAGCCGGCGCATCTCGGCGGGCCAGGCCAGTCTCGGCAGCGCCTTGGCCTGTTCGGGCGCCAGCCGCCGCGCCGCATAGATGCCATGGGCCATGCGGCCGAGCTTGCGCAGCAGCAAATCGTTATCCGTCGGCTTCACCAGGCGCAGGGCGATGTCGCTTTCCCGCCGCATCAGATCCAGGCTGAAGGGCCCGGTGACGAGGTCGAGGGCGATGGCGGGATGGGCGGCGCGAAAGGCCGGCAGGCGCGGCAGGATGATCTGCAACGCGAAGCCTTCCGGCAGGGCGACCCGCACATGGCCGGTGGTGGCGACCGCATCGGCCAGGCGGTTGACGCCAAACATTGCGGTCTCCACCGCCTCGGCCTTCCGCAGCAGGCGCTGGCCGTCCTCGGTCAGGGCATAGCCGTTCTGGCTGCGCAGGAAGAGCGAGAGGCCGAGATCACGCTCCAGCTGGGCCAGGCGCCGCGCCACCGTGGAGATGCTGAGCCGCAGCAGGGCGGCGGCCTCCGTCAGCCGGCCCGAACGCGCCACCGGCAGGAACAGCCGCAGATCGTCCCAATTCCAGGCTTCGCCTGCCTGCTTGTCTTGGCTCATGACCGCCCCTCTCTAGCCGGAAATCAACGCCGCGGGCGTTTTGCATATTTGCAAGACGAGATCCCAGAATCCATCATTTTCGCAAAGCCGCCAGCTCCCTAGATTGGGTAGGTGCCTTTCTGTGGTCGATCGATCGCGGCCGGCGCTATTCCGCCCGTCCTTATGGAGAACTTCGCATGTTGCAGCAGCGATCCCTGCCCCACGCCGGCTTCACCGTTTCCGCCCTCGGCTTCGGCTGCATGGGCATGTCGGAATTCTACGGCGCGGCAGATGACGCGCAGTCACTGAAGACGCTGCGCGCCGCGCTCGATCTCGGCGTCACCTTCTTCGATACCGCCGATACCTATGGCATCGGCGACAACGAGGAACTGGTCGGCCGCTTCACCAAGGACGTCGGCCGCAACAAGATCCGGCTTGCCACCAAATTCGGCATCGTGCGGCAGAAGGGTGTCTATGACCGTCGCATCGATAACAGCCCGGCCTATATCCGCAGCGCCTGCGAGGCTTCGCTGAGGCGGCTCGGCATCGACCACATCGATCTCTATTACATGCATCGTTTCGACACGACGCAACGCATCGAGGATGTGGTCGCGACCATGGCGGCGCTGAAGCAGGAAGGCAAGATCGGCGCCATCGGCTTGAGCGAAGTTTCCGCCGCGACCCTGCGCAAGGCTGCCGCGGTGCATCCGATCGCCGCGCTGCAGAGCGAGTATTCGCTTTATACCCGTGATGTCGAAGCAGAGATCCTGCCGACCTGCCGCGAACTCGGCACTGCCCTTGTCCCTTATGCGCCGCTTGGCCGCGGTGTGCTCACCGGCGCCCTCACCAAGGTTGAGGATCTCGCGGCCGATGACTTCCGCCGCCAGTCGCCGCGTTTTGCCGACGGCAATTTCGAGCGCAATCTGAAGCTGCTGGCGCCGGTCGAGCAATTGGCGAAGGCGAAAGGCTGCAAGCCCGGGCAGATCGCGCTCGCTTGGCTGCTGGCGCAATCGACCGCCGACAGCCGCGCACCCGTCGTGCCGATCCCCGGCACCAAGCGGATCGGCTATCTGCAGGAAAACGTCGCCGCCGCCGACATCAAGCTCAGTGCCGCCGATCTCAAGCTGCTGGACGAAGCGCTGCCGCGCGGTGCCGCGATCGGTGAACGTTATGCGCCGGCCGGCATGAAGGGGGTCAATGTGTGAGGCCGCGCTCGCGCGGCTTCGTGCTCGGCAGCTCCGCCCGGCGGAGGGCGAAGTACTGGCTGTCGGACCATGCGCCGCCGATGCAGAAGGTTCTTTCCTTATAGATCGTGGGCCGGAAGCCGAGGCGCTCCAGCAATTTGCGCGAGGCGAGATTGCGTGGATCGATATCGGCGGTGATCTCGTCCAATTGGCGGAACTGGAAAGCGAAATCGATCAGCGCCTGCATCGCCTCATGGGCGAAGCCGTGGCCCCAATAGGCCTTGGCGAAGAGATAGCCGATCTCGTTGCCGTTCCAGAGAATGCCGCGGCCAACCAGCTTTCCCTGATAGTCGACGCCGTATTCGATCGCCGTGCCGGCCGCGACCGCAGCGCGATTGGCGGCGATCCATTCCGCCGTCTCGGCCTCGCTGGAATGCGGCAGGGTCGACCAGTAGCGCATTACCTCGGGGTCGCTCAGCATGGCATGCAGTGCCGTAAGATCGTCGTCGCGGATCGGCCGCAGAACCAGACGCTCGGTCTTGATCTCGGGCGGGGTGGCGAAAGTGGCGGCAGGCTGCATTCGACCGTTCAGCCGACCGGATGATGGCTGGTTTGGCGACCGGACTGCCGATGGGGATCGAAGGCGACCAGTTCGGCATTACGCGCCTCATGGCCGGTCAGGCCGCGGATGAAGCCCCAATGGCTGACCACCGCGACCTGCTGCCAGTCATGCCAGCCGGCGACGCGCTGATGAAAATGCCGGCAGCG
>DATLJB010000021.1:0-39720 GCA_035539075.1 Terriglobia bacterium
GGCTGCGTCGAAGACCGGTTTGCTTCCCTTTTGGGATCCTGCTCGTGGCATCTCTCAAACCAGGGGGTGGGGCCTGTTTAGATTATTACGGATCCTGGTTCAGAACCATGTCGCATATTTAATTTAATATGGCGCCTCACATGAACCGACAAGGGCTCGGCCTCGATTCCTACCTTGACCGGTTGGTCAGGTCGTGGAATCATGAATAAATTTTCAAGAAACGAAAAAAATTTCATGGCGAGGAAAATCAAGCCAGCCGAGGCATCGGAACTCGATCTCAGCCTCGCCGTCAGGGCGGCGTGGTTGTCCTATATTGGCGGCCGCACCCAGGGCCAGATCGCCGAACGCCTCAATATCTCCCAGGCCAAGGTGCACCGGCTGATCGCCGAGGCGCTGAGCCGCGGGCTTGTCAAAGTCTTCGTCCAGGGAGAGCCGGCCGATTGCATCGCGCTCGAAGACGCCCTGACCTGCCGGTTCGGCCTCAAGCGCTGCATCGTTGCGCCTGATCTGGGTGATGGCGAATTGAGCGAGGCGCAGCAGGTCTTCGCCGCGATCGGCTCCGCCGCCGCGCGCTTCCTGCACCGGGAGCTGGCCTGTGGCGCGATCACGGTCGTGGGCGTCGGCAAGGGCCGCAGCCTCGCCGCCATGGTGGAGCGCCTGCCGAAGATCCGCCGGACGGATCTCAAAGTCGTCTCGGTTTCGGGCAGCCTGACCCGCAGCCTGGCGGCCAACCCCCTCGACATCGTCATGCGCCTCGCCGGCCAGACCGACGCCGCCGGCTACTTCCTGCCTGTGCCCTACCTCGCCAAGAACCTGACGGAAAAGCAGGTGCTGCTGGCGCAGGACAGCATCCGCAGCATGCTGGACCTAGCGCGCCAGGCCGACCTTGTGCTGGTCGGTATCGGCAGCCTAGAGGGCGACGCGCATCTCCGCCAGGTCGGCATGATCGCCGACCAGGAATGGGCCGATCTCAAATCCCACGGCGCTGTCGGCGATTTGATGGGCAGCTTCATTGACGCCGAGGGGAAACCTGTGGCATCCGCCGTCAATCAACTCTCTGTCGGCCTCGGCCTGCAGGATCTTCAAGGCAAGCAGGTCGTCGCCGTTGCCGGCGGCATACATAAAGCGGAGGCAATTCTGGCGGCGCTGAAGACCGGCATTCTCACCGGCCTGGTGACGGATGAGCGGACGGCTGCCGCTGTGGTCGAACTGGCCCAACGCAAGAGCGAGGCGGCCTGACGTGACAGGATTGCCGGTGCGTCAATGGTGAGCGCGCCGGTCCTGACCACCCATCACCAGCAACGAAAATCAAGCACGCATAAACAGGAAGCAGAAAAGAAGGTAAGGGAGACACTATGAAAAAGACGCTGAAAACAGCCAGTGCTCTGGCTGGCCTCGTGATGATCGGCGCGGCCGCGACCGCCGCCGCCCGGGCTGATGATGTCAAGCCGGCCATCGTGTTCGATCTGGGCGGCAAGTTCGACAAGAGCTTCAATGAAGGCGTCGCCAATGGTGCCGACAAGTTCACCAAGGAAACCGGCATCAAATATAGCGGCTTTGAAACCACCAACGAGACCCAGATCGAACAGGCCCATCGCAAATATGCGCAAAAAGGTCTGTCGCCGATCATCGGCGTCGGCTTCGACCAGGGCGATGCGGTGACCAAGGTGGCGAAGGAATTTCCCAAGACCAAGTTCACCATCATCGACAGCGTGGTCGATGCGCCGAATGTGCAATCGGTGCTTTTCAAGGAAGACGAGGGTTCCTTCCTGGTCGGCATGATCGCCGCCATGGCCTCGAAAAGCGGCAAGGTCGGTTTCGTCGGCGGCATGGATATCCCGCTGATCCGCAAATTCGCCTGCGGCTATGAGCAGGGCGCCAAATACGCCAATCCGAAGGCCGACGTGCAGCAGGCGATGACCGGCACGACCCCGGCCGCCTGGAATGATCCCGGCCGTGGCAGCGAATTGGCGAAGAGCCAGTTCGATAATGGCGTCGACGTGATCTTCGCTGCGGCGGGTGGCACCGGTAACGGGGTCTACCAGGCGGCTGTCGATAACGGCAAGCTGGCGATTGGCGTCGATTCCAACCAGAACTACCTGCATCCGGGCACTATGCTGACCTCGATGGTGAAGCATGTCGATGTCGCCGCCTATGACAGCTTCAAGGAAGCCAAGGACGGCACCTGGAAGGCCGGCGTCACCACGCTCGGCCTCAAGGAAGGCGGCGTCGACTATGCCTATGACAAATACAACGAGAAGCTGATCACGCCGGACATGAAGGCCAAGGTCGATCAGGCCAAGGCAGATATCATCGCCGGCAAGATCAAGGTGCATGACTACACCTCCGACAACGCCTGCAAGTACTGAGCCTGTCGCATATGACCTTGCCTGCACCGGCAGCGGACGATCATGCGACCACACCGGGGAAAGCGACGCTTTCCCCGGATGCGGCCATCGAGCTTCGCCATATCGAGAAGCGCTTCGGCCCGACCGTCGCCAACCGCGATATCTCGATGACCATCCGGCGCGGCGCCGTCACCGGCATCATCGGCGAGAACGGCGCCGGCAAGTCGACCCTGATGAGCATTCTCTACGGCTTCTATCAGGCCGATGCGGGAGAGATCCTGGTGGGTGGCAGGCCGCTCGACATCCGCACCACCCATGACGCCATCGCCGCCGGCATCGGCATGGTGCACCAGCATTTCGTGCTGGTGGATACCTTCACCGTTCTCGAAAATATCATGCTCGGCCGCGAAGGCGGGCCGCTGCTGCGCCAAGGCAAGTCGGTGGCGCGGCGCGAACTGCTGCGGCTGGAGGCCGAATACGGTCTCGGCATCGATCCTGATGCCCTGGTCGGCAATCTGCCGGTCGGCGCGCAGCAGCGGGTGGAAATCCTGAAGGCGCTCTATCGTGGTGCCGATATCCTCATCCTCGACGAACCGACCGGAGTCCTGACGCCGCAGGAAACCGATCAGCTGTTCCGCATCCTCGCCACCCTGCGCGCCAAGGGCACGACCATCATCCTGATCACCCATAAGCTGCGCGAGGTGATGGCGATCACCGACGACGTCTATGTCATGCGGGCCGGCGCCGTCGTGGCGCATCGTCCGACCGCGACCACCAACAGCCAGGAACTGGCGGAGTTGATGGTCGGCCGCAAGGTACGCCTGAAGCTGGAGAAGAAGCCGGCGATGCCGGGCGCCGTGCAATTGCAGGCGACGGATCTCGGCCTCAAGGATGAACGCGGCGTCGACTGTCTCAACCATATCAATCTCGATCTGCGTGCCGGCGAAATCGTCGGCATCGCCGGCGTCAGCGGCAATGGCCAGAGCGAGTTGCTGGAAGTCCTCGCCGGCATCCGCGCACCCAGCAGCGGCAGTTTCACCGTCGGCGATCGCAAGATCACGCCGCAATCGGCCTGCGATCCGGCGTTGATGAGAGAGCTCGGCATCGCCCATATCCCCGAAGATCGCCATCGCCTAGGGCTGGTGACGCGCTTCACCGCGGCGGAATCCGCCATGCTCGGCTACCAGCATGAGGCCGGCTACCGCCGGGGATGGCTGCTCGACAGCCGCGCCATCAGGGCAAGCTGCGACCGCCTGATGGAGCGCTTCGACGTTCGCCCGCGCATCGCCGATCTGCGTTCCGCCAATTTCTCGGGAGGTAACCAGCAGAAGCTGATCATCGCCCGCGAACTGGCGCGCCATCCGAAGGTACTGCTGGTCGGCCAGCCGACCCGCGGCGTCGATATCGGCGCCATCGAATTCATCCATAGCCAGCTGATCGCCCATCGCGACGCCGGCTGCGCCATTCTGGTCGTATCGGTGGAGCTTGACGAGGTGATGAGCCTCGCCGACCGCATTCTCGTCATGTGCGGCGGGCGCATCACCGGCGAGGTCGCGGCGGCAGAGGCCGATGAACGCGAGCTCGGTCTGATGATGGCCAATGCACGGCGCGGCGGGGAAGACGCGGCGGCGCCAAACCAGCGCAGCCTGCGGCAATCACGGGCGATACCATGAGCGGCCGCAGCGTGACCCTCCCGCGCTGGGTCGATATCGCGGCTATTCCGCTGACCAACGTGCTGCTGGCTTTCCTGGTCGCCGGGCTCATCGTGCTGGCGATCGGCGAGAACCCGCTGGAGGCGACCCGAATCATGATCTCCGGCGCGCTCGGCAGCGGCGAGGGGATCGGCTATACGCTCTATTACACCACCAACTACATCTTCACCGGTCTCGCCGTCGCTTTTGCCTTCCATGCCGGCTTGTTCAATATCGGCGGCGAGGGCCAGGCCTATATCGGCGGGCTCGGCGTCACCCTGGTCCTGCTCGCTTTCGACCACAGCCTGCCCTTCGCCGTGCTGCTGCCGCTGGCCGTTCTGGCGGCGATGCTGTTTGGCGCGCTCTGGGTGTTGATTCCCGCCTATCTGCAGGCCTATCGCGGCAGCCATATCGTCATCACGACGATCATGTTCAACTTTCTTGCCTCGGCCCTGATGGTCTATCTCGTCGTCAATGTGCTGACCCCGGTCGGCGCGACCGAGCCGGCGACGCGCGACTTCACAGCGGAATCGGCGATCCCCTTCGTGCATGAGATTCTGGGCCGTTTCGGCATCGCCATGGATTCGACGCCGCTCAATCTCTCGATCCTGCTCGCCTTGATCGCCTGCCTCTTCGTCTGGCTCTACCTCTGGCACACCCCCTGGGGGTATGAGCTGCGCGCCTTCGGCCATAGCGAGAAGGCGGCGATCTATGCCGGGGTCAAGACCCGGCGCATCATCCTCATCACGCTCTGCATTTCCGGTGCCTTGGCGGGCCTCGTCGGCGTCAATGAGATCATGGGCGTGCAGCACCGCCTCATCCTCAATTTCACCGCCGGCTATGGTTTTGCCGGCATCGCCGTGGCGCTCATGGGGCGCAATCATCCCGTCGGCATCGTGCTCGCAAGCCTGCTCTTCGGCGTGCTCAGCCAGGGCGGGGCGGAGCTTTCTTTCGAAAACCCCGCCATCACCCGCGACATGACGGTGGTGATCCAGGGCCTCGTCATTCTGTTCTCGGGCGCGCTTGTCCACCTGACGCGGCCGTGGTTCGAGCGGCTCTTTGCTTTCATTCTGTCGCGCCGCAACGCGCTGCCGCAGGAGGCGTGAGATGGATTTCGATGCCGTGATCCTGACCTTCGCCGCGACCTTGCGGCTTGCCACCCCGCTGATCTTCTGTGCCATGGCGGGATTGCTGTCGGAGCGTTCCGGCATTGTCGATATCGGCCTCGAGGGCAAGATGCTGGCGGGCGCCTTCGCTGCGGCCGCCGTCGCCTCGCTGACTGGCTCGGTCTGGCTTGGTCTTGTCGCCGCCATCGCTATCTCCGTCTTTATAGCCCTCATCCACGGCTATGCCTGTATCACCCAGAAGGGCAATCAGGTGGTCAGCGGTGTCGCCGTCAATATCCTCGCCTCCGGTCTTGCCATCGTCGCCGGCACGGCCCTGTTCAATCAGGGCGGCCAGACCCCGAGCCTGCCGAAGGAAGCGCGCTTCCTCTCGCTGAACTGGCCGGGTGCCGTGGCGATGGAACAGGTGCCTGTGCTGGGGCCGATCTATGCCCATCTCATCAGCGGCCATAACCTTCTTGTCTATGTCGCCTTGCTGACGGTGCCGCTGACCCATTGGCTGGTGAACGAGACCCGTTTCGGCCTCAGGCTGCGGGCCGTGGGCGAGAAGCCGGAGGCAGCCGATACCGCCGGCATCTCGGTGGCCTGGCTGCGTTATCGCGCCGTGCTGCTCTGCGGCCTCCTGACCGGTTTCGCCGGTGCCTATCTTTCGACGGCGCAGAATGCCGCCTTCACCCGCGACATGACGGCGGGGCAGGGCTTCATTGCCTTGGCGGCGATGATCTTCGGCAAATGGCGGCCCTGGCCGACGCTGGGCGCCTGCCTGCTGTTCGGCCTGCTCGATGCCATCGCCATCCGCCTGCAGGGTGTCAAGGTCTTCGGCACGATCCAGGTGCCGGTGCAACTGGTGCAGGCCTCGCCCTATATCCTGACCGTGCTGCTGCTGGCCGGCTTCATCGGCAAGGCGGTGGCACCGAAGGCAAGCGGCATTCCCTATGTCAAAGAGCGCTGAGCGGTTTTGCGGCGGCGCCGTCGTCTGAAAGGTTGAAATGATGAGTGAGCGGGTGGAGGAAATGGTCGCCCTGGCGCAGCAGGCCATGACGCGGTCCTATGCGCGTTATTCCAACTTCCGCGTCGGCGCGGTGTTGCGCGGCGCCAACGGCAAGCTCTATGCCGGCTGCAATGTGGAGAATGTCGCCTATCCCCAGAGCCAATGCGCTGAAGCGACGGCGATCGGTGCGATGATCATGGACGGCGAGCATGAGATCGTCGAAGCGCTGGTGATGGGCGAAGGTGCTGACCTGATTTCGCCCTGCGGCGGATGCCGCCAGCGGCTGCGGGAATTTGCCGGCGATGCGGTCGAGATCCATCTTTGCGACAAGTCGGGTGTCAGGCAAACCACCACGCTCGGTGATCTCCTACCGCATTCCTTCAACCCCAACCATCTGGGCAAGTGACCGCATTATGCTGCCGCAGGAAATCATCCGCCGGAAACGCGACGGCGCGGAATTGAGCGAGGCGGAGATCGCCTTCATGGTCCGGGGCATCGCCGATGAAAGCATCACCGAGGGCCAGGTGGCGGCCTTCGCCATGGCGGTGTTCTTCCGCGGCATGACCATGGCCGAGCGCGTCGCCCTGACCCGCAACATGACGCGTTCGGGCACGGTGCTGGACTGGCGCGACTTGCATCTGCCCGGCCCCGTGCTCGACAAGCATTCGACCGGCGGCGTCGGCGACAAGGTCAGCCTGATGCTGGCCCCGATCGTCGCCGCTTGCGGCGGCTTCGTGCCGATGATTTCCGGTCGCGGCCTCGGCCATACCGGCGGCACGCTCGACAAGCTGGCCGCCATTCCCGGCTATCGCAGCGATCCCGATCCAGAGCTGTTCCGGCGCACCGTCAAGGAAGTGGGCTGCGCCATCATCGGCCAGACCGCGGATCTCGCCCCGGCCGACCGCCGCCTCTATGCTATCCGCGACGTGACGGCGACGGTGGAATCAATCCCGTTGATCACCGCCTCGATCCTGTCGAAGAAGCTGGCGGCCGGGCTCGAGGGCCTGGTGATGGATGTGAAATGGGGCAACGGCGCCTTCGCAGCGGAGCCGAAGATGGCGCGCGAACTGGCGGAAAGCATTGTCGCTGTTGCCAACGGCGCCGGGCTGAAGACCACGGCCCTCATCACCGATATGAACGAGGTGCTGGGACACAGCGCCGGCAATGCCGTGGAGATCGCCGAAACGGTGGATTACCTGCGCGACCCGGATGCCGCCGATCCGCGCCTGCATGAAGTGGTGCTGGCGCTGGCGGCGGAGATGCTGCTGCTGGGTGGACTTGCCGCGGACATAGAGGATGGCAGAGTCAAGGCAACGGCGGCTTTGCGCGACGGTAGGGCGGCCGAGATTTTCGCCCGCATGGTCCGCGCTTTGGGCGGCCCGGCCGATCTCCTGGAACAACCGGCGCGTCATCTGGTTTCCGCCAGGGTGGTGAAGCCGTGTCCGGCGCCGCGCGCCGGCTATGTGACGGCAATGAATGCGCGTGATCTCGGCCTCGTCGTGGTAGAGCTTGGCGGTGGCCGGCGGCGGGCCGATGACAAGCTCGATCTCAGCGTCGGCCTGACACAATGCCTCGGCATCGGCCGCAAGGTCGAAAAGGGCGATCCCCTGGCGATGGTCCATGCCGCGAGCGAGACTGCGGCGAAGACTGCGATTGCCCGCCTGCAGCAGGTCATCATCTTGGGTGACCAGAAGCCGGCCGCCCGACCGATCGTCGCCGCGCGGATCGACGCTGCGCGGATCGGGGCAGAACAGGTCAATGCAGCACAGGCGCGTTCCCGCACCTGATGCGATGATGAGGAGACAGGGCATGCAGCGCGGGGTCATTCTCGTCATGGATTCCTTCGGAATCGGCGCCACCGCCGACGCGGCCCGTTTCGGCGATACCGGCGCCGATACGCTTGGCCATATCGCCGAGGCCTGCGCCGCTGGCAAGGCCGATCGGCCGGGAATCCGGCAGGGGCCGTTACGCCTGCCGAACCTGACCCGCCTCGGTCTTGCCCGCGCCGCCGCCGGCAGTGCCGGCCATCCACCGGCGGGGCTCGATGCGACGGCGCCGGTCCAGGCGGCTTACGGTTATGCGGCGGAAGTGAGCTCCGGCAAGGATACGCCGAGCGGCCATTGGGAGATCGCCGGCCTGCCGGTCACCTTTGACTGGGGCGTTTTTCCAAAGACACAGCCGAGCTTTCCCAAGGATTTGACCGATGCGCTGATCCGCGCCTGCGACCTGCCCGGCATCCTCGGCAATTGCCATGCCTCAGGAACCGATATCATTCGCGCGCTCGGCGCGGAGCATATCAGGACCGGGAAGCCGATCTGCTACACCTCGGCGGATTCCGTGTTCCAGATCGCCGCGCATGAAACCCATTTCGGCCTGCAGCGTCTCTATGACATGTGCAAGGTGGCGAAGAAGCTGACCGAGCCGCTGAATGTCGCCAGGGTAATCGCTCGGCCTTTCATCGGCGAGACGGCTGATGATTTCACGCGCACGGCCAATCGCAAGGACCTCACCACGCCACCACATGGCGACACCTTGCTGACGCGTCTCGTCGCCGAAGGCGGCAAGGTGGTTGCGATCGGCAAGATCGCCGACATCTATGCCTATGGCGGCATCAGCAGCAAGATCGCCGCCGGCGACAATATGGCCTTGTTCGATGCAACGCTCGCGGCGGTGAAGACGGCCGGCGACAGGACACTGATCTTTGCCAATCTGGTCGATTTCGACATGCTCTACGGCCATCGGCGCGATATCGCCGGCTACGCCGCGGCGCTCGAGGCCCTCGATCGGCGATTGCCGGAACTGGAGGCGCTGTTGCAGCCGGATGACATCGTCCTCGTCACCGCCGATCACGGCTGCGATCCGACTTGGCATGGCAGCGATCACACCCGCGAACATGTGCCGATGCTGTGGTTCGGCCCCAAGGTGAAGCCCCGGGATCTCGGCCTGCGCGCCAGCTTTGCCGATATGGGCCAGACGCTGGCGGCGCATTTCGATATCAAGCCGCTCGCTTACGGCACGGCCTGCCGTCTCGATTGAGCTTTGCTCGGATGGCGCCAAGTTTGTTGCCGGCCGGGCGGCGGGATCGGCTATGATGCCGGCCACGCAACGGAGAAGAGGGCAGGGCGATGGCGGCGGCGACACCGACCGAATTGACGGGAGTTGAACGCAAGGCGATTGCGGCCGATCTGGAGACAATCCGCGCCCAGGAAGACGCCCTGGTCTTCAGCCATTTCGATGCTGATGTGGCGCTGCAGCTCGGCCTCGCGTTACGCGATGCGGCATTGGCGCAGCAGGTGGCGGTGACGATCGACATCCGTCAGGGCGACAATATCCTTTTCTTCCATGCGATGCCGGGGACGGCGCCCGCCAATGCCGATTGGGCGCGGCGCAAGCGCAATGTCGTCGAACTGCTGCGGCGTAGCTCCTATGCGGTCGGGCTGGAGATCCGCCTGACCGGAGACCCCCTGGACGGCAAGATGGCTCTACCCTTGCGCGACTATGCGGCCCATGGCGGCTGCTTCCCGATCCGCGTCACGGGCGCGGGCCATTGCGGAACGGTGACGGTTTCCGGCCTGCCCCAGCGCGAGGACCACAAGCTCGTCGTGGGCGTCCTGGCGCAGATGCTCGGCAAGGATCTCGCGGTGCTGAAATTGGATTGAGGCCGCCGCTTGGGCGCTACTGTCCGGTTGATACGCTCTTTTGATCGACGATCGCGAGCGGCGGCGCCTTCATGCCGAGCGACGCAAGATAGCCGGCATTGATGCGGGTGTTGCGGAACTTGATGGCGTCGAGATAGGCCCAGAGGATGCGCCTGGCCTCGGCCGGCGCGGGCAATGTCTCATGCGCCCAATCTTCCGGCGCTTCATTGCCGAGCGTCTCCAGCTTCTCCCAGCCTTCCGGCTTCGGCACCGACAGGACTGTCGATTCCGAGTCCAGATTCTTGAAGGTCCAGAAGCTCCAGTCGATGCCGAAGCGCTCGTTCAACCGGCGGAAGGCGCGGTTCCAGTCGTCGGTCAGTTCGCCGGATTCGCCGAGGAAGATCGGTACGTTATAGCGGTTGGCGAAGTTGACATAGCTCTGCACCGAATCCCGTTCCGTGCTGGCCCAGAACTTGTGATAGGTATAGGCGATGTTGTCGTCATAGGGCCGGCCGAAGACGGCGAAATTGGTGCTCCACTGCGCCGCCGCGGTGAAGACGACATGGTGGCGGTCGACGCTGCGGATCGCGGCGACAATGTCCTTGTAAAGCGGCTCTAGCCGCGGGTTGAGATAGTCGACATCGTTGTAGGGCGAGATCGGCTCGTTGAGCAGATCATAGCCGAGCACCGTCGTCTCGTCGCGATAGCGCTCCGCCAGGTGTTTCCAGAGATCGATCGTCTGCCGGCGATAGCCCGGCACGTAGAAGACCAGCGGAAAGCCGGTTCCGTCATCGTGGTTGACGCCTGTCTGGCCACCGGGCGCGGCATGCAAATCCACGATCACCTTGAGCCCCGCCGTACGACACCAGCCGATCACCCGGTCGAGCAGGCGATAGCCCGGACCGTCGAATTTGCCGGGATCGCTGGCGTCGATACCGCCGGCGTCCATGAAGAGGGCGTAGTGCAAGGGCACGCGCACGGTGTTGAAGCCGGCCGCCTTGAGATAGCGGATATCGTCCTCGGTCACGTAGTTTTCGCGAAAGACCTCCCAGAACGCCTTGGCATCCGCCGGGCCGATCAGGCGCTCGATCAGGAGATTGATTTCCTTCGGCGCATGCATGCGCCGGAATTTGAACATATAGCCTTCCGGCACCAGCCAATTGCCGAGATTGATGCCGCGAATGGCGAAAGGCGTTCCGTCCGGCCCGACGAAATGCCTGCCGGCCGTATGCACGAATCCGGTTGCCGCACCGGTATCGGCTGCACTGGTATCGGCCGCGACGGGAAGCGTCGCCCGTACTGCGCTGTCCTCTGCATATACCGAGGATGACGGGACGGTGAAAGCGGCAGCGCTCAGAGAGGCGGCCAGGACAAAGGCAGCGAGAACGTCGCGCAGGATCATGCGTTGCAGGGGATGGCGTCGCAGGGAATGGCGTCGCGGGGGATGGCTACGGGGCGAAGAGCGCGCTTCAATCTTCCGGTGTCTCATATCCTGTGCAATCCGGACCGACAAATTCGTAGCTCTGGACGATATAAGCAGCGCTCAAATGAAAAGTCGTGTTGCACCAGGTTGTTCCGATTTCATCAGGTTGGGGCACGTCAATATCGACATAATGGCCGTCGATCCGAACTTTTTCCCATCGCGTCCCGCCATAGATTCTGTAGGTGCGGTTCTTCTTGTACGTATAGTGCTTGGTGCCGTCCAGCGACTCTTCGATATCGGTGGGTGCGCCCCATTGGCTGGTGAGATGCTCGCCGGTCAAGCCGACCCATTTATCGAGCTGCCGGCGATAGCCCATCTCGCTGGGAATCGGCGCGGAACAGCCGCCGAGCGCGCCGGCCAAGAGCAGCACAAGCCAGGCCGCGCCAGGCCGGAAAGGCAGCAGCCGGATGGCCAAATGGCGCCCTCTTTCCCGCCTGCCGGCGCCGCCAAGCCGTTCGCCACCGGCTTCATGCCTCCGGCTTTTTTCCAGATCCATGCTGTCCTCTCGTCCCAAACGGCTGTAATCCGGCATGTCGACCATATACCAGTATGCGATATTCTGTCGGTCAACACACGCATAAAAAGAATATACCGTTTCTCCCGATAGGAAAATAACTTTTCAGAAACACATTTTTTACGTGTGCATGGAAGTAAGGGCACGCCTTCGGCAAGGCGAGGTGTCGGCCGCGGCGAGAGCTTTGCTTGACAGTCCCCCGGCTGCCCTTTACCGGTGCGGCGGACGCTTATTTCCGCAACGGTTTCCCTCAGCCGATCAATGGTCCCCCGTCAATGCCGCTCCTGACAGCTTGCTATCTCCTTATCGCGCTGGTGGCGCTCCTGCTGCTGACGGACCGGCTCCGGTTGCAGCCTTTTCTGGCCCTGGTGGCCGTCACTGCCGGTTTCGGCCTGGTCATCCGGATGTCGATCAGTCAGATCGGCAATCTCTTCGGCATCGGTTTTTCGAACAGCCTGCAATCGCTCGGCCTCGTCATTCTCGCCGGCCAACTGATGTTCGTTCTAGCGGAGCAGAGCGGGGGTGCCGACCGCCTGGCCGGAGCGGCTCCGCGCCGGCCGCTGCTTGCTCAACTGGTGACGCTGGTCGGCACGATTGCCGGTATAGCCTCGACGCCGGCCGCGGCGCTGGCGGTCCTGATACCCCTCATCCGCAGCCTCGGCCGCAACCGCGCCGATGGCGGCAACCGGCTGACCGTCTTCCTTGGCCTGGCACTATCGGCCGGCCATGGTCTGCTTTTTCCCGCCCCTGTCGTCATTGCCGGCATCGCCATCCTGGGCGCCGACACCGGACGAACGCTCGCAATCGGCCTGCCGATCGGGGTGGTCACCGCCTTTGCCGGCGCGCTGGCGGCCTCGGCCGTGATGGCGCGCCTTGCTTCGACACGGCTCGCTCCGGCCCATCTCGGCGCGATGCAACCCTGGCAAGCGGGCCGCGGCAGCGGGCCGAGCGCCAATCGCACCGCTGCGTCCCTGGTGGCGGCTTCCCTTCTGCTGATCGTCCTGCTTGCCGTTCAATCGCTCGCCGATATTCCCAGCGAACCTTTCGGCGGCGGTCCGGCCCGTGAAATGCTGCTCGGCCTCGGGCGGCCGCTGGTGCTGATCATCATCGGTCCCGGCCTCATGCTGGTGGCACTCGGCCGCTGGTCCCGCGACATCGTATCGACGGAAGGATGGCTCGGCCGTGCGCTCATCCAGGCGGCGCCCGCGATGCTGCTGATCGGCGCCGCCGGCGGGCTCCAGCGGCTGTTGCAGGAAACCGGCATGGCCGAGCTCCTGGGCGAGAAGCTGCTCGGCTGGCATCTCGGGCTGTTGCTGCCGCTGCTGGTTGCGGCCTTGATGAAGACGCTGCAGGGCTCGTCCCTGGTGGCCGCGATCACCGCTGCGGGCATGATCCAGCCCTTGCTGGTGCCGCTCGGCCTCGATCATGAAACCGGCAGGGCCTTGGCGGTCCTGGCGATCGGCATCGGCTCGATGACGGTCGCGCATATCAATGATCCGTTCTTCTGGCTGATCGGCGAAAACGCGCGGCTGCGCAACCATCAAGCGCTGGCGGTCGTCAGTTTCAGCATGGCGCTGCAGGCGCTGGTCGCCTTGGTGCTGCTGCAGATCGTCGCGGTCATCGACGCCTGATAGGCTGGCGCGCGAAAGGGAAGGAGCAGGCTTCGTGATGAAACCAGCGGTGAGACGGCGGGATTTTCTCAAGGCAACGGCCGGATTGGGCCTCGCTGCTGCGACGATGAAAGGTGTTTCAGCCATGGCCGACACGTCTGACGCCGCTGCTCTCTTGCAGCAGCCCTTGCCCCGACTACCCAGGGGCTTCGTTTGGGGTGCCTCAACGTCGTCCTATCAGATCGAGGGCGCCGTCACCGAAGACGGTCGCCTGCCCAGCATCTGGGACACCTTTGCCCATCAGCCGGGCCGCATTGCCGACGGCAATACCGGCGACGTCGCTTGCGACCACTATCATCGCTATGGCGGCGACGTGGATCTCATGGCCACCGCCGGGTTGCAGGCCTATCGCTTCTCGATCGCCTGGCCGCGTGTGCTGCCGACGGGGCACGGCGGTGTCAATGCGGCCGGGCTCGATTTCTATGATCGCCTGGTCGACCGCTTGTTGCAGAAAGGCATTCAGCCCTGGGCCTGCCTCTATCACTGGGACCTGCCGCAGGCTTTGCAGGATCTGGGCGGCTGGACCAATCGCGAGATCACCGGCTGGTTCACCGATTACGCACTCGCCACGGTCAAGCGCCTGGGCGACCGGGTGCAGCACTGGGCGATGCTGAACGAGCCCTCGGTGCATGCGATCTTCGGCCATGCCATTGGCAACCATGCCCCCGGATTGAGCGGCTGGCAGAACTATGTCGCTGCCCAGCATCACCAGAACCTGGCGCAGGGGATGTCGCTGGCCGCCTTGCGCGCCGCTTATCCCAAGCTGACGCTCGGCACCGTCTTCTCGTTGCAGCCGGTGCATCCGGCGACCGAGCGCGATGCCGATCGCGCGGCCGCTATCCGCTTCGACGCAGTGTGGAACCGGAACAATCTCGATCCGCTCTTCAAGGGCGAATATCCGGATGTCTTTGCCGGTTCCTTCGCGCCGCTGGTGAAGGCGGGCGATCTCGACATGATCCGGCAGAAGGTCGATTTCCTCGGCGTCAACTATTACGGCCGGGCTCATGTGGTCGACGATGCCAACAGCGTGCTGGGTGGCGCTAATTTCGGCCCGCTGCCCGCCGGCATGCCCGTCACCTCGATGGGATGGCCGGTGGAACCCGACGGCCTTGTCGAGCTACTGCTGGATATCAAGGGCAATTACGGCAATCCCGTCACATATGTCACCGAGAACGGCGCCGGCTATGACGATCCCGCGCCGGCGGGTAATCTCGTGAATGACGAGCCGCGCGCCAGATTCATCCTGGCCCATGCCGAGGCAGCGTCGCGGGCGATCGCGCAGGGTGCCAATCTCAAAGGTTATTTTGTCTGGTCGCTGCTCGACAATTTCGAATGGGCCGAGGGTTTCCGCCGCCGCTTCGGCATCGTCCATGTCGATTTCACGACCCAGCAGCGTGTGCCGAAGCTGTCCTACCAGCTGCTCTCGAAACTGGCGAAGCAGCAGGCGTGAGCGCTGGAAGCGAATTCAGTTTTCCGACTGAAGGCGCTTTGCTTCGGCCCAAAAGAACCGTGTTCTAGAAGGTGGAGAACCGATACCGGGTCACCTGGCGATAAGTCTCGCCGGGTCGCAGAACGGCGCTGCCGAATTGCGGATGATGGGGCGTATCCGGGAAACGCTGCGGCTCCAGGCAGAGTCCGGCATTGGCGCCATAACGGCGCCCGCTGAGGCCGGGCGGATTCACCGCCAGCTTGGCGCCGTCATAGAATTGCAGACCGGGTTCGGTGCTCAGCACCTCCATGCGCGTCCGGCTTTTGGGTCCGATCAGGGTCGCGCCATGACGCGGCGTTGCACCGGCCGTGGGGGCGATGACGAAATTGTGGTCATAGGCTTGCCGGCCGTCTTTTGTTTCCAGATACACCTTCCGGGGCTTGCGGAAGTCGAAAGGCGTCCCCGCGACTGAGCGCAGTTCGCCGGTCGGAATCAAGCGGTCGTCGACCGGCGTGTAATGATCGGCGGCGATCTCAAGCTCATGGGAGAGCGTATCGGGCGTGCCATCGAGATTGAAATAGCTGTGCGCGGCGAGGTTGACGATGGTGGGGCTGTCGGTCGTCGCCTCCAGCGTAAGGCTGAGCGTCTCGCCGTTCTCGATGCGATAGCGGCAGGTCGCGGTTACCTCGCCCGGATAGCCCTGATCGCCATCCGGCGAAACGAGGCGCAGCAGGACACTGTCCCCCGTTGCGTCGACAACTTGCCAGGGCAGCTTGGCGAAGCCTTTGGTGCCACCATGCAGATGGGTGCGGCCGCCTTCATTGAGGTCGAGTTGATAGGTCTTGCCATCCAAGGTGAAACGCCCGTCGGCGATACGATTGGCATAGCGTCCGGCGATGCAACCGAAATAGGGCGAGGCGCTGACATAGTCTTCCAGCCGCCCGAAGCCGAGCACGCGCGTTTCACCGCGATAGCGCAAATCGCGGATCACGGCGCCCCAGGAGATGATCGAAACCTCGAGGTCGCCGCCGGCAATGACAATTTCCTCGATCGCGCTGCCGTCGCTGAGCTTACCGAAACTTGTGCGCCGAACTGTCATTGAGTGCGTACCTGGTTATGATTGCGCCGATCCACCTATTCACCCTCTTCACCCGCTCTTGTCATGCCCGGACTTGATCCGGGCATCCATCTTCAAGACGGTGTGTTACAACCGTGGACCCTCGGGTCAAGCCCGAGGGTGACAGAGAAATGACGCCGACGCACGGCTGCGAAAGAAAATGCAGCGGTGAAAGCCGACATTGCCGGGCTTGACCCGGCAATCGATCGGAGCGGGAAACGCCTGTCCTGAATAGGAGTTCCTTGAACGCTGCGTCATCGCTCCCGTTCAATGATTGTCGCGCGGCATGCCCTTGGTATGGGCGATGTCCTGATAGGCGACGGCCGGCTTCAACACCATGCCTTCCGCCATCTGGTCGATCATGCCGCGCTGGATCTCCTGCCAGGGCGTCTGATGGCCGGGATAACGATAGCCGCCGCTCGCCGCCAGATCCTGACGCCGCTTTTCCCATTCGGATGAGCTGACCAGCGCATCGGCGGTTCCCTTGCGCAGATCGACGCGGATGCGATCGCCCGTCTTCAACAGGGCAAGGCCGCCATTGGCGGCCGCTTCCGGCGAGGCATTGAGGATCGAGGGAGAGCCCGACGTGCCGGACTGCCTGCCGTCACCGATGCAGGCAAGCGCGCTGATCCCCTGCTTGATGAGATAGGCGGGCGGACGCATGTTGACGACTTCGGCGGCACCCGGATAGCCGATCGGCCCGACGCCGCGGATAACCAGGATGCAGTGTGCGTCGATGGCGAGCGCGGGATCGTCGATCCGCTTATGGTAGTCCTCCGGCCCGTCGAAGATGATGGCACGGCCTTCGAAGGCTTCGGGGTCCTTGGGGTCAGAGAGATAACGCTGGCGGAACTCTTCCGAGATCACACTGGTCTTCATGACGGCGGAGTCAAAGAGGTTGCCCTTCAACACCACGAAGCCGGCGCGCTTCTTGATCGGTTCCTCGAAAGTCTTGATCACGGCCGGATTCTCGATCGTCGCGTTGCGGCAGTTCTCGCCGATGGTCTTGCCATTGGCGGTAAGGGCATTCTCCTTGATGAGGCCCTGCTTCATCAGCTGCGCCACCACGGCGGGAACGCCGCCGGCGCGGAAATAATCCTCGCCAAGATACTCGCCGGCCGGCTGCAGGTTGACCAGCAGCGGAATGTCATGGCCATAGGTCTGCCACTCTTCGACTGTCAGGTCGACGCCGACATGGCGGGCGATGGCATTGACATGGATCGGCGCGTTGGTGGAGCCGCCGATCGCCGAATTGACCCGGATCGTGTTGATGAAGGCGTCCTTGGTCATGATGTCGCTGGGCTTCAAGTCTTCCGCCACCATCTCGACGATGCGCTTGCCGGTCTCATAGGCGATCTGCTGGCGCTCGCGATAGGGGGCGGGAATGGCGGCCGAGCCCGGCAATTGCATGCCGAGCGATTCCGCCAGCGAGTTCATCGTCGTCGCCGTTCCCATGGTGTTGCAATAGCCGGTCGAAGTGGAAGACGAGGCGACCATGTCGATGAAGCCGGTCTGGTCGATCTCGCCGGCGGCGAGCAGTTCGCGTGCCTTCCAGACGATGGTGCCGGAGCCGGTGCGCTGGCCCTTGTACCAGCCGTTGAGCATCGGCCCGACGGAGAGCGCAATGGCCGGGATATTGACGGTGGCGGCGGCCATCAGGCAGGCCGGGGTGGTCTTGTCGCAGCCGATGGTCAGCACCACGCCGTCGAGCGGATAGCCGTAGAGAACTTCCACGAGACCGAGATAGGCGAGATTGCGGTCGAGCGCCGCGGTGGGGCGCTTACTGGTCTCCTGGATCGGGTGCACCGGAAACTCGATGGCGATGCCGCCGGCGGTGCGGATGCCTTCGCGGACGCGCTCTGCCAGCACCAGGTGATGGCGGTTGCAGGGCGAAAGATCGGAACCGGTCTGGGCGATGCCGATGATCGGCTTGCCGGATTGCAGTTCCTCTCGGGTGAGGCCGTAATTCAGGTAGCGCTCCAGGTAAAGCGCCGTCATGTCGATATTGGCGGGGTTGTTGAACCAGGCGCGCGAACGCAGCACCTGTCCGCCGGCCTCCCGGGATGTGGCGCTGCCGGTGGCGTGGCGACCGATATCACCAAGTGCGGCCTCGGCCGGCATAGGGGTTTTCTTATCAGATGACATGTTCGTTCCTTTCAATCCCGCTCGCGCGGCAATCCGCCTTTGTCAGCATGGATCAGCGGCATTTGCCTTGACCCCGATCAATCGTCCCGCCCCGGCGGCGACCCGGGCAAGAAGGCATGACGCAGTACCGTTCCTGCGTGCTGACAATGCCCCGGCGGAAACTATTGCTGTTAAACCGATCCGTCATTGCTGGTATTCCGGATTCATGGCTGCCTTGCTGCGGCCGCTTGCGCCAGAATGGGCGCTAGGCGATTGTGCCGTCCTTCTTCAATCACGGCGGTCATTGCCCGTGATGCCGCCGCCGCCTCGCCATTGACGATGGCTTCGACGATCTTTGCATGATTGGCTGCCGCGAGGCGCAGCCGCTGCGGATCTTCCGCCGGCGCCGTCTCGGTCAGAGTGGTGATCAGCACCGCCTCGATGATATTGCCGATGGCGCGCATGAAAGGATTGCCCGAGGCCCCGGCGATGCGCAGATGCAAATCGAGGTCGATGGCGGCGAAGGTCTTCCGGTCCAATCCCGGACGTTGCATTTGCCGGATCAGGTCCTGAAGAGCGGCGACATCTTCTGCATTGCGTTTGCTCGCTGCCAAAGCCGCCGCCGCTGGCTCGACGATGAGGCGGATCTCATAAAGGCTTTCCAGGAAGCGAAGATCGAGGCCGATTTCCAGGCGCCAGTTGAGCAGTTCCGCATCGAAGAAATTCCAGTCGACCTGCGGCCGGATCCGCGTGCCGATCTTGGTGCGGGAGATCAGCAGGCCCTTGGCGGCGAGGCTCTTCATCACCTCGCGCAGAACCGTGCGCGAGACGGCGTAGCGTTCGGTCAATTCCGCTTCGCTGGGCAGCAGGGTGCCTTCCGGATAATCGCCGCGGAGGATGGCGATGCCGAGGCTGTGCAGCACCTGGTCCTGGGCGGAGCGGGCGCGGCCCGCCCTCGCGCCGGCGGCGAAGACGGCAGGCCTGACGGTCGGAGCGCTGGTCATGTCGAGCGCACTTCCGTTGACGTCTTTGCCGGCTGGCTTGCGGCCGATCGGGTCTCCGCCGGCTGGCCGCGCCGTTGCGGGGACGGCGCCGCCTGCAGCCGTCGGGCGGACAACACCACCAGCAGCCGGTGGAAGGCGATGAAGGCGAAAAGCAGCAGGCCGACGACAATCTTGGTCCACCAGCTGGAGAGCGTGCCGTCAAAGGTGATGTAGGTCTGGATCAGGCCCTGGATCAGCACGCCGATGAAGGTGCCAAGGACAAAGCCTTGCCCGCCGGTCAGGAGCGTGCCGCCGATCACCACCGCCGCGATCGTGTCCAATTCAACCCCCACCGCTGCCAAGGAATAGCCGGAGGAGGTATAGAGCGAATAGACGATTCCCGCCAAGGCCGAGAGCGTCGCGGAAAGCACGTAGATCAGGATTGTGGTCCGCGCAATCGGCACGCCCATCATTGCCGCCGCCGCGCGATTGCCGCCGAGGGCGAAGACATTTGTGCCGAACCGCGTCTGATGCAGCAGCAGGCTGCCGGCGACGACGGTCACCAGCATGATAATCCCGACCAGCGACAGCCGGCCGCCCTGCGGCAGTTGCACGAAGATCTCGTTGAGCCTGACATAGAGTGGATGGTCGACAGGCACGGAATTGGTCGTCATCAGGAAGCAGGAGCCGCGCGCAAGGAACATGCCTGCCAGGGTGACGATGAAAGGCGGGGTGCGCAGGTAATGGATCATCGCGCCCATGGCGGCGCCGAAGATTGCGGCAATGCCGATGACGAGAATGAAGGCGAGTTCCGGCGGCAGGCCATGCTGGATGGTGACAGCGAGGAAGACGCCGGTAAAGGCGATCACGGCACCGACCGAGAGGTCGATCCCACCGGAGATGATGACGAAGGTCATGCCCACGGCAACGACGCCGAGGAAGGCGTTGTCCGTCATCAGGTTGCCGACCACCCGCCAGGACAGGATCTTCGGAAACTGCAGGGTGCAGATGGCATAGGCGAGGATGAAGACGAGGATCGTCACCAGCAGCGGCAGGAAGCGCTTTCTCACGCGGCACCCCCTTGCGTTCCCCGTTCTTGTTCCCGTCCTTGGCGCTCGCGCCAGCGTCGATAGCGGTTCTGCAGCAAGGCTGGCGCGTTCGACTGCATGATGAGGATGACGATGATGACCGCCGCTTTGACGATCAGGTTGAATTCCGGCTTGAAGCCGGAGAGCAGGATGCCGGTATTCATCGCCTGGATGATGATGGCGCCGATGAAGGAGAGCAGGAGGCGGAAGCGGCCGCCGAACAGCGAAGTGCCGCCAATGACGACGGCGAGAATGGCGTCGAGTTCCAGCCAGAGGCCGGCGTTGTTGGCATCGGCCCCCTTGATATTGGCGGCGGCGATGATGCCGGCGACCGCGGCGGTGAGGCCGCACCAGGCATAGGCGATGGTCAGCACGATGCGGGTATTGACGCCGGCATAGGTGCTGGAGAGCCGGTTGATGCCAATTGCCTCGATGAAGAGGCCGAGCGCGGTGGATCGGAACAGCAGGATGGTGATTGCCAGCATGACGAGGGTGATGACGACCGGCATGGGGATGCCGAGAAGATTGCCATTGGCGACGGCAATCAGCGCGGGGTCCACGAAGGTGACGATCTGGCCTTCGGTGATCAGCTGGGCAATGCCGCGCCCGGCCACCATCAGGATCAGCGTGGCGACGATCGGCTGGATATCCAACACCGCCACCAGGAGACCGTTCCACAAGCCGCAGCCGATGCCGACGGCGAGTGCGGCCAGGACGGCAACCGGCATGCCGTGGCCGCCATTGATCAGCGTTGCGGCAACCGCGCCGGCGATGGCCATGACGGCGCCGACCGAGAGATCGATGCCGCGGGTCGCGATCACCAGGGTCATGCCGATCGAGAGGATGGCGACCGGCGCGCCGCGGTTGAAGACATCGACGATGCTGCCGAACAGACGGCCATCCTGCAGCCTGATCTGGAAGAAATCCGGGAAGATCAGCCAATCCGCCAGCAGGACGGCGGCAAGGGCGATGATCTGCGGCAGGGCCTGGCGCAGGGCGGCAGGCAATCGCGTTACGGCGGATTCGGTACTCATCGATCGTCCCGTCATTGACCTGCCTGTGTCTTTCCGTCGGCAGCGATATGGCGGATGATGGCGGAAGTCGAAATCTCTTCCCCCTGCAGCATACCGACATGTTGGCGATCGACCAGGACGACGACGCGGTCGCTGTAGCTGACGATCTCGTCGAGTTCCGAGGAAATGACGACCAGCGACATGCCGTGGCTGCAGAGTTCCTCGATCAACCGGATGATCTCCGCATGGGCGCCCACATCGATGCCGCGGGTCGGTTCATCGAGGATGAGAATCTGCGGGTCCATGGCCAGCCAGCGCGCGAGCAGCGCCTTCTGCTGGTTGCCGCCCGAAAGGAACTGGATCGGCTTTTCGATATCGGAGGTGCGGATGTCGAGGCTGGCGACGAAACGGTCGGCGATCTCGCGCATCTCGCGGCCGGAAAGGGGCTTCAGCCAGCCGCGCCGCGCCTGCAAGGCGAGGATGATGTTCTCCCGCACCGACAATTCGCCGACGATGCCTTCGGTCTTGCGGTCTTCCGGGCAGAAGCCGAAACCCCGGGCGATGGCGTCGCGCGGGCCGGCGAGGCGGAGATCGGCGTTGCCGGCGCTGACCTGGCCGCAATCGGCGCGCTCGATGCCGAACAGCAGCTTGGCGGTTTCGGTGCGGCCGGAGCCGAGCAGGCCGGCGATGCCGATGACCTCGCCCGGCCGGATGTCGAGATCGAAGGGCTGCACCAGCCGCTTGCGGCCATAGCCGCGATAGCTGATGCGCGGTTCGGCGGCCAGCGCGGGGCGATGGTCGCGCGTACTCTCGACGGCGCTCAGTTCCTTGCCGAGCATCATCTGCACCAGATCGAGGCGCGGCAAATCGCGGACGGGCTTTTCGCCAACGCGCCTGCCGTTGCGCAGGACTGTGATGCGATCGGCAATGGCGTAGACCTGGTCGAGAAAATGGGTGACGAAGATGATGCCCACACCCTGCTCGCGCAACCGGCGCAAGGTGGTGAACAGCGTATCGACCTCATGGCGGTCGAGGCTGGCGGTCGGTTCATCGAGGATCAACACACGTGCGGAAAGATCGATGGCGCGGGCGATGGCGATCAATTGCTGAACCGCGACCGAATAATCGCCGAGCAGGGCATCGCAATCGATCTCCAGCCCATAGGGGCGCAGCAGGGCTTCCGCCTGTTGCCGCATGGCGCGGGCATCGACGAAGCCGAAGCGCCGCGGCTGGCGTCCGAGATAGAGGTTCTCCGCCACCGACAGATTGGGCAGCAGGTTGACCTCCTGATAGACGGTGCCGATACCGAGACGCTGTGCCTCGGCGACGTCACGCGCGGCAACCACGCTGCCGGCGAGGCGGATAGTGCCGTCATCGCGGCCGTGGATGCCTGTTAGGACTTTGATGAGGGTCGACTTGCCGGCGCCGTTCTCACCCAGGAGCGCGTGAACCTCGCCGGCCTGCAAGGTGAAATCGACCTGGTCTAGGGCCTTCACGCCGGGAAAGCTTTTGCTGAGGCCTCTTATTTCCAGCAAGGCGGCATCGCCTCTAAGGTCGGGGCGCGACGAACTTTCCTGCTGTAATCCGCCTTCCGGCAGTTGACCCTGCGGCAGTGTCTTGATGTCGGGCATGGTTGCTTCGGCCATGATCACTTGCGCCCGATTGCTGCTGGCAAAAGCACCGGTCGGTGCGCGAATAGCATGCGCCGCAGCCGATATCACCGGCCGCGGCGCATGGCTGGGATCAATACATATCCTTGCGCTTGTCGTATTCCGCCTGGGCGGTATCCGGCAGATACAAGGTCGAGGGAGTCTGGATCCATTTCGGCGGCACGGTGCCGTTCTTCTTATAGGCGATGATCGCATCGAAGGCGGGACCCGCCATATTCGGCGACAGTTCCACGGTGGCATCGGCATCGCCGTCGGCCATTGCCTTGAACATGTCGGGCACCGAATCGATCGAGACGGTCAGGATGTCCTTGCCGGGCTTCAGTCCGGCTTCCTTCATGGCCTGGATGGCGCCGATCATCATGTCGTCGTTATGGGCATAGACCGCGCAGATGCCCTTGCCACCATCGGTCGCCTTGATGAAGCTTTCCATCACTTCCTTGCCGCCGGCACGGGTGAAATCACCGGATTGCGAGCGGGTGATCTTCATATCGGGATGGGCGGCGATCGCTTCCTCAAACCCCTTCTTGCGGTTGATGGCGGGGCTCGATCCGACGGTGCCCTGCAATTCGACGATACTGCATTTGCCGCCGGTCTGCTTGGCCAGCCAGTCGCCGGCGACCTTGCCTTCCAGCACCTGGTCGGAGGTGACGGCGGTCAGATAGAGGGAGTCATCCTTGGTATCGATGTTGCGGTCGAGCAGTACGACCGGGATATTCGCCTGCTTGGCCTCGCCGAGCACGGTGTCCCAGCCGGTCGCGACCACCGGGGCCACGAAAATGGCATCCACGCCCTGGGCAATGAAGGACCGGATCGCCTTGATCTGGTTCTCCTGCTTCTGCTGGGCATCGGCGATCTTCAGGGTGATGCCGCGCTTTTCCGCCTCGATCTTGGCCACCTTGGTTTCGGCGGCGCGCCAGCCCGATTCCGAGCCGATCTGTGAAAAGCCGATGGTCAGGCTGTCGGCCCTGGCGGCAACGGACGCCAAGGGGGCGGCAACCGAGGCAGCCAAAGCGCCGGCCGCCAGGAATTTGGTCAGTCTAGAAAATATCATGAGCGTTCTCCCCGCTGAGAAATGCCAGGTGGGTCTTCATCGGACCTCTTCGGCAGCGCCAGGGAGGATGCCATGAGGCGGCCTCCTTTCCTAGTATTATTTTATTATTATATGATAATTGAATGCGGCGACGGCGGCGCCTCGCTGGGACTTCGCAAAAAAAATCAATGGTTTAGGAAGTTGGGCCGCTCAGCCGGCGGGCTGTTCGCCGATTTGGTCGTGTCGTGGCCAGTTCGGCAGGATCTCGGCCAGCATCTGGAGATAGGGTTTGATCTCCAGCAGGATCTCGACCGCGCCGCTGATCAGGTCGCGTGGCGCCGAGGGTGTCGGGATCGAAGCCTTACCGATGCAGAAGATGCGCTTTTGCCGGGTGATTACCAACCGGCTGCAGGTCAGATATTGGGACGCGTCGATGACGGCATGGACGCTGCGCCGCAGGGTGGCGCCTTCGACCGAATAGGGATCGGCAGCGATGTCGGCGGCGACCTGAAGAATCGTGCCGCTGTCGATCTGCCGTGTGTTGGCGCCGAAGCGAAGTCCCTGAAAGCCGAAGGAAAACTCAAGCGGCCGGCCGCGCTCTCCCACCCGAACGGAGCCGTCCTGTTCGAACTGGATACGCTCCAAGGCCTGCGGCGGTTCCATCGGCGATAAAAGGACCTGTACGGGGTTCAAGGTGCGATTCCATTCTGTCCACCAGCGGACTCTAGTGGCGGGTCGATTAACGATGGGTAAACCATCGGCTCAAAATGTCGCAAGAGACCTGGGAAGATTATAGGTGACCCACTAGATGATATGTGGCAGATCAAGCACTTGCTGGAACTGGCTGCGGATCGGTTGGGCCAGATGAACCATGCTCCGCGGTACTTCTTATATTAAAACTGAGGTGACGCTATCGTGTTGCAGACTGTGCTGACGCCTATTCACCGCGAGGGTTGGCCCTTCATCGCCATTTTTGCCGTCGTCACGGTCATTCTTTGGTATGTCTGGCTGCCGCTCGGCGTGCTGGGCGTCATCCTGACGCTGTGGTGCGTCTATTTCTTTCGCGATCCCGCGCGCGTGACGCCGACCCGGGCCGGACTGGTGATTGCCCCGGCTGATGGCGTCGTGCAGATGATCCAGCCGGCCATCCCTCCCTCCGAAATCGGCCTTGATCAGCGGCCGCTGACCCGCGTCAGCATTTTCATGAACGTCTTCAACGTGCATGTGAATCGCAGCCCGGTCGATGCCGATGTCATCGCCCTGGCCTATCGCCCGGGCAAGTTCGTCAACGCGGCGCTGGACAAGGCCAGCGAGCATAACGAGCGCCAGTCGATCCATCTGCGTACGGCCGATGGCCTCAATTTCTGCGTCGTGCAGATCGCCGGTCTGGTCGCGCGGCGTATCAAATGCGACCTGACGGCCGGAAAGACCGTGCAGGCGGGGGAACGTTTCGGTATCATCCGCTTTGGTAGTCGTGTCGATGTTTATCTGCCGGATGGCGTGCAGCCATTGGTGGCGGTCGGCCAGTCGACCATCGCCGGCGAGACCGTCCTTGCCGACTACCGCTCGGACGAGGCGGCGCGCCTCGGCGAAATTCGCTGAGGGCGGCCTGACCTTGAGGAGGAGAGAGATCATGCGGCGTCATCGTTTGCGCGATCATTCGATCAATCGCCTGATCCCCAACATGCTGACGCTCACCGCCCTTTGCGCAGGGCTCACCAGCATCAAGTTCGCCTTGGCGGAGAAATGGGAATTGGCCGTGGTGGCGATCCTGGTCGCCGCCCTGTTCGATGCCCTCGACGGCCGCATCGCACGTCTCCTCGACAGCACCAGCAAGTTCGGCGCGGAGCTGGACTCGCTCTCCGACTTCATCAGCTTCGGCGTCGCGCCGGCGATGATCCTCTATCTCTGGGCCATGCAGGATGTCGGGCGGATCGGTTGGGCGGTGGCGCTGCTATTCAGCGCCTGCACCGCTTTGCGTCTGGCCCGTTTCAACACCAAGCTCGATAATGCCGATCTGCCGGCCTGGACCGCGCGTTTCTTCACCGGCGTGCCCGCGCCCGCCGGTGCGGCGCTCTCCCTGATGCCGCTGGCGGGCTTCCTGCGTTACGGCTCGGGTTTCTTCGACAGTCCGTTTCTCGTCGGCCTGGTCATGGTCGGGGTCGCCGCCTTGATGGTCAGCCGACTGCCGACCTTCTCCTTCAAGCGGCTGAAGGTCACGCAGGCCTGGGTGCTGCCGGCGATGCTGACGGCGACTTGCGTCATCGCCTTCCTGGTTTCCGATACCTGGGACACGCTGCTGGTGGCCGGCCTGGCCTATCTCGGCTCCATACCGTTCTCATATAGGCAGTACCAGCGGCTGCAGCGGCAGCGCTCGCTGCCGAGCAATCCGGTGCTCGACCCGCTGGACGCCGATCATCTCTGAGAGGCGAAAAGACCGCGCCGGCTCACCGGGCCTCACTGGTGGGTGGGCCCTCACTGGGCCGCGGCGGTTGCCTTTCCAGTCACGGCTTCCGTCTGGCGCGACGGAGCGGCCCGGTGCAGCGGCTGATAGGAAAGATGCGCATAGCTTTCTGTGACGCCGGCGCTGTTTTCCGGAACAATCTCGACGAATTCAACATTCATGCCGGGTGCCAGCCGCCGAATGATGGCGCGGAACTCCGCTTTTGAGAACGACCAGTTCAAACTGTTCATGCGCTTGCGTTGCGGCGTCTGCGGAAACTGGATGAAGGTCTGCGTCGTCGGGCTCATCAGGCCGAGGATGCCGCCGAAATAGCGATCGACCTCGCTATCCGGGATTTTCGAGCAGACATGCCAGGAGGCGATGAAATCCGGCTTTCGCGCTTTGGCGGCCGCCAGGTTGTCCGGCGCGATCACCGCCAGATGCGGCTGCTTGGCGGCGTACATTTCGGTGCCGAGAAAATCGGCGCCGAGATCGAGGAAGGTTTGTGTCACATCCATGCCGCAGAAATTGCCGGGCTCCAGATATTCCACCACCGCCTTGCCAAGCCGCAGGCTGCCGCAGCCGTAATCGACAAAGCGATGGTGCGGCTGCATGCCATGGCGGCGTGTCAGGTCCAGCAGTTCTGTCGAGGTGCGGATCGCCTGGGCCTTATGACCGATCGCCGGATGATCTCCATAACGACGCAGCTTTTTGTTCACGACGTCGGCGTAATAGAGTTCATAAGGCTTGGCGGGATTGAGTACCCGCCACAGCCAGTAACGAATATGCCAATAATAGAAGTGGCGACCAATCATTCAAAAAAGCCTGCTCTTATAAATGGTTAATTCAACGATGGGCGAATTGGCTTCGCAGTAATAACCGCATTGGGCCGTGCCGTCTGCTCTTTTTGTCAGGAAAATGAAATCTGCGAGGCGGCAATTCCGCGACCGCCATTCGCCATCAGCCAACCGGGTTCGGGTGCATTCACGTCTGCTCGGCGCCGGCCGGGAAGAAGCGGTTCTGCGGGCGCGCCAGGCCGAGATGCTCGCGCAGGGTGCTGCCTTCATATTCCGTGCGGAAAAGTCCGCGGCGCTGCAGTTCCGGCACCAGGCGGTCGACGAAAGCGTCCAGCCCACCCGGCAGCCAGGGGAACATGACGTTGAAGCCGTCCGATCCTTCCTCGACCAGCCACTGCTCCATTTCATCGGCGATGGTCTGCGGCGTGCCGACGAAAGCGAGGCCGGAATAGCTGCCTGCGCGCTGCGCTAATTGCCGGATCGTCAGATTCTCCGCCTTGGCGAGCCGGATCATGCGTTCCCGGGCGCTCCTGCTGGCATTGGTCTCGGGGATCTCGGGGAGTGGACCGTCGGGATCGTAGCCCGAAACGTCATAGCCCAGCATACCATTGAGCGAGCCGATGCCGTTGTCGTAATGGACCAGACTGTCGAGCCGGGCGCGGGTGGCGCGCGCCTCCTCCACGCTGTCGCCGACGACGACGAAGGCGGCCGGCAGGATTTTCAATTGATCGGGATCGCGCCCGGCCTTCTTCATGCGCCGCTTGATATCGGCATAGAAGCTCTTGCCCTCGGCGAGCGTGCCCTCGGCGCCGAAGATGACCTCGGCCGTTTCGGCGGCGAGCTGGCGGCCTGCCTCCGAGGCGCCGGCCTGGACGATGACCGGCCAGCCCTGGACCGGACGGGCGATGTTGAGCGGGCCGCGAACGGAGAGGTGAGGGCCCTTGTGGTCAAGCACATGCATCCGCGCCGGGTCGAAATAAAGCCCGGCCTCGACATCGCGGACAAAGGCGTCATCGGCGAAGCTGTCCCACAGACCGGTGACGACATCGAAGAATTCCCGCGCCCGGACATAGCGCGCATCGTGATCCATCTGGCTCTCATAGCCGAAATTGAGCGCGGCATCCGGATTGGCCGTGGTGACGATATTCCAGCCCGCGCGGCCGCCACTGATATGGTCGAGCGACGCGAAGCGCCGGGCGATGTGATAGGGCTCGTCGAAGGTGGTCGACGCGGTGGCGACAAGGCCGATCCGTTCCGTCGCTCCCGCCAGGGCGGAGAGCAGCGTGAAAGGCTCGAAGGAGGTGACGGTGTGGCTGCGCTTCAGCGCCGCGATCGGCATGTTGAGCACGGCGAGATGGTCCGCCATGAAGAAGGCATCGAACTTCGCAGCCTCAAGCCGGCGCGCGAAATGGCGCAGATGGCCAAAGTTGAAATTGGCGTCGGGATAGGCGCCGGGATAGCGCCAGGCGCCGGTATGGATGCTGACCGGGCGCATGAAGGCGCCGAGATGCAGTTGACGCGACTGAGGCATCTGTCCTCCCAGAGGGTCTGCGCCGGACACCATGATCCCGCGAGACAGCGCGGGAAGCCGGCAGGTCAGGGGTAGATTGGCATCGCAGCAGCCGAGGACAAGCCGTTTTTCGCGAGGCTGTAGACCGAAACCGCGACAGCTCGCCCGGGACTAAATCGGCAAAGCCGCCAGGGTCTTTGTGACCCAGGCCTTTGTGACGCAGGCCTTCGTGACGCAGGCAAGTCCTGCTTGTGCCCTCGCAAGCTAATCTCGATTGCGGCGGAGACAGGCATCCTCTCCAATTGCCTCCGCCCATCAAGGGACGAGAAACGGATTATATGATGACGAAGAATCGGAAGAATGTGGCGCAGGAGACAGAGCAAGCGATCCTGAAGGTTCAGCGCGCCCTGTGTCTCATGAATGCGCCGCATAGCTATCGGCTCTTCAGCGTGAAGGATCTGGTGCAATCGGCGACGGCGCAATCGCCCGCGCATGCAGGTTCCGAGAAGCGGCAGCCCGCGGTCGTCCTCTCCCTTGTCGGAAACGCGCCTTCGCCGATCGACGGCGACGCTTCCTAGAGCAAGCGAAACCGTTCGCCGTCATCCCGAGCGATGCGCCCCTGTTCCTGCAGGTGAATGAGATGGGCGCGGACCGATTGGGCCGCGGCGGGATGAAGGTGGCGCGGCACATTGTGGTAGAGCCGCTCGACGATAGCTTCGATGGTAACGACGTTGTCGCGCAGACAGGCCAGAACGTTTGCCTCGCGCATGCGGCGATGGCCGATCAGAGCTCTGACGAAAGGTTTCGGATCTTCGATCGGCGCGCCATGGGTCGGGTAATAGATGCGCTCGCCGCGTGTCAGCAAGCGCTCGAGGCTGCGGATATAGTCGCCCATATGGCCGTTGGGCGGCACGATCACGCTGGTCGACCAGCCCATGACATGGTCGCCAGTGAAAAGTGCTGCTTCCTCGGCCAAGGCAAAGCAGAGATGGTTGGAGAGATGACCCGGCGTATGTAGCGCTTCCAGGCGCCAGCCGGGGCCGGCCAGCGCATCGCCCTCGGCCAGGCGATGGTCGGGCACGAACAACTCGTCCGCGCCGGCTTCGACCTGATCCTGCTCATGCGCGGGATGCGGCGCAAAGGCGTAGGTCGGCGCGCCGACTGCGGCCTGGAAGGTGTCCGCGCCGCCGCTGTGATCGTCATGCGTATGGGTGATCAGGATATGGGTGACCCGTTCGCCGGCAAGACAGTCCAGCAGCGCCTGGCGATGTTCCGGCAGGTTCGGCCCCGGATCGATGACGGCCACCGCGCCATGGCCGATGATATAGGTTCCCGTGCCATGAAAGGTGAAAGGCGAGGGGTTGCGTGCGATCACCCGGCGGATCAGCGGCGAGAGATTGTCGACGCGTCCATATTCGAAGGCCAGTTCGCGGCGGAACGGAATGTCGGACATGGCGGCTGACCTGCGGGTTGCTCTCCGGCCCTTGCGGCCGGTCGATCAGCCTTATAGCAGATTCGTCCTGCGGCTCTACCATCGCCGCAGCGGATACATGCTCTCTTATCGCTCGCGCATGCTTTCATCGACATGCCGGACCAGGGGTGACAGCAGATAGTCGATGACGCGGCGCCGCCCGGTCTGGATCTCGGCCGAGACCTGCATGCCAGGGCCGAGCCTGGTGGGGCCGTCTTCGGTGGTGATGGCATCGGATTTGAGGGCGATATGGGCGACATAGGCGGCGCTGTTCGGCGCATCCTCAGCCATGCCGTCCGCATCGCCGGGGGCATTCGCCTTCCTGCCCTTCCTGTCGCCGTCATTCTGCGACACCGCATCCCGCGTCACATCGAGGACAGTGCCGTCAATAAGACCATAGCGGGTGAAATTGAAGGTCTCGATCTTGACCCGTGCCGGTTGGCCGGCATGGACGAAGCCGACATCCTTGTTCTGCACCATGGCTTCGACGACGAGGTTCGCCTGGTCAGGCACAACGGACAGAAGCGCCTCCGCCGGTGTGACGACGCCGCCGATCGTGTGCACGGCGAGCTGCTGCACGGTGCCGTCGATCGGCGCCTTCAGCGTCGACCGGACCACACGTTCCTGCGCCTTGGCCTGTTCCGCCTGCAGCTCGCTGATCTCGGCCTTGACCTTGTCGAGGTCCTGCAGGGTATTCACCTGGTATTCGGCGACGGTTGCCGCGCGCTGCTGCAACAGCGCCTGCATTTGCGACAGCGCGGCCTGCCTGCCTTTCGCCTCGACCGAGAGCTCATGGGTCTGTTCGATCAGTTGCTGATTGGCCTGATACCAGGCGAGCTTGTTGCCGAATTCCCGGTCCTTGAGATCGCGGCGGATCTGTTCCTGCCCCTGCACCATGGGCAGGGCAGCCTGCAGCTTCTCGATGGTGGCCTGGGCTTGGCCGGCTTCCGCCTGTTTCGCCGCGATCTGCTGGTCGATATCGGCGAGCTTGGCATCCTGCTGCGCGACTTGCGCCAGCATGGCGGCGCGGGCCAGTGCGAGATCGGCGGCGCGGGCTTCCTGCGGCGGACCCACTAGGTCCGGCGTCGCATGGGCGCCCGGCTGCGTGATCGCATCGGCGAGGCCTTGCAGGCGCGCCAGGTTGAGCCTGGCTTGCAGCAGGTCACGGGTATAGCGGTCGCGATCGGCGATGGCCTGGGTCGCATCGAGTTCGATCAGGACATCGCCGGCCTTCACATGGTCGCCGTCGGCGACGCGGATCGCCGCGACCATGCCGGTCTCGACCGGCTGGACGATCTTGGTACGGCCCTGGGCGATGACACGGCCGGGGGCGGAGGCGATGATGTCGATCTGGCCGATGCAGGCCCAGACCAGCGCGGCGATGGCCATCAGGATGATGCCGAGCCCGACCGCCCGCCCGACCGGCGAAGGCGGGGTTTCGATGATCTCCAGGGCCGCCGGCAGGAATTCGCGCTCTGCCTTCTGCCGGCGCGGCAGCTTGACGACCTTGGCCGTCGGCATCGCGGGATTTGCGCGTTGCGTCGGGCCCGTCCCGCCAGGTTGGCTGTCGGCAGGCGGCTGCAGCTTCAGGACCTCAGGCGACATGGACCACCTCCCCGGACTGGACGCGATGGAGGGCAGCATAGCGGCCGCCACTGCGGATCAGCTCGTCATGGCTGCCGTCTTCCACCACGCGGCCCTGCTCGACGGTGACGATGCGGTCGCAATGCCGCACGGTCGAGAGCCGGTGGGCGATGATGATGACGGTGCGGCCTTCGGAGATGAGGCGCATGTTGCGCTGGATCGCCTGTTCGGATTCAAGGTCGAGCGCGCTGGTCGCTTCGTCGAAGATCAGGATGCGCGGATTGCTGACGAGCGCCCGGGCGATGGCGATGCGCTGGCGCTGGCCGCCGGAAAGCGTCCCGCCGCGCTCGCCGATCTGGGTATCATAGCCTTCCGGCAGTTGCAGGATGAAGTCGTGGGCGCCGGCCAGCTTGGCTGCCTGCACCACCTGCTCCAGCGGCATGCCGGGATCGGCAAGCGCGATGTTCTCCCGCACCGTGCGATTGAAGAGGACATTCTCCTGCAGGACCACGCCGATCTGCCGCCGGAGCCAGCTTGCCTGCACCATGGCAAGGTCAATGCCGTCCACCAGGACACGGCCGCTTTCCGGCACGTAGAGGCGCTGGATCAGCTTGGCGATGGTGGATTTTCCGGAACCCGACGAACCGACGATGCCGATCGATTGACCGGGCTCGACCGCGAGATCGACGCCCTTCAGGATCTCCTGGCCGTCGATCCGGTAGCGGAACTTGACGTGATCGAAGCGAATGCCGCCCTTGATGGCGGGCAATGCGCCGCGACCGGCCATATGCGCCGGTTCGGGCGGGGTGTTGAGGATGTCGCCCAGCCGCTCGATCGACAGCCTGGTCTGATGGAAGTCCTGCCAGACCTGTGCCAGGCGCAGGACAGGCTGCGAGACGCGCGTCGCCAGCATGTTGAAGGCCACCAGTTCACCCACGGTCATCTCGCCGTTCATCACCGCCTTGGCGCCGAAGAACAGGATGGCCGCGGTCGCCAGCTTGGACACCAGCTGGATCGCGCTGCTCGCGTAGTTGCCGAGATTGCTGACCTTGAAGGAGGAGGTCACATAGCCGGCCAGCTGTTCTTCCCAGCGCCGCTGCATCTGCGGCTCGACCGCCATCGCCTTGCATGTCTCGATGCCGGTCACTGTCTCGACCAGGAAGGCCTGGTTCTCGGCGCCGCGGCGGAACTTCTCATCGAGCCCGGCGCGAAAGAGCGGCGTCACGGCCAGGCTGATGCCGGCATAGAACGGCAGCGACAGGATGACGAGGCCGGTCAGCCAGAGGCTGTACCAGGCCATGACGGCGAGGAAGACCACGGTGAAGAGTAGATCGATCACCAATGTCAGGCTGGAACCGGTGATGAACTGGCGGATGTTTTCCAGTTCCCGCACCCGGGCGACGGAATCGCCGACGCGCCGCGCGCCGAAATAGGCGAGCGGCAACGCCACCAGGTGATGGAACAGCCGGGCGCCCAGCTCGACATCGATCCGGTTGGTGGTATGGCTGAAGACATAGGTCCTGAGCGCGCCGAGGACCGTTTCGAAGATCGAGACGGCAACCAGGCCCACCAGCAGCACGTCCAGGGTCGAGATGCCGCGATGCACCAGCACCTTGTCGACCACCACCTGAAAGAACAGGGGTGAGATGAGGCCGAAGATCTGCAGAAAGAAAGAGGCCAGCAGCACCTGGGCCAGAACCTTGCGGTACTTGTAGATAGCCGCCATGAACCAGGAGAGGCCGAACCGGCTGCCGAGGTCTGAGAGCGAGGCCCGCTTGGTGATCAGCACCAGACTGCCGTCCCAGAGACTTTCCAGGGCGCTGCGATCCATCAATTCAGGCCGGGCGCCTTCGACACGCGCCAATGCTTCCCCGCGAATGACCAGCACCTTCTGCGCATCGGCGCGGAGGATGATCATCGCGCCGCCGTGACTCGTGCCGGCAAGAGCCGGCAGGGGCGTCACGCCGAGGCGCGCGAAGCCGCTGTGGCTCTTGCGCGCCCGCAAGCCCTGGCGCCGGGCGAGCCGCACGATTTCATCCGCGCCGATCTCGGCAATGCCGGCGAATTCGCGCGCCAGGGCATCCTGCCCCAAGGCCAGGCCGTGGTAGCGAAACAGGAATGCCAGCGCCCCCATGACCTGCAGGCGTGGAAGGTGGATGGTGGTTCGCTCGGTCGCATTCATGGCAGGATGTCCCAAAGACAATTGTCACGCCGAGAACCAGCAGGGCGCCGGCCGGGTGATGATCGGAACGGTCCCGGCCGCGCTGTCCCCTGTCGTCGTAAAGGCGCCGCTGCGATGGCGTTACGCGCGGACTTGGTAAAACGCCGCGCGCACTTTCGCCGCATCCAGGCGGCACCGTGTCCGGCGCTTCCGGCTAGGCGTGGGTGGTCGATTGCGTGGAAAGGGTCGTCGTATTCGCGCTGACCGGTGCGTCGTTGAGCGAATAGGCCTTGATGTAGTCGATCTTCATATCGGAGCCGTTCGGCAGCCCGTCCGTCGGGGTGCCGGCGATGCCGCCAACGGCAAGGTTCACCAGCATATACATCGGGTCATGCATGTCCGCCGGCGTGGCAGCCTGGAAAATGGCGACATCGTCGAAGTACCAGGTGATCGTATCGGACTTCCACAACACACCATAGGTATGGAAGCCATCGGTGTTGTCGACCTGGACATTCATCCCCTGCTTGGTATGGGTCCCTGTCGCATCGGAATGGACCGTGGTCTGGATCGTGTGCGGATCCTGCCCGATCATTTCGACCACGTCGAGTTCGGGCGGCCAGGAGCCGTCCTCCGGCAACAGCCAGAAGGCCGGCCAGGCGCCTTGCTCGCTCGGCATATCCGCGCGCATTTCGAAATACCCATAGGTCTGCGCGAAAGTGGAATAGGTGCTGAGGAGGCCCGAGGTATAACCATAGCCCCCCACCAGGGGCTTCATGGCGTCCGGTGTCTTGTCGGCGGAGATCGTCAGCACGCCGTTGGAAACGGAAAAGGGGTTGAGCGAGGCCGTCGGGGCATAGAGTGGATTGACATACCACTGCAGTTCGCCATTGCCGGTGAGGGTGCTGCCCGAGGTCGGCGCCCAGGGAAACTTCGCGTCCCAGGTACCGGTGGTGCCGCTGTGAAGCGATAGCGTATTGAAATTGTCGGCGAAGGTCTGCGTCAGCTGCGAACGATCGAGCGCCAGCTGGAACTGGTTTGCCTGCAGATCTCCCGCCGTCTTATTGGCCAGGACCAGTTTCTCGCCATTGCCGAAATCCAGCCAGAGGTCGGTGCCCTGCTGCGAGACGTGGCTGAGCAGCTGGTTGAAGGAGGTGAAGCCGTATTGGTTGAGGCGAATCTTGTCGTCGCTGCCGAAATCGGTGATCAGGTCACTGCCGTTGCCCTTGGTGACGATGAAGGTGTCGGCGCCGCCACCGCCCGTCAGCACGTCATTGCCGGCGCCGCCATCAATGATCTGGCTGCCGGAAGCGCCGGAAATGATGTTGTCCAGGCTGTTGCCGAAGGCATAGCTGCCGCTGCCGGTCACCGTCAGGTTCTCGAAATTGGCTGGCAGGGTATAGCTCATCCAGGTGTTGATCGTATCGACGCCGCCGCCGGCCGCTTCCGATACATGGTTCTTCGTCGAGTAGAGATAATAGATGTCGTCGCCGCCGCCGCCGCTCATCGTCACGTCGACGGCGGCGTCGCCATACATTGAATCGTTGCCGCTTGTGCCGGCAAGCACGGAGCCGGATTTCATCCCGCTGGCGGAGAACCAGTGCGTCGATGCGCCACTGTAATAGAGCGCTTTGCCGAGGGCATTGAGAATCGATTTGAGAGCCATTGACATGTCTTTCGTTGGGCCGCTGCCTGCGCCGATCGCCTTTGGTTGCGACAAGAACGGCAGCCGAGTTGCATGGTGATCAAATCTGTTCGGAGAAATACGCTGCTCTCGACGGCAACTTTGGAAGACATCTCGCGGATGTTGCGAGGACACTGAGTGGGCGGCGAACAGATGGGAAATTTTGTATGCGCGTATCCTGAAAAAAATCTTAATGGAAGACGGACGAAGCAAGCGACAGCGCATGACGACACGATGTCGGCGGTCGAACGAAGCGCTCTTTTGTTGGTTCCCGCTGCGCGGCGCCCTTCGTCTAAAATGCAACGTAACTCTCGCGCGCATTCTTGTGCCTGCCGCGCAGCCATTGGTGCGCGTGACGCGCTTATGCGCGCGTGAGATATCGACTGCAGGACAACGACAACTGATCATAATGACGATGCTCGCGCGATTTCTTCAAAGTGGAGCGAGCAAGGGCACCCGCGACAGCCGTCATTGAGAGCAGAGGAAGCATTGCGTCCTTCATCGCGCAACTCATTGGATGACGCGTGCAATCAGCGCGGTCATCATCGTGTGCGTTTCCGTAATTTTCCGCGCGCGCATTTTGTCGAAGCTCACAATTCAGCGGAGAAAATTTTCACTCAGTCCGAAAATTTTTCGTCGTCATCTTCGTCATGGCCCGTGACCTTGCCAGATCTCGACAAAAAATTGGGAATGGGAGTCGCTCTTCTTTTTCCGCAGATCGCATTCAAGTGTGACCATCCGCGCCGGCGATGTGATCTCTAGGAGATGGATCGGGGAGTCGAGCCTGGTGACCACAAACGGGTCGCAGCATCTTCGACACATCGACGCGTTCAGCGCCGGAGGAGTCGTGAGAAGCTTACGGCAGCCATGCGCGTCCGCTTGCCGCGAAGACGGATCGGCAAATTTGCTGGACCGGGTCCTCATGGGTTGCCGGTCGCCAGATCCAACGTCCGCGGCGCTTCCGCGTAACGCCTCATGCATCTGCCCGATTGCTCCAGGAAGGGCGATCAACGATTTCCGCGGCCTTCGTCAAACTCCATCCAAAAAGGCCGGTCCGCTTGGTTTTCAACTACATCACCTATGCTGCATCGCAGCATAAAAGCGAGCAATGTGATATGTTGACGATCAACAGGTAGACATGTCATACCAGTTTCGCCTCGAAACGAGGTGACGGCGGAAACACGCCATAACGGGGAGGACCAGATGCGACAAAGATTCGGAATCCATCACAGTCACGCGGCGGCGCGCCTTGGTAACGGGCGGCGATGGATATTGGCAGCGGCGGCGGCGATGACGATTGCCGGCGGTGTCGGCTCGCAGGCTTGGGCGGCAACGGTGGCCAAGCCTTTTGATGCCTGGCCGGAGCCGCAGATCAAGGCAACCATGACGGTTGACGAGGCGAAGGCGATCGCGACCGAGCGCACGCGTCCGCAGACCGAGTGGAAGGGACCGACCAGCGGTCCACAGGCGACGACAGATGCTGTCACGGTGGTCTATGTATCGGCCGATGAATCCTACGTCTCCTTCGTCAATTGGGGACGCGGCGTCGAAGAAGCGGCGAAAGCCCTGGGCTGGAAGACCGTCATTCTGAACGGCAAGGGAACGATCACCGGCACCTTGCAGGCCATGCAGCAGGCGGTCTCGCTCAATCCCGCAGCCATCGTCACCTCGGCCGATGCCAGCGCGCTGCAGGAACCTATCAAGCAGGCCGTCGCCCAGAACATCCCGGTTATCGGCATCCATGCCACGGCCTATCCGGGGCCGGACCCGAAGCTCAATCTCTTCACCAACATCTCCTCCAATCCGGCGGAGATCGGCGAAACCCAGGCGGCCTATGTGATCGCCCAGTCGGACGGCAAGGCAAAGCTGCTGCATTTCCTCGATAACAGCTTCGCGATCGCCCGTTTCAAGGCGAAGGCAGCGACCGATCCCGTGAAGAATTGCAGCGGCTGCAGCTTCATCGACATGGTCAATATCCCCATCGCCGATCAGACCAAGCGGATTCCCGCCGTCATTTCCGGCATCGTCGCCAATCACGGTGACGGCTGGTGGGGCACCACCTGCTGTGACAATTTCTATCCCTATATTGCCTCGGCCTTGCGTTCGTCGGGTATTGCTGCGGACAAGGTGCATCTGGTCGGCTCCGATGGCCCGCCCTCGGCCTATGACATGATCCGCAAGGGTGAATACGAAGTGGCGACCGTGCCCGAACCCAGCACCCTGTTCGGCTATCAGGCGATCGATGCCGTGGTGCGCGCCATGGCCGGCCAGGCGCCATCGACTTTCGTGCAGCCGACCTATCTGGTGACGAAGGAGAATGCGGATGCGGAGGGTGGCAAGTCGAACGAGTTCATCCCCAGCAACAACTTCGCCTGCCATTACATGAACATCTGGCGTGGGCAGAATAACGCCTGCACCGGCACAAACTAACTCGGCACCAACTGACCACGCGCCGGTAAGTGGAATTTGCCATGGCTGATATCCAACCCGTTTTGCAGATCGAGGGCCTAACCAAGCGTTTCTTCGGTGCGCTTGCGCTCAAGGCCGTCGACTTCACCCTGATGCCGGGAGAGATCCATGCGTTGGTGGGTGAGAACGGTGCGGGCAAATCGACCCTGATCAAGATCCTCGCCGGTGTCTACGAACGCGATGGGGGAAGGATCCTGCTGGATGGACGCGAGGTCGATCCACGACAGGAAACTCTCCCCCTCGCTTTTGTCCACCAGGACCTGGCCCTGGTGGACGATCTCAGCGTGGCCGAGAATATCGCGCTGATCGCCGGCTATCCCCGGCGCAACGGCCTGATCGATTGGCGGGAGGTCACGCGCCAGGCCAACCGCATCTACGACACGATGAAAGTGGAGCCGATCGACCCGCAGCGTCTGGTCGTGACGCTGAGCGCGCCGGAAAAGGCCATTCTCGGTATCGTCAGGACACTGGCGCGCAATCCACGCGTGCTGGTGCTTGATGAACCGACGGCTGCCTTGCCGGAACACGATGCCAAGCGTCTGTTCGACGCCATGCATCAATTGCGCGCTGCCGGCACTAGCATCATTTATGTCTCGCATCGCTTGAACGAGCTGTTCGGACTTGCGGACCGTGTAACGGTCTTCCGCGATGGCCGCCACGTTCATACGGTCGCGATGAATGAGACTTCGCCGGAACAGATCGTCGAGCAGATGCTCGGCCGGTCAGTCGATCTGGTGCGGGCGCATCGCAGCGCCAAACCGTCCACCGCTTCCGCGCTGCTGAGGGTGACGGATCTCAAGGTCGATCGCCGCGGTCCGCTCAGCTTCGAGGCGCGTGCCGGCGAAATTCTCGGCCTGGTGGGACTGCGCGGTGGTGGCCAGGAGGCGGTCGGCCGTGCCATTTTCGGCGCCAAGCGTCCAGATGCCGGCCGCCTCGCGCTGGAAGGACGGGATCTCTCCCTGGAGGACGGCATCAAGGAGCGCATCGCCGCCGGCATCGTGCTGCTGCCGGGCGACCGACTCGGCGAGAGTATCTGTCCCGGCATGTCGCTGACGGAGAATCTGTTCATCAATCCGGGCATTCGCGGCCGATCTGCCTGGCGCTTCATCTCCCCCGGTGCGGAAGCCAGGGAAACCGCGCTGCGGCTGGATCAATTCGATGTGCGGCCGCGTAATGCCGCTTCATTGATCGACTGGCTGTCCGGCGGCAACCAGCAGAAGGTCTGCATCGCCCGCTGGCTGGAGGCGCAGGCGAAAGTGGTCATTCTCGAAGAGCCCACGGCTGGCGTCGATATCGGCGCCAAGCTCGCCATCCATGACATGCTGCGCCAGGTGACGCGCGATGGATCCGCAGGGCAAGGGGCCGCGGTGATCGTGGTGTCGTCGGATCTCGACGAGGTCTCGGCGCTTTGCGACCGTGCCCTGATCCTGGATCGCGGCCGCATTGCCGGCGAATTGCAGGGCGACGAGCTGACCATGGACGCTCTCATCGCCCGATCCTCGATGGGTGCCGGCCTTGCCCCGGCCTATCATCGCGGGCCTATCATCAATGAAGGAGCGGAACATGGCCAACCCCGCTGATTCCCTCGCTGGAGACAAGCGCCAAGTGACCAACTCGCCGAAATCGACCCCGCGTCATCGCCTGTCGGAGGTCTTCTCGACCTACGGGCTTGCCGTTGTCTTTGTCCTGGT
>DATLJB010000022.1:0-21485 GCA_035539075.1 Terriglobia bacterium
GGTGCCGATATTCTCCGCATGCAGGGCTTCGAAGGCGGCGTTGCCGTCAAAGAAGGAATAGCAATGCGGGCCGGCGATCCGCTCGACGCCCTCCGCCGCCAGTACCGCGTCGAGTGCGCCGGCGGTGCCGCAATCGGCATAAAGCACGAAGATGCGCTGGAACTTGTCCTTGGCCTCATGGATCTTGGCTTGCACCGCCGGTGCGATCTTCTCCGGCCGGAAATGCAGGTCGGCAGGCAGGCAATCTACCGTGAAACAGTCCCAGCGATTGAGCTGCTTCAGGGCGAGCACCTCGCGGGCCAGAGCGCCGCAGGCGAGCAGCAGCGTTTTCCCGTCGCCTTTGACGGCTACTTTTCTCGCCATTGTCATTGTCCTATCACCAGCATTTCTTTCCCGCGCGATACGCTGCCTTTCGCGCATTTCGCCTCTGCCAAGTTTAAAGCCTGCCAACTTAAAGATCAGGACAGCATAGCTTACGGAGCTATGGCGAGGCGTCGACCTAAACCATTGAGATGGGCACTGCGATCGCCTGGACAAGCATCGGACCTGCGCTATTGCACTGCAATAGTCGCGCTCACCCAGGCGGGTGGCCGCTCATGTTGCAGATCGGAGCCGATCACAAATTCACGCGGGCAGCCGATAGCGCTTGGCTTCACCTGCAGCAAGCGATATTGCAGACGCAATCCTACCTAAAAGATTGTTAGTACTTATTAATAGTATTTCAGCGGGGAGGATATCCAATGGCCGAGCGCCCGATGGATTTGCACGTCTCGCAAGACGGCACGCTTGATGGAAGTCGCCGCACCGTTTTCTTGAGCAATATTGACGATCGGGATCGCCGGGATCTGGCGATTTTTTTCGATCTGCTCGACGAGCGAAACCTGCCGATCCCCCGAGCGCTCGACGGATTCGTTTTCGGCATCGTCTTCTATGCGATGCGGCTCGGCCAGGATATCCGCGTGCATGGCGCCATGAGCGCCGCGGCACTGCGCAACTTGAGGGAGTTCCAGGAAGCCTGGGTACGCTGGAAGCCGAGCCGCTATAACAAGGTGGAGATCATCCCGGACACCGTGCTCGGCGACGCGGTGTTCACCCGCAAGGATGAAGCCATCGCCGCCTTTTCTGGCGGCGTCGATTCCATCTTCACGCTGCTGCGTCATGCGACGGGGACGCTGGGGCTCGGTTCATATCCGCTGAAGCATTCCGTGCTGATGGTCCACGGCTTTGACGTGCCCCTGAGCGAGCTCAAGCAGTTCGATGCCCTGAGGGAGCGGACCGAGCCCTTCCTGCGCGAGTTGAAAGTGACGGCAAAGACGATCCGCACCAATCTGAAGGAATTGGCGCTGCAGAGCTGGGAAGACAGTTTTTCCTCGCAGCTCGCCTGTTGTCTGCATAACTACGCACATGACTTCGGCTACGCCCTGATCGGCAGCTCGGAGCCTTATGATGCGCTGGTCCTGCCCTGGGGTTCCAACCCGGCCACCGACTATCTGCTATCGGGATCGGCCCTGCGCATTGTCCATGACGGTGCTGGCTACTCACGTACCCAGAAAGTCGAGACCCTGGCGCAAAATCCCTTGGCTTCCGCCGCCGTCAAGGTCTGCTGGGAGGGCAAAGAGACCCACCGGAATTGCGGCATCTGCGAAAAATGCGTCAGAACGCGCTTGAACTACCTCGCCGTCGGCATTGCCGATCCGGCCTGTTTCGACACGCCCTTCGACCTTGCGACCGTCAAGGCGATCAATCTCAGGAATGATGCGCAATGCGCCGAGCTGATATCGATCGCGACCTATGCGAAGGCCAAGGGCATCGAGGCGCCCTGGCTGAAAGCCTTGGAAGCGCGGATCAGGCGATATCAGTCCGATGCCAGGGCCGGCCGCTATAGCCTGCTGGCGCGCAAGACCTACCGGCTGGCGCGGGAAGGCAATTGGCGGGAGATCAGGAAACGCATCGAAACCAAGTTCAAAGCGGCGGTTGCATCAAGCTCGCCCCAGCATTGAATGCGGGATCGCATCCGCTTTTTCAGGCAGGCCGAAAGACCTGATGGAGCGGCGGTTCGATCGGGCAGCCTGCCCTCAGGCCGCCTCGCCGGTGACGATGAAGCCGGCATCCTCGATCGCGTTCTTCACCTGCTCGCGCTGCGCCGCAGCGGCATCGGTGGTGACGGTGCCTTTCATCACATCGACTTCGACCTTGGCGCCCGGCAACGTGGCGCCGATCGCGCGTTCGATCGCCGCCGCGCAGCCGCCGCAGGTGATGCCGGATACCGCGAGTTTCATCATGGCAAGCCCTCTAACTTCAACGGGGTTCATCTGTCGGCAAAGATATGGGGCTTGCCATGATGGGAAGGTCAAGAGGCGTTCTGCCGCGCCTCGATGAGGCGCGCCGCCATGACCCCTTTTAGTAGGCGAGGGTGAAGCGCTGGCGGATATGCTGCGGCTTCTCTATCTCGTCGAGCAGCGCGACGGCATAATCCTCGGCGGAAATCTTGCTTTCGCCGGCGGCATCGACCACCAGCTCGTCCTTGCCGAGGCGGAACTTGCCGGTCCGCGCCCCGGGCTGGATCAGCGCCGCCGGCGAGAGGAAGGTCCAGTCCAGCGTCGATTCGCCGCGCAGCAGATTGAGGAAATCGCGGCCCTTGCCGGCCTCTTCCTTGTATTCCGCCGGGAAATGCGGGCTGTCGATCAGATCCTTGTCCGGCGCGATCTTCAGGCTGCCGGCGCCGCCCACTACCAGATAGCGCTTCACCCCGGCTTGCTTGACGGCGCCGATCAGCCTGGCGGCGTCGCTCTGCAGGAAATGCACGGCGCTGATGACGGCATCATGGCCTGCGATCAGCCTGGCGAGGCCGGCCTGATCGAAGACGTCGCCGCGCTGCGCCGTGACGCCGGCGCGCTGCGGCACCTTTTCCGGATTGCGGACGATGGCGGTCACCTGATGGCCACGATTGAGCGCTTCGTCGAGGATACGGCTGCCGATGAAGCCGGTGGCGCCGATGAGGGCGATTTTCATGTCTGCTCTCCAAAGTAACGGGTCGCCGAGAGTTAGGACAGATGCCGGGACGGCGGAAGAAGGGTGTTTGAAATCAGCTGGTTACCGCGCAGTAACCGGCTGATTTCCTGGCCGCCGTAAGAAACCTTGACCTTCCCATCATTGGAGCCCCCATCTACATAGGCATGGAGGCATCATGACCCAGATTCAGGCAATACCCCCGCTTCAGGCAAAAGCGCTGGCACCGGTGCAAGACGGCAAGCCTAACCTCGCCCTCGATATCGAGGGCATGACCTGTGCCGCCTGTGCGACACGGATCGAGACCGTGGTGAGGCGGGTGCCCGGCGTCACCGCCGCCAATGTCAATTTCGCCACCGAGACCGCCTATGTCAGCGGTACGGCGGCACCGGCCGAGATCGAGGCCGCCATCAAGCGCGCCGGCTATGGCGTGAAGCCGCCAGCCGCCGCCGCGCCGGCCAGCGCCAGCGGTGCCGGAGAGGCCGTGGCCGCCGGCAAGGACCAGATCGTGCTCGACCGCGATCTCACCGTGCTGGCGGCCGGCACCGTGCTGGCGCTGCCGCTGCTGCTGCCGATGGTGACAAGCTGGCTGCCGGCGGACAGCGCGCTGGGCGGGGTCGCCGTGCCGCTCTGGTTGCAGATCACGCTGGCGACGCTGCTGCAGGTCGGGCTCGGCGCCGATTTCTATCGCAGCGCCTGGCGCGCCCTGCGCGGCTTCAGCGCCAATATGGATACCCTCGTGGCGCTCGGCACCACGGCGGCCTATGGCCTCAGCCTCTATCTCGCCTGGCGCGCCGCCGCCTCCGGCATGGGCGCACATGCCGCGCATGAGCATCTCTATTTCGAATCCGCCGCCGTCATCCTGGTCCTGGTGCGGCTCGGTAAGACCCTGGAGCGGCGGGCCAAGCGGCGCGCCCTCTCGGCGCTCGATGCCCTGAAAGCCTTGCGGCCGGCGCAGGCGCGGGTGCGGCGCAATGGCGGCGACGTCACGGTCGATGTCGCCGAATTGCGCATCGGCGATGTCGTTCTCATCCGTCCCGGCGACCGGCTACCGGCCGACGGCAAGGTGATCGAAGGGCAAAGCGCGATCGACCAGTCGCTGCTGACCGGCGAGAGCCTGCCGGTCGATGTCGAGCCCGGCGCGGCGGTGATCGGCGGCGCCCTCAACGGCAACGGCGTGCTCGCCGTGGAAGTCACGGCGCTGGGCGCCGACAGCATGCTGGATCGCATCCAGCAGATGATCGCCGAGGCGCAGGGCGCGAAAGCGCCGATCCAGAAACTGGTCGACAAGGTCAGCGCCCGCTTCGTGCCCGTCGTGCTGCTGGTTGCCGTCGTCACCGTGATCGGCTGGCTGCTGGCCGGTGCACCAGCGGAGGGCGCCATCCTGAATGCCGTCGCCGTCCTGGTCATCGCCTGCCCCTGCGCCTTGGGCCTGGCAACACCGACCGCGATCATGGTCGGCACCGGCACCGGCGCCAAGGCCGGCATCCTCATCCGCGACGCCATCGCCCTGGAGACGGCCCAGCATATCGAGGCGGTGGCCTTCGACAAGACCGGCACCCTGACGGAGGGACAGCCGCAGGTGACGGCCATCCAGGCTGTCGATGGCAGTGAGGCGGACGCCTTGCGCCTCGCCGCCGGCCTGCAGCAGGAGAACACGCATCCGCTGGCGGCGGCCTTGCGCGACCTCGCGCAGCAGCGCGGGGTTGCAGCGGCCCCTGCTACCGCTGTTGAAGCCCTGCCCGGCCGCGGCGTTGCCGGCACGGTCGAGGGGCGGCGCCTGTTGCTCGGCAATGCCAGGCTGATGCAGGAACGCGGCATCTCACTGGCGGCGGTGCCGGCGATCGACGCCGCCACGCGCTCCTATCTTGCGGCGCTGGAACCGCAGCCGGCTTTGCTGGCGGCGATCGACTTCGCCGATAGCGAGCGGCCGAGCGCCAGGCCGGCGCTGGCGGCGCTGCACGACAAGGGCATCTCCACCTTGCTGCTGACCGGCGATCACCGGCTGGCGGCCGAACGCACGGCAAAGACCTTGGGCATCGACGACTGGCGCGCCGAATTGCTGCCGGCCGACAAGATCGCCGCCTTGCGCGAAATCCGGGCCGGCGGCAAGCGGATCGCCATGGTCGGCGACGGCATCAATGACGCGCCGGCGCTGGCGGCGGCCGATCTTGGCATCGCCCTTGCCAACGGCACCGATGCCGCGGTGGCGACGGCCGGCATCATCCTGATGCATCCCGACCTCATGCTGGTGCCGGCGGCCCTGGATCTTGCCCGCGCCACCGGACGCAAGATCAAGCAGAATCTGCTCTGGGCCTTCATCTTCAATGCCCTCGGCATTCCGCTCGCCGCTTTCGGCGAACTCAACCCCATGATCGCCGGCCTGGCGATGGCGCTGAGCAGCGTCTTCGTGGTCGGCAATGCGCTCAGCCTGCGGCGCTGGTATCGCCGCTTCCAGCAACAGGATGCTCTCCATGCAAGCCACGGCCATGCAAACCATCGGTGAAGCCGCGCGCTCGAGCGGCGTTTCGGCCAAGATGATCCGGCACTACGAATCGATCGGCCTCTTGCCGAAGGCACAGCGGACGGAGGCCGGTTATCGCCTCTATGACGAAACCGAAATCCATGCCCTGCGCTTCATCCACCGTGCCCGCTCGCTGGGCTTTCCGCTGGAGACGATCCGCCAGTTGCTCGCCTTATGGCGAGACCGCCGCCGCTCCAGCGCCACGGTCAAGAAACTGGCGCTCACCCATGTCGGCGATCTGGAGGCCAAGATCGCCGAGATGCAAAGCATGGTGAAGACGCTGAAACACCTCGCCCATCATTGCCATGGCGATGAGCGGCCGGATTGCCCGATCCTGGAGGACCTCGCCAGCTAAGCCGACGCGGCCCTTGCCAAGCAGTTTGCGCCGGCTATGGTGCCGGCCATGACCGCAAGCACAAGCCAGAGCCAATTGCCAATCGAGCCTTTGCTGCCGCAGATCGCGGCGGCATTGGCCGACGGCCCCAATCTTGTTCTCGAAGCGCCGCCGGGGGCCGGCAAGACGACGCTGGTGCCGCTCGCTCTGAAGGATGCGCCCTGGCTCAGCCATGGAAACAAGATGGGCGGCAAGATCATCGTGCTCGAGCCGCGCCGGCTTGCCGCCCGCAGTGCGGCGAAGCGCATGGCCGATCTCCTCGGCGAGGAGGTGGGCGAGACGGTCGGCTACCGGGTGCGGCTCGACCGCAAGATCGGGCCGAAGACGCGGATCGAAGTCGTCACCACCGGCCTCTTCCTGCGGCAGTTGCAGGCCGATGCCGAGCTGCCGGGCATCGCCGCCGTGCTGTTCGATGAATTCCACGAGCGTGCCATCGACAGCGATCTCGCACTCGCCTTCTGCCTCGAAGCCCAGGCCGCCTTGCGGGACGATCTGCGCCTGGTGGTCATGTCGGCAACGCTCGACGGCGCCGGCATCGCCGCCTTGCTGCCGGGTGCCCGGCGTCTCACCAGCGAAGGCCGCGTCTTTCCGGTGGAGACCCGTTATCTCGGCGACGATTCCACCACGCGGATCGAGGACCGCATGGCAAGCGCCATCCGCCAGGCCCTGGCGGAAGCGGAAGGCGATCTGCTGGCTTTTCTGCCGGGCACGGCGGAGATCCGCCGGGTGGAGAGCCGGCTCGGCGATCTCGGTGCCGATCGCGTCATCCTGCCGCTCTACGGCGACCTGCCCCTTCCGGAGCAGGACAAGGCCATTCGCCGCGATCCCCAGGGCCGGCGCAAGATCGTGCTGGCGACCTCGATTGCCGAAACCAGCCTTACCATCGACGGCATGCGTATCGTCGTCGATAGCGGGTTGCGCCGGGTGCCGCGCTTCGACTCGGTCAGCGGCATGACGCAGCTTACGACCACCAAGGTCTCGCTGGCGGCGGCAACGCAGCGCCGCGGCCGCGCCGGCCGCACCGCGCCCGGTATCTGCTACCGCCTGTGGAGTGCCGCCAGCGAACGCGCTTTGCCGGCCTTCGAACAGCCGGAAATCCTCGCCGTTGATCTCGCGCCGCTCGCCCTGGAGCTGGCGGCCTGGGGGATCAGCGATCTCGCCACATTGAAGCTGCTCGACCCGCCGCCGGAAGCAGCGCTCACGCAGGCACGCGAGCTGCTGCAGGATCTCGAGGCGGTCGACAGCCAGTTTCTCGCCACCACCCATGGCAAGGCGATGGCGTCACTCGGCGTGCATCCGCGTCTCGCCCATATGATGGTGCGCGCCAAGGAACGCGATTTAGGTGCCGTCGCCTGCGATATCGCCGCGGTGCTGAGCGAACGCGATCCGCTGCGCAACAGCGATGCTGATCTGCGCGACCGGCTGGACCTCCTGCAGGAACGTGGTCGCGGCCTCGGCAAGGCCGACCGCGCCTTGACTGAGCGGATCAAGCAATCGGCCAGGGACTGGCGTCGCCAGCTCGGCATCGATGCGGCGCGCGATATCGATGCGCGTGAAGCGGCCGGTGCGGTGCTGGCGCTGGCTTATCCCGACCGGCTGGCGCAGAAGCGCGGCCGCACGCCGGACGGTCAGGAGAGCTTCCGCCTCAGCCATGGCCGCGGTGCGGTGCTGCCGGCGCATGATCCGCTGGCACAGTCCGATTACCTGGCGATCGGCGCGCTGGACGGCGACAAGCGGGCAGCGCGCATCTTTCTCGCCGCCCCCATCACGCTAGCCGAGATCGAAGCGGATTTCGCCGCCCAGATCGTCGATGAAACCATCGTCGCCTGGAATCCGCGTGAGCAAATGGTCGAAGCGAAACGCCAGCGCCGCCTGTGGTCGCTGGTGCTGGAAGAGAAGCCGCGGAGAGACATGCCGTGCGAAAAGGTCGCCGCCGCCATGCTCGAAGGCATCCGGCAGATGGGGATCGCCTGCCTGCCCTGGACGCCCGAGCTGCAGAATTTGCGCGCCCGCATCGCCTTCCTGCGGCGCCTGCAGGAGGGCGGGCAGAACTTCAAATGGGACTGGCCCGATTTCTCGGATGCCGCCTTGCTGGCGACGGCAGAGGAGTGGCTGCTGCCTTATCTCGACGGCGTGACGCGGCGCGCGCATCTCGCCTCGATCGATCTCCGCGAGGCCTTGCTCAGCGGCCTTGACTGGCAGCAGCGCCAGGCGCTCGATCAACTGGCGCCGACCCATCTCGACGTTCCCTCGGGCTCGCATCTGCCGCTGGATTACGACAGCGGCGAGGTGCCGGTCCTGGCCGTGCGCCTGCAGGAGATGTTCGGCGCCACGGATACGCCGCGCCTCGCCGACGGCAAGGTCGAGGTGCTGCTGCATCTCCTATCCCCCGCGCGCCGTCCAGTGCAGGTGACGCGCGATTTGAAAAGCTTCTGGGCCAATGGCTATCGTGCCGTGAAGGCCGATCTCAAGGGGCAATATCCGAAGCATTATTGGCCGGACGACCCGCTGGTCGCCGAGCCGACGGCGCGGGCGAAGCCAAGGCCGCGATAACGATCGAGATCGATGGCGGGCTGCAATGACGGCCGTTGGACCGTTCCACTTTCCTCCCCTGATTGATTTCCTCCTTGACTAACTCATAACTATTCAGTTATGAGTTTATTAATAGCCAGCGAGTTATCGATCTACCATGCCAAACACCCAGGACGTGCTCTTCAGAACCCTCGCCGATCCAACGCGACGGGCCATTTTCGAGCGATTATGCCGGGAGGGAGAGCAGACAGTCGGAGCGCTGACCGCGCAAGCCGGGGTCTCGCAACCGGCCGTCTCAAAGCATCTGGCGGTTCTGAAGCAGGCCGGGTTGGTCCGTGACCGCCATGAGGGACGACAAACGCATTATAGCGCCCAGCTCGGCGCGCTCGCCCCGTTGATCGACTGGACAAGCCAGATGGCCGGCTTCTGGGAGAGCCGGTTCGATGACCTCGAAGATTTGTTGAAGAGGATGGATCAATGACCGCAACGACGACCGAAACGCTGAACGTCATTGTCGAACGGGAGATGACGTTTCCGCCGGAAAAGATCTGGCGCGCGCTTACCCAACCGCACCTGATCGAGGAATGGCTGATGAAGAATGACTTCAAGCCTATCGTGGATCACCGTTTCAATCTTAGCGCCGATTGGGGCGCGGTCGACTGTCAGGTCCTGGTCGTCGAACCGACCAAAAAGCTTTCTTACACATGGTCGGCCTATGGTCTCGAAAGCGTGGTGACCTGGACTCTGACGCCAACCAGCGCGGGGACTCGATTGCGCATGGAGCAGGCGGGTTTCCGGCCGGATCAGCAGCAGGCTTACCAGGGCGCCAAGGCCGGGTGGCCGCGGTTCCTTGCAACTCTGGAGCAGGTATTGGCGCGGATGGAATGAAATCCACCGCTGTGGCATCTCGTCGGTGATAGGCCGCGGCGATTAGAAATCGCCGGTCTCGCCTTCCGGATTGGTGAAGGCAGCGAAGTCGTGCAGGCTGCGCGTCTTCGCATAATGATGCAGCGCCCAACGCACCGACGGAAAGGCGAGATCGCCCCAGGGAAGATCCTCGAAGCGGAACAGGCCGACATCGAGGCTCTCGGGGCCCGGCTCGATCTTCTCGCTGGCAAGCTTGGCGCGATAGATCAGCTGCACCTGGCTGATGCGCGGGATCGTATAGATGGCGAGCAGGCGCTCGATCTCGATCTGCGCCCGCGCCTCTTCCCAGGCCTCACGCCCCGCACCCGCTTCGGGCGTCTCATGCAACTCCAGGAAGCCGGCCGGCAGGGTCCAATGACCCTTGCGCGGGTTGATCGCGCGCCGGCACATCAGGATCTTGTCACCCCAGGTGCAGACCGAGCCGACGACGATTTTTGGATTCTCGTAATTGATGAAGCCGCAATCGACGCAGACCTCGCGGTGGTGGTCGTCACCCTCCGGGATTTTGCGGACGAAATTGGTCTTCTGTTCGCTGGCCATGGCGTTTTCTCCGCCGCCAGTGTGACCGAGGGGCGGCGATCCGGCAAGCATTGCCGACCGCGAGAGAGCCGTTATGATGGCGTGCCCGCAAAACTCTCGCCTGAATGATCAAATCATGCAATCGGAAGACATCGAGGATTTCGGCTCGCCCGGCGGCGCGCGGCGGCACGGCGCGCTGGCCGCCCTTGGCATGCCCGCTCTGGTGCTGGGTGCGAGCTATCTCGGCTTCGGCGCCCTGATCCGCGAAAACCATCTCGGCCTCGATGCCGGCCTCGTCTCGACCACTGCCGGCTGGGCCTTGCCCGGGCAAATCGTTCTGGTCGAAGCATTTGCCGCCGGCGCCAGTCTGTTGAGCGCCACCCTCGCCGTTCTCCTCACCAATGCGCGGCTGCTGCCCATGGTGGCCAGTCTGATGCCGGTCTTGCGAGCGGGCGAGCATGGCAAGCCGCGGCTGCGGCACTATCTGATCGCCCATCTCATCGCCATCACCGGATTTGCCATCGCCATGCAGCGCGCGCCCGGCATCGCGCCGCGGCAGCGCCTGCCGTTCTATGAAGGCTTCGCCGTGACTCTGTGGCTATCGACCATCATCGCCACGGCCCTCGGCTTCGTCCTGGCCGGCTGGGTGCCGCGACCGGTGACGCTGGGCTTCGTCTTCCTGAACCCGCTCTATTTCATGCTGGTCTTCGTTGCCGATCTCAGGCACCGGCTGCGCGCCTGGGCGCTCATCATCGGCGCGGCGCTGGGACCTTGCCTGCATCTTGTCAGTGCCGATTGGGGATTGCTGGCGACCGGCCTTATCGCCGGCACCGCCGCCTATCTGATCGATGCCCGCCAACGCGGCCGACATCAGGGCTGGCGCCGATGATCATCTGGCCCTATCTGCTGACGGGCGTCCTCGTCACCTATCTATGGCGCGGTCTCGGCGTGCTGCTCTCCGGCCGCATCAATGCCGACAGCCCGGCGATGCGCTGGTTCACCGCCGTCGCCTATGCCATGCTGGCTGGGCTGATCGCGCGGCTGATCATCCTGCCGGCGGGACCGCTGGCGCATGTCGCTTTGTGGGAACGCAGCGCCGCGGCAATCGCGGCCCTCGCCGTCTATCTGCTGACCCGCCGCAACATCGTCTTCGGCGTGGCGGCGGGTACCATGACACTTATCCTCTGCCTGCAGTTCTGAAGCCCGCCCTCTGTCATAGAGACCAGAAGCGGATTCACGTTTCAGATCGAGGCACTAGGTGATTCGATCTGAAACGATCCGGCTCTAATCCTCGATATCTTCAATCTCCAGGGCAGCGAAACTGGCGCTGATGCTCTTGGAACGACCGGATCCCCCGATATTGAGGTCGACTTCCAGCAGATAGGGATTCTGCCCTTCGGGCGTTTCAAGCACCCGCAATTTGTCGATACGAAGGCCGTCGCTGAGATCGGCGTCGGCGCGGAAATTGGCGATATTGAGGAAGATCACCGCACAGGGGCGTTCGCCGGGATAATCCGGGCGCCCCTCAAGACTGGCATGGAGATCGTCGACCAAGATATAGAGTATCTGGTCGGCCACCTCGATGTTGAGTGAATCGATGCCCGCGTCATGCAAATTGCCGAGCGCGGCGAAGAACGCAATGGGATCGTCGATCTCGTCGGTTTCGTTGCTCATTCGGCCAACCTCTCAATCCTTCAGCGCGGCGACACCCGGCAGCACCTTGCCTTCCAGCCATTCCAGGAAGGCGCCGCCGGCGGTCGAGACATAGCTGAAATCATCGGTGACGCCGGCATGGCCAAGGGCCGAGACGGTATCGCCGCCGCCGGCAACGCTGAGCAGCGCCTTGGCCTTGGTGAGCACCGCCGCCTCACGCGCCACGGCCACCGTGCCCTGGTCGAACGGCTGCGTCTCGAAGGCGCCGAGCGGACCGTTCCACACCAGCGTCTTGCAGGTCTTCATGCGAGCGACGATATCGGCAACCGATTTCGGCCCGACATCGAGGATCATGCTGTCTGCAGGCACCGCCTTCACATCGACCACCTCGGTCGCGGCGCCGGCCTTGAATTCCTTGGCCACCACCGCATCCAGCGGCAGCACGATGGTGCAGCCGGCCGATTTCGCCTTGGCGACGATCCCGCGCGCCGTTTCGGCGAGATCGCGTTCAGCCAGAGACTTGCCGACCTCGATGCCGGCGGCGAAGAGGAAGGTATTGGCCATGCCGCCGCCGATCACCAGCTGATCGACCTTGGAGACCAGATTGCCGAGGAGGTCGAGCTTGGTGGAGACCTTGGCGCCGCCGACGATCGCCATCACCGGGCGCTGCGGCTTGTCGAGCGCAGCGGCGAGATGATCGAGCTCGGCCTGCATCAGGCGGCCGGCGGCATGCGGCAGCAGCTTGGCGATCGCCTCGGTCGAGGCATGGGCTCGATGCGCGCAGGAGAAGGCGTCATTGACATAGATATCGGCCAGCGCCGCCAGCTGCCCGGCGAAATTGGCGTCGTTGGCTTCCTCCTCGGGATAGAAGCGCAGGTTCTCCAGCAGCAGCACGTCGCCTTCCTTCAGCTTGTTGACTGCCGCCTCGACATCCGAGCCGATGCAGTCATTGACGAAGGCGACCGGGCGCTTCAGCGCGGCGGAGAGCGGCTCAACCAGCGGGGCGAGAGAGAATTCCGCCGCGCGCTTGCCCTTCGGCCGACCGAAATGCGACATGACGATGACCTTGGCGCCCTTGCCGGCAAGATCGCGCAAGGTCTCGGCGCAGCGGTCGATACGGGTCGTATCCGTCACTTTTCCGTCCTGCATGGGCACGTTGAGATCGCAGCGCACGATCACGCGCTTGCCGTTGACGGCGATGGTATCGAGGGTCTGAAAATTGGGCATGCAACTCTCCGTCGTGCTGGCGCGGTCATCGCTCGCGATCGGACCGCCGATCATCTTGTCTCAAAAACCAATCATAGCGCCGACCTTGCTTGCGCAAAACCGCAATGCGCAAGGCCCGGCGACGATCTCCGCCGGCTGGTCTGTCATAGACGCCTGTCTTTTGCAAGCTGAGGCGCGGGCCCGAAGACGCGCATGCGCCGTTCAAGCGGGCTTGGCGGCGGGCGCGCCCTCCCCTAAGCTATGCGGGAACAAGGGCGGAATGCCGCTCCGGCGCGCCGATGGCGCTGGTTGGGGTCAAGGCAGGATCAGTCGATGACATTCCGGACGGCTTTGATCACCGGCGCTTCCAGCGGCATCGGCGCGGCCTTCGCCCGCAACCTGCCGCGCGCCACCAATCTGCTGCTGACCGGCCGCAATCACGAAAAATTGGTCGCCCTGGCCAGCGAACTAGCCCTCAACGGCCGGGAGATTCGCACCGTGACGGCCGATCTCACCACCGCCGAGGGCCGCCATGCGGTGATCGGCGCGGCGCAGGATGCCAGGATCGATCTCCTCATCAACAATGCCGGCATCGGCCGTATCGGCCGGGTCGTCGATAACACGCCGGAACGCGAAGCCGAAATCGTGCAGGTGAACGTGGTGGCGCCGGCGGAGATCACCCGGGCACTTCTGCCGGACATGCTGAAGCAGGCGCGGGACAGCCGGCGTCGCTGCGGTGTGATCTTCGTCGCCTCCGCCGCCGCCTTCATGCCCTTGCCCTATTTCGCCACCTATGCCGCCAGCAAGGCCTTCCTGCTGCATTACGCGGAGGCATTGGCGGAAGAGACAAGCCACGAGCCGGTCGACATACTGGCGCTGTGTCCCGGGGCGACGGAGACCCAGTTCTTCGCCCGTGCCGGCGTCGAGCGGCCGAACTTCACCAGCTTGCACAGCGCCGAACGGGTGGCCCGCGAGGGACTGCAGATGTTGGGGCAGCGCGCTGTGCATGTGGTCGGCCCGACCAACTATCTGGCCGGCCTGGTCAGCCGCTTCCTGCCGCGCGGCTGGGTCACCTATGCCGCCGAACGCGTGATGCGCGAGTGGAAGTAGGCCGCGCGCCTCATATTGGAATGAGGGAGGAATGGACGTGATTGTCGTGGGGGACAAGAGGTGATCGGCATTGCGGCGCAGAGCAACCGGTTCGAGCCCGATAGCGGCGACGTCGCGACCGGGGCGATGATATCGCAGCTGGTGAACGGCCTGCCGCCCAGCTTGCTGGTGCTGCTCTCGATCCTGTCGATCCAGATCAGCTCTGCCTTGGCCACCTTCCTTTTCGCCGATCTCGGGCCGGCCGGCACGACGGCGTGCAGCACGCTTTTCGCGGCCGTGGCACTCACCCTGATGTCACCGCCGCGCCTTGACGGCAGGCTGCGGCGGCATGCAAGGCTGCTGCTCGCCTTCGGCTTCACAGAGACCTGTCTGGCGATGCCGTTCTTTTTCGCCCTGCAATATATTCCGCTCGGCATCGCCTCGGCGATTTCCTTCTGCGGGCCGCTCGGCCTGGCCGTGGCCACTTCGCGCCGACCGATCGACTTCCTCTGGATCGCAGTCGCGGTGGCCGGCGTCCTGCTGATGACGCCGACGGTGGGCACCGATCTCAACCCCCTCGGCCTCGCACTCGCCGGCGTCTCAGCAGTGGCCTGGGCGATCTTTGTGCTGCTGGTGAAGCGATTGGGCCGCATCTTCAGCGGTAATGACGGCCTTACCTTCGGCATGTGGTCGGCCTGCGTTTTCCTGATACCTATCGCCTTGTATGAGGGCAGCATGTTGCGGGTCGCAAGCCATGGCTGGATCGGGCTGGCAGGCCTTGCCGGTGCCGCCGCAGTCGCGCTGTTGAACGTGGTGCTTCCCCTGAGCCTGGAATTCCGGGCGCTGCAGCGCATGTCGGCCAGGACCTACGGCATCCTGATGACCACCGAGCCGGCGCTGGGCGCGGCGATCGGCCTCGTCTGGCTCGACCAGGCGCTCGACCTGCGCACCGGCCTTGCTATCTGTTGCGTCACCCTTTCGGCGCTCGGCGTCACGCTGACGGACAAGCCAGCCAACTGACATCGCTCCTGACAGGAATATAGGCGATGCCTGGCGGTCAGGCATCCACCGTCGAATCGTCGCCGACAATGAAGGCGCCATAGAGCGCTTCGCCGCGTTCGATCTGCCCCTCGGCATTGAAAGTGACGATCTCGGTGGCACGCCGGCTTACCCCGTCGATCGAGGCGACATAGAGCATGATGAGCGTATGCTGCGACGAATCCCAGAAGACGCGGTCATAGGTGAAGACCAGGCTGGCGATGCGGCCGGAGATCACCGTCCAGTATTGCCGCAGCTCGGCCTTGCCACGCACTTCGCCGCGCCCGATTATATCCTCGGCTTTTGGCGTGACGAAGATTGCCGATTCGGCATAATCGGCGAGCACGGCATCGATATCGCGCCGGTTCCAGGCCGCAATCCATCGCTCGGCAAACGCAGCAGGATCGAAGGAGCCTGGGGCGAAGGAAGAAATCGGCTTGAAGGACATGGGGCTTCTCCATCGACGGGCCATTCACCATGCAACGTGACGCAAGCGAGGGCAATATTCATGGCACGGCCTGAGATCAAAACCATCCGCACGGCAGAACTGGAGATCGCCTATGAAACGGCCGGTCCGGCTGAGGGTGCGCCCGTCATCCTGATGCACGGCTTTCCCGACGATCCGCGCATCTGGGATGAAGCCATGGCCATGTTGGCGCGGAGCGGCTATCGCTGCTATGCGCCGTATCTCAGAGGATATGGGCCAACCCGTTTTCTTTCCGCCACCACCATGCGTTCCGGCCAGCAGGCGGCCCTCGGGCACGATCTCAAGAGTTTCATGACGGCGCTCGGGATCGAGCGGGCCGTCCTGGTCGGCTATGACTGGGGCGGGCGCGCCTGCTGCATCGTCGCCGCTCTCTGGCCGGAAATGGTCGAGCGCCTGGTGACGATTACCGGTTACAATATCCAGAACATCGCCCGGGCGCTGGAACCGGATGTGCCGGATGTCGAGCACCGCTTCTGGTACCAGTGGTATTTCAACACGGAACGCGGGCGCATTGGCCTCGCACGCAACCGGCGCGCTATTTCGCGCCGGCTCTGGGAACTGTGGTCGCCCAATTGGAAATTCGATGACGAAACCTTCGAGGCGACCGCCATTTCCTTCGACAATCCCGATTTCGTGGATATCGTCATCCATTCCTACCGGCACCGCTTCCAGAACGCGCCGGGCGACCCGGCACTGGAGCCGATCGAAGTGAAGCTGGCGGGCCAGCCCAAGATCGGCGTCCCGACCGTCGTCCTTCATGGAGCCTGCGACGGCGTCGACCTGGAATATTTCAGCCACGACCACCGCCGACATTTCACCGGGCCCTATCTGAGGCGGGTGGTGCCCCTGGCCGGCCATTTCCTGCCGCGCGAAGCGACGGATGCCGTGCTGCAGGCGGTCGCGGAGGAGATCAGCTGAGGCGGTTGCGCCGGTCCGCCGCAGCTTCCCCTGACGCGGGGTTCTTCGCTTCGGGGTCTATCGCTCGGCCTCTTCCTGAAAGACTTGGCGTGCTTTCCTGTATCTGCATCGCAAAATGCGACCACATTAACCAAAAGTTTGCCAGCGGGGCGAAAGATGCCAATATCCATCCATGCGTCCCTTACCCTGAAGCGTCGACAGAGCGCGTTGCGGTCGGACAAATGGCTGGAGGCAGCTTGCGCCGGGACACCGGTCGCGGGTGACGCCAGTTAGCTGTGGTTCGGGTCGCAGCGATGGCAGGGGAGGATGATCCGCGCATGGCCTTGGCAATGCGAGAGCAAGACAGCGAAAGACCCTGGCTGGCCAGCTATCCGCCGCGCCTCGACTGGTCGGCGCCGATCGAGCCGAAGTCGCTGCATCACCTGTTGGATGACAGTGCCGCGCGCTATCCCGACCATCGCTGCATCGATTTTCTCGACCGTCATTATACCTACGCCGAGATCAAGGCGCTGTCGGACCGCGCCGCCAAGGGCCTGATGTCGGCCGGGCTGAAGCCGGGCATGAAGCTGGGCCTGATGCTGCCCAATTGTCCCTATTATGTGATCTTTTATTACGCGGCGCTGAAATGCGGCGCCGCCATTGTCAACTTCAACCCGCTTTATGTCGAGCACGAGATCGAGAACCAGATCGCCGATTCCGAGACCGACATCATGGTCACGCTGGATCTGCATTCGCTGTTCGACAAGGTTGAGCATCTCTTGAACCAGACGCGGCTGCAGAAGCTGGTCATCTGCCCCTTTGCCGATACCCTGCCCTTTCCGCGCAATCTGCTGGTGCCGATCGCCATGTTCCGCGATCTCGCCTATATCCGCCGCGACCAGCGGCATATCGCCTATCGCGATCTGATCGATAATGACGGGCATATCGCCGTCACCCCCTGCGATCCCATGACCACCTTGGCTTTGCTGCAATATACCGGCGGCACCACCGGCGTTCCCAAGGGGGCTGCCCTCAGCCATGCCAATGTCTATGCCAATGCCAAGCAGGCACAGGCCTGGTTCGCCGATGTCGCTGACGACAAATCCAAGGTGATCGGCATCCTGCCGCTGTTCCACGCCTTCGCCATGACCTGCGTCATGAACTGGGCCCTCAGCTTCGGCGCGGAGATGATTCTGCTGCCGCGTTTCGACGCCAAGACCCTGCTCGGCGCCATCCACAAGAAACGCCCGACAGCGATGCCGAGCGTTCCCACCTTGCTGACGGCGCTGCTGAATTATCCGCATCTCGACAAATACAATCTGAGCTCGCTGCGCTTCTGCATCTCCGGCGGCGCCCCCTTGCCGCTGGAAGTGCGCAAGGCCTTCGAGGCGAAGACCGGAGCGCGGGTGCTGGAAGGCTATGGCCTCTCGGAGGCATCGCCCGTCACCTGCTGCAACCCCACCCATCGCCCCAGCAAGGACGGTTCGGTCGGCCTGCCCTTCCCCCTGACCAGCGTCGAAATCGTCTCGCTCGACGACCGCAAGACCCCGGTCAAGACCGGGGAGAAGGGCGAGATCTGCTTTCGCGGGCCGCAGGTGATGATGGGCTACTGGAAGCGGCCGGACGCCACCGCCGACGTCATCATGGATGGGCGGCTGCATACCGGCGATGTCGGCCATATCGACGCCGAAGGCTTCGTCTTCATCACCGATCGCCTCAAGGAGATGATCGCCGCCAGCGGCTACAAGGTCTATCCCCGCGTCGTCGAAGAGGCGATCTATCAGCACCCGGCCGTCAAGGAATGCGCGGTGATCGGCGTGGGCGATCCCTATCGCGGCCAGACCGTGAAGGCGATCGTCGCCCTCAAGGCCGAGCACCAGCTCTCCGCCGAGGCGCTGACCAGTTTCCTGAAGCATCGCCTGTCGCCGATCGAGCTGCCGAAGCAGATCGAGTTCCGCGCCGATCTGCCGAAGACGGCCGTCGGCAAGATCCACAAGAAAGCCCTGATCGACGAGGAAGCCGCAGCGCGCCAGCAAGGCGACGCGGCAGGCAGCCATAACAATCCTGATCCCAGCAAGGAGAAGACATCATGACGGAAGCGGTGATTGCGGCCTATGCCCGTTCGCCCTTTCATTTCGCCAGCAAGGGCGCTCTGGCCAAGGTGCGGCCGGATGATCTCGCCGCGGCAGTGGTGAAAGGTTTGGTTGAGCGCAGCGGCGTCGATCCGCAGGATATCGAGGACCTGCTGCTCGGCTGCGCCTTCCCGGAGGGCGAACAGGGCCTCAATGTCGCGCGGCTGATCGGCCTCATCGCCGGCTTGCCGATCACGGTCGCCGGCGCCACCATCAACCGCTTCTGCGGCTCCTCCATGCAGGGCGTCCATTCCGCGGCGGGAGCGATCGCCATCGGCGCCGGCGATGTTTTCCTCTGCGCCGGCATCGAATCCATGAGCCGGGTGCCGATGATGGGCTTCAACCCGCTGCCCAATCCGGCCCTGGCCGAGCGCCTGCCGGCCGCCTATATCTCGATGGGCGATACGGCGGAGAATGTCGCCAAGAAATATCAGCTGAGCCGGAGCGAGCAGGAAGCCTTCGCCGTCGTCAGCCAGAAGAAGGCGGCCGCGGCGCGCGACGCCGGCAGGCTGAAAGACGAGATCATCGCCATTACCGCCGGCAAGGAAGTGATCGGCACCGACGGCTGCATCCGCGCCGATACCACGGCCGAGGGTCTCGCCGGGCTGAAGCCGGCCTTCAATCAGAACGGCACCGTCACCGCCGGCACATCCTCGCCCTTGACCGACGGCGCCTCCGCCTGCCTCGTCACCTCGGCCGATTATGCCAAGGCGCACGGGCTCAAGGTGCTGGCGAAGATCCGCGCGGTGAGCGTTGCCGGCTGTGCGCCGGAGATCATGGGCATCGGTCCGGTCGCCGCCACCAGGAAGGCGCTGAAGCGCGCGGGCTTAAGCGTCAAAGACCTCGACATCATCGAGCTCAACGAGGCCTTCGCCTCGCAATCGCTTGCCTGTATCCGCGACCTGGAACTGGATCAGGGGAAGATCAATCTGGATGGCGGCGCCATCGCGCTGGGCCATCCCCTGGGCGCCACGGGCGCCCGCATCACCGGCAAGGCAGCGGCGCTTCTGAAGCGCGAAGGCAAGCAATTTGCCCTCGCGACGCAATGCATCGGCGGCGGTCAGGGCATCGCCACCATCCTGGAGGCGGTCTGATGGCCGAGGATCAGATGCATGCCGCGGGACCCGCGCCGATCGCAAAAGCTTGCGTGATCGGTGCCGGCGTGATGGGCAGCGGCATCGCCGCCCAGATCGCCAATGCCGGTATTCCCGTGCTGCTGCTCGACATCCTGCCGAAGGATGCAACACCGGCCACCCGCAACGCCATTGCCGAAGGCGCCATCGCCCGGCTGCAGAAGACCGATCCCGCACCCTTGATGTCGCCCGCGGCGGCGAAACTGATCACGCCCGGCAATATCGAGGACGATCTCGGGCAACTCGCCGAGGTCGACTGGGTGGTCGAAGCGGTGCTGGAGCGCATCGATATCAAGCAGGCGCTCTACAAGAAGCTGATCGGCAAGCGCAAGCCGGGCTCGATCATCTCCTCGAATACCTCCACCATTCCCCTGGCGCAGCTGACCGAGGGCCTGCCGGACGAGCTCACCCGGGACTTCTGCATCACCCATTTCTTCAACCCGCCGCGCTATATGCGCCTGCTGGAAATCGTCGGCGGCCCGAAGACCGATCCCGCGCAGATCGAGCGCATCGTCCGGTTCGGCGACGTCTCGCTCGGCAAGGCCATCGTCCATGCCAAGGATACGCCGGGTTTCGTCGCCAACCGGATCGGCGTCTATTGGATGCAGGCCGCCGTCATCCACGCCCTCGATCTCGGCCTCACCGTGGAGCAGGCCGATGCGATCATGGGCCGGCCGATCGGCGCGCCGAAGACCGGCATCTTCGCGCTGCTGGATCTGGTCGGCCTCGATCTCATGCCGCATGTCGATGCCTCGCTGGCGGCCTCGCTGCCACAAGGCGATGCCTATCTCGGCATCCGCCGCGACTTCCCGCTGCTGCAGCGGATGATCGCGGATGGCTATACCGGCCGCAAAGGCAAAGGCGGCTTCTACCGCCTGAATACGGAGGGCGGCGGCAAGGTCAAGGAATCGATCGACCTCAAGACCGGCAAATACGCCCCCTCCACCGCCGCACGGCTGGAATCCGCCGATGCCGCCAAAGCCGGGCTGCGGGCGCTCGTCACCCATGGCGATATCGGCGGCCGCTATGCCTGGAACGTGCTCTCCGGCCTCTTGAGCTATGCCGCCTCGCTGGTGCCGACCATCGCCGATGACATCGTCGCCATCGATCAGGCGATGAAGACCGGGTTCAATTTCAAGCGTGGCCCCTTCGAGATGATCGACCAGCTGGGCGCCGCCTGGCTTGCCGACGCCCTACAGAAGGACGGCAAAGTAGTTCCGCCGCTGCTGGCCAAGGCGGCGCAGGCCGGCGGCTTCTACAAGGTGGAGAACGGCAAGCTGCATTTCCTCGACACCGCCGGCAGCTACACGCCGGTGAAGCGCGCCGAGGGGGTCCTGCTGCTGAGCGATATCAAGCTCGCGGCCAAACCGATCCTCAAGAACGGTTCGGCTAGCCTGTGGGATATCGGCGATGGCGTTGCCTGCCTCGAATTCCATAGCAAGATGAATTCGGTCGATCCCGACATGCTGGAGCTGATCAAGAAATCGCTCGATCATGTGGGCAAGAACATGAAGGCGCTGGTGATCCATAACGAGGCGGAGAATTTCTCGGTCGGCGCCAATATCGGCCTTGCCTTGTTCGCCGCCAATATCGCCATGTGGCCGATGATCGAAGATATGATCGGCCAGGGCATCGCCGTCTTCAAGGCGGTCAAATTCGCGCCCTTCCCTGTCGTCGGCGCCCCCAGCGGCATGGCGCTCGGCGGCGGCTGCGAGGTCCTGCTGCATTGCGCGGCGATCCAGGCCCATGCCGAGAGCTATATCGGCCTGGTCGAGGTCGGCGTCGGCCTCATCCCCGGCTGGGGCGGCTGCGCCGAGATGCTGATCCGCTATCAGCCGCAGAGCGCCAGGGATCCGAAGGGTCCGATGCCGCCGGTGGCGCAGGCCTTCGAGACCATCTCGCTTGCCAAGGTGGCGAAGTCCGCGGCGGAGGCCAGGCATCTGAG
>DATLJB010000023.1:0-16227 GCA_035539075.1 Terriglobia bacterium
GGGACACGTTGATCTGGTTATTGACGCGCGGCCCCTGATCGCGGGATGGCGCGTTCTCCTGTGCGTTGAACCTAGATATGGAAGACTCTCCTGTCTCTGTTGACGTCAATCATAAAAGAAACCACCTGATCGGCCGGTAGAAACCGGCACGCAGCATCGGTGGCGTGCTGCATTATGCCACTAAAAGCCTGACATGTTCAATTCGCCCCCGGCGCATGGCCGACACGGCAAACTTGCCATGGCCGCGGAGGCGTGATCGAGACCCGCGGCGCTTGTTGCCCTGCTATATGCTCGCGGCGGCGGCAGTGTCGCCACGGTCAATGCCTCGCCACGATCAATGGTCGAGCGGCGATCTGGCCTCTTCGGCCAGCTGCGCCACGGCCTCGGCCAGCGACAGGGTGGTCTGATCATTGGAGCCGAGGCGGCGAATCGCCACCGTGCCGGCTTCCTCGTCGCGCTTGCCGACGGCGATAATGGCCGGCACCTTGGCCAGGCTGTGCTCACGCACCTTATACGAGATCTTCTCGTTGCGGCTGTCGAGCTCAACCTTCAACCCCGCCTGACGCAAGGCTGCTGCAACCTGTTCGGCATAGCCGGTCGCATCGCTGACCACAGTGCAGACCGTCGCCTGGACCGGCGCCAGCCAGAGCGGGAACCTGCCGGCATGATGCTCGATCAGGATACCGATGAAGCGCTCCAGCGAGCCGAAGATGGCGCGATGCAGCATGACTGGGCGGTGCTTGGCCCCATCCTCGCCGACATAGGTCGCGTCGAGGCGTTCCGGCAGCACGAAATCGACCTGCAAGGTGCCGCATTGCCAGTCGCGGCCGATGGTATCGCGCAGCACGAATTCCAGCTTCGGTCCGTAGAAAGCGCCCTCGCCCGGGTTGAGCGTGAACTCAAGACCGGCCGCCGTGGTCGCTTCCTTGAGGGCGCTCTCCGCCTTGTCCCAAGTGCTGTCGAGACCGGCGCGCTTTTCCGGACGGTCGGAGAATTTCACCCGCACGTCCTCGAAGCCGAAATCGCGATAGACCGAGCGCAGGAGGTCGCAGAAGGCCTTGGTCTCGGTGACGATCTGGTCTTCGGTGCAGAAGATATGGGCATCGTCCTGGGTGAAGGCCCGCACCCGCATGATGCCGTGCAGGGCGCCCGACGGCTCGTTGCGGTGGCAGGCGCCGAACTCCGCCATGCGCAGCGGCAGATCGCGATAGCTCTTCAGGCCCTGGCGGAAGATCTGCACATGGCCCGGGCAGTTCATCGGCTTCACGGCGAGCACATGGCTCTCGTCATCCTGGACGATGAACATGTTCTCGCGGAACTTCTCCCAATGGCCGGAGCGCTCCCACAGGCTGCGATCCATGATCTGCGGCGTCTTCACCTCGACATAGCCGACGGCATCGAGGCGACGACGGATGTAGTTCTCCAGCGTGCGATAGAGGGTCCAGCCCTTAGGGTGCCAGAAGACGGCGCCCGCCGCCTCTTCCTGCTGATGGAAGAGATCCATCTCGCGCCCCAAGCGGCGGTGATCGCGCTTCTCGGCCTCTTCGAGCTGAGTCAGGTATTCCTTGAGCTGCTTCTCATCGGCCCAGGCGGTGCCGTAGATGCGCTGGAGCTGCGGATTGTTGGCATCGCCGCGCCAATAGGCGCCGGAAAGCTTCATCACCTTGAAGGCCTTGCCGAGCTTGCCGGTCGACGGGAGATGCGGACCGACGCAAAGGTCGAGCCACTTGCCCTGGCGATAGATGCTGATTTCTTCGCTGGCGGGAATCTCCTGCACCCATTCCGCCTTGAAGGTCTCGCCGATCGATTTGAAATAGGCGACCGCCTGATCGCGGGTCCAGACCTCGCGGGTGATCGCCTCGTTGCGGTCGACGATCTCCGCCATGCGCTTTTCGATCTTGGCGAAATCGTCCGGCGTGAAGGGCTCGGCGCGATGGAAATCGTAATAGTAGCCGGTCTCGGTGGCCGGGCCGAAGGTGATCTGGGTGCCGGGATAAAGCTCCTGCACCGCCTCCGCCATCACATGGGCGGCGTCGTGGCGGATGAGGTCGAGCGCATCCGGATGGGTCTTGGTGACGATCTCCACCTTGGCATCATGATCGATGAGCGTGGCGAGGTCCTTGACCTTGCCGTCAATCTTGACCGCCAAGGCCGCCTTGGCCAGGCCGGAACCGATGGAGGCGGCCAGATCGGCGCCGGAAACGGCGGCCGGGAATTGGCGCTGAGAGCCATCGGGAAGGGTAATCGTCGGCATTAAATGATCCTGTTTCAGCAAAAAACGCCGGAAAACCCGGCGAGACCGGGACTTTAGAAGGATTGGGCCTAGTGTCAAGGCAAGCCAGGATTGCCCGGCACGAAGGCATGGCTTGCAGCGTGGAATCAGCCTTTTGCCGCCTGGTCGAGATGGCCACGCAGCATGGCGCGCATCTCATCCAGCGCCGCCGGGCCGTTAACCAGATCGTTCTCGCTGGTGATAGTCATCGCCGCCTTCATGACATGCAGGATGATGACCGCCATGGCCTCGGCCCGGCCCGGCGCCAGCGGCGGCGTGGTTCGCTGCAGCAGGTCCGCCACCTGCTGCCGCAGCTTCCGGCGCCGCAGCTCCTTGGCGGCGTGATCGGGATCGCGCCGGTCGATCAGCACCACGAAAGCCGGATGACTGCTCAGAAACCGCGACAGGCTGGCGAAAAGCCGGTCGGCGACCAGGACCGGACTGAGACCGGCCGTTTCTTGCGCCAGATCCTCCAGCATCTGCGAGAGTGCCTCGCCATTGGCCTGGTGCAAGGCCGCCGCCAGCACATCCTTGGTGGGAAAGAACTGATAGAGCGAACCGATCGAGGCACCCGCCTTGGCGGCGATCTCGGTCATGGTGGCGGCATCGAAGCCCTTTTCGGCGAAAACCTCGACCGCCGCGGCCAGTAGATTCGCCACCCGCTCCTTGCCGCGCCGGCGCTGCGGCGCCTTGCCGACCCCACCCGCCGCTGCGCGCCCCGGCGCATCCGTGGCCGCAGCCATGGGGGCGGCCGGCTTTCCGGCCGATCTCCTCCCGGCCGATTTTGCTGGCCGTATCTTTTTGCTTGCGTTTTGTGAGGGTATGCTCATATATCTTCGAAATGTGAGTTTATCCTCATATAACACGCGACCACCCCCTCTCCAAGAGCCTCCCGCGCAATCCTGTGTTGCCGCGTCGCCTGAAACGCGTCCGCGCCCGAACCCGTCCGACGAAGGAGTCGACCATGCCGAAGCTTGATCCGCAAAAGACCGCCTTGATCCTGATCGACCTGCAACAGGGCCTGCTCGGCATGCCCTTGGCGCCGCATGGCGGCGAGGCGCTGATCGCCAACAGCCTGCGCCTCGCTGCCCGGCTGAAGCGGCTCGGCGGCCTCGTCATCCAGGTGCGGGTGGCGTTCTCCGCGCATTATGCCGACCGGCCCGGACAATATGTCGACCAGCCGATGAGCTTGCCGGCCGATGGCCTGCCGGCGGGATGGGCGGATTTTCCGAAGGAACTGAATGGGCTCGATGCCGATATCGTCATCACCAAGCGGCAGTGGAGCGCCTTCTACGGCACCGAGCTTGATCTGCAATTGCGCCGGCGCGGCATGACCCATGTCATCGTCGGCGGCATCGCCACCAATTTCGGCGTCGAATCAACGGCACGCGATGCCTGGCAGCATGATTATGCGGTGCTGATCGCCGAAGACCTCTGCGCCACGTTCTCCGACGAGATGCATCTGTTCGCCCTGGAGAAGACGCTGCCCCGCATCGCCAAGATCCGCAAGACCGACGAGATCATCGCCGGCCTGAACGAGGTGTGAGAGCAGCTTTCTTTCAGTACTGCCGCGATCGCATTCTTGGAGATGCGGGTTCGGCCCACTGGCGGCAGAATTTCGCCGTCACCCGGTGCGGCGCATGGCGGCGTTGCCGGGCGCGTCGTGATGGCCGTGCGGCGGGCGGCGATAGAGCCAGATACTGGCGGGCGGCAGGTTCTGCAGCACGCGGTCCTTCACCCGGCCCTGCACGCCGAGCTGGCGGCGCGGCAAGGGCGAGAACAGACCATAGGTGAACTGAATGAAGGGCGCGCCGGGCTCGAGCACGGCGAAGGCCTGGGCGCCGATGCCGTATTGCACCGCCTTTTTCATCGACAGCAGCGGCAGGCTGCTGACCACCGCCTTGACGCGGTCCACACCATGCTCTTTCAACAGGGCCTGAAGATGCAGCGCGTCGCCGAGAATGACCTTGACCTGCGGATAGCGGTCGCAGAGCAGCCGGTGCAGGGTCGGGTCGCGTTCCAGCACCACTAGCCGATCGGCCGGCGTGCCGGATTGGAGAATGGCGCGGGTGACCGGTCCGGTGCCGCCGCCCAGCTCCACCACATAGCCGTCGCCCGCCGGAATCTGGCGTGCCATGGCAGCGGCCAGTTCCGGGCTGCTGACCGCGACGGCACCGATCTTACGGGGATTCTTGAGCCAGAGTTTGAAGAGCAGTTTGGATTCGGCAAACATACGCTGTTAACTTCCTGCGTCACACGGATGTGACGATTTTATGTCATCGCGCTTAGCTATACCGCCTTTAACCGTGATCTCAAACCCCGAGTTCCAGCGGTAAACGGCGTCTTGAATCCCTCTATGATACAAGGCTTGCCATCGTGAGGCTTTTCATCCTGGCGCTTACCGGGGCACGGTCAGCACCACCTTGCCGGTGGAGCGCCGGTTGGCAAGAAGATCGAAGGCTTCGGTGATCTCCTCCATGGGTATTTGGTGCGAGACATGCGGTTTCAAGGTGCCGTGTTCAAACATGCGCGCCAGTTCGCCGAAAGCCGCGCCCACCATGGCGGGCCGATGCTGCCGATAGGAGCCGAAGAAGAAGCCGAGGGCATCGATATTCTTGACCAGCAGGATATTGGCCGGAATCTGCGGCACATCGCCGCCGGCAAAGCCGACGACGACGAGTCTCGCGCCCCAGTCGACGCAGCGCAGCGAAGCCTCGAAACAGGCGCCGCCGACCGGATCATAGACGACATCAACACCCTTGCGGCCAAGCTGCGTGCAGATCGCTTTCACCCGCTCGCGGATATCCTCGCTCTTGTAATCGATGGTGTAGTCGGCGCCGTGCTCGCGGGCGATCGCCAGCTTCTCGTGGCCGCCGGCGGTGGCGATGACCTTGGCGCCGAGCGCCTTGCCGATTTCGACCGCCGTCAGGCCGACACCGCCTGCCGCGCCATGGACCAGCAGCAACTCGTCCTTCTGCAGCCGCGCCTTCCAGACGAGCGCGCCGTAGGAGGTGCCATAGGCAATGGGAAAACCGGCGGCGGTGGGGAAATCGATGCCGACCGGCAGCGGATAGACCGCTTGCCCGTCAGCCAGCACGATCTCGGCGAAGGCGCCATGGTCGACCAGCGCCATGACACGGTCGCCGGCTTTGACATGGCTGACGCTGTCGCCGACTTCCAGCACCAGTCCCGCCACTTCGAAGCCGGGGGTGAAGGGCAAATCCGGCTTTACCTGATAGCGGCCGGCGATAATCAGCGTATCGGCGAAATTGACACCCGCCGCCATCACACTGATTTTCACCTGATGCGGCTGCGGTGCGGCCGGCGGCGCAACTTCCGCCCAGTTGAGATCTTCCGCCGTGCCCCAGGTGTCGCAAACGATGGCGCGCATGATTGGTCCCCGTTCTGATCTGTTAAGACTGCTGATCCGTCAAAAAGGGCAATCGGCGGCCGGGCGGATCTGGCCCGTCGGCGTGCCGGCCCAGTTCTTCACCGGCGGCGTCAGCACGTCGTGCAGCTTCATCTCCGTCGCCTCGTCGATCACCTTCAGGTGACGCAGCACCCGGCCCATCACCACCTCGGCGGCGCGGCCGGCGCCGTCCTCCACCTTGATGCAGATGCCGAGGCCGAGTTCCGGCAGGGCGCCGGCATAAACACCTTCGGCGCCGACCTTGATCGCCGCCTTTGTGCCGGTCGCCTGCATCACCGTGGTGCAGAAGCGGCCCGACCCCGCCACCATGAAGGGATCGGCCATCATCGCATCCAAGATCCGCGTGGCCGCCTTGGCGCGCTTCTCCGGCAGTCCGCCGGTATCGGCGAGGCGCGCCATGGCCAGCGCAGTATTGCCGAGCGGAATGGCGATCACCGGAATGCCGCAGCCATCGATGCCACGCGGCACATTGCCGAGTTCACAGCCCGACATCTGCTCGAGTACGCCCAGCAGGCGCTGCTGCACCGGATGCTCGTATTGGATATAGCCCCTGGTCGGCTCGCCGAGATGGCGCGCGGTCGACAGGAAACCGGCATGCTTGCCGGAGCAGTTGTTATGCGCCCGCGTCTTGGTCTCGCCATGCGCCCACATCGCCTGGGCGGTCGGCTCGTCATAAGGGTAATGCGGCCCGCATTCGAGATCGTCGACATCGAGGCCGATGCGGTGCAGCCAGTTGATCACCGTCTCGGTATGGCGCTTCTCGCCGTTATGCGAGGCGGTGGCGAGGGCGATTTCCGCAGTGCCGAGCCGATAGGCATCCGCGGCGCCGCTCTCGATCAACGGCAAAGCCAGCAGCGGCTTGATCGCGGAGCGGCCGTAAAGCGGCTGCTCGATATCGCCCCAGGAGCCAACCACCCCGCCTTCGGCATCGACGATGGCGACCGTGGCGCGGTGCCGGCTCTCCACCATCTGGCCGCGCACCACCTCGACCAGGACCGGGGCGATGTTGCGCTCGGAACCCTGCGGCAGTTCGGCATGTAGATGGACGTGACCTTGCGCCATGATGGTTCTCCCGCACGCATATTCTGGATAGTCGCTTTTGCCGGCACCTTGCCTTGGCCAGCCGGGCGATGCAAGTTGCCGGCAAATCGACTTCAACGGACCTCGGAATAATGGAACGTCAGCTACCACGCGGCTATTTCGGAATCGGCGTCGAGGGCATCTCGAAGGCTATGAATCTGGGCGCGATCCTGCGCACCGCGCATGCCTTTCACGCAAGTTTTGCCTTTACAATCAATGCCTCAGTCGATGTCGACGAGATCCTGCAGGCGGATACCTCGATCGCCATCAACAACATGCCGGTGCATGCCTATAAGAGCCTCGCCGATTTCACCCTGCCGCTGGGGTGCCGGCTGGTCGGCGTGGAGATCACCGACGACGCCATCGATCTCCCCAGCTTCACCCATCCGCCGGCCGCCGCCTATGTGCTGGGCGCCGAACAGGACAGCCTGAGCCCGGAACTGGTCAAGCGCTGCGATTTCATCGTCAAGATCCCGACCCGCTTCTGTGTCAACGTCTCGGTCGCGGCCGCCCTGGTCATCTATGACCGGATGATCAGCCTCGGCCGCTTCGCCGAACGCCCGGTCCGGGTCGGCGGACCGACCGCCGCCCAGCCGCAGCACCGTCACGGCCTGCCGAAATGGAAGAAAAAGCGCCTTGCTCGCGATGCGGCGGCGCAGCTGGCGATTAGTGGATCAAAGGATCCGGAGTCTTGACGCGTTATTTCGTTGATTGCCCTTTGCATTCAGGCACGAAAGGCGGGTCTACGCCGCAACTATTTGATAATATGGCCTGAATTGACACGAGTGCTGGCGGGGCGATGAAATGGAGCGAGCACCGTTTCAGATATTGTTGTTTCCCTTCTTCGCACCGACCAATGCGGAGATCGAGTACGCGATTTTTCGACGAAGTGATCTTGCTTCCCCATGCTGGCAGGGTATCGCGGGCGGAGGTCGCCAGGGCGAAACAGCAGAAGAGGCCGCAAGGCGAGAAGCCGTTGAAGAGGCCGGTATCAAAGCACCGCGCCGCATTTTGACGCTAGACTCGATGGCGACATTGCCGGTGGTGCGAGTTTCCGGGTTTCTGTGGGGCCTAACTGTTCCTGTCATTCCCGAATACGCCTTCGGGGCGGAAGTGCTGACACAGCAGCTGATTCTTTCTGCTGAGCATACCGACTATCGATGGCTGCCTTTCAGCAGGGCCCATCAATTACTGACTTGGGAGAGCAATCGGAACGCCCTCTGGGAACTCCATTTTCGGCTAACTGGACGGACAGACATTTAGTTGGTCGTGTCTCTCACGCCGAACATGCCGATCCGCGATGAGAGACATCTGTGTAATCGAAAAATTCGATCAATATGTCTTAAATAATCCATTGGATAGATGGAGCCGGACTTGTTATCTCTTCCTCCGCAAATGCAATTAACCAGGACTGGAGAGCATATAAATGTCCCTGATCAACACCACCCTCAAACCCTTCAAGGCCGAAGCGTTCAAGGATGGTAAGTTCATTACCGTCAGCGATACGGATCTCAAGGGCAAGTGGTCGGTCTTCTTCTTCTACCCGGCCGACTTCACCTTCGTCTGCCCGACCGAGCTGGAAGACCTCGCCGACAATTACGCCGCGTTCCAGAAGCTCGGCGTCGAAATCTACAGCGTCTCCACCGACACCCATTTCGCCCACAAGGCCTGGCACGACATGTCGCCGGCCATCAAGAAGATCAAGTACACGATGCTGGGTGATCCCACGCTGAAGATCAGCCGCAATTTCGAAGTGCTGATCGAGGAAGCCGGCCTCGCCGATCGCGGCACCTTCGTCGTCGACCCCAATGGCGTGATCCAGATCGTCGAGATCACCGCCGGCGGCATCGGCCGCGACGCCAGCGAGCTGCTGCGCAAGATCAAGGCGGCACAGTACGTCCACAGCCATCCGGGCGAAGTCTGCCCGGCCGCCTGGAAGGAAGGCCAGAAGACCCTGGCGCCGTCACTCGACCTGGTCGGCAAGATCTAAGCCGAACGCGTTAAGTGTCGCTACCCGGACCCAGGCTCGCCTGGGTCCGGGCCGGTGCGACCGATGAATTTCCCAAGATTTCCGCATAGGGGACTCTCGCCATGTTGGACGCCAACCTGAAACAACAGTTAGCCGCTTATCTGGAACGCATCACGCAGCCGGTGGAACTGGTGGCGTCGCTCGACAACAGCGAAGCGTCCCAGGAAATGTTGCAGCTGCTGGAAGAAATCGCCGCCTTGTCGAGCCAGGTCAGCGTGCTGACCGATGGCGATGATACGCGTAAGCCTTCCTTCGCTATCCGCCGCGCCGGCACCGCCATCGCCGTGCGCTTCGCCGGCCTCCCCATGGGCCATGAATTCACCTCGCTGGTGCTCGCCCTGCTGCAGGTCGGCGGCCATCCCTCGAAGACCGCCGAGGATGTAATTGAGCAGGTCCGAGCACTCGACGGCGATTATCAGTTCGAGACCTACTTCTCGCAGTCCTGCCAGAACTGCCCCGACGTGGTGCAGGCGCTCAACCTGATGAGCGTCCTCAATCCGCGGATCAAGCATGTCTCGATCGACGGCGCCTTGTTCCAGTCGGAGGTCGATGCGCGTCAGGTCATGGCGGTGCCCTCAGTCTATCTGAACGGCGAACCCTTCGCCCAGGGCCGCATGAGCCTGGAGCAGATCCTGGCCAAGATCGATACCGGCGCCGAAGCCCGCGCGGCCGAGAAGCTGAAGCACAAGGAAGCCTTCGACGTGCTGGTGGTGGGCGGCGGCCCGGCAGGTGCTGCGGCGGCGATCTATGCCGCCCGCAAGGGTATCCGCACCGGCATCGCCGCCGAGCGTTTCGGCGGCCAGGTGCTGGACACCATGGCAATCGAGAATTTCATCTCTGTCACCCATACCGAGGGGCCGAAGATGGCGAGCGCGCTGGAGGAACATGTGAAGGCCTATGAGGTCGACATCATGAACCTGCAGCGCGCCGAGAAGCTGGTGCCGGCGACGACCGGCGACGGCCTGCATGAAGTCCATCTCGCCAGCGGCGCGGTGCTGAAAGCGCGCAGCGTGATCCTGGCGACGGGTGCGCGCTGGCGGCAGATGAACGTGCCGGGCGAAGCGGACTACCGCAACAAGGGTGTCGCCTATTGCCCGCATTGCGACGGCCCGCTGTTCAAGGGCAAGCGCGTGGCAGTGATCGGCGGCGGCAATTCAGGCGTCGAGGCGGCGATCGACCTCGCCGGCATCGTCGCCCATGTGACACTGATCGAGTTCGACAGCCAGCTGCGCGCCGATGCGGTGCTGCAGGCGAAGCTGAACAGCCTGCCCAATGTCACCATCATCACCTCGGCCCTCACGACGGAGGTGCATGGCGACGGCAACAAGGTGACGGGGCTTGCCTATAAGGATCGCAACAGCGACACCCATCATCACGTCGAGCTCGAAGGCATCTTCGTGCAGATCGGTCTCGTCCCCAATACCGAGTGGCTGAAGGACAGCATTGCCCTGACGCCGCGCGGCGAGATCGAGGTCGATCATCGCGGCCAGACCTCGCATCACGGCATCTTCGCCGCCGGCGACGCGACGACCGCACCTTATAAGCAGATCATCATCGCCATGGGTGACGGCGCCAAGGCCTCGCTCTCGGCCTTCGATTATCTGATTCGGCAAGTCCCGGCAGCCGCCAGAGCGGCGGCCTGAGGCGAACAGGTCCGGCATCCAGTCCACAGCCGGATCGGCGCCCGCTCGTCTGGTAGCTATCGGACCGGCGGGCGCCGTGACTCGCATCCCGGACCGGTCAGCAGGATTGATGGTTGGCCGGTTCGGGATTTACGCTTGTACGTGAATCATATTGCGATGCCGGAAGCCGGCGATTGCGATAGGGCCGGCCGCTAAGATTGCGCTGCCTTGCGCGCGGTATCGTCCTTCGCCCCGTCGCTGCCGGCCGCTCGTAACAAGGATGTTGCGTGGTCGGCGTCCATCGCTTTGCCGAAGAGCCAGCCCTGGGCATCCTGGCAACCGAGCTTCGCCAGCACATCGCGTTGCTCTTCCGTCTCCACACCTTCCGCCACCACATGCAGGCCGAGTTCCCGGCACAGGCCAAGCATGCCTTTCAGCAGCGGCGATGCGGCCCCGGCCGCGATCGTATTGACGAAGCTGCTATCGATCTTGAGCTTGTCGAAAGGGAACCGCCCGAGATAGCTGAGCGAGGAATAGCCGGTACCGAAATCGTCCATGGCCAGGCTTACCCCATGGAGCTTGATCGCCATCAGTGCCTCAAAGGCGCGATCGGGATTCGCGAACAACGCGGATTCCGTCAGCTCTAACGTGAGGTTCTCCGGCGGCACGCCAGTCGCGGCCATCACCGCCATGATATGACTGATCGAATTCTCGCTATCGAGCTGCCGCCCGGACAGATTGACGCTGACGCTGAAATCGCTTCGATCGGTTGTCAGCCCGTCCTTGCGCCATTCGGCAATCTGGAGGCAGGCCGTATGCAGGACCCAGGATCCGATTTCCTGGATCAATCCGATCTCTTCGGCGACTGGAATGAAATCAGCCGGCGGCACCTCGCCAAGCTGCGGATCTTGCAGGCGTAGCAGCGCCTCAAAGCCCCGAAGGGCACCGCTATCCAGCGCGACGATCGGCTGATAGAGAAGCTGAAAGGCGTTCCGTCCGATCGCACGCTGCAGGGCGACCTCGATCCGCAGGCGCGCGCTGCCGCGTTCCTGCATCTCGGGATTGAACACGCAGAACGGCAGGTCGTAGTGTGTCTTCTCCTCATTCAAGGCTGTGGCGGCGTGGCGCATGACGGCTTCCGGGTCGGAATAGGCGGCGGTCATCACCACGATCCCCATCCGCATCGCCGGAACAATATTCTGTCCTTCGATCTTGATGGGGGCCTGCAGGGCATGACAGATTCGGGCGGCGATGACGACCGCTTGTTCAGGGTCGGCAATGCCTTTCAAGATGACGCCGATCTCGCGCGTATTGACGCGCCCGATCACGTCGCCGACGCGGGCGGCGCCCTCAATGGCGCGCGCGGCACCGGTCACCAGTGCATCGCCGGCCGCATGGCCGAGCGTTTGGTTGATTTCGGAGTATCGAGAGAGTGAAATCAGCAAGAAGGCCGAACAGCAGTCGCCTTGGTCGATCTGCAGCTTCAACGTGCCCCGCAGATGATCTATCAGCAGCGCGCGGTTCGGCAAACCGGTTACCGAGTCATAATAGGCGTCCAGATTGGAGAGATCGCTGATCGATCCGGCCATGCGACGTGCTTGTCCGGCATCGTCAATGACCGCTAAACCGCGCACAAGCACCCAGCGCGATTGATCATCCGGTCCCATGACCCGCGCCTGTTGACGAAAATCCGCCGTCTCGCCCTTCAGATGGGCGGCCATGGCGTCGCGAAATCGCACAACGTCGTCCAAATGGATGCGGCTGTAAAACACCTCCATGTTTTCGTCCGGCAACCCGTCTGGAAAGCCCAGGATGACTTTGGCGCGCGGCGACAGAAACAAATGATCATTGGGGATTTGCCAATCCCAGATCCCATCACCTGCACCGGCCGTTGTCAGTGCGAAGCGTTCTTCGCTGTCACGGACGCGGTCCGACATCCGCTTTCTCTCGATCGCCTGGCGGATGGTCCGCACCAGCATCGCGGCATTGCCGGCGCCTTTGACCAGATAGTCCTGGGCGCCACGCTGAACCATCTGCATGCCGGTCGCGTCATCCTCGACTCCCGTGAGCATCACCACCGGCAGGTTGGGTGCCGCGGCGATGATGCGCGAGAGACTTTCCAGGCCGTCCATACCAGGCAACTGGTAATCCAGCAGCGCCACATCGACCTTTTCACGCAACAGGAATTTTAGCGCCTCTTCAACCTGTTGGAAGTGCGCGACCTGAAAGCTGAAAAACGGATGCTCGGCTAGAGCCTCTCGCACCACACGCGCGTCTTCAGGATTGGGTTCAACCAGCATGACGCGGTAGAGGGTGCGGTCACGCATTGGGACTCCTCTGTGCCGGCCATCGATGTTGAGAAAGAAACACTTTCCCATTTATCGGAATATGCGCCGGCAACAGCAAGTGTAGGTGGGTTCTCGAAAATTGTATATACGCCCACGATCACGAATTGTTCTATCAAATAAAAATATAATTAATAGTTGTAATCGAGCTGTACACCCCGCAACAAGTCGGGACAAAGGGAAATAGGACGGCTCATCGACAAGGCGCCTCGCCGGGATTGCTGTCGGAGCCGCCGCCACATCCGGCACAACGGCCGCCGGCGAGACCATGGGTGGCTCAGAATGCGGGTTCGCTGCGCTGCCGCGCCCGGAACCGGCGCACCTTGGCGCGGGTGCCGCAATCCTCCATCACGCACCACCGCCGGCTGGCATTCTTGCTGGTGTCGTAAAAGAGCCAGCCGCACTGCGCGCCCGGGCAGCGTTTGAGCCGCTTCAGCTCGCCGGCGGTCAGGAGATCCGCCGCGTCGCGAGCGATGGCATGGCGCAACTTGTCCAGCGGCCCCGCCGTCTCCCGCCAGACCAGCGGCCCGCCGGCCTTGCCGGGGCTGAGGCGCAAGGAGGAAAACGCGTCGAGCACGGCCCCGTCCAGGGCATCGACATCGGCCGGGTCGGGCGCGGTTCCGTCAATCGCCGCGCCGAACAGATTCCAGAGACGCAGCCGCAACGAGCGGAAGACCTGTAGATCGGCGCCGGTAAGGCTTGCCGGCGTCACCCCCGGCAGTTCCCAGCCGGCACGATGCGCCCAGGCGACCAGGGCGCCGAGATCCGGCAGCCGGTCATTGTCGCCGGCCGGACGGTCGGGCGTGTAGGAATTGCAGAAATCGAGCGCCAGGCGGCCGCCGCAGAATTCATGGCCTGGCACGCGGGTGCCGCCGCCTTCGGATTCCGGCGCTGTCTTTCGGGTGGCGGATAGGGGAGCATTCATCGGCGATCTCGCGATATCTTAACCAATTAAATGCGTTTGACTGGTTACATTTTTTCATGCCATTTAGTAACTGTCAAAGCTATTTTTAACGGTTTCGCCTTTGAAGGGTCCCGACATGCCGGCCGGTTTCTGGCTTATGAGCCTCAGCGTCTTCTGCTCCGCCTTCGGCCCGGTTCTGGTGCGGGACAGCCCGGTCGACGCCGCCTCCACAGCTTTCTGGCGGCTTGGCTTCCTGCTGTTGCCGGCCTTGCTGATGGCGCGCCAGACGAGCGCGCGGATCGAGGGCAAGCGCCGCTGGCTGGCGCCCATGTCGATGCGCGATACCGCCCTTGCCCTGCTGGCGGGCGCCCTCTACGCCGCCGACCTGGTCTTGTGGAACGGCGCCATCCTGCGCACCACCATCATGGAGGCGACTGTGCTGGTCATGCTCTATCCGCTGCTGGTCGCCATGATCGGCGCCTGGCTGCTGAAGCAACGGGCCGGCTGGCGGCTCTGGGTCGGCTGCCTGATCTGCTTTGGCGGCATCGTACTGATGTCGCTGCGCCATGCCGGGGGCCATAGCGACACGATCGGCAATCTGATGGCGATCTCCGCCGCCTTCTTTTACGCCGGCTGCTTCCTGATCACCGCCCAGCTCTGCCGCCGGCATGCCGCCCTCACCGTCACCTTCTGGCAGAGCCTGGGTGCCGTCATCTGCTCCCTGCCCTTCAGCCTGGCCGAGCCGCGCTTCCTGCCGGGCGATCTCCATGGCTGGCTCTATATGCTGGGCTACAGCGTCATTACCCTGACCGCGCTGATCGCCTTGACCCGGGCGCTGAAGACCCTGTCGGCGGCGCTCGCCGCCATTCTCGCCTATGGCCAGCCGCTGCTGGCCAGCGTGATGGCCGCCCTGCTGTTCCAGGAACTGCCGGCGGCCAGCGCCGTGATCGGCGGCCTTGTCATCATTCTCGGGCTGCTGCTCGCCACCCGGGACAAGCCGAAAGCCGCACCCGTCGAGGCCGTGGCCGCCGAATAGGCGCGGCTCAGCCTTGCATCCTGCGCAAATTTTCCGCCACGGCCCGGCCCAGCGGTTCCAAGGCATCCGCGTCGAAATGGATGCCGTCGACATCGCTGCTGCGGATGACCGAACCGGCATCGAGGAAGGCAATGCCGCGACGCTTCGCCAAGGCGGCATAGAGCCCCCCAAGCAGGCGGGACTTTTCCGTGCCGCCGGTGAACATGGCTGCGAACATATCCAGTTTGCCGAGAGGCGGCGGCGCTACCAGCAGCACCCGCGGCGCGCGGCCATCGGGACCCGCCGCAGCGCCGGCGATGATGTCGAGCAGGACGGCGACGCCGTCGGCGATATCCTCGACCGGCAGGCTGAACCGCGCCTTCAGATCATTCGTTCCCAGCATCAGCGCGACCATGTCGAGCGGCCGGTGACTTTGCAGGCAGGGCAGCAGGTAACGCCGGCCGTTCTTATGGGCGCCTTCGACAGGGTCGTCATGGACCGTGGTGCGTCCGGGCAGGCCCTCGGCGATCAAGTTCCAGCCAGCGCCCAGCTCTCGGCGGAGGACCTCGGTCCAGCGCCGCTCGGCCGGATAGCGGCCCCCGCTTTCCCGGTCGGTCATCGGCATGGTGCCGTGGGTGTTTGAATCGCCGTAGCAGAGGACCGTCGGCATGATCGCCTCTCTCACACTGCGCCGGATGGACGCCTTGAGCATGGATGGAGCCGTCACTATAGCCGCGGGCGCCGCCGTGGCAAATTGACGGTGATTTGATCTAACCTCCCGTGCTTGCTGGATTATTTTCCGTTAACCTGCTATGCAGCAGGGGCGGAGTAAAGAGCATGCGGATCATGGGTTTGGTCCTGGCGAGTCTGGCCGGGCTGTGGTTTATTGGCGCGCCTGTGGGAACGGCCGGTTCGGCCGGGACAGCCTGGGCCGCGGACGGTTCGTTGCCTGCCGCGGCGCCGGATGCGAAGTCGGCCAAGACCCCGTCAGCCGGCACTCCGGAAGCGGCCGCGCCGACGGCTGGAGCAGCCGGCATTGGTTCGACCACGCTGGGCTCTTTCGGCGACTGGCAGGCCAAGACCATGCCGCAGCAAGGCGTCAAGCTCTGCTATGTCAGCAGCACGCCGCAGAATGACAGCCCGGCCTTCGCCGCGCGCGGCGCGACCGCCCTGCTGGTCACCCATGCGGAAAAGGGTGCGGCGCGCGACCAGGTCAGCGTTATCCTGGGCTTCGAGCCGCGCAAGGGCACGGCCGTCAGCCTGAAGATCGGCAAACGCAGCTTCACGCTGCAGAAGATCGCCGGCGACAGGGCCTGGAGCAGCAGCGACGCCCAGGATCGCCAGATCGTCGCGGCGATGAAGAAGAATGACAGCCTGTCCTTGCGGGCAACCACGGCGAAAGGCCGGACCGGCGAGGACAGATACAGTTTGAGCGGCTTCACCGCCGCCTATGACAAGATCACCGATGCCTGCGGCCTGTGAGCATGCCGCGGGCTGCGAACATTGATTTGATGAGGTGGCGATGCCGGG